>NZ_JBQFSR010000010.1:0-164581 GCF_056538105.1 Ruegeria sp. BH6
CTTTCGCCTTCGCTTTCGCCTTCGCTTTCGCCTTCGCTTTCGCCTTCGCTTTCGCCTTCGCTTTCGCCTTCGCTTTCGCCTTCGCTTTCGCCTTCGCTTTCGCTTTCGCTTTCGCTTTCGCCTTCGCTTTCGCCTTCGCTTTCGCCGCCGCCTTCGCTTTCGCCGCCGCCTTCGCTTTCGCCACCGCCTCCTTCGCCTTGCTCTTCAGCTTGCACAGGGTTCGTAGACGCGATTGTTGCAACAAACGCTACGGGAGCCAGAGCCAGAACGGATACGCTTGCAACAGTAGTTAGAAGTTTAGACAACGTACTCATCGAACTTTCCTTTTCAAAAAACACCGATCAATAGTGGGAGTATTCTAAATTTCGCATTCCATACCTCGTATCGACCCAAATATGCGGCGCTGCCGTAAGCTAATTTCCGCGCAAATAAACTCAGGCTGTCGGCGGAATTGCACCGATTTCAACCATGCGGATTCTCAAAAATTTCCGTGTCAATCCAGCGGAGAAATTTTTACTTTCAATATGTGTCAATTTTGCATGAAGGCGGAAGCCTGTTGGCTTTGATGTAAGGTACTTCGCTTATCTGCAAGTCGAATCAGGCCCTGCTACCGGGTCGCTCTATGAGTTGACCATGTCTTGTTCCACCCGTAATGCAGGCGCCATGGAAAAGCAAAAGAAACCCTCGCGTCAGCAAGTCTATACCCTGCTTGTGCAGATCGGCCGCAAGGATGGCGATGGCCTGCCCGACGGCGCGACCGGCGCGGCGCTGATGTGTTTCGCCAGTGGCGTGGATGAGGCCGAAGCCGTGCGCGAGACCGTGGCGATCCTGAAACAGGCAGACACCGCGCCGCTGGACGTCACCGGCTATGGTACATTGGCCGAGCGAGAAGCACAGGGCCATGACATTGACGCCGACGAGCGCGCGCTGATGCAGCGGGCATTGGATGAAAACGCGGTCATAGTCGCGCAGATGACGCCGTTTTTCGGCGATGAGGAGCAGGGTTAGTTCCGAACCCCGAACCACTTGCGGTATATCTCGTCATAGGTGCCGTCTTCACGCAGCGACAGCAGCGCCTGATTGACGTCCTCGACCAAGGGTGATCCCGTCGGGAAGGCGATCCCGTAATTCTCTCGCAAGAACACGCCGCCGGTCACCGATGCGATCCGTCGTCCTTCGTGCGAGGCATAGTAAGACAGGATCGGCGCGTCAAAAACAACCGCGTCCAGCTCTTTGTCCTTGAAGGCGGTCAGCATCTCATCCAGACCGGAATATCCGGTAAACTCGATCTCGCGCCGGTTCAGGAAATTGGCGGCGGTCGAGTTCGAAATCGTGCCCACCTGTTTGCCATACAGATCGTTGACCGAATTCACGTTGCCGCTGATCGCATCCACCGTCATGACCGAGGTGATGCGCGCGGTAAAAACCGACACGATGAACAGGGATGACACCACCAGAACCACGCCCAGCACACGGCCAAACGGGGTGCGCGGCATGCGTTCTTCGAACCCGCCATTGACCACCAGGTTCAGCGCCCACCAGAAGGACGGGAACCATGCCTCATTCAATTTGCGGTCGAAATAGGGCTGCGAGCGGCGCTCGAACCCCCACATCAGCATGCCACCGCCCAACAGGATGGCAAAGGCCAGGCCAATGGCGATGAACAATTCGGTCGACAGCAACGCATGCAGCAGCGAGGGCCGGCGTGCGGCCTCGGACGGGACCATGATCTGCAAACCGGCCTCAAAGATCGGCTGGCTGAAATCCATCTGCGTTTCGCGCGCCGCGGTGATCGAGATGTTGGCGATGGCCAGATCGGCGGTACCGTCCTGCACTGCACCCAGCATGTCGCTGAACGCCTCGACCCGGTTGACCGAATAGTCCCAATCCAGCGACTGGGCCAGCGCCGCCAGCAGATCCATGGAAAAACCGGTCTGTGCCCCGTCTTCGACATAGGAAAACGGAGGGCGGGTCACGGTGGTGACGTCCAGTGTCTGCGCCTGGGCTTGTTGTGCAAGCGTGGCGAAGGTCAGGCAGATCAGTGCGAATAGGGCGCGTATCATCGTCAGTTTACCTGTTTGGCGCGGCTCTAACGCAATTTTGACGGGTGCGGCAAGGTAGTCGCGGGGTCAAGGTCCGTGTTTTATTGGGGTATCGGCGCGATACAAACAGAAAAAAGCCCGTGGAATCGGGCGTGCGGGGGTTGGCAATCGGCCCAATTCGTTGAATCTGTGCGCGAACCAGCGCCCGAATGAAGCAAAGAGGTCTCACCATGACAGATCCGGTAGAATTGACAGCGGACCTAATCCGTTGCCCATCGGTCACACCCGAAGAAGGTGGCGCGCTGGTGTTGTTGGAAAAGTTATTGTCGGATGCGGGGTTCGATTGCACGCGGGTCGATCGCGGGGGTGTCGCCAACCTGTTCGCGCGCTGGGGCAAAAAGGGCCATGCGCGCAGCTTTGGGTTCAATGGCCATACCGATGTTGTTCCGGTCGGGGATGAAGCCGCCTGGACCATGCTGCCCTTTGGGGCGGAAATCCGCGACGGCGTGATGTACGGGCGGGGGACGACCGACATGAAATCCGGCGTGGCGGCCTTTGCGGCAGCGGCGGTGGATTTCGTGCAAGATACGCCACCAGACGGTGCAGTCATTCTGGCCATCACCGGGGATGAAGAAGGTGATGCCGTGGACGGCACAACCGCGTTGCTGGATTACATGGACCGCGCCGATGAACGGATGTCGGTCTGTCTGGTCGGCGAACCGACCTGCCCGAACACGATGGGTGAGATGATGAAGATCGGGCGTCGTGGCTCGATGACGGCGTGGTTCACGGTGACCGGTGTACAGGGGCATTCGGCCTATCCGCATCGCGCCAAAAACCCGCTGCCTGCAATGGCGCGGCTGATGCACGACCTGGCCAGTCATGAGTTGGATCAGGGCACGGATCATTTCGATGCCTCGACGCTGGCGGTTGTGAATATCGACACCGGGAACACCGCAACAAACGTGATCCCGGCACAGTGCAGTGGCGCAGTGAATATTCGGTTCAACGATTTGCACTCGGGTGCAAGCCTCAGTGACTGGTTGCGGGCCGAAGCGCAGCGTGTGGCCGAGTCCTATGACGTCGAGGTCGATATCAAGATCAAAATCTCGGGTGAAAGTTTTCTGACCCCGCCCGGCCCGCTCTCGGATCTGGTGGCGCGAGCGGTCGAGGCGGAAACGGGCCTGCGCCCTGAGATGTCCACGACCGGCGGTACTTCGGACGCGCGGTTTGTGAAAAACCACTGCCCGGTGGTCGAATTCGGCCTGGTTGGCCGCACGATGCATCAGGTGGATGAATGCGTCGAGGTGGCGCAGATCGACCAGCTCAAGGCGATCTACACGCGCATCCTGCGGGATTATTTCGCCTGATCCATGCAGCGGACTCTGGTCATCATGGTCAAAGAACCACACCCGGGGCGGGTGAAGACTCGTCTGGGTCGCGATATCGGCATGGTCGGTGCGGCCTGGTGGTTTCGGCATCAGACCAAGTCGTTGATCCGGCGGTTACGCGATCCGCGCTGGCAGATTGTCCTGGCGGTCTCCCCGGACCGCGAGGGGCTGAACAGCCGTATCTGGCCGGTGGATCTGCTGCGAGTGCCACAGGGGAACGGTGATCTGGGCGATCGCATGGGCCGGATGTTGCGGGACATGCCAAAAGGTCCGATCTGTTTAATTGGTGCGGATATTCCCGGCATCACGCGGGGGCATATTGCGCGGGCGTTCAAGGCGCTGGGCTCGGCGCAAATGGTGTTCGGGCCTGCGCCGGACGGGGGCTACTGGCTGGTTGGCGCGCAACGCTATGGGGCAATGCCCACGAACCTGTTCCGCGATGTACGCTGGTCCACGGAACACGCACTGGCCGATACTCTGGTCTCAATCCCCGGAACGCGGGTGGCTTTTCTGGATCATCTGCGTGACGTGGACACGGTTGCCGATCTGAAACCCTGATCTTTTTTAGTCATGACGCCGTCGCATCCCCGTGATACGCCGGACTTATGACTCGCATCCCTACCAAGCAAGAGGTCCTCGATTGGATCTCGGCGAACCCCACCCTGACCTCGAAACGCGATATCGCCAAAGCCTTTGGCATCAAGGGTGCAGATCGAATTGATCTGAAGCGTATCCTCAAAGAACTTGAGGCCGAAGGGCATCTGGAAAAGCGCAAGCGCAGCTATCGTGATCCGGACCGGTTACCGCCGGTCAGCGTGTTGCAAGTAAAGGCTCCGAATGCCGATGGTGACCTGTTCGCGCGCCCGCTGGAATGGCATGGTGAAGGCGTTGAACCCATCGTTCTGATCGTTGCGCGTGCCAGCGATCCGGCGCTGGGCGAGGGCGACCGCATTCTGGCTCGCCTGACGGTGGTACATGAAGAAGACCACAATTACGAAGCGCGCTTGATCCGACGTATCGGAACCAATCCGCGCAGGATCGTCGGTATCTTCCGCAAAAGCGCCGAAGGTGGACGGATCGTCCCCATCGACAAGACCGGCTCGACCGAATGGCTGGTGCATGACGGTGCGATACTGGGCGCCAAGGATGGCGAACTGGTCGAGGCCGAACAGGCAGGCCCCAAGAACCGCATGGGTCTGCCGCGCGCCCGTATCGTCGAGCGGCTGGGTGACCCATCGGCACCCAAGGCGGTGTCGCTGATCGCGATCCACCAGCACGGTATCCCCGACGATTTCCCTGATAAGGTGATTGCCGAGGCCGATAGGGCCAAACCCGTCGGCCTGAAAGGGCGCGAAGACCTGCGGGACATGCCGCTGCTGACCATCGACCCGTCGGACGCGCGCGACCATGACGACGCCTGTTATGCGCACGCGGATGAGGACCCGAAAAACCCCGGCGGCCATGTGATCTGGGTCGCCATCGCGGATGTTGCTGCTTATGTGCAGCCGGGAACCGCACTGGATCGGGAGGCGCGAAAGCGTGGTAACTCCAGCTATTTCCCGGATCGTGTGGTGCCGATGTTGCCGGATCGCCTGTCTGGCGATCTGTGTTCGCTGCACGAAGGCGTTCCGCGCGCCTGTATCGCCGTACGGATGCAGATCGACGCAGACGGCAACAAGATCGAACACCGGTTTGTGCGGGGCCTTATGCGTTCGGCCGCTTCGCTGCACTATGCCGAGGTGCAGGACGCCATTGACGGTAACCCGAATGACCGCACCGGACCTTTGTTGGAAACTGTTTTGAAACCGCTCTACGCCGCTTATGCGGCCCTGAAGAAGGCGCGCGCCGAACGGCAGCCGCTGGAGCTGGACCTGCCGGAACGCAAGATCGTCCTCAGCGACGCGGGCGAAGTGACCAGCGTGGCGTTCCGCGACCGGTTGGACGCCCATAAGCTGATCGAGGAGTTCATGATCCTCGCCAACGTCGCCGCCGCCGAGACCCTGATTGCCAAGCGCCGCCCGCTGCTGTTCCGCGTGCATGAAGAGCCCGCGCCTGAGAAACTGGAAAGTCTGCGGGAAACGGCGCAGGCCGCCGGTCTTAATTTGGCCAAGGGCCAGGTTCTGCAAACCCGGCATCTGAATGCGCTGTTGAACGCCGCCGCCGGGACCGAGGATGCCGAGTTGATCAACCTCAGCACATTGCGGTCGATGGCGCAGGCGTATTACAACCCGGAAAACTTCGGGCATTTCGGGCTGGCGCTGCGGAACTATGCGCATTTCACCTCGCCCATTCGTCGCTATTCTGACCTGATCGTGCATCGGGCGCTGATCACGGCGCATGGTTGGGGTGACGACGGTCTGACCGAGGATGAAATCGCCAGGCTGGAAGAAACCGCCACCCATATTTCGGACACCGAGCGGCGTTCGATGATGGCCGAACGGGATACGACAGATCGCTACCTGGCTGCCTATCTCAGCGAGCGCGTAGGCAATGAGTTCAGTGGCCGTATCAGTGGTATCGCCCGGTTCGGGGCCTTTGTGAAAATGGACGAAACCGGTGCGGATGGTCTGGTGCCCGTCCGATCACTCGGGCGTGAATTCTTCCATTTCGACCGTGAGGCAGGGACGCTGATGGGATCGGACACCGGGCTGATCATCGCCATTGGACAGCGTGTCACCGTGCGTCTTACCGCGGCGACGCCTGTGACCGGCGGTTTGGAACTGGAATTGTTGTCCATTGACGATCAGGCCCTGCCACGGGGACGCGGTGCGAAAGGGCGGCCAACCCGACGCAAAGCGGTTAGCAACAAGCGCAAGAAAGACAAGATCAAACGCAAGGTCGAACGCAAACGCCGTCAGAGGTGATAGGTCAGCGCCCGCGCAATCAGCCAGCCATGGCGCGTCGGGTCGATCTGCGCGGGGTCGTCAAACAACACGGCCCTGTTGCCATCCAGCCGATCCTCGCTGGGAAAGGCCGAGGTGAAATCACCCATCAACCGGCTTTGGCAATGCACATACAGTGCAAATCGCGCGGACTTATGCGTGCCGATCCGGATTGTTGAACCCTTTGGAGCCAGATAGGCGGGCTGACCCCAGCGCAGCGATTCCTGCAAAGGCTGCGCGTCTGGCAAGGACGCGGCGGTGTCAAAGATCAGGTCACGCAGGGCAAGCGCCCCGACACGAGCATCAATTGGCAGCGCGTCAAATGCGGTGGCAACTTTTGGATCTTCAAAGGGTGTCATCTCAGCAGCTTATTCCGTTTGGCCGGGCGCGTCAGGTATTTTGGTCTGAGTGCTTTGTGAATCCCGCACTTTGCGCTATCCTGAGGTTGAGCAGTAATCAGGAATTTCGGAATGCGTAAATGCGCAAGTGGCATCATAGCCGCTGCATTATGGGCATCCATTGTGCAGGCGGAATCCCACAATTCAGCGGATCGGTCACAGACCTTTCAGCTGGCCTCGGCTGATATGACCGTGTCCCTCCGACCGGTCGTGCGGCCTTCAGCTAAGGAGTATCGGGTGTCGACCGAAGGAAACGCGCGGTTTCAGGCGTGGCTGGGGGCGTTCCGCGAACGGGCAGAACAACAGGGCATTTCAGCCGCGACGCTGGATCGGGCGCTGGCGGGCCTGACCTATGACAAGAAAATCATCGAACGGGATCGCAATCAGGCCGAGTTTTCAAAACCGATCTGGGAGTATCTGGATGCCGCTGTGTCAGACACGCGAATCCGCAACGGTCGCGCCGGGCTGGAACGCCATCACGCGACCCTGACCCGGATCGAGGCGCAATATGGCGTCGAGAAAGAGGTTGTAACGGCGATCTGGGGGCTCGAGACCTCGTTCGGGACGTTTAGGGGAAGTGATCAGACTATCCGCTCACTGGCGACACTGGCCTTTGACGCGCGGCGGGCGCAGTTCTTTGAAACTCAATTGATCGCGGCTTTGCGGATCGTTCAGGCCGGGGATGTCAGTGCCGGGAATATGGTCGGCAGCTGGGCGGGCGCGATGGGTCATACACAGTTCATGCCGACCTCATACCTGGATCACGCGGTGGATTTCGATGGCGACGGGCGGCGCGATATCTGGTCCGAGGACCCGACCGACGCGTTGGCCTCTGCCGCCACCTACCTAGCGCGGCACGGCTGGATCAAGGGTCAGCCTTGGGGTGTCGAAGTACGTTTGCCGCAAGGGTTCGACTATGCCGTGGCCAAGCGGGATTATACATTGATGCCCTCTGACTGGGCCGCGCGCGGCGTGTTGGGACGCAATGGTACGCCGGTGCCGGACTACGGACAGGCGGCCATTCTATTGCCCGCCGGAGGGCAGGGTGTGGCGCTGATGATCTTCGACAATTTCGGCGTGATCGAGAAATATAACGGTGCCGACGCTTATGTGATCGGTATCGGCCATCTGTCCGACCGTCTGGCCGGCCAAGCGCCGTTTCAAGCCAACTGGCCGCGCGGTGACCGGGTGCTGAGTTTCACCGAGAAAAAGGAACTGCAATCCCGCCTGACCGAGGCTGGCTTTGATACGCAAGGCATCGACGGGCGCACCGGACCAAACACGACCGACGCCGTCCGCGCGTATCAGTTGGCGCAGGGGCTGCTCCCGGATGGATATGCCAGTTTGAAACTATTAGAGCGGTTGCGGTGATAACGAACGGGTCCTGTACAGTGTTTAGGTGCGTGGTGCGGACATTCTCTCAGTTTTTGGCTTTATGGGATGAGTAACCTCCCGACTACCGGCACTCACTACGATAGACGGGAGGTGGACCCAGCAGTTTAGCGGGTCGCGACGCCAGTAGAGGTAATAAAAAACTGGATCGCATTCATATATTTGAATCTAAGATGTATCAAATCAAGTTTTTTATCGCGCGACAATTTTTATATTCCCGCGCGATGCGGTTGCAATGCTCGTGTGCTGAGCTTTGCTTAGCGCTGAAAACTGCTAGCTCGCCTGACAGAGGCTGGAACTGATACACAGGGTATAGACACAGGCGAACCGAGCCAAACACGACCGGCGTCGTACGAACGTACCAACTGTGCCGAATTTACTGCCGGATGATTTCGTCAGCTTGAATATGCAAGGGCGGCTTCAAACACTAACGTCACTGAGGTGTCTTAGTCTGAATCTTATGGTCTCGGCCGCCATTTTGTTGTGACTACCCGCCACGTATATTGCCGGTAGCTTCATCAATCCCAAGTGTGCCTCAAATGATGAGGCCGCACTATGACCGAAGACACACCACAACCAGCGCAGTACTATGACAAACACGACATCTGGACGTTGGATCCAACGTCCACGGACAAAGAGGTCTATGATGTCTTTGCTACCGAAGTCGCCAAACTTGTTCAGTTGCTGGATGAAAACGAGCCACTCATGTCGCGGGATTTTTACGCACGACTTTTTGTGTCACTATTGGGGTTGTCCCGAGTTTTGGGAGAGTACGATGATAGCTGGAGCCGGAGTAGCTTTTCTCCGGACGAAATCTAGCTCTGTCACATTTAACCTAATGAGGCAGAACAAGACTCGGATCTTCAAAGCTAAGGGCGGTTGCTAATCCAACCGCCCCTTGCGTTTCGTAGATACTCTGAACGCAGACCTATGCCGCCACCTTCATCAATCCTTGCGCGATGATTTCGGCATGTGCCTCATCCAGCGACTTGTAAATCCGCACGAACATCTCGTCGATATCCGCAGGGGTCAGGATCAGCGGGGGTGAGATGATCATCCGGTCACCCACATGGCGCATGATCAGGTTGTTGGCAAAGCAGCGGTCGCGGCAGATATAGCCCACGGTGCCGGGGTCCGAGGCAAACTTAGCACGGCTGGCCTTGTCTGGCGTCAGCGCGATCGAGGCCATCATGCCGACGATTTTGGCCTCACCGACCAGCGGGTGATCGGCCAGCGCCTCCCATTTCTCTTTCAAATAGGGCGCGGCCACGTCGCGGACGTGTTCGACGATCTTCTCCTCTTCGAGGATGCGCAGATTTTCCAGCGCAACGGCCGCCGCGACCGGGTGGCCGGAATAGGTGTAGCCATGGTTGAACTCGGTGCCGCCGATAACCTTGGCGATCTCATCACTGACGATGGACCCCCCGATGGGCGCATAGCCCGAGCTGAGCCCCTTGGCGATGGTCATGATATCCGGTCGGATACCTACGGTTTCTGAGCCGAACCAGTTGCCCGTGCGGCCAAATCCGCAAATCACCTCATCCGCGATCAGTAGGATATCGTATTTATCGCAGATCCGCTGAACCTCGGGCCAGTAGCTGTCGGGTGCCACGATCACGCCGCCCGCACCTTGCACGGGTTCGGCGATAAAGGCGGCAACGCGGTCTTCGCCAAGCTCCAGAATGGCGTCTTCCAACTCGCGCGCGCGGGCTAGGCCGAATTCCTCGGGGGTCATGGTGCCGCCTTCGGCCCACCAGTTCGGTTGGTTAATGTGGTGGATGTTGGGGATCGGAATGCCGCCCTGCGCGTGCATCCCGGCCATACCCCCGAGAGACGCGGACCCCACGGACGAGCCGTGATAGGCGTTGTGGCGGCTAATGATGATGTTTTTATCGGGCTGGCCTTTTTCGGCCCAATAGGTGCGCACCAGACGGATGTTGGTGTCATTCGCCTCGGATCCGCCACCGGCGAAGAAGACGTGGTTCAGATCGCCCGGCGCCAGTTCTGCCAGCTTCGCGGCGAGCGCGATAACAGGCACATGGGTCGTTTTGAAGAAAGTGTTGTAATACGGCAGCTCGCGCATCTGGCGGGCGGCGACCTCGGCCAGTTCATCGCGACCATAGCCGATATTGACGCACCACAGACCGGCCATGGCGTCCAGAATCTCCTCGCCCTCGCTGTCGGTCAGATAGACGCCATTGGCGCGGGTGATGACGCGGGCGCCTTCCTGACCAAGCGAACCATTGGCCGAGAACGGGTGCATGTGATGGGCAGCATCCAGCGCCTGCAATTCAGCGGTGGGCATGTGATTAGTGATGGTGGACATCCGGACGTCTCCTGCAAAAGCGGTTGGCATTTACAATATGATCAAATTTTTTCCTGTCAATCGAATCGCCAATTTCTAGCCGTCGGTCAGGGCGTCGGCCATCAGTTCCATCCCCTGTTCGATATCCTGAGCCGTGGCTTTTGCTGCCATTTTCGCATCTTTTGCGCGCAGCGCGGTGATAATGTCCTTATGCCGGTCCGGCAGGCTTTGCGTGCCGAAACGGCCACAGACCACACGCAGAGACGGCCCGAATCTCAGCCAGAGCCGCTCGGTCAGATCAAGCAGAATTGGGGCGTCAGCGTAGGAATAGAGGGTTTCGTGAAACGTGTGGTTCAGATGCAGATAACCGCTGACGTCGCCATCCGCGATTGTGCGGTCAAGCCGCTGATCGATCCGTTCAAGATTATCGATATCCGCGCTGTTCATATTCGCAGCCGCGCGGCTTGAAAGCTCTGATTCTATTGAAATTCTGGCAAATATCATCTGTTCAACATCTCCCGCCGACAACAGCGGTACGCTGACCCTGCGGTTGCCCTGAAACACCAGCGCGCCATCCGAGATCAAGCGGCGAATCGCCTCACGCACGGGGGTCATTCCCACCCCCAGCGAATCAGTCAGCCCTTGTATCGTGACGGGCTGTCCCGGCACCAAGTCGCCGAACATGATCTGCGCTTTGAGGGTTTGATAGACCTGTTCGTGCGCGGGTCGTTTTTCGGTCTCTACCTTCGCGCTGGATGCCTTATTTTTGATCAAATCCAATTGGTTTGCCCCGTTTCCAGTGATGATGTCTTGCCAGGTTTCAGGCCTCGTGAAACCATACGCGGGATCGAGGGAAAACGCAAAACTTGATCAAATCCAAAAAAACGGGATTATACCCGTACACTTGCAGGGAGAAGAAAATGACAATCAAAACGCTGACCATGACAGCGGTCATCGCGCTGGGGACTTCTGCGGCCTTTGCCGAAGAAGTGCGTGTTTACAACTGGTCTGACTATATCGATGAGGAACTGCTGTCCAAGTTCGAGGAAGAAACCGGCCTGACGCTGATCTATGATGTGTTCGACAGCAATGAGGTTCTTGAAACCAAGATGCTGGCCGGTGGTTCGGGGTATGACGTTGTGGTGCCGTCCGGAACATTCCTTCAGCGCCAGATACAGGCTGGTGCATTTCAGGAGTTGGATTCGTCCAAACTGTCCAACGCGGGCAACCTGTGGGACGTAATCCAGGAACGCACCGCGGGTTATGATCCCAGCAACGCGTATTCGATAAACTACATGTGGGGCACCACTGGACTCGGCGTGAACGTCGACAAAGTCAAAGAAGCGCTGGGTGATGACGTCGCCCTAAATAGCATGGATCTGGTGCTGAAGCCTGAGAACATGGAAAAGCTGGCCTCTTGTGGGGTTCACTTCCTAGACGCGCCAGCCGAGATGATACCAATGGCTTTGCAGTACATAGGCGAAGATCCTGATAGCCACGATCCTGACGTCATCAAGAAAGTCGAAGAGGTTCTGACTAGCGTCCGCCCTCACATCCAAAAGTTCCATAGTTCGGAATATATCAACGCATTGGCCAATGGAGATATATGCGTAGCCGTCGGCTGGTCGGGCGATATTCTTCAGGCACGCGATCGCGCAGCAGAGGCTGACAACGGTGTCAACATTGAATACCACCCATTTGCCGAAGGCTCGTTGATGTGGTTCGACCAGATGGCAATTCCGGCGGATGCTCCGAACCCAGAAGGTGCACACAAGTTCCTGGATTTTATTCTGGATGCCAATAACATGGCCGCTGCATCGAACTACGTTTACTATGCCAATGGCAACAAGGCGTCACAGGAGTTTCTTGTAGAAGACGTGATCGGTGATCCGGCGATCTATCCTGATGATGCTACCATGCAGAATCTCTACATCACGACGCCATACCCGTCGAAAACACAACGGGTGGTGACCCGTCTGTGGACCAAGATCAAATCGGGCACCTGACCGGTTATCTGCACAGGGCGGATTGGCCCGCCCTGTGCCATTTCCCAGATTGATGCACGGGGGCCGTTTTGAACTCTGACGTCTTTGAGCCGTGGAATGATCCACAGGCGAAACCTTTGATCCAGTTCCGGAATGTCACCAAACGGTTTGGTGAATTCACGGCCATCGACAACCTGTCTCTGGATATCTTCGAAAAAGAATTCTTTGCTTTGCTGGGGCCTTCGGGCTGCGGCAAGACCACCATGATGCGGATGTTGGCAGGGTTCGAAACGCCGACCGAAGGGCACATCATGTTGGGCGGTCAGGACATCGACCCGATCCCGCCGAACAAGCGGGCGGTGAACATGATGTTCCAGTCCTACGCACTGTTCCCGCACCTCAGTATCTGGGACAATATTGCCTTCGGCCTGCGCCGGGACAACATGCCCAAGCATGACTTGGAAGAGCGTGTCGAAGAGATGCTGCGCCTGACCCGGCTGGAACAATTTGCCCGCCGCAAGCCGCATCAGATCTCGGGTGGGCAACGTCAGCGGGTGGCGCTGGCGCGGTCACTGGCCAAGGCACCAAAGCTGCTGTTGCTGGATGAACCGCTTGGCGCGCTGGACAAGAAACTGCGGCAGGACACGCAGTTTGAACTGATGGATATTCAGGAAAAGACCGGCACCACCTTTGTGATCGTGACCCACGATCAGGAAGAGGCGATGACCGTCGCCAGCCGCGTCGCGGTGATGGACCAGGGCAGGTTGATGCAGGTGGAAACGCCGGATCGCATCTATGAAAACCCGAACTCGGTCTATGTTGCGGATTTCATCGGGGATGTGAACATCATCGAGGGCCGGGCGTCCGCCAACGGCGAAGACTCCTATCAGATCGACTGGGCCGAGGGGCAGGCACCGCTGACGGCAACCTCAGCAAATGGGTTTTCTAGCGGTCAGACCTGCCATCTGGCGATCCGGCCCGAAAAAGTGACGATCTCGGCGGATCGCCCGGCGGATGCGATCAACGCAGTGCAGGGCAAGGTTCATGACATCGCCTATCTGGGCAACCTGTCTACCTATCATGTCGAGCTTGCAAACGGCACGATCATCAAGGCGCAGACGGCCAATACCCGTCGAATCTCGCGCCGGTCGTTCACCTGGGAAGACCCGGTCTGGCTGTCTTGGACAGCGACGGCCGCGGTTCTGCTGGCCAGCTGATGCGCCGCGCATTTCTGATTGCCGTTCCCTATGTCTGGCTGTTGGCGCTGTTTCTGGTGCCGTTCTTCATCGTTCTGAAGATCTCGTTGTCGGATACCGAACTGGCCATTCCGCCCTACACGCCAACGCTGGACCTGTCGCAGGGCTGGGCCGGGATCAAAGAGTTCTTCAGCCAGTTGGATTTCGAAAACTTCGTCTGGCTGACCGAGGATGACCTGTATTGGAAAGCCTACCTGTCCAGCGTCAAGATCGCGGTGATCTCGACTTTTCTGACGCTGTTGGTGGGCTATCCGATTGCCTACGGCATGGCCCGCGCGCCGGTCGAGTGGCGGCCCACGCTGATGATGCTGGTGATCTTGCCGTTCTGGACCTCGTTCCTGATCCGCGTTTACGCGTGGATGGGGATTTTGTCGAACGAAGGCTATCTGAACCAGTTTCTGCTGTGGCTGGGCATCATCTCGACCCCGCTGACCATTCTGAACACGCAATGGGCGGTCTATATCGGCATCGTCTACACGTATCTGCCGTTCATGATCCTGCCGGTTTATTCGTCACTGGAGCGTATGGACGGGTCCCTGATCGAAGCGGCTGAGGATCTGGGCTGCTCACGCCTGCAGGCCTTTTGGCTGGTGACTGTTCCGCTGTCGCGCCCTGGCATCATCGCGGGATGTTTTCTGGTGATGATCCCGGTGATTGGTGAGTTCGTGATTCCATCATTGCTGGGCGGCTCGGGTACATTGATGATCGGCAAGGTGCTGTGGGAAGAGTTCTTCTCGAACCGCGACTGGCCGGTGGCCAGCGCCGTGGCGGTGGTACTGCTGCTGATCCTTGTCGTCCCGATTGTGCTGTTCCAGCGCAACCAGCAAAAGCAGACGGAGGCCGAGCAATGAACAGGCTAAGCTGGTTCAACGCGGTGTCCCTGACGCTGGGATTTGCGTTCCTCTATATCCCGATGATCATCCTGATCATCTTCAGCTTCAATGAGAGCAAGCTGGTGACAGTCTGGGCCGGGTTCTCGACCAAATGGTATGGCGAAGTGATCCAGAACGAGGCCTTTCTGGATGCAGCCTGGGTGACCGTGCGCGTCGCGGTATTCTCATCCACATTGGCGACAATCTTGGGTACCGCCGCGGCCTATGTGTTGGTGCGTGGTGGGCGGTTCTTAGGTCGCACGCTGTTTTCCGGCATGATCTACGCGCCGCTGGTGATGCCCGAGGTTATCACCGGGCTGTCGCTGCTGTTGCTGTTCATCGGCATCGGGTTGGATCGGGGTATCCTGACCATCGTTCTGGCGCATACGACCTTTTCGATGTGTTTCGTCTCGGTCGTCGTGTCTTCACGCCTAGTGACCTTCGATAAATCTCTGGAAGAGGCTGCGCTGGATTTGGGCTGTTCACCCGCTCAGGCGTTCCGGCTGGTGACTTTGCCGATCATCGCGCCTGCGGTGATCTCGGGTTGGTTGCTGGCCTTCACTCTGTCGCTGGATGATCTGGTGATTGCGTCGTTCACTTCTGGGCCGTCGGCGACAACCCTGCCGATCAAGATCTTTTCGGCCGTGCGCCTGGGCGTCAGCCCCGAGATCAACGCATTGTCCACGATCATGATCGCGATTGTGACGGTGGGCGTTATCACCGCATCATTGGTCACAAAACGCGCGATGGTGAGGCAAAAGCAGGATGAAATGGCTGCTGCGCGTACCGAATGAAGCGGCTGTTCCCGGATTACACCTATGGGCCCGGCCCCCGGACCAACTGCTGGTGGGACGAAACGATTGCCAGCCCCGACTGGCCGGTTCTCAACGGTGAACAGAAGGTGGACGTTGCCATTGTTGGTGGCGGTTTCACCGGGCTGGCTGCGGCGCTGCATCTGGCTGAGGCTGGTGTCTCGGTTGCGGTGCTTGAGGCCCGGACACCCGGTTGGGGCGCCTCGGGGCGCAATGGTGGCTTTTGCTGTCTGGGCGGATCAAAACTGAGCTACAGCGCAATGGTCCGCCAATTCGGTGAGGCGGCCGCACACAGTTATGATCAAGCTGAAATGGACGCGGTTCACCTTGTCGCTGATCTGCTGAAAACCAATGCCATAGATGCGGATGTGCATTCTCAGGGTGAAACCCAACTGGCCCACACCCCCCGTGCGATGGAAAGGCTGCGCAAACGGGCCGAGGCCACGGGCACTTTGCACGCCCCAGATGATCTTCCCGGACTTGGGTTTGGTGGTCGGTTTTATGGCGGGTACACCAACCCGGTCGGGTTTGCACTGAATCCCAGAAAATACCTGTTCGGTTTGGCGCAAATGGCGCAGACACTTGGGGCCAAGCTGTTTCAGAACAGTGCGGTGCAGACAATTCGGAAGACGCAATCTGGCTTTGACTTGGAGGCAGACTCGGGTCGGATCAGCGCCGCAAACGTTCTGATCTGCACCAATGGTTACTCCAGCGAGGACGTGCCGCCCTGGCTGGCTGGCCGGTATATGCCTGTCCAATCCACGGTTCTAGTGACGCGTCCTCTGACGCAGGAAGAATTGCAAACCCAGGGTTGGACATCTGACCAGATGTCTTACGATACCCGCCATTTGCTGCATTATTTCCGCCTGATGCCCGACCGACGGTTTCTGTTCGGAATGCGCGGCGGGTTGCGCGCGTCTCCGCAGGCTGAGGCGGCCATTCGCCGGAAGGCTCTGAACGATTTCAGGCAGATGTTCCCGGAATGGGCGTCGGTCGATGTCACCCATATGTGGTCCGGTATGGTCTGCCTGTCGCGAGGGTTAACGCCGTTTGTGGGTCCCGTGACGGATCAACCGGGGATGTTCACCGGGTTTGCCTATCACGGTAACGGGGTGGCGATGGGGACCTATTGCGGACGGGCGCTGGCCCGGATGGTTTTGCAGCAAGAGACCGGGCTACCTGAACCCATAACACGTGTCCCGGCGCGGTTTCCGCTGGGACGCCGGCGGCGCGCATTGATGCCGCCGGCCTATACCATTATGGGGCTATTGGACTTATGACCGCTCTAGCACCGCGCGTTCTAGTTCCAACCCCGTGGCATAGTCCGGTGACCCGTTTTCTATCCGCCACAAACAATAGGCCGCCATCCGCCAAGCATACCAACGACGCAGCGATTTGAACCGGGTCACGATGTCTGCGCGTCTGTACGAGGACAGAAACTGATCTTCTTCCTCAGGTGTCAAAGCTGACCCCCGGTACAGGTGCTGCATGGCGGGCGACACAAACAGTGCAATGTCTTCGCACGGATCGCCCTGCGCCGGGCATTGCCAGTCGATCAGGGTCAGCCCGGATGGCGCAACCAGAATGTTCCCCGCAACCGGGTCGCCATGTATCAGGCAAGTCTGTTGGGTCGGTTGTACCTGTTCGTCAGGTTTTAGCTGTTCCAATTGGTGCCGCATGGCCGAGGTGCATCCGTCAAGGATGCTCTGGCCGTGCCGGGCCAGATCCGCACTGCCATTGCATCCGCGGGGCGCCGGAACCGACACATCCAGCCCATGTAGTTTGCCGAGCAATAGGGCAACGTCGGTTGTGTCCTTACGCCAGGGCGTACCCGGCGCGTGATCGTAAAACACCCATCGACCGTTTTGATGTTGACCCGCCGCGCGTAGACGCGGGGCAAATCCGGTCGGCTCCAACGCGGTTAGGCACTGCGCTTCCAACTCGGCATCGTTGCGAAACAACGGATTGCGCAACCCTGTTCGGTACAGTTTCAAAACCTTGCCGCCGTTCTCTTCCAGCACTTTCCAGACCTGATTTGTCCGTCCGCCATACAGGGTCTGAAACTGTGCATCCACTGCGATCAGCCCCCGGTGACGCAGGTCATTAACAAGATCCAAAGGGGGGGGTGTCGGGGCAGGCAGTGGGTTCACCAAAAAAAACGAGTCGCAGTTTGCACTGGTTTGGCCTGTCCCGCCCTGCAGATCAAGTTCCGGTTCGGACCCCGGTCACCATCCCCGCCGGAACCACTTGCCCGCTTTCCAGCGTCAGCACGACAGCATCCTCGCCAACCTGTGCCTCGACCACCTGACTGAAGGTTGAGACAGGCTGGACCGAAAGCAACTCTTCCCCGTCATAGCTTTCCAGCGTGGCTGAATAGCTGCCGGTCGGCAAAGGGTTGCCATCGCTTGTTGTCCCGGCCCAGTCAAATTCGGTCTCGGTCACCGGTACGGAAATCCTTTCGATCTCGGTGCCGTCACTGTCCCGGATCACCATCACCGCACTGTCTGCCGCCGGTTCAGCCTGCGCGGACAGGGTCACAGGCTCGCCATCAAAGTGGAACGCTGCGGTGGTCTGGACATCCATACCGACCCAATTGGCAAGATCCTCCAGCCTTATACCGCCCAGAGACAGCGCCAGTTCGGACAAAAGCTCGTTGCTCTGAACCTGTTGTTCAACCATCGAAAATTGCGCCAATTGCGAGGCGTACTCGGTCGAATCCATCGGCTCCAAGGGGTCCTGATTTTGCGCCTGGGTCGTCATCAGCAACAGGAAAGTATCGAAATCCGACGCGATCGAGGTTGCCTGTGACTGGGATGCTGATTGGGCCTGGGTATTGGCTTGCATCGTCGATTGGGTTGGGGTGATCATGCTCAAAGCCTCATGTCGATCCGGCCGTCGGGGCCTAGTTTCGGAATGGCGGGGCCCGCCTCGGTGACAGGCTCGTCCTGCGTTTCCGCAAGCGGGGTGCCGTCGCCCGAGTCAGAGCTATCCTGCTGTGCGTCTGCAGAGGTGCCCAGATCAAAGGACAGGTCGCCCAGCCCAAAGTTCTGGAATTCGGCCTCCAGCACCGAGATGTGACGGCGCATCATATCCAGTGTTTCCGGCCGTTCCGCCGAGATTGTTATGTGCAGGCCATCATCGCGACCATTCAAGACTATCGAAACGCGTCCCAATTCTTCGGGGTTTAACGCGACCTCGATTGTGCCTTGCTGTCCACGGGTCGAAACAACGGTTGCCATTTGATTGGCAACCGCGCGTGCCGTTTCAGCGCGCGCCGTCGATGTAATGGTCTGTGTAAATGGTGCCGAATCTCGGGCAGAGGACAATGTCGGGGTCTCTCTGGTGGTCGATATCTCTTCGACTTCGGGAATGGTCTGAAGCTGGGTCTGCGTGTTGGTTTGATCCGTGGCCAAAAGCTGCATTTGTACAAGTGTTGTCGCCCGATCAGGTACCACCGCTTGCGATTGCACCACCTGTGGCGTCGCGGGGGCACTTGGTCCGCCCAGGTCGGGTCGGATGATGGGCGAATGATCCAACATCTCTTTCGGGAGCATGTTCGGTGTTACAAGCCCGGCGGGAAAGCTTGGCGGATTGGTGGCCGCCTGGGGCGTTCTTCTTGGCGAAACTGTACCGAAAAGCATGGCTTGAACGGCTGGAGATACCGCACGCCGAGCAGGGCCCGCCGCGGGTTCCAACCTGTCGGTTTTTTGAGGGGGCGGGTGCGTCTCGTCTACCGTTGCAGTCTCCGCCTCAACAGTTGATGACGTCATGGTTGGTTTTTCAGCCAACGTCTTGGCAACCGGAGCCGGAACAACTTCCGGCACAGCCGCATGCAATTCGGCAGGCGGCTGATCCTCGGGGATATCGGAAACATCCGGAATTTCAACGTTTGCAGCGATGTCGTCCACCTCTGACGCCGTGTCTGGGCCCTGAACCAAAAGGCCGGTGAGATCGGGCTCGGCTGACTGGGGATCGGCCTCTTGATCCATAACCATTTGAAAGGACGCGGCCCCTTTGGACGCACGAGGTTCTTGCGGTGTTGCATCGGGTTTCACGGCGGTGCCGGGCGAAGACAACAGTGCTGAAAGTGGGTTGGGCATTTTGCTCCGACTCCGTTTGTGTGAACGGAAATCTGCACGCAGGAGGTTACGTTTATTTTAACCGCTTTCGCCTTTGATCGAGAAAGTTCGATGCAAATTTCGGAGAAAGTGATGAAGATTTCCACAACCCTTCCTACCGCGCAGCCCCCCACCACGGTCGAGAAATTGCAGGCTGCGGCGGTCGAGTTGGAGGCCGCGTTTCTGGCGGAAATGCTCAAATCTTCTGGGTTGGGCAAGGCCAGCGAATCTTTTGGCGGCGGTGCCGGCGAAGATCAGTTTTCGTCCTTCCTCGTGCAGCATCAGGCGCGCGCGTTGGCCGCATCCGGCGGCATTGGCCTGTCCGAAATTTTGTTCCAGTCCATGATGGAGAAAACCGATGCCGACCAATTCTGAAACCGACCTGATCCGATCCCTTGAGGAAGTGCTGGATCTTGAGCGATCCGCGCTTGTCGACGGGGATCTGGACCGGCTGAGCCATATGGCGCCGGAAAAGGAAAAGCTGATCGGTGCGATCAATGAATTGCAGGTTTTGGACAGCGCCGAATTGATTCGCCTGCAGCAGAAAGTCGAACGGAACCAGGCGCTGTTGAACAGCGCCGCCGAAGGGATTCGGGCCGTTGCCAGCCGTATGGCCGAATTGCGGCGCGTTCGGCAGGAGTTCAGCACCTACGGAGCGGACGGGCAGCGCAACGGATACGCCGTGCGTCGCAATGCGAAACTGGAAAAACGGGCATAGGAGCGGGTTTGATTCAAATCCGAATTTTCTGAGTGAGGGGCTTTAGCATTCCATTAGGGGATCAGGGGCAAAGGTGGCCGGGCATCTGAAACAACAGGTGGCGCGAACAGCCCGACGGCGGATCGCATTGATCAGAAAGACGTCAAAGCCCGCATGTGGTGCGGGGTAAGCATGGGCGCAAAGGGCCCGAACGGAAAAGGAAGAAAGCTATGTCCAGCATTCTGACAAACAATGGCGCAATGGTGGCGCTGCAAACCCTGAAATCGGTCAACAAGAATCTGGAGATGACCCAGAACGCGATCTCGACCGGTAAGGACGTCGCAACTGCGAAGGACAACTCGGCCGTCTGGGCAATCTCCAAAGTCATGGAGTCGGACGTCAAGGGCTTCAACGCGATCAAAGACAGCCTGGCGCTGGGTGAATCGACCGTTGCAGTGGCGCGGAACGCGTCGGAAACCGTGACCGATCTGTTGACGCAGATGAAAGAGAAAATCGTCGCCGCGCAGGAGGACAACGTTGACCGCGGCAAGATCAACGATGATGTGACCGCTCTGCGGGATCAGATTGCGTCGGTTGTTGGTGCGGCACAGTTCAACGGGCTTAACCTTGTGGACGGCTCGGCCGGTACTGCTTCGATCTTGTCCTCACTTGATCGGGATAGCACTGGTGCAGTGAATTCGTCGTCGATTTCGGTCGCAAGTCAGGACCTGTCCATTGGCGGTTATACTGCCAAAGGCGTACTTGCAGGTTCGGGAGGCGCGACCACCGACAATGATGTTGCAGGCTTTACCATGGATAAAGCCGGCGGGTCAGGTGACATTGTGATCGACAGCTCGACTGACAACTTTGAAGTCGGTGATAGTGTCTCGATCCGAGTCGGTGATCAGGATGTGTCGTACACCATTCAAGCCAGCGATTTGGATCCCTCTGGAACCTATGACGATGCCTATACAGATGCTCTTGTTGCTGTTGGCCTCAAGAACCAAGTTGATGCGCTGGGCATCACAGGTGTTGCAGTCGACTATGACTCGGGATCGCCGAACACCCTGTCCTTTACTACAGGTACGGCAACGGCTGGTGCGGATGCGGATCAGGACATTACCGTGTCGGCTCAATTCACTAATGCTGGTTCCGGTGGGCTTGGCGCACTCAGCTCGATTGACGTTTCGACAGATGCAGGCGCGGCAGCCGCACTGGGCACCATCGAAACACTGATCGACACGTCGATTGATGCAGCGGCAGCCTTTGGTTCGGCGCAGGGCCGTATCGAAACACAGCAGGATTTCGTTTCCAAACTGACCGACTCGTTCAAGTCCGGCATCGGTTCGATGGTTGACGCCGATATGGAAGAGACCTCGGCTCGTCTGCAAGCTCTTCAGGTTCAGCAGCAGCTGGCCACTCAATCGCTGTCGATTGCCAATCAGGCGCCGCAGTCGATCCTGTCGCTGTTCCGTTAATTTTCGGAATCTGGTCGGGGCGTCCAGACGCGCCCCGACTCTGACCGCCAAAAGACGGCCTATTGGAAGGATTTCAAGTGACACAGCAAACTCTTGCACAACGTGCCTACGCGCAGACCGCCGCCCCGACCCGCACCCCGCGCGATACCGAGTACGAGGCGATTTCGAAGATCACGCATCGGCTCAAGGTTGCGGCGGCCCGACGCAAAACCGATTTCGGAGGGTTCGTTCACGCGCTACACGAAAATCGTCGCTTGTGGACCGTTCTGGCAACAGGCGTGTCCGACTCGGACAACGCGCTGCCCAATGAATTGCGTGCGCGAATCTTCTATCTGGCAGAATTCACCGAGCAACACAGCAGTCAGGTTCTGGGTAATAAGGCGACCGTTGAGCCGCTGCTTGAGATCAATATGGCCGTCCTGCGCGGCCTGCGTCAGATGGGTGCTACCTGATGGGGGGGCTGGTTCTGAAACTGGCACCGAAAGAGAGGGTGCTGATAAACGGCGTGGTTGTCGAAAACGGAGATCGCCGCAGCCGCTTTTCAATCATGACGCCGGACGCAAATGTCCTGCGCCTGCGCGATGCCATTCATCCGGATGAGGTGACTACCCCGGTGCGGCGGGTGTGTTATGCCGCCCAGCTTGTCTTGTCCGGCGATATGGAGCCTGAGCGGGCGCGGCAACAGCTTTTGCGGCGGGTTGAAGAGTTGAGCCAGGTCTTCACCGATGCCGACAGTCGTCGTGTTCTGTCCGAAGCTACTGAGGCTTTACTGGCCGAACAGTATTACAAATGCCTGAAATCCCTGCGGGCGCTGTTGCCGCGTGAAGAACGGTTGATGGCGTATCAGCAATGACATTCCGGCCTGTCATCCCCTCTGATGGTATTGTCGGCTGGCGTTTTTTGCAGCGTACCTATGATACGCAGCTCGAAAGCTTTTCGGCGTCGCCAGTCAATGAACGAGAGACAAAGTACTTTCTGGACAATATCGGCAAGGTACAGACGGCTGAGGAATTGGTTTCGGATAGGCGGTTGCTGCAAGTGGCGCTGGGCGCCTTCGGGCTAGAGGATGACATCAACAATCGCTATTTCATCCAGAAAATTCTGTCCGATGGGACAAGCGCCGAGGATGCATTGTCCAACCGTCTGGCCGATAAGCGGTATCAGGAGTTTTCCGAAGCCTTCGGCTTGGGTCCGGGCGAGGTGCGCAGAACGGGTTTGACCACCTTTATGGAAGCAATTGCGCAGGACAATGTCGTGTCTCGGTTCGAAATCGCTGTCGGTGAGAGCGATGAGACGATGCGCATATCGCTTTATACGCAACATACCTTGGCGGATCTGGCCGCGCAGGACAGCAGTTCGGACACAAAGTGGTTCGATCTGATGGGGCAACCGCCGCTGAGAAGCATGATGGAGACGGCGCTGGGGCTGCCATCAAGTTTCGCGCAGTTGGACATCGACAGGCAGCTTGAGGTTTTCAAGGATAGATTGTCGGGTCTGACTGGATCAGACGATCTCGCCCAATTTACCGACGAGGCGTCGGTGGCCCGGCTGACAGACCAATATCTTGCACGCAGCCAGATTGCACAGCTGCAAAACACGATTTCCCCTGCTCATACGGCGCTGATTTTGCTGGGGGCGTAACCTAGGCGCGACACAGGTAACTATTCGAAAACTCAGGCGTTCAACACGGCATCCGCCGAAGTTCTGAGTGCAAATGCGGTCACTGGCTGGGACACATTGTGCAGCTTGACCTCGCCCAATGACAAAGCATCCGCGCATGCAGGCTGAATATCGGCCGAGACGACAATGCGCTGACCGATCGTTTTGCTGTATTCCCCCAGCCGGGCCGCGACATTTGCGGCCTGTCCGATGACGGTGAAATCCAGCCGTTCGCGCGATCCGACATTGCCATATGTGACCCGACCGTAGGCAACCCCTATCGAGCAATCACAATGAACGTCTGAGCCAGACTGGCGCAACTCACCAAGTTTTTCGACAATTTCAACGGCTGAGCGTTGCGCGTTTCGGCGCGCGACCATGGAATCTTCACCCTCGGGAAAGACTGCCAGAACAGCGTCACCGATGAACTTCAATACTTCGCCGCCATTGTTATGCACGATATCGGACACGGTTTCGAAAAAGTCGTTCAGCACGTTGATATAGGCGGTACGGCCAAGCTGCTCTTCCAGGCTGGTTGAATTGCGCAGGTCGCAGAACATAATGGCCGCATCAATCTCATCCCCGTCGCCGCGCCGGATTTCACCGCCCAGCACCCGCGCGCCCGAGCGTTTGCCGACATAAGTCTCAAGCAACACCTGTGCGTTCTCGCGCTGCATGAAAACTTCGTAAAAGCGGGCAATGACAGATGAGCACTCGAACACCAGCCCGAGGTTTTCTGTTGTAAACCCGTCAGGATGATCGCAGGTCAGGGTCAGGACATTTGTCCGCCCGTCCGAGAACGGCAATGGCATGGCGACGTAATCGGTGGCACCCTTGGCCCGCAGGTCCTCCATAATCGGGAAGCTGTTTTGGGGGTTTTCGTCGTTCAACCGCTGGCGCACACCGCCCAGCCCGTTCGAGACGTGACGCAGGGGGCTGTTGATATAGGCCGGGTGATCGTGGATTTCATACGTGGGCACGTTGGTCGAAATCTCGGCCTCACCCTTTTCCCAGATATAATGCTTGCCCGCGATCAGCGGATGCAAAGACCAGGCCAGAATGCTGAGCCGTTGAATGGCGATGCCGTGTTCCAACATCTTTTCGGCCAATGCCTTGGTGAAGGCTTCCGGCGTGCTGAGGTTGGATGCACCACGCATCAGCCAATCAATCAGAGGGCCGCTGATATTGCCATCCTCGGTATCTCGCAGTTGGTTTTCGCCCAAGTCGACCCGTGTATAGGCCGAGGGCATAAACCCGACATAGCCCTGAATGGCGGCGCTTTCAGGCAGTGCTTGTTCATAGGCCCAGACTGAGTTGGTCAGCCGTTGCCCATCCAGAATGACATCGTGATAGGTCGCCGTTCCCTTGAATGGGCAAAACGTCTGCAACTCGGTTTCTGCACCAAGATCGACACAGATATCCGCGCGCGGGACGTAAATTGTGGCCGGCAGCCGCGTTTCATACATGACTTTCGCGTCGGTGCTTTCGGCCAACAGGGTGTCATCCCGATAGATCGCGATCCGACCTTTCAGCGATTCGACCGATATCCCATAGCCTTTAGTCGGCGGTGTGGTATGGACGTTCATCATCAGTTTCCCTGACCCGCTTGGTAATAGGATGGGCCTTTGGGGCAAGCATTCCAAGGGGGATAACTGGCATTTTATCACACATACCTTGTGCGATGCGGCAAAGTCAGACCATCTGAATCACATCTTTTTCGATCGACAGCATATAGCCTTTTTTGGCGATATTCTTGACCAGCAACTCACTGACCATCTGATTGCCCAAGGCATCGCGCAGCCGTTTGATCCGTGTGGCACCTGCGGCCTCGTCACAATCGGCGGTGTCTTTGCCCGAGATCATCGACTCGATCTGGACACCGGACAAGACCTCGTCGTCCAGGCGGGATTCAGCCAGAACTGACAAGGTTTCCATCGCCGCGGGGGTCAGTTTGAAATCCATGTTGTTCAGATAGACGGTATTTTCCTCGCGGCTGATCAACAGCGAGGTGACCTGAATACCAGTGCGTTCGATCTGTGCCATGCGCCGGTTCAACAGAACCAGCATCACCAGAAACACGAGCGCCGTGATCAACATGGCGGTGGCGAAAACCAACAACACGAAAATCACCATGCGATAGCTGGATAGAGTATCGGCAAAGGCGGTGCCTGATTGCGCCAATACCTCAAGCAGGCGAATCTCGGTTTGCGAGGTCAGGTCGCTTTCGATGAACAATCGTTCGACCCGGGCGTTAAAGGCATTAGCATCGGGCAGGGTCCAGAATAAAAAGATGGCCGCTGTTACCAGAATCACCACGATCGCCGCGATGCCCGCGCCGACCAGTCTGACACCGGATCGGCGGGCCTCAGTAACGGAGATAGAATTTTCCGGCATTGGCCTTCCTTTTATCCAACCCTTCCGGCCCGAACACGGACATGACGTTCAGCAGGGTCCAGCCCGACCCCTTGAGGCGCTGGGCGACTTCTTTTTTAGCCTGCCCTTTGCCGCAAGCCGATACCTGCATGACGCCGTAGTGCAGGCGCAGTGGATTGTCCTGCTTGGCCTTGTAGTCGGCATAGCAATCGGCCGCCGAAGCGGTGGTGCCAAGCGATATCAGGGCCAACAGGGCCAGAGAAGAGAGGATCTGTTTCATAGGCCGCATCCTGCGCATGTGTTGGCACGATATTCAATAACCTAAGGGGTTTCGCGGACCTGATATCGGATAACACCGGCCCGTTATTGCCTGTCTGAACGAGGCGCGGCCAGTGTCGGGTCATCAGCACACGGCCCGCCACCGGGTCACCTCAAGACTACTGAAGGACAAGCACCATGCATAAGAAATTCATTGCCCTGATCGTGGCCTCGGCAGTTGCCATCACCGGTATTTCCGCGTCTCAGGCGCGGGCCGCGGATGTCGAGGATATTCTTGGCGGGCTTGCAGCCATTGCGCTGATTGGCGCCGCTGTGAAGCATTTCGACGACAAGAGCAAAAAGAACAACGTGACGCACAACTACAATCACATATATAAGGCGCCCCAGAAACACGTACACACCCGGCCAAAGCACCGGCCACATCACGTACGCCCGCTGCCTCCGCGTGTTGCGCGTTACAGCCTGCCGCAACGATGCTTGCGCACGTTCAAAGGGTATTCGCCCAATCAACGACTGTTGGGGCAGACCTGTCTGGGCAAGCATTACAAATACAGCAATAGCCTGCCTAACCAGTGCAAGGTCAGGTTCTGGAATGGCAAAAAGGTCAAGCGGGCATACCACCCCGGTTGTCTGCGCCAGAAAGGATACCGCGTTAGTTACAAGTAACGGTTTTCGAGCAGGAGCGGCGCCACAGAAGCGCTGTGCGGGAGAGGGCGGCGCAAGCTGCTCTCTCCTTTTTTCTTGCGATGGGTGGCAAAACGCGGTTTTCCGGGGGTATGACGACTCCGGATTATGAAATTGAGAAGGCCGCAGCGGCGCGTGGATTTCTGCGGATCGCTGGCGTAGACGAGGTTGGGCGCGGACCACTGGCCGGACCGGTGGTTGCCGCAGCCGTGATTCTGAACCCCAGTGATATTCCCGACGGGCTGAACGATTCCAAAAAGCTGACGGCGAAACGGCGCGCCGCGTTAGAGGCAGCCCTGCGTAAGAAGGCCGAGATCGCAATTGCCGAGGCGTCAGTGGCCGAGATTGACGAACACAATATCTTGCGGGCTTCGCATCTGGCGATGGAGCGCGCGGTGGCAGCGCTGGACCCGCCGCCTGATTACCTGCTGATCGATGGGAACATGATTCCACGAGGCCTGACGATCCCCGCGAGGGCGGTGGTCAAAGGCGATGCGCATTCTGTGTCGATTGCGGCGGCTTCGATCGTCGCCAAAAACTGGCGCGATCAACTGATGGTGGATTTGGCGCAACAGCATCCGGGCTACGGATGGGAGACAAACGCCGGTTATCCGTCGAAACAACACAAGGACGCGCTGCAAAATCTTGGTGTGACCCCACACCATAGACGTTCCTTCAAGCCGGTACACAATATCTTGTATCAAGAGTAAATCGTAAGTCGCTGATTCAAAAAAGAAATTGACGGCGAATCGACTTTGACTCATCCTTGTCTCAACCAAATGAGCGCAAAAGCGCCGTGGATACTTGAGGCAGTACAAATGACAACAACCACTAAAAAGGGCGCAAAAGCGCTCCCTTTAAACACGATTCTATCCGGGGACTGCATCGATGTGATGAACAGTCTGCCCGAGGCGTCGGTGGACCTGATTTTTGCGGATCCGCCCTATAATCTTCAGTTGAAGGGTCAATTGCACCGCCCCGATAACAGCCAGGTAGATGCGGTTGACGATCATTGGGATCAATTCTCCAGCTTTGCCGTTTATGACCAATTCACCCGCGAATGGCTGAAGGCAGCGCGTCGTCTGCTTAAGCCAAATGGCGCGATCTGGGTGATTGGGTCTTACCACAATATCTTCCGTGTGGGTTCGGCCCTGCAGGACGCGGGCTATTGGATTTTGAACGACGTCGTGTGGCGCAAATCCAATCCGATGCCGAACTTCCGCGGCAAACGCTTTACCAACGCGCATGAGACGATGATCTGGGCGTCGAAACGCGAAGGGGCAAAGTACACGTTCAACTATGAAGCCCTAAAGGCGCTGAACGAGGGCGTTCAGATGCGCAGTGACTGGGTGCTGCCGATCTGCACCGGGCACGAGCGCCTGAAGGATGAAAACGGCGACAAGGCGCATCCGACGCAGAAACCGGAATCGCTGTTGCACCGTGTGCTGATCGGCTCGACCAATCCGGGCGACGTGATCCTTGATCCGTTCTTCGGTACCGGAACCACAGGTGCAGTTGCCAAGATGCTGGGCCGCGAATTCATCGGCATCGAGCGCGAGGAAAGCTATCGCAAGGTCGCTGAAAAGCGCATCTCGAAGGTCCGTAAGTTCGACCGTGAGGCGCTGGAGGTCAGCGCCAGCAAACGTGCCGAGCCGCGCGTGCCCTTCGGCCAACTGGTTGAACGTGGGATGCTGCGCCCGGGTGAAGAACTGTATTCCATGAACCAGCGCCACAAGGCCAAAGTCCGTGCCGACGGCACGCTGGTGGGCAACAACGTCAAGGGCTCGATCCATCAAGTGGGGGCGCAGCTGGAAAACGCGCCGTCCTGTAACGGCTGGACCTACTGGTGCTTTAAACGCGACGGCAAAACGGTGCCGATTGACGTGTTGCGTCAGCAGATCCGGGCCGAGATGAACTGATTTTACCAACACCGCCGGTGCCTGTGGCCTGACACAAGGCACTAAGCCTTGCCCCGCCGATCTCGGCGGGGTCTTTTGTTTTTCAACATCTGGTTTCGAAACGGGCCTTCTGTATCCTGCGGTGCAGTGAAGGAGCTTGTGCAATGTCGGAAACCACAGCCAGCGAGTCCCGCTTTGACCGGTTCTTTGTGACCCGCCCGGACAATTTCGATCTGGAAAACAAATATACCGAAGCCGCGATGGAACGACACAAGCGCGAGGGGCTTGAACTTGCGGTCCGCGCTCGCTGGATCGCGATGGCGCTGACTGGTGTGCTGCTGATCTACCTGAATCCGCAATGGGAAGTGCTGTGGTATCACTTCATCTTGCTGCTGATCTGCGCCAACGGCTGGTTTATCCGGCGCGCGGGGCGTGTGGGGCAATCGCGGACCGAGCTGCTTTTGATCTTTGTGGACCTGCTGATCATGACACTGGGGATGATTGTGCCCAACCCGTTCAGCGACGATGTCCGACCGTTGGCGATGCAGTACCGGTTCGACAATTTCCAGTATTTTTTCATCATTCTGGCGGCCGGTACGTTGGCCTATTCCTGGCGCACGGTGATTGCGATCGGATCATGGACGGCAGGGGTCTGGACAGCAGGATGGATCATCGCCTGGTGGGTTGCAACCCCGATGCCCGGTCTCAGCGAGCGTGTGGCTGAGGCATTGGCTGGCTATCCCGATGTGGCAGAATTGCTGGACCCCAACAGCTTTATGCCAGCGCAGCGTATTCAACAGGTGATCGTGTTCATGATGGTGGCGGTCACATTGGGCGTGTCGATGCGGCGGCTCAATCGGTTGCTGATGTCGAATGCGGGGTTGGAGCGCGAAAGGGCAAACCTGTCGCGGTATTTCTCACCGAACGTGGTGGATGAGCTGAGCCAGAATGATGAGCCGCTGAAGCAGGTGCGGAAAGAGGAAATTGCCGTCCTGTTCATCGATATCGTCGGATTCACCAGATATGCCGCCGGGCGCGACCCTTACGAAGTGATCGAGGTTCTGCGCGGCTTTCACGCACGGATGGAGGCCGAAGTGTTCCGCCATCACGGAACGCTGGACAAATACCTTGGTGACGGGTTGATGGCCACGTTTGGGACGCCGGTGCCGACACCGCAGGATGCGAGTAATGCAGTGGCCTGCGCGCGCGGGATGATCGATGTGATTGACCGTTGGAACGTGGAACGCCGCCGTACGGGCGAGCCTGAGATACGTGTGGGGATCGGGGTCCATTTCGGCGCGGTCGTTCTGGGGGATATCGGCGCTAACCGTTTGGAATTTGCGGTGATAGGGGATGCGGTGAATGTGGCCGCGAAGCTTGAGGCGCAGACCCGCGAATTTCAGGCAAAAGTCATCATGAGCGACGCAGTTCGGAGCCGTTTGGAGGAAGAAGGCCGCAACGTATCCGAGCTGATGGCGGCGTTTGCGAAACACGAAAATCGTGCGGTCCGGGGGGTGGAGGCCCCGATGGATGTATGGGTGATGACCGGGTGAGGGCTCCCGCCGATCAACCATGCATCGAAGGTGCAAGGCGGATCGTTGGGCCGGGCAGCACGCTGACGCGTGCTGCGGTCAGGCGCGTGGCAGCGGGTTTTGCAATTTGTTATAGGGCGTCCAGTCCGTAACTTCGGGATAGTATTGGCGCCGCCAAGCGCGGACGCGCGAGTTCATGATGCGACGCCACAGCGGTGGGATCATCGCGGCGACCGTCATCACCGGATAGCCGTAGGGCAATTGCGGGGCGGCGTCCTCGGGGTGGTGTTGCAACAGGGGAAAGCGGCGGTTGGGTTTATAGTGGTGGTCCGAGTGGCGCTGCAAATTGATGAGCAGCCAGTTCGACGCTTTCTGTGACGCATTCCATGAGTGGCGCGGTTGGACATGCTCATACTTGCCTGCGCCCAGATGTTTGCGTGTCAGGCCATAGTGTTCGACGTAATTAACCAATTCTAGCTGCCAGATGGCGACGCCCGCCTGGATCAGGAACAGTGCGAGCCCCGAGAGACCTCCGATCACGAAGGCCAATACCAGCATTGCACCTTGTAATGCCCAGTAGCGCCAGAACGGGTTGGAGAGGTCGCTCCACGGGCGGTCTTTACGGGCCAGTTTTTCGCGTTCAGCCCGCAAGGCCGAGAACAGGCATTGTTTCAGCACCCGCGGATAAAACCGATGAAACCCCTCGTTATAGCGTGCAGTCACCGGGTCGCGGGGCGTACCGACATAGCGGTGATGCACCAGCAGATGTTCAGAGCGGAAATGTGAATACAGCACCATCGCCAGAAGGATATCGCCCAACCAGCGTTCGACCCGGCCTTTTTGGTGCATCAACTCGTGGCTGTAATTTATGCCGATCGTGCCCGAGATTACACCCATTCCGAAGAACAGCCCAACCTTAGCCAAGGTTGACAGGTGGTCGGTATGCGTGGCGTACCAGATCAACCCGAAAAGGGTCAGGAATTGCACCGGAACCCAGGCTTTCGTCAGCAGGATGTACCAGTGCAACACCGAGTCGGGGGTATCGGGGCTGGCATTGGCCAGATCCAGCCCGGTGAGCCGGTCGAGCAACGCAAAGGCCCACCATGTGGAAAGTGGCACCAGCAAGACCCACCAACCGCCGGCCATTGCGGTGAACCAGATCAGCGGGATCAGCAGGAATGAGATCCAGAACGGCAGGGCCGATTGCCAACGGGGTAAGGTATCTGTTGCGGTCATTGGGTGGCTCCGGATGACTGCGCGCACATTAGCCACAATCCGGCAGGACAGACAATGGGTTACCGGTTGCGCCAGAGGTCATATGCTTTGCGCATCACGGTCGGCAGGTCGCTGGGGCGGAAAGTGTGTTTTTCCAAAACGATCAGATCATCAAGGGTCGTTTCCGTCGGCAACGTAGCTGTCCAGACACACAGGATCAGGTGAAAATGGGTGAAGGTGTGGCGAACCTCACCTGCTAAAGCTTGCCAGTCAGCGGAAAAGGGAGGGGAGTCTGATGGCGCATCTGACCAAACAGACCCCGGCCAGCCCAGCATGCCGCCCAGCAACCCCTTGTCGGGGCGCCGCTCCAGCAACAGGGCTCCATCCGTACGCTGAGCGATATAGACATGGCCATACCGCGTGGGTTTCGGCTTTTTCGGTGTCTTGCGCGGCAGGTCGGGCTGGGTTCCGGCCGCACGGGCTTGACAAGGGTCGCGCAGGGGGCAGATGCCACAGGCCGGAGATTTCGGGGTACAGATCGTGGCCCCCAGATCCATCACGGCCTGTGCATAATCTCCGGGTCGCAGGTCGGGCGTTAGCGCAGCGGCTTTTTCTTTCAACAGGGGTTTCGAGCCTGGCAGAGGGTCGTGAATGTCATACAGACGCGCCATAACCCGCTCGACATTGCCATCCAGAACAGTCTCGGTCTGGTCAAAAGCGATGGCCGAGATAGCGGCGGCCGTATAGGGGCCGATGCCGGGCAGTTTCAGCAGGGCGTCATAGGTATCAGGAAAAACGCCGCCATGTTCATTGGCCACCGCGCGCGCGCATTTCAGCAGGTTGCGGGCACGGGCGTAATAACCCAGCCCGGCCCATTCGCCCATGACCTGATCGTCCGGTGCGGCCGCCAGCGTCTGAACCGTAGGCCAGCGCGCGGTGAATCGCGTAAAATAATCTCGGACAGCGGCCACGGTGGTCTGTTGCAACATCACTTCGGACAACCAGACCCGGTAGGGGTCGGGTATCATGCCCGCCGCCCGGTCGGCTGGTCTAACACGCCACGGCATCGTGCGAGCGTGGCGGTCGTACCAGGCCAGTAACGCACCGCTCAGGTCATATTGAATAGTGTCACGCAAGTTTTATCTATCTCTCTGTCGGGTTTCGCTGGCGTCCGATATCATGCCCTTTACAATAGCGGCGCAGGAGTTGGAAACCAGATGCAGCGCAGACGTTCTTCGACCCGCGGGTTCAAACGCACCGCGACATTGCTGAACGGCCAGATCAGGCGCGCCGGGGAAAGCCGGGGCTTTGCCGTTTCGCGTCTGCTGACCCATTGGGCCGAGATCGTTGGCCAGGATATGGCCGCCATCGCGCGACCGGTGAATGTGGGCTATGGCAAGGGCGGGATCGGCGCGACGCTGACGGTGCTGACTACTGGCCCGCAGGCTCCGATGCTTGAAATGCAAAAAGAACAGCTGCGCGGCAAGGTGAATGCTGTTTATGGCTATAACGCCATCAGCCGGGTGCGTATCACCCAGACCGCGCCGACAGGATTTGCCGAGGGGCAGGCCAGCTTCGATCACAAACCGAAAGCGACGAAACCCAAAATCGATCCCGAAATCGTGGCCGAGGTGGACCGGACCGCGCGCGACGTCAATGACGGTGATCTGCGCGCGGCCCTTGAACGTCTGGGCCGCAACGTATTATCCAAGCAAAAACGCTGAGAAAGGGCTGAGAAATGAGCCGTATTGCAACCGGAATCTGCGCGGCCGTCGCTATTGCCGCTGGCGGCTATTGGCTGTCGAATTCCTCTACTTCGTATCCGATGATTGGCAGTGCCGAGGCGCAAGAGGCCGATATTGACACCTCGACCATCGTCGAGATGGTGCAGGGGGCCGAAGATGCGCCGGTCGAGATCATCGAATATGCATCCTATACCTGCCCGCATTGCGCCAACTTCCATACGGGGGCGTATAAGCAGCTGAAGAAGGATTTTATCGACACCGGCAAGGTAAAGTTCATCTATCGCGAGGTGTATTTCGACAAATATGGCCTGTGGGCTTCGATGGTCGCGCGTTGTGACGGCCCCGATAAGTTCTTTGGCATTTCCGACCTGATCTATGAAGGTCAGTCCGAATGGACCCGCGCAGGTGGTCCAGCTGAAATCGTGGACGAGCTGCGCAAGATCGGGCGTCTGGCTGGTATTGACAATGACCAGCTTGAATCCTGCCTGCAGGACGGCACCCGCGCGCAGACACTGGTGGCCTGGTATCAGGAAAACGCCGAACGTGACGGTGTTCAATCCACGCCTTCGTTCGTTGTGAATGGCAAGAAGGTCGACAACCAATCTTATGCCGATTTCAAGAAGCTGATCGAAGAAGAACTGGGCAGCTGATTGCCTGTTGCGACCGGTTCTGATGGACCGGTCGCACTTTACGGCGACGGGGCGATTTGCAGCAGCATCTGCCGCACCTTGTCGGCCTCATTCACTTTCAAACGCACGGGCAGTGTGATGACCTTGCTGCGAAACGCCGGTGGCAGGCGCACGGCGTCTTTTTCCGTTGTTACCATTTGCGCGCCCAGCAGGCGGGCCTCGTTCTCTAACCGGGTCATAAGGGCAGGGGTCAGCGGTTGGTGATCGTCCAGTGCCTCGGCCCGCAAGAGTGTCGCGCCCTGTTGGCGCAAGGTGGCAAAGAACTTTTCAGGATGGCCTATCCCTGCAAAGGCCAGAACCGGCGTATCTGCCCAATCCATACCGGTTTGCAGGGGCTCAACCGCGCCGGTGGCGTGGGGCACGGTCAGCTTCGCTTCCCAGCGATCGGCAAATTGGGTTTGCGCGTCGGTATCACCCAGCGACAGTACCAGATCGGCGCGCTGCAATCCGGTATCGACAGGTTCCCGCAATGGTCCGGCAGGTAGGCATAACCCATTTCCGAACCCACGCGCCGCATCGACCACGATGACCGAGAAATCCTTGGCGACCGAGGGGTTCTGAAACCCGTCGTCCAGCAGGATCACACTGGCCCCGGCTTCGGCCGCCGCGCGCGCGCCGGCGGCGCGGTCCTTGGCCACCCAGACCTCGGCAAAGGCGGCCAGCAACAGGGGTTCATCCCCGACTTGCGCGGCGGTGTGTTTGGATGGGTCAACCTGCACGGGCCCTTCTAACGAACCTCCATGGCCACGCGTCACCACATGCGTTTCGTGCCAGGCGTCGCGCAATTGCTCGATCATCCAGATTACGGTTGGGGTTTTGCCGGTGCCACCTGCGTTCAGGTTGCCGATGCAGATGACGGGAATGCCGGGTTTCATCCCGGGCTCGGACGCCACCCGCCGGGCGGTTGCGGCGGCATAAATGCGTCCCAGCGGCGCCAGCAATTTTGCGCGCATATCCAGCCGATCGGGGGCGGTATTCCAGAAATTAGGTGCTCGCATCAACCCGCACTCCGCTGATCCAAGCAATCCTGCACCATATCGATCAGGTGATCCGCTTGTGGTGCGCCTTCGGATACGATCTGCCATCCGGCCAGCGCCATATCTGCAGCTCGGTCAGGCGATAGCAGCTCGACCACGGCGTCGCCCAGTTCGGTTGCGGATCTGACCATGCGGGCAGCCCCGGCCCGATCCAGTTGATCGTACATCTGCTGATGACGATGCACAAACGGGCCGTGGATGACGGACGACCCAAGGGCAACGGCAACAAGTGGATCGCGCCCACCCGCGTCGCGCTCTAGCGAACTGCCCATGAATGTGACTGGCGAGACCCGGTGCCACAGGCCCAGATCTTCGGAGTGGGCGGATAGGATAACCTGCGTGTTGTCTTCGATCTGACCGCTGGTGTCCCAATTGGTACAACGCAGATCCATAGTCTCAAGGCGATTTTGCAGCGGTTCCGCCTCGGCGGTGTCTGCCACATTCAGCACCAGTGTCAGCCGGGGCAACATCCGCAATGCCTGGCGATGGGCACTAAGGATCGAGATGAACTCTTTGTCCCGCACACATGCTGCCAACCAGACCGGACGCCCCGCCAGTGCGTGATTGGTTTCGATCAGTTCATCCTCGGGCCAGGGCTGCGGGTTCGGGCTGACATACAATGGTGGAGAGTCGGTGACTTTGCCCGACGTGATGCCAAGGCGACGGATTGTCCGGGTGGTTTCCGAATTCGTGGTCAGGATGGTTTTGAAACAGTCTAAAGTAAAACGGGTGATGTCCGGCAGCCACCGGGCGCCGCGCGCGATCTTTATATCAACCCGTGCTTCGATCAGGATCAGGGGAATACCGCGCTCTTCGGCGCGCGTGATAACATTGGGCATCAGCCCGCCCCCGACCCACAGGCCGATTTCGGGGTGCCAATGGTCCAGAAACGCGCGTGCTGCCCCCGCTTGTTCGGAGGGCAGGTTCACCAGCGGGTAGTCTCCTTGCTCCCAAAGGCTCAGGTCGGCTTCGGCGGGCACTGTCAGCAGCACATGTAAAGTGGGTCGGACCTGCTGCAGCCTATGGCAGAAATCTACGACCGCGCGCTGGCGATCCTGTGCGTTGATATGGACCCATAGCAACTCGCCCTCAGGGCGCTGGATCTCGGGTTGGCTGCTCGGGTTGGACACGCCCCAGGACAGAACCCGATAGGCTGCCAGGCTGAGGGATCGCGGTCGGCTCATGGGCGGATTCCGGTGCTGCCCGGGTCAAGCTGTGCGTGCAGGGTGTCATGAATGGGCGTGCCGGCCGCGATCACGCCGTTCAGGCGCGGATGGGCGTTGTTGAACCGCAAGGGTTGCGCCAACCGGTCGGAACAGCGGCCGCCAGCCTCGCGGATAAGCAGGTCGCCCGCAGCGATATCCCATTCCCAACTGGGCCGCAGCGTCAGCATCCCGTCGAAACGCCCTTGTCCGACCAGCGCCATTCGATAGGCCAGTGACGGGCGATAGACCCGTTCAAAGTCAGGCACCTGACCCTGCCGCCAATGGTGTGGCTTCAAATTGGGTTTGGCCGCCAATATTTGCGCCGTGTCCAGCGTCGTGACGCCCGAGACGTGGATCGCCGCCCCATTCAGAAACGCGCCTTGTCCTTTGGCCGCAGTATACAGCAGATCGCGCAGGGGCAGGTAAACTACAGCTGCAATCACTTCGCCCTGTTCTGCAATGGCCAGTGAGTGTGCCCAGGTGCGCGATCCTTCGGCAAAGCTGCGGGTGCCGTCGATCGGATCGATGATGAACACCCGGTCCTTCGTCAGCCGGTCAGTGGAATCCTCTGTTTCTTCGCTCAGCCAGCCATAGCATGGCCGGGCGGCGGGCAGGCGCTGTTCCAGCATGGCGTTGACGGCCAGATCGGCCTCGGTCACCGGTCCGGCGCCGTCGGGTTTATCCCAGCGCTGCGCCGTTGTGCCCGAGTATCGGGTGGCGATCTTTCCGGCCTCTAATGCGGCGTCGATCAAAAGTTGCAGGTCAGCTGCCGGCAAGTGTCATTCCTTCGATCAGCACCGACGGAACCACCCGCGACAGATACGGGCGCGCGTCGTTTGCCGGGATGATCCGTTTCAACATATCGCGCAGGTTGCCCGCGATGGTGCATTCGTTGACCGGATGCGTGATCTCTCCGTTCTCGACCCAGAACCCTGATGCACCGCGTGAATAGTCACCCGTGTTTGGGTTGATGGTCGAGCCGATCATAGATGTCACCAGCAGCCCGGTGCCCATGTCGCGCAGCAAGTCCTGGCGGCTGTGTGTGCCTTGGGTCAGGCTCAGGTTCCAGTTGCTGGGCGAAGGTGGCCCCGACACGCCGCGCGCGGCGTTACCGGTTGAGGTCATGTCCAGCTTGCGAGCGCTGGACAGATCAAGCGTCCAGCCGGTCAGCACGCCGTTTTCGACAATGGCGCGCCGCTGCGTTGCCAGTCCTTCGGCGTCGAAGGGGCGCGAGCCTGCGATGCGTGGGCGGTGCGGGTCTTCGATCAGCGACAGGTGGTCAGGTAACACCTGTTCGCCCAGACAGTCCTTAAGCCAAGACGCGCCCCGCGCGATAGCCGCACCATTGCTGGCCCCCAGCAGGTGACCGATCAGCGAGGATGAGATGCGTTCGTCAAACAGCACCGGAAATGTGCCGGTGGTGGGTTTCTGAGCCCCGACCAGCGCCACAGCACGTTCACCTGCGGTGCGGCCGATTTCCTCGGGGCTGCGCAGGTCGCTTTGAAAGGTGCGGCTGTCGCCGTCATAGTCGCGCTCCATCCCGGTACCTTCGCCCGAGATCGCCACGCATGTGGTCGAGCGGCTGCTGCGGGCATAGCCACCGGAAAAACCGTTGGTTGCTGTCAGATGTACACGGTGCGTGCCATAAGCCGCCGCTGCATCGGATACTTGCGATACGCCGTGAACCGACAGTGCCGTAGCTTCGGCTGCTAGCGCGTCATGCAGCAGGTCTTCGGCCGCTGGTTCCGGGGTGGGGTCGAACAATTCCAATGCGGGCAGATCCCAATCCGTGGCCAACTGCGCCGCATCGGCCAGCCCGGTGAACGGATCTTCGGGGGCTTCGCGGGCCATGGCCACGGCGCGCTCGGCCATCGCGGTCAAGGTTTCCGGGCGGCTGTCAGAGCTGGACACGATCGCCTGCCGTTGGCCCAGGAACACCCGCAGGCCAAGGTCAGTACCCTCGGACCTTTCGGCATGTTCCAGCGCCCCGCTCCGCACTTCGACTGAAACCGAAGAGCCATCGATCACAATAGCATCCGCCGCGTCGGCCCCGGCATTGCGGGCCGCGTCCATCAAGGATTGGCTGATGTCTTCAGGTGTTAGGGTCATGCGGCCTCCGGTTTTATTGCATTGGACCTAGCCTTGGACCGCCCGTCCCGCAAGACCTCTGGGCAGATAGATCACAGGTCAGACCCCTTAGTTTGGCCCAAATTCAGATGGGGCAGCCGAAGGGTTTACATTTCCGTATAAACTTTCATTAGTTGGGACGCATTACAGATTTCCGGGTGACGATCGCAACAGATTGAAACTTTCACCCGGGCAAGTGAAGGCAAATAGGAGAGCTTGGCTTGGCTCAGTTTTTCGTAGTTGTTTTTGACGAGCCGCATGTCGTTGCCGCGGGCAAAGGGTCGAGCAATATCATCAGCCATTTCACAAGGGTTCTTACCAAGCTGCAAGTCCCCGCTGAAGTTTTGCCTTTCCGGGAACTGATTGAGCGCGGCCCGACAACAGATCCGAAAAGCTATGTTTTGCTGCATTACAACGAGCTTTTCGTCGTTCAGCATCAAAAAGTAGACTGGCTGCGTGCACGTGAAACAGAGCTTGCTGCTCTGGGTCACAAGGTACTGCATTCCGTTGAACATGGGCGCGTCATTGGCCACAAAGTCCGCCAGAACAAGGTTTTGACGGCCGCGGGCGTTCCCATGCCTAGGTTGATTGAGGCGGGTGACAGTTTCGGAACTGTTTTTTCGAACGAAGTGTCAAACGCGCATGTTCCGGTCCAACTCGTGAGTGACGAAAGGGAATTGGATTCTACGCGGTACAACACCGATTACATCAATTGCAAATACGAATACAAAGGTAAGCCCTGGCATGTATCCATTCGTGCCATGGCGGTAGGCGAACAGGTCCTGTTTTCGTGGATAAGAGCCGGAAAAGGACTTAATGTCCGAACTCGGGGGACGCCGGTTGATGCTGAAATGCTAACACATCTTCACGACCTACTGATTAAACCCAATATTGACCAAATCCGCGACATCGCGAAAAGCGTCAAGAATGCTGTGGGCGTCGGGCTTTACGCGCATGACATTCTTCCATGCGCAGAAACCGGGAAGTTTTTTCTGTGTGAGACCAACTTCAAATTTTATGAGGGGATGTACCGGTTCCACATGCAGAGCATTGCTAAGGAACTGCCGACACCCGCGTATTTTAATGGTCGAACCGCCGGACGGCGTATCGCACGAGCTCTAGTCCACGAGTTGGATTTGCAGACCTGAGTCAGTTAGCGGGCGAAGCTCTGGTAATATTGAGCTTCGCCCCCCAACATCACTTGATGCGCTGACCGTTGGCCAGTATCTGGCCATCTTCCGTGAACTCGATTTTCGAGTTCAGCGTATCCGGTTCGTCGCCGGGTACGGCCATCAGGCCCATCATCATCCGCGCACCCATCGCGTCGCTTTCGCCGATCACGCCCATGGTGATCAGCGTGTCGATCAATGCGTTGGCGCCCGCCAGCTGAAGGTTCGCCACGCCGGCCGGGGTCGGTAGCCCGTCGAACTCCTCGGTGCTGGAATTGTCGAAAGTAAAGTCCGCGTCACCCGTCAATTTAGCTCCGACCATTGAAACCAGCAATTCGTTGATCTTCAGCGAGTTCAGCTCACCCGGTGCTTCGCCAGATGTTTCCAGAGCCTCGATGGCGGTCGGATCGAAGAAGTTCGTCAGGATTCTTGCGGTTCCGGTGGCGTCCAGCGCGATGGTTGCCGGGTCGCGCGGCAGGGCTCCTGCCGGGTCGAAGATGCTCCACAACACGTCCGACATGGTGAAATCGGTTACGTTGACCGACAGTCCAAAGGGCTGCTCTTCTTCCGATTGTTGCACCGGGAATTCGAACCCTAACCCTGTCTTGGCCATTGCCATCTCGATTGGGAAGGGCAGCTCGGCGGTAGTCACGGCGAGGTTTGCGCTGTTTTGTTCGACATCATAAGCCAGACGCTGATCATCCAAGCTGGCGCCGAACCGGCCACCTTCGGATTGGGTGGCCATCGAAAATGCCTGACCTTCGCTCGTCCCTTCAATCGCGGTCTGACCCGAAGCGTAAGTGAACAGACCCGAGAATGAGACCCCGCCGTTGAAGAAGGATTGCGGATCGGTGCCGTCGAAATCTTCGGGGATCACGCTGGTGCCTTCGAAGGTCAATTGGTTCATCGACCCGTTGATCTTGCCATCATCTGACCCTTCGGGATCGGTGAATCCCAGATCATAGGTCAGCCCGGCTGCGGTCATTTTCTGGTCCACTGTGCGGGTTTCGCCGATCTTCATCCGCGAATCTCCGGACAAGTCGGTCAGTTTGAAATCCATGGCCAGCATGTCGTTGGGCAGGGTCTCATCCTCGACCTGTACGCCACCCAGTTTCAGACCAAGTGTGGGCGCGGAATAGTCATAAGTCATATCGTCCGGTTGGCCCGAAACGACCATCTCAAGCCCGGTATGGTAGTACTCGATATCAACGGAAAACGCCTCGCCCTCTTCCTCGCCGGACAGGGTCATGGGAAAGCTTTCGGGAAAACCAATGCTGACTGTGCCGTCACCATTTTCAGTCAGGGTCATCTGCGGGACAGTCATCTTGAACGATCCGTCCGTGTCCGGCGCAGACAAGGCAACATTCATATCGGTGATCGTGGTCACCCCGCCCGAGATGGATTGTTCCGCCGAAACCGTATAGCCCATCTGGGACAGGTAGGCCTGCCAATCATCCCAAACCTGCTGGGCGGTGACATCGGCGAACGCGCCCTGAGTGACAACGGCATAGGCCAGAACTGCGCCGCTGCAGCGGCGGAGGAAAGCGGACATTTGAGAACCCTTCTTGATCAAATTTGGCGGCATCGTCGTGCCTGAGGCCGCAGGCGTCAAGGGGCAAGGGCTGGACCCTTTCCCCGTTGGCACGGTAAAGATTCACACAATCTAAAAACAACGGAGGTACAGGGTCCGTATGCAGGGTAAAACCGTACTGATAACAGGGGCCAGTCGTGGCATCGGGGCCGAGGCGGGGCGCGTATTTGCCGCAGCGGGGGCAAATGTCGCGCTAGTGGCCCGTAACCTCGACCAGATTGATGCGCTGGCTGCTGCATTGGGTGACAATGCTATCGCGCTGCAATGCGATGTCAGCGATTTTGCGCAGGTCGAACAGGCCGTCGCGGATTGTATCGACCGTTTTGGCGGGCTGGACGTTTTGATCGGCAACGCGGGTGTCATTGATCCGATCTTTCACTTGTCCAATGCCGATGTCGCCGCGTGGAGCCAGGCAATCGACATCAACCTCAAAGGTGTCTTCTACGGAATGCGCGCCGCGTTGCCGGTTATGCGCGCGGCGGGTGGGGGCACGGTGATCACGGTTTCTTCGGGCGCGGCGACAAACCCGATCGAGGCGTGGAGCCACTACTGCGCCTCGAAAGCCGGGGCCAAAATGCTGACCGAATGCCTGCATCTTGAAAATTCAATGCACGGCATTCGTGCTATGGGCCTGTCGCCGGGCACCGTGGCCACGGATATGCAGCGGGTGATCAAGGCGAGCGGCATCAATGCCGTTAGCCAGCTGGATTGGGATGATCACATTCCCGCCGATTGGCCTGCACGGGCATTGCTGTGGATGTGTTCGACGGATGCAGATGAGTTTCTGGGCTCAGAAATCTCGCTGCGACGCGAAGATATCCGGCAAAGGGTAGGGCTGACGTGATCAAACTAACCAAGAAGGACGGGTTGTGGACGGTCACACTCAACAACCCGCAAAAGGCCAATGCACTGACCGAGGCGATGCTGAGTGAGCTGGTTGAGATCGCCGAAGCTGCTAATGAGGCGCGGGCCCTGATCCTGACAGGTGAGGGTAAGGTGTTCAGCGCTGGGGCCGATCTGGATGAGGTCCGTGCGGGACTGGCGACCTCGGATCTGTGGGAGAGGTTGTCAGGCGCCATCGCGGCCTTGCCGTGTCTGACGGTGGCTGCTTTGAACGGGACGCTGGCGGGCGGTGCCAACGGGATGGTGCTGGCCTGTGACCTCCGAATCGCGGTGCCGCAAGCCAAGTTCTTTTATCCGGTGATGAAGCTGGGGTTTTTGCCGCAACCCTCGGACCCGGTGCGTATGGCTGCCCTAATCGGGTCATCGCGCACCAAGATGATTCTGATGGCCGGTCAAAAGATCACGGCAGAGGAAGCGTACGGTTTCGGTCTGGTCGACCGGGTTGTCGACCCTGATCAACTGATGCCAACGGCGCATGAACTGGTGGCAGACAGCCTGGCCGCCGATCCCCGAATTGCCGCTGGAATCGCAAGGATGTGCCAATGAAATTGTCCGCCGTGCTGCTGCGTGTTGCCGACCCCATGCAACTGACTGATTTTTATACGGATGTTCTGGGTATGACGGCGCGTGCGCAGGGGGCGAATTATCGCATTGGCTATGGTGGGCAGGACGCGGACCTGCTGCTGATGCCGGGTGGGGGCGGATATGCCCACGATGGTGGACAGCGGTATTGGAAGATCGGTATTACCGTGCCCGATGTTGACCTGGCCGTTTCTCATCTGCGTGAAAAAGGCGTAGAGGCCTCGGAGCCGAAACAGTTCCGCGACATCGGCTATATGTGCCACCTGAAAGACCCCGAAGGGTTTGTGGTCGAGCTGCTGCAACACGACTTTCAGGGCAACCGTCCTGGCAACGTAGCCGACCCTGCCGCACCATTCGCCAAAGCCTGCATCGGCCAGATCACCTTGCGGACAGGGGACATAGCCGCCGAGGATGCGTTCTGTCGGGCGCAAGGCATGCAACTGCTTTCAGTGCAGGATGTGGCCCAATACGGGTTCGACCTGCATTTCTATGCCTTCACCGATGATGTACCGCCTAATCCGGACCTTTGGTCCGTTGAGAACCGCGAATGGCTTTGGAAACGTCCCTATACCACGCTGGAATTCCAGCACATCGCCGGGGCGCAGTTTGCGCCGGCGCCGGATTACAGGGGGTTAGAGGTTCAGGGGCTGTCGACGTCTCTGAGGGATGCTTTTGGTGATCCGGTACGTCCTGGCTGATCAGCGCCCACGTCGTTTGCCCGGAACTTTCGACCGAAATCCGGGCGGTCGTTTGCGCACCCAAATTAGGAATTTCTCCAGACGCGGGTGGGTGCGCAGGGCCTCGATCGTATTGAACGCGCGGGCCAGTTCGCCCTCGGTCAGGGTGGCGTGGATCTCTTTGTGACAAATCACATGCAGCAAAACCGTGGGTCCGCCCTTGCCCCCTTTGAGTTTTGGGATCAGATGGTGCAGGCTGCCGCCCCCATTCGGGATGGGACGGTCACAGAGCGGGCAGATCGGATCGCTGTCTGACATGGCAGATACAGATTTGCGCTGGATAGCGTGAAAGGCAAGGGGACGGACATGGCGCAGGCAGTGGTGATCGGGGCCGGGCCCGCAGGCCTGATGGCGGCAGGGGAACTGGCCGCTGCTGGCCATGACGTGATGGTGGCCGAGGCCAAGCCATCAGTCGCACGCAAGTTTCTGATGGCGGGCAAGTCGGGTCTGAACCTGACCAAGGACGAACCGTTCGAAACCTTCCTGCAGTCCTACGGAGAGGCGGCTGGTTGGCTGCGCCCGATGATTGCCGAATTCGACGCCGCTGGGGTGCAAGACTGGGCGCAGGGCTTGGGGCAAGAGCTGTTTACCGGTTCGACCGGGCGGGTTTTCCCGACAGTGATGAAAGCCTCGCCGCTGTTGCGCGCATGGCTGAGGCGGCTTGAGGGCGCGGGCGTTCGGATACAAACCCGCTGGCGTTGGTTGGGATGGGACGGCGATGCGCTGATTTTCGATACGTCTGAGGGAACACAGAGCCTGAAGCCGGAGGTGACCATTCTGGCGCTGGGCGGGGCCAGCTGGGCGCGGTTGGGGTCAGACGGTCAATGGGCGGATATCTTGCGACAGAAAGGCGTCGCGCTGACACCCTTCGCCCCGGCGAATTCCGCCTTGTCCGTTGACTGGAGCCCCCACATGACCCCGCATTTCGGCGCGGCGCTGAAATCGGTGCGTTGGATGGCCGGAGAGCTGGACAGCCGCGGAGAAGCCACGATATCGGCAACGGGGCTTGAGGGCGGCGGGTTGTATTCTTTGACCCCGGCTTTGCGCTCCGGTGCGGACCTGTTCGTCGATCTTGTGCCCGATCTGGACGCAGCGGCGCTACAGTCGCGGTTGGCTGCAAAGAAATCCAAGACCACACTGTCACAATGGCTGAAGAAGTCATTGAAGCTGCCGCGGCAAAAGATTGCGTTGTTCCATGAGATGTCGAAACGTTGTGGATTGCCGCAATCCTCTGAGGCCACTGCACTCAAACAACTTCCTGTTTCCGGGGCTGCCCTGCGCCCGATGGATGAAGCCATTTCAACGTCGGGTGGGGTCAGATGTACAGCGCTGGACGAGGGGCTAATGCTGACCGCAATGCCCGGCGTATTCTGCGCCGGAGAGATGCTGGATTGGGAAGCTCCGACCGGGGGCTATCTGCTGACCGCTTGCATGGCGACTGGGCGATGGGCCGGGCGTTCGGCTGTGGATTGGTTGCGCACCGGTTAGCGGGATCGGGCCAGCATGGCCAGACGGATCATTGCGCGTTCTACCAGCGCCATGGCAGGCGCAGTCTGCCCAGCTGAACGCAGTGACAGGTCAGTATCAGTCAGAACTGTCAGAGCCGTTTGCAACTTCGGTGCCCCCCAGCCCTGGGCCTGGCGTAAAATCCGGTCACGGCGTTTGCCATAGACCGGTGGCCGCAGCTTACCGATGCCCTGTGCCGCCCCGCCGGGGTCCGAGGCACAGGCATACAATGTGCGAAAGTGCCGGGTTGCGCCGATACACAGGCTGACCGCATTGGTGCCCTGTGATTGCAGCCGTCGGATCAGCGGACCGATCTCTCCGGCGCGGCCTTCAGCGATCACGTTCAAAACATCATCCAACGCTGCCTCGGTCGAGCGGGGCGCACAAGCTTCGATATCCTCGATGGCCAGTTCGGAACTGTCTCCACGTTTATAGAGCGACAGTTTTTCAATGGTTTGCGTGAAGTCTCCGGGGTTAATCCCAGTGGCCAGCTCAGCAAGGGCTGACATCGAATCGCGAGGGATGTTCTGCAACCCGGCCTTTGTCAGAATCCGTACGATCTCGGCCCGTGAGGGTGGATCGTCATAAATGCCGACAGCATAGGCAGCGGGATGCGCCTCGAACGCCTTGCGGATTTTCGAGCTGGGTTTCAACTGTCCGGCGGTGACGATGATCTGGGCATCACCAGGGGCCCAGTCTTCGAACGCGGCGATGATTGCGGGGGCGGCGGTGTCGGTGGTGTCTTCGACGAATACGGCGCGGGGGCCTGGGAAAAACCCCACGGCCTTGACCGCATCCAACAAAAGTGCGGGATCGCCGCGCAAATCCGTGCCCGGAATGCGGGTCAAGCGCATTTCCTCTTCGGCATTGGCGCCCAGAAGTGCCGACAGAACCTGCTGGCGTTTCAGTGCCACGCGCATCGTATCCGCACCATAAATCAAGAGCCCGGCCTTGTCGGCGTCGGGCCGGGCGAAATACCCTTCAGCCTCGCGCGGGCTGAGCTTCATGAACCAAGGCCTGGCGCAGCATAGAGTTCGTTTACGATCTGATCCGATAGGATCGCCATCAGCCGTTTGCGGGCGTCGCGTTCGTCCGCCAGCGTGGACACTGTTGATCCGGCGGCAGAATAGCTGACGAAATTCTCGACCGTGCCCGAGGCAATGACCTGACCGGTCTCGTTTGATTTGAGCGTGTAGCTAGACCTGCCTTCGATGGTATAGCGGTTGGTTTCGTTCGTCGAAGTGATCGCTGACCGCTGGAAAGCAATCGAGACGTTTACATTCAGATTGTATTCGCTGCCCGAGGTCGCGCTGCGCCCCAGCCGCTGTTCCAGATTTTGGACCAGCAAATAGGTGTCGACCGAGTTTGGCGCTGAAACGGCGACCTTGCCGTTCAGGGCCGCACCCGAACCACCGGGCGCGTAGACCGGTTCAAAGCCGCAGGCAGCCAACACCAGCGGTATCATCAACAGGATTCTGCGGTTAAACAACGACATTTACGATCCGGCCCGGGACAACAATAACCTTCTTAGGCGCATTGCCATCCAGCGCCTTTTGCACAGCTTCGGTGCTGAGTGCGATTCTTTCAACCTCGTCCTTCGCCATATCCTTGGCCACGCTGATTTCCGCGCGGCGCTTGCCGTTGATCTGAATCGGCAGGGTCACCGTGTCGTCGACCAGCATCGCCTGATCCGCAACGGGCCATGGGGCTACCGCCACCAAGCCTTCGCCGCCTTGATGTGCCCAGATGTCTTCTGCAAGGTGCGGCGTCATCGGCGACATCAGCTGCGCCAGCGTTTTTATTGCCTGCTTTTGCGCCGCAGCGCCAGCTTTGGATTTTGCCAGCGTATTGGTGAAGGCGTAGAGTTTCGCGATCGCTGCGTTGAAGCCAAAGCTCTCAACGCCAAGGGTTACGTCGTGGATGGTCTTGTGCATCTCGCGCAAGAGCTCTTGATCGCCTTCCCCTTCGGCTGCTGGGTTCATGGCCCCGATCTTGTCGCAGAGGTTCCATACCCGGTTAAGGTGCTTATAGGCGGCCTCGGCCCCGGACGCGGTCCATTCCACATCGCGCTCGGGCGGCGAATCGGACAGCACGAACCAGCGCGCGGTGTCGGCACCGAACGCCGAGATAATGCTGACCGGGTCGACCACGTTCTTCTTGGATTTCGACATCTTGGCCGAGGGGATGATCTCGACCTGGGTGCCGTCTGCCAGTTTGCCGTCGGTCACATCCTCGGGCAGGTGATAGACCGGGCGGCCGTTTTCGTCGCGGGTCTGGTAAATCTCGTGAGTCACCATGCCTTGGGTGAACAGCGCATCGAAAGGTTCGATGGCCTTTTTGGGCAGATGGCCCGTGATGTTCATCGCCCGCGCGAAGAAGCGGGAATAGAGCAGGTGGAGAATCGCGTGCTCGATGCCGCCGATATACTGGTCCACATTCATCCAGTATTCGGCCTCGGCCAGATCAGTGGGCGTTTCGGCGCGCGGGGCGGTGAAGCGGGCGAAATACCACGACGAATCGACAAACGTATCCATCGTGTCGGTTTCGCGCTTGGCCGGGGCGCCGCAGTTCGGGCAGGAACAGTCGCGCCAGGTCGGATGACGGTCAAGCGGGTTGCCTGGTTTGTCAAAGGTGACATCATCGGGCAGGCGGACTGGCAGGTTTTCTTTCTTCTCGGGCACGACGCCGCAGGATTCGCAATGCACCACGGGAATTGGACAACCCCAATAGCGTTGGCGCGACAAGCCCCAATCGCGCAGGCGATATTTGGTGACGCCTTCGCCCCAACCGGCCTTTTCAGCGAAGTCGACGGTGGCGTTGATGGCCTCATCACCCGTGGCTTCGGTGAGACCCGCGAAATGGTTCACCCAACGGACTCTTTCGGTCTTGGGCGGCACGAAGGCGATCTTGTCGACCGGAGTGGCGTCATCCAGCTTAAAGAACGTATCGACCACGGGCAGGCCGTATTTGCGGCAGAAATCCAAGTCGCGCTGGTCATGCGCGGGGCAGGCAAAGATCGCGCCCGTGCCATAGTCCATCAGGATGAAGTTGGCGATCCAAACTGGCAGTTCCCAGCTTGGGTCCAGCGGGTGCTTGACGCGGATCCCGGTATCGTAACCCAGCTTTTCAGCCGTTTCGATGGCTTCTTCGGTGGTGCCACCTTTGCGACATTCAGCCACGAATTCAGCAACTTCGGGGTTCTCGGCTTCCAATTGCTTGGCAATCGGGTGATCCGGCGAGATGCCCACAAACGACGCGCCCAGCAGCGTGTCGGGGCGGGTCGTATAGACGGTGATCGGTTCGCCTCCGTCCGTGCGCTCGAACCCGAATTGCAGGCCGCGTGACTTGCCGATCCAGTTTTCCTGCATCAAGCGGACCTTTGCGGGCCAGTTTTCCAGCGTGTCCAGTGCGTCGAGCAGTTCCTCTGAATAGTCCGAGATCTTGAAGAACCATTGGGTTAACTCGCGGCGTTCAACCAACGCGCCCGAGCGCCAGCCGCGCCCTTGTTCCACCTGTTCGTTGGCCAGAACGGTCATGTCGACCGGGTCCCAATTCACAACGGCGTTCTTGCGGTAAACAAGCCCAGCATCGAGCATATCCAGAAACAACGCCTGTTGCTGGCCGTAATATTCAGGGTCACAGGTTGCAAACTCACGCGACCAATCGATCGACAGGCCCAATGGCTTCATTTGCCCCCGCATGTCGGCGATGTTCCCGTAGGTCCAGTCTTTGGGGTGGCCACCGATGGCCATAGCGGCATTTTCCGCAGGCATTCCGAAGGCGTCCCAACCCATCGGGTGCAATACGTTGTGGCCGGTCGCCAGTTTGTGTCGCGCGATCACGTCGCCCATCGTATAGTTGCGCACATGTCCCATATGGATTCGGCCCGACGGGTAAGGGAACATCTCAAGCACATAGTATTTCGGCTTGTCCGCCTTGTGGTTGGCGGTGAAGATTCCGGCCTTGTCCCAGGCCTCTTGCCATTTTGCTTCGATTTCGTTGGCCGAGTAGCGAGACATCGTACGGTCCTTCGTGAATGAAAACGCCGGGTAGGAACCCGGCGTGGTATTAGTGTGATTTTCGACGAGTTGCTAGAACTTGTTGTCCGCAATGCGCAACTGACGGGCGCGGGACAGGATTGCATCTTCGACTGCGCGGGTCGTGGCCGCACTGACCGGGGCGCCACCGCTGGTCTGCAGCGAGACCGACAGAGACCGCGCCGCCAGGGCCGGGTCACTGATGTGAACTGTCGCGCGATACTGCCGCCCTCCACCCGGAGGTGTGCCGTACCCGGTCACGATTATCCCGGTAAAGGGATCAACTTCCTGAACCGGCAGGAAATTCAATACATCCAGCGACGCCGTCCAAAGATAGCGATTCACATTTGTGATCTGTTCAGCATTGGCCGTGTTGAACACATCCCAGATGGTCTCGCGATTCGGATCGTTGAGCTGGCGCTCATCGGTTTTACCCGCATCGAGATTCGTAGTGTACTCGGTTGGTGCGGCCCGATTCTGTCCGCAGGCGGACACGGCAGCAGTCATTATGATCAAACCGAAAATCGTCTGCAGGCGCATTATCGACTGGTCCTGTTCACTTTGGTCAACGTTGTCAATTGTTACTCCTAGACAAGGACCCGTTCAGCAACAACCCTATTATTGTCACATATCAGTGGTCGTAGGGCTTACCGATGCCCAAAAACAGACTGTGGCATCCTTGCACCAATTTTCCCTCAATGCAGCCGAGTCATTTATGCCAAGCTTGCGTGTTGGGGGCAAAAAGAGCGAAACGGTTCCCGTGCTGAGACATGTGCTGAGGCATGTGTCGAGTAGAAAAACTTTTGAAACCGAGGGAAACAAGATGAAAAAAGTTCTCTTCGCATCGACAGCTCTGATTGCAACCGCAGGTGTTGCAGCGGCTGATTCCGGTGTAAACTTGAGCGGTTATGGCCGTTTCGGTATTGGCTACGTTGAAGATCGCGCCAATGCGACCGGCGTAACTGCTGCCACTCTGACCACCGTGAACGGCGGAACAACAGCAGGTGTCATCCCGACCTTTGCTGATTCCGACGACGCGATCCTGGTATCGCGCTTCCGTCTGAACATCGACGGTTTCACTGAAACCGACGGTGGCGTTCGCTTTGAAGGCCGTGTTCGTCTGCAAGCCGACGAAAACTCGTCGACCGGCGAAGCCAACTCCGCTGGCCTGAACGGCGCGCGCTTCTCGGTTATCTACGGTGGTCTGCGTGTTGACGCCGGCAACGTTGCCGGTTCGTTCGACAACCTGGCAAACTACTACGGTAACGAAGTTGGTCTGGAACTGTTCGCAGGTCAGTATTCGGGTGTTGACTACAGCTTCCTGTCGTACACCTCGACCGGTTCGGGCGCGAACGCAGTGTTCTTCCAGTACGCTGTTGGCGACTTCGCTTTCGGCGCATCGTATGACCAGCGCACCATCTTCCTGAACGACGGCCTGGGCGGCACCATCGACGCCGACCGTTGGGACGTGAGCGCGACCTACACCTTCAACAACATCACCGCAGCTATTGCTTATGGTCAAACTGACGCTGGTGTTTCGGGTGTTTCGGATCCAGAACTGCTGGTTTTCACCCTGGGTGCTGAATTCGGCGACTTCTCGGGTACCCTGTTCGTGGCTGACGAAGACAATACCGCTCCTGCTCTGATCGGTACTCGCTTCTATGAAACCGACGGCACCGCTTGGGGTGTGTCGGGTGCCTATAACCTGGGCGCAGCAACCACCCTGCTGTTCACCTACGGTGACGGTAGCGCGGACGCTGACCTTCAGCAGATTGCTATCGGCGCGAGCTATGACCTGGGCGGCGGCGCGTCGCTGGTCGGTGGTATCGGCCGCAACGATTGCTCGGTTTGCGAAGACTCCATCCAGGCTGACTTTGGTGCAATCTTCAACTTCTAAGTTGGGTTGAACCGCAAGGTTTAAGGGCAGGTCTTCGGACCTGCCCTTTTCTTTTTTGCCGACATGGTGTTTTCCTGCGCTGAAAGCAGATTGAGGAAGCTTATGTCGCTGCAAGATATCACTGCCCGTATTTCCAAAGCCGAAACTGCCGCCGGGCGGCCTGCCGGTTCTGTCAAATTGATCGCCGTATCAAAAGTGCAGCCGAACGAACGTGTGCAGGCTGTTTTGGAGCAGGGCCATCGGTGTTTTGGTGAAAATCGGGTTCAAGAGGCCGTAGGTAAATGGCCGGGTTTCATGGAGCAGTTCGCCGACATTGATCTGCATCTGATTGGCCCGCTTCAAACCAACAAGGCCCGTCAAGCGATTGAGCTGGTCAACTCTATCCACTCGGTGGACCGGCCCAAGCTGGCCAAAACGCTGGCGCGGCTGGCACAAGAGGTCGGCACCTGCCCGGATCTGTTCATTCAGGTCAATACCGGGGAAGAGGATCAAAAGGCCGGTATCCTGCCTGCCGAGGCGGATGCGTTCATTGCAGAATGCCGTGGGCTGGACCTGCCGATCCAGGGGTTGATGTGTATCCCACCCGTCGATGAGGAACCCTCACTTCATTTCGCACTGCTGGCGAAAATAGCCGAGCGCAACGGCCTGACTGGTCTATCGATGGGTATGAGCGGTGATTTCGAGCAAGCCATTGCGCTGGGGGCAACCCATGTGCGCGTGGGCTCGGCCATTTTTGGTGAGCGGGTCAGGCCGCAGGAATAATCACGCGCGTGCCAGGCGAAATCTGGCGCGCGATCCAATGCAGGTGGTCCCGGCGGAATGCTACGCAACCCTCGGTCGGGTATCCGGGGCGCCGCCATTGATGAACAAAGATCGCCGATCCGTGGCCCGGTATCGCATTGGGCCAGTTCCAATCGGTGATCAACACCAGATCATACAGCGGATCAGCGCGGCGCAGCTTTTCATGGCTAAAGTCATAGGGCGCGCTGACCAGATTATTGTACTGGTCGTCCCGCCCGTCATCCGACCAAAGATCGCGCGGACCGATGGGAATCGCCCAAGGGGCCGGTTTGGCCATGCGATCTGGCCGGTACAGCATCCCCACGATGTGATGTACACCCGTGGGCGTGGCGCCATCCCCTTCGCGTTTTGCGTGGCTCAACCCACCTTTGCCGATTGTGCAGGGAAAAACACGCCCGGCAAATCGTACTCCGCGCGGTGTCAGGACCAGATCATTCGGCGTCACAGCAGATGCCCGGACTTGGCCGCTTTGGTCGCAAGATATCCGCGGTTATGGGCGGTTTCGCCAACCTTCAGCGGCACGCGCTCGGTCACGGCGATACCGGTCTTCTCCATCATCGCGATCTTTGCCGGGTTGTTGGTCAGCAACCGGACCGAGTTGAACCCCAGAGATTTGAGAATGTCCGAACCCAGCCTGAAATCCCGCTCATCATCCTCGAAACCCAAACGATGATTAGCTTCGACCGTGTCGAACCCCTGATCCTGCAGGAAATAGGCGCGCATCTTGTTGGCAAGGCCAATCCCGCGCCCTTCCTGGTTCAAATACAGCAGCACCCCGGCCCCTTCCGAGCCCATCTGCGCCAGCGCACCACGCAATTGCGGACCGCAGTCGCATTTCAGACTGCCCATAAGGTCTCCGGTAAAACAGGCCGAATGCAAACGGGCCAAAACCGGTTTATCCCGATCAGGGCGGCCGATCTCGACTGCGTAATGTTCCTCGCCACCGTCTTCGGGGCGAAAAACGTGCAAACGACCGGCCTCGGATACTTCCATCGGCAGGCGGGCGGCAACCACAGCATGAAGCTCACTGCGATCGGCCAGATGTGGCGCAGCGCGGGTGTGGTCAATGCATGTCAGGCCATGTGCCGCAGCAAAGCCGCGCCCATCCTCAATGGGCATCACAACGGCTGCGGGTAGCAATCGCGCCGATTTGGTGAGGGCGATTGCGATGCGGTGCAGGTTGGCGTTGCCCTGACGTTCGGTCATCAGGGGGCCCTTCATCGGAGCGTTCAGGTCGTCTGACGGATCGGCCACCGCCTGCACCCAGGTCATATCGGCATCGGCAGGGATAATCACACGCGCCAGATCGCCATCATAAGACCGGGCCTTCAGCGTTTCCGCCCGCCGCACAGTGACAGCAACCACCGGGTCGCCACCAAGCCCGCGCAGATCCGCGAGCCGTTGCGCGCTCAGGGTCTCAGCCGCGATGGCCAGCACGCTGAACCCGCTGTCGTCGGTCAATGCGACGGGAACCCCCATGCGCAGATCGGCGCGGGCCCGCGCCAGCAATTCTGAAATATCCGGGATCAGACTCATTTATGTTACCCTGTAACGTTCAAGCTTTCCTGTAGCCTGATACGGCAGAAATGTGAAACATTTCCTCTACCTTGGACACGAGGGCGTGAGACAATTGCAGCAAACCTTGTTGATTGCATCTTCCGCGCGCAAGTGGTGGAAAAGGCTTAGGAGGACCGCACATGGCTCAGCTCAAGAAAATTCTGCTGGTGGATGATGACGAAGACCTGCGCGAGGCGCTTAGCGAGCAACTTGTGATGACCGAGGATTTCGACGTGTTCGAAGCCCATGACGGTCAGTCCGCGATGGAACGGGCGCGTGAAGCGATTTACGATCTGGTCATTCTGGACGTTGGTCTGCCGGATACCGATGGGCGCGAGCTGTGCCGCCTGATGCGCAAGCAAGGTGTAAAAAGCCCGATTCTGATGCTGACCGGCCATGACAGCGACGCAGATACTATCCTGGGCCTGGATGCAGGTGCCAACGACTATGTCTCGAAACCGTTCAAGTTTCCCGTGCTGCTGGCCCGTATCCGAGCCCAGCTGCGCCAGCATGAGCAATCCGAGGATGCGGTGTTTGTTCTGGGGCCGTACACGTTCAAGCCTGCGATGAAGATGCTGATCACAGAAGAAGATCGAAAAATCCGGCTAACCGAGAAAGAAACCAATATTCTCAAGTTCCTGTACCGCTCGACCGATGGTGTGGTCGCGCGCGACGTACTACTGCATGAGGTCTGGGGTTATAACGCCGGTGTCACCACCCACACGTTAGAGACGCATATCTATCGTCTGCGCCAGAAAATCGAGCCCGATCCGTCAAATGCGCGCCTTTTGGTCACAGAATCGGGTGGATATCGCTTGGTCTCTTAACTCGTTGTGGATTGACGTGGATCAAAGTGATACTCTGGATACGTAATTAGATTACTCCCAACCCGCGCATGTCCGGGTTATGACATGCACCTCCCTGTTGGACTGCCGGGCCTGATGGCCCGGCCTTTTTTTGAAACAAGCTGGGTCGAAGATACAAATCCGATGGCCAGATTTGCTCCCCCAAACACAGTTTAGCTGGTGCCGTCGTTTTCCAGAACGGTACCGTAGGTTATGCCGCTGCGCAGGCTGCGAAAATCAGCATAAATCTTGCCATCTTCAAATGTGGCATCGATCAACCCGTTGACCTGGCGGTCTTCTCCGACCCGGGTTTCAACCATGGCGATTGAACCAGTGCCATCTCGGCTGATTGTCCCGGTAACCTGACCTTCGTTCCACCGGTCCGAGCCAATCCGGCTCCATTTGCTGGTTCCCCAGAACGCATTGTCCTGCTGTTGTTTGATCTCAAGAACCCACTCAGATTGATTAAAACGCGGGGCTCCGTCGCTGTGTTCGTTGGGCAGGGCCGCAACGGTGTGGGTGCCGCTCCAGACGCCGCGCAGATCAGGTGTGTTTTCCGCAACTGCATGGGTTGCAAAGGCAAGGGTGCTGGCCAGCGCGGCGGCGCCAAGTGTCTTGAATCTGGTCATGGTTTCCTCCGTTTTCTAGTCACAAATGTTGGGAACCGCTGATCTGATTTCCATGCTGGCGACGAAACATAAACAGGATTTAACCTGCGCTTTATGTTGCGAACGGTGTGGTGGATTGAGCCCGTTTGCCCTCAAAACCAAAAACTGGCTCAGGACAATTTTTTCTCGTGGCACCGGCGGAAACGCCACGCTAACCTGCGCCAATTGCGACAGAGGAATCCCCCATGCCCTTTACCCTTGCCACCTGGAACATCAACTCGGTCCGCCTGCGCGAGCCTATCGTGCTGAAATTGCTGCAGGAGGAAGCGCCGGATGTACTGTGTCTGCAGGAGTGCAAGTCGCCGGTCGAAAAGATCCCGACCGAGGGGTTTGCCGAGCTGGGCTACACCCACATGATCGCACGTGGGCAAAAGGGATATAACGGTGTCGCCATCCTGTCTCGGCTACCGATGGAAGAGGTCGGCGACAAGGATTTCGCGGGTCTCGGTCACGCGCGACACATTGCCGGACGGTTGGAAAACGGGGTTACCATCCACAATTTCTATGTCCCCGCAGGTGGCGACGTGCCGGACCGCGAAAAGAATGAGAAGTTCGGGCAAAAGCTCGATTACCTCAGCGACATGCGCGATTGGTTCCATGCGGAAAAGCCGGAAAAATCCATTCTGGTGGGGGATCTGAACATCGCCCCGCGCGAGGATGACGTCTGGTCGCACAAACAACTGCTCAAGGTTGTTTCGCACACACCGATCGAGGTCGAAGCGCTGGCTGAAACCCAGGATGCGGGCGGTTGGGTTGATATCACCCGCCAGGATATTCCCGAGGGGCAATTGTACAGTTGGTGGTCCTATCGCGCGCGCGATTGGGACGCCGCGGACAAGGGGCGGCGGCTGGATCACGTCTGGGCCACGCCCGATATCTCGAACGCGGGCCACTCCAGCCGCGTCCTGCGCGACGCGCGCGGATGGGAAAAACCCAGCGACCACGCACCCGTTTTTGCCAGTTTTGACCTGTAATTGCGCAACTCTGCCCTTGGTTTCCGCTGCCAGCGGTTGCATATAGGGCGCAAGTTCAAACCGGAGAGTGAAAACCATGGATCTTCTGAACGCCGCAGCCAGCCCCGAGGCCACCGATCTGATCAAGGACGGGTCCGAGGCGACCTTTATGGTCGACGTGGTCGAGGCCTCTCAGGAAACGCCTGTCATCGTTGATTTCTGGGCGCCGTGGTGCGGGCCATGCAAGACGCTGGGGCCCGCCTTGGAAGAAGCTGTAACCGCTGCCAAGGGTGCGGTGAAGATGGTCAAGATCAACGTGGATGAGGCGCAGATGATCGCGTCGCAAATGCGCATTCAGTCGATCCCGACCGTTTATGCCTTTTTCAAAGGTCAGCCCATCGACGGGTTTCAAGGCGCTCAGCCAGGTTCGGAAATCAAGGCTTTTGTTGATCGTGTGATCGAAGCCGCGGGCGGCGAAAGCCCCGGTGGGCAGCTGGATGACGCAGTCGAAGCTGCCGAAGATATGCTGGCCGATGGCGCCGCTGTTGATGCGGCCCAAACCTTTGCTGCGATTTTGGGCGAAGATCCGAACCATGCCGGGGCTTACGGCGGGCTGGTTCGCGCACACATCGCGTCAGGCGATTTGGAACAGGCCGAAGCCATTCTGAACGGCGCACCTGCCGAGATTTCTACCTCGGCCGAGGTGGAGGCGGCGCATGCGCAGCTGGAACTGGCCAAGCAGGCCGCTGATGCCGGTCCGGTGGCCGAACTGACCGCTGCGGTCGAGGCTGATCCCGACAACCTTCAGGCCCGGTTCGATCTGGCGCAGGCACTGCACGCCAATGGCAATGTGGAGGAGGCCGTGGCGCAGTTGCTGGACCTGTTCCGCCGTGATCGCGAATGGAATGACGGTGCCGCCAAGGCGCAGCTGTTCACCATCTTCGACGCGCTAAAACCCAATGATCCGATCGTTCTGAACGGACGGCGCAAGCTCAGCTCGATGATATTTGCCTAATTCGGGATCAGAGCTACACTCGGATACATGATGCATCCCGCTGATCTGCCGGAAACGGTATCCGTTTTTCCATTGCCGGGGGCGCTGTTGTTGCCCCGCTCGCGCCTGCCGCTGCATATTTTCGAGCCGCGCTATCTGCAGATGCTGGACGACGCACTGAAAACGCAGGAGCGGCTGATCGGCATGGTGCAGCCGAACCCATGTCACAGCAACGAAGATAAGCTGCACCAGATCGGCTGTGCTGGGCGTGTGACGCAATTTTCGGAAACCGAAGATGGCCGTTACCTGATTACCCTGACCGGGATTTCACGGTTCCGCGTCCAATCCGAGTTGGACGCCTTTACGCCTTACCGGCGCTGTGCCGTGTCGTGGGGTGGGTTTGATCGGGATTTGGGCCGGGCCGAGATGGACGATAGTTTCGACCGCAGCGCATTTTTGGGCTTGTTGGAACGGTTTTTCGCCTCGCGCCAGCTTTCGACCGATTGGGATACGTTGAAAGATGCAGATGATGAGTTGCTGGTGAATTCACTGTCGATGCTGCTGGATTTTGATCCCGAGGAAAAACAAGCGCTGCTTGAGGCCCCCTGTCTGCGCACCCGGCGCGAGACACTAACGACACTGATAGAATTCGCCATGCGCGGCGGCACGAATGAGGAAAAACTGCAATGACCGAGCCCCAACACCCTTTCGACCGGCATATGCTTGAGGCTCTGATTTGTCCGCAGACGCACACGACTTTGCATTACGATGCCGACAAGCAGGAACTGGTGTCCAAGGCGGCCAATCTGGCCTTTCCGATCCGAAATGGGATTCCGGTGATGTTGGTCGATGAGGCGCGAGAACTAGACTAGATCGCGCGACCCTGCAGCAGTTTTGGCAGGTCTCCGGTCAGCCCGGCGGCCTCACGCACGAAGCCACGGCGCAGGCCGGGCAGCGATCCCACAATTCCCATTCCTATGTCGCGTCCGATCCGCAGCAGCGGGTTGTCGTTGGAAAACAGCTTGTTGAACACGTCTGTCGCCATAGCCAGCGCCGCCGTGTCGAACCGCCGCCATTCCTGATAGCGTTCCAGCACCAGGACAGATCCGATATCCTCGCCGCGCCGTCCGGCCAGTGTTAGCACCTCGGCCAGAGCCCCGACATCGCGCAGACCCGCGTTCAGGCCTTGCCCCGCGATGGGGTGCATGCCGTGGGCGGCGTCTCCGACCAGGGCCATTCGGTCGCCAATGAAGGAATTGGCGATGGTCAGGTTCAGCGGATAGGTGAACCGGTCGCCCTGCAGGCGGATATCGCCCAGAAAATCTCCGAACCGGGGGCGAAGGACCTGCAGGTACTCGTCCTCGGGCAGAGCGTTGATGTGCTGGGCCGTCTCGGTCCGTTCGCTCCAGACGATCGAACTGCGATTGCCGGTCAGGGGCAGAATGGCTAGTGGGCCGGGTGGCATGAAGAACTGGTGGGCAACGCCGTGGTGGGGCAGGTCATGTTCGATGGCGCAGACCAGTGCGGTCTGGCCGTAATCCCAGCCAGTACGATTGATGCCCGCCCGCGTGGCGGTCCCGCTGCGGCGACCGTCGCAACCGACCAGCATTGAACCGGTCAGTGTGGTGCCATCGTCCAAGGTCAGCGTCACGCCGGTCGCATCGCAATCCTGCGCGACAACGGTTCTGCCGCTGATTTCTGTGATGCCTTTTTCCTCGGCCATGGCGCTCATAAAGGCGCGGCGCAGGTGACGGTCTTCGACCATATAGCCCATCGGACCTTCTTCGATCTCGGCATGGTCGAAATGCATGAAGAAAGGGGATGGGCCAACGCCCGCATGCCCATCGGTGACCTTGATTTCCAACATCGGCTGGGCGTGTTCGGCCACGCGATCCCAGACCCCGATCGCATCCAACAACCTTTGCGAGGCCAGCGCCAGCGCATAGGCACGCCCATCAAAGGCTGCGTTCTTGCGCACTTTTTCCGCCAGCGCGTCAATCACGGTGACCGAATGGCCGGTCTGCGCCAGCGCCAAAGCCAATGCCGGGCCGTTCAGGCCGCCGCCCACGATCAGGATATCCGAGGTTTGTTCCATGCCCCGCAATATGCGCGCCCATTCGGGATTGTCCATGTGCGGTCCTGTCGCTACCGTCCGTCAAAGCGCAATTTTTTCAAGGGGGCGGTGATGCAGGATTGGTTGACCATGACGGCGTGTGATCTGGGTCGGGGCATCGGTATGGGGCGGATTGACCCGGTGGAATTGACCGAAACATACCTGTCGGCCATCGACGAACATCCCCACAGCGACCGAATCTATGCCCGTGTCACCCATGATCGCGCCCGGTCTGAGGCGGCAGCGGCGCAAGCCCGCGCCAAGCAGGGGCAGCGTCTGTCGCTTTTGGATGGGGTGCCGATCAGTTGGAAAGACCTGTTCGACACTGCCGGTATCGGAACCGAGTCCGGGTCGGCCTTGCTGAAAGGTCGGGTGCCGGAAACTGACGCGGTCGTGGTGCGCAACGCCACCGCATTGGGGGCGGTCTGTCTGGGCAAAACCCATATGAGCGAGCTGGCTTTTTCCGGCCTTGGCCTGAACCCAATTACTGGCACGCCGCCCTGCGTCGATGATGTAGAGGCGGTGCCGGGTGGATCCTCGTCTGGTGCCGGGGCATCGGTGGCCTGGGGATTGGCGGCTGGCGGGATCGGCTCGGACACCGGCGGATCGGTCCGCATCCCCGCGGCCTGGAACAACTTGGTGGGGCTGAAAACCACCGCCGGACGGATCAACCTGGAAGGTGTAGTGCCCTTGTGCCTGCGATTCGACACCGCCGGTCCGCTGACCCGGTCGGTTGAGGATGCCGCGCATATGCTGGCGCTGTTGGAAGGAGGTACACCGGCGGACCTGCGGGGGGCCAGCCTGAAAGGTCGGCGCTTTGCTGATCTGCAGAACGTCGCCAAGGACGACCTGCGCGATGCGCCCCGCAAAGCTTTTGACGACGCTGTTGACCGGTTGCGCGATGCTGGCGCGGAAATCGTGCCATTGGAAGTGCCCGAACTGGATGAGGCGATGGGGCTTTCGGGCATTCTCTACACCACCGAAGCCTATGGCTTGTGGCGCGACGTGATCGAGGCGAACCCTGACGCCATGTATCCCGAAATTCTGGCTCGGTTCCGTGCAGGCAAGGATACCTCTGGCCCCGATTACGTCGCCGCATGGTCCAAACTGAAAGCCTGCCGGGCCGCTTGGGATGCGGCAACCTCTGGCTTTGACGCCGTTCTGGCCCCGACAGCCCCCATTCTGCCACCGAATCTGGAGCGGTTGATGACGGATCACGACTATTACGTCACCGAAAACCTGCTGGCTCTGCGCAATACGCGGATTGGCAACCTGATGGGGCTTGCAGCCCTGACCCTGCCCACCGGCACCCCCGGTTGTGGGCTGATGATGTTGGGTTATCCGGGCTCGGAAGAAGTGCTTTTGCGACTTGGATCAGCAGCCGAAGCAGCATTGGCCTGAATGCCACAATCCCCTGATTCGGCACCTCTTTGTCTGGACGAAGCGGGGTGCGGCCTGTAATCTGCTAAAAAAACGGGGCGAAAATGATCCCGATATTGAGGCAGCAGTTATGAATTTCCCCGAGCGGTTTTCGAACCTACCGGAATACGCATTTCCGCGTCTGCGCACCCTGCTGGACCACCACCAGCCGGGCGGAGATGTGATTCACATGACCATCGGCGCCCCGATGCATGACTTCCCGGCTTGGGTGACGGATGTGATCATGGAAAACGCTGCTGGGTTTCAGGGCTATCCGGAAAACGAAGGCTCGCCCGAGCTGCGCGGCGCGATCACCGACTGGATCAAGCGCCGCTATGGCGTGGCGATGGACCCCGAAACCAACGTGATGGCGCTGAACGGCACGCGTGAAGGGTTGTATAACGCCGCCATGGCGCTGTGCCCGGAACAGAAGAACGGCCAAAAACCGGTCGTCCTGTGCCCGAATCCGTTTTATCAGGTTTATATGGTCGCCTCGATCTCGGTTGCGGCCGAGCCGGTCTTTGTGCCCGCAACCGCCGCAACGGGTCATCTGCCCGATTACGCTGGATTGCCCGAGGACGTGCTGAACCGCACCGCTGTGGCCTATATCTGCTCACCCGCCAACCCGCAGGGGGCCGTTGCCTCGCGCGATTATTGGGCCGAGCTGATCCAATTGGCCGAGAAATACGATTTCCGCATTTTCGCGGATGAGTGCTATTCCGAGATTTATCGCAATGATGCCCCCGCCGGAGCTCTGACCATAGCGCAGGAACTGGGGGCCGATCCCGAACGGGTCACCCTGTTCAACTCGCTGTCAAAACGGTCCAATCTGGCAGGGCTGCGGTCCGGCCTGATTGCGGGCGGGCCTGAGACGATCAAACGGGTCAAGCAGTTGCGCAGTTACGCGGGCGCGCCCTTACCAGCCCCCTTGCAGGCCGCAGCGGCACGGGTTTGGGCGGATGAGGCGCATGTCGCTGAGAACCGCGCGCTGTATCAGGAAAAATACGCGATTGCCGATGAGGTATTTGCCAATGTTCAGGGTTATATGCCGCCAGAGGCGGGGTTTTTCCTGTGGCTACCGGTCGAAAACGGTGAAGAAACCGCATTGAAGCTTTGGCAGCAGACCGGGGTACGGGTGCTGCCGGGCGCATATCTTTCTCAAGGCTATCCGGGGCAAAACCCGGGCGAACAATTTATCCGGGTCGCCATGGTGGCCCCAAAAACAGAGATGAAGCGCGGGCTGATCACGCTCCGCGACTGCATCTATTCGTGAGGTACGAGGGCAAAATGGCATCTTATAACGCGCGCAACCGCGATCCATTGCTGGACAGCACGACTCAGGCCGCGATTGAGCGGCGCAGCAAAGAGCTGATCGGGATCGCCCTGATCCTGCTGGGCCTGGCCGCCGCTGCGATGATCTGGTCCTACACGCCGGATGATCCGAATTGGATGGTTTCAACGGACGCGCCGGTGCAAAACTGGATGGGGCGGATTGGTGCCTCAATCGCCGCACCGTTGTTCATGATCGTAGGTTGGGGCAGCTGGAGTATCGCGCTGGTGCTGATCGGCTGGGGCGTGCGCTTTGCTGGGCATTTCGGCGAGGAGCGCGCGGTTGGCCGCCTGATCTTTGCGCCGATCTGGATCGCCATAGTCTCGGTCTATGCCGCGACGCTGGTGCCGGGGGAGGCGTGGCGTGCGACCCACAGCTTTGGTCTGGGTGGTCTGTTCGGCGATACCGTAATGGGCGCGCTTCTGACGCTGCTGCCGATTTCCTCGCATTTCATGGTCAAGCTGATGTCACTGGCCATGGCTGCCGGGATGTTGGCGCTGGGTGTTTTTGTGCTGGGTTTCACCAAAGCGGATGTGCGCAAGGGCTTCCGCGCCTTCTTGCTGGGCTTGGTCATGTCCTATGACATGCTGATGAACCTGCTGGGCCGTGGGGCCACTGCCACCGCGCAGGCCGCTCGCGACCGTCGCACGCAGTGGGAGGAACGCAAGGCCGCCCGTACGGAAGTGGCGGAAGCTGTGTTTGAAGATAATCTGGCCTATGCCGATCCCGTGTTCGAAGAGCCGGACTATGAAGAACCCGAGCCCGCAAAGCCGGGCTTGTTGGCGCGGATGCCCAGCCTGATCCGCCGTCCCGATCCGATGATCGAGCCCGAGCTGGTCGATCCTGAACCCGTTGCTGGGTTTGACGAAATGCCGGGTGAGGATCGTATCCGATCCAAGATCTCTGCCGCTGTGCGCAACCGCAAGGTCGCGATCGGCGAAGTGACCCCCGAGCCTGATCCGAACCTGCCGCTGACCAAGGGGCGGGGCCGGGGGCCCGATCCGCTGATCCTGAACCCCAGAGGTGGCGACGAGCTACCGCCCGAACCGCCGATGACCTCGGCTGGACTGCCGCCGGAACCGATGCTGACAGCAGAACCCGCGCCAGAGTGGCAGCAAGAACCGCTGCATCAGGACTTTGCGCCCGAGCCGGATTTCGAAGACGAAGCCGTGTTCGAGGACGCGCCCGAACCCGCGCCGCAGCAGCGACCCGCGATGAAAATCCCGGTGGCCGAGCCGCGCAAACCGGTGGTGGCGCAGCCTGTGCGCCGGACCCCGCCGCCCTCGCGACGCGCGCAGGCCGAGGCGCAGCCGACCCTGTCATTTGAGGAGCGGCATTCCGATTTCGAATTGCCGCCGCTGAGCCTGTTGTCCAACCCCGCCAGCATTCAGCGCCATCACCTTAGCGACGAGGCGTTGGAAGAAAACGCGCGGATGCTTGAAAACGTGCTGGATGACTACGGCGTCAAGGGTGAGATCACCAGCGTCCGCCCCGGCCCGGTTGTCACCATGTACGAACTGGAACCGGCGCCGGGCCTGAAAGCCAGCCGTGTGATCGGTCTGGCCGACGACATTGCCCGTTCGATGTCGGCGTTGTCGGCTCGGGTTTCGACTCTGCCGGGCCGCTCGGTGATCGGGATCGAACTGCCGAATGAAAACCGTGAGATGGTGGTTCTGCGCGAAATTCTGGCCAGCCGAGATTTTGGTGACGGTAACCATGCGCTGCCTCTGGCGTTGGGCAAGGATATCGGTGGCGAGTCCGTTGTGGCAAACCTGGCCAAGATGCCTCACTTGCTGATCGCGGGGACCACCGGGTCCGGTAAGTCGGTAGCGATCAACACCATGATCCTGTCGCTGTTGTACAAGTTGTCACCGGACGAATGCCGCCTGATCATGATCGATCCGAAGATGTTGGAACTGTCAGTTTATGACGGCATCCCGCATCTGCTGTCGCCCGTTGTAACCGACCCGAAAAAGGCGGTTGTGGCCCTGAAATGGGTCGTGGGCGAGATGGAGGACCGCTATCGCAAGATGTCCAAGATGGGCGTGCGTAATATCGCGGGCTACAACGGCCGTGTGAAGGACGCGTTGGCCAAGGGCGAGTTGTTCAGCCGCACGGTCCAGACCGGGTTCGATGACGAAACCGGCGAACCGATGTTCGAGACCGAAGAATTCGCCCCCGAGTCGATGCCCTATATCGTTGTCATCGTCGACGAGATGGCCGACCTGATGATGGTCGCGGGCAAAGAGATCGAAGCTTGCATTCAGCGTCTGGCGCAAATGGCGCGGGCCTCGGGCATTCACTTGATCATGGCTACGCAGCGTCCCTCGGTCGATGTGATCACCGGTACGATCAAGGCGAACTTCCCGACCCGGATTTCGTTCCAGGTGACCTCGAAAGTCGACAGCCGCACCATTCTGGGCGAAATGGGTGCTGAACAACTGCTGGGGCAGGGCGATATGCTGTATATGGCCGGTGGGGCCAAGATCACCCGCTGCCACGGGCCATTTGTCTCGGACGAAGAGGTCGAAGAAATCGTCAATCACCTGAAACAGTTCGGCCCGCCGGATTACATGAGCGGCGTTGTCGATGGACCGGCAGATGAGAAGGCTGACAATATCGATGCCGTTCTGGGTCTGAACACGGGTGGCAATACGAACGGCGAAGATGCCCTCTATGATCAGGCCGTGGCGATTGTGATCAAGGATCGCAAATGTTCGACCTCATACATCCAGCGGAAACTTGCCATTGGCTACAACAAGGCCGCGCGGTTGGTTGAGCAGATGGAGGACGAAGGCGTTGTTTCTTCTGCAAATCACGTCGGTAAGCGGGAAATCCTCGTCCCCGAGCAGTAGGATATTTAATAACAAGGGCAAAGCGCTTATCTGGGTTTTATGAAACAGATTGCTTTTGCCCTTGCTCTGACCCTGGCCGCACCTGCCGCCTGGGCGGCCGACAAACTGCCATTGTCGCAGATATCCAATTATCTGAACGGTCTAGATACCGTTGAGACGACATTCACTCAGGTCAATGATGACGGCTCGTTGAGTACCGGCAAGCTATGGATGCAGCGGCCGGGCAAGATGCGGTTCGAATATGATCCGCCCAACAGTGCCGTTGTTCTGGCCAATACGGGCACGGTGCAAATCTTCGACCCCAAGTCGAACCAGCCGCCCGAGCAATACCCGCTGAATCGGACACCGCTGTCACTGGTGCTGGCGCGTAACGTGAACTTGGGGCAGGCAAATATGGTTGTGGCTCATGACTTCGACGGCACCGCCACAGTTGTCACCGCCCAAGACCCGAAAAACCCCGATAGCGGACGGATCGAGCTGATGTTCACCGACAACCCGGTTGAGCTGCGCAAATGGGTGATCCATGACAATGCGGGCACGAAAACAACTGTGCTGTTGGGTCAACTGGATACAGACAGCAGCCTGAGCCGAGATTTGTTTACCAAAGCGAAAAGAAGCGGGTCAGGCAATCGCTGACCCGCGTTCTGGTCAATAGCGGCAACCGGACAGTTGCGCTTGGTAAAGTTTGGCGCGCGCATCAACATCATTGGCGACATTCAGCAACCAGGTCTTGCTATAGTGGCTGCCCCGGGCATAGCCGGTGTGGCCTTCGTGATAGGCTAGATACTGGTTGCGGGTGTCGCTGGGGTGAATGCCGTTCCGCTGATAACTTTTGTTCATATACCAGCCGATAAAGTCAGACGCATCGCGGATACGGTCACGCTTGGCCCGACGCTTGCCGGTCTCGCGCTGGTATTCATCCCAGGTGCCATCCAACGCTTGGCTGAAGCCATATGCGCTGCTCTGCCGGCCCATCGGAATCACACCCAGAACGTAATTATGCGGCGTGCGTGCGTCATGCTTATAGCGGCTTTCCTGATAGATCGTCGCCATTTGTACATGAACCGGGACGCCCCATTTGCGCTCGGTGCTCTTAAAGGCCTTCATATAATCGGGCCGTTCGCGCGCAATGCTGCACGCGTCATTCAATTTGCTGGGTGGTTGCTTGGACCCACCACCACAGGATGCCAAAAGCAGCACCCCGAAGAGTACGATTAGAATTCTGCTCATGTGCCTCGTGCCTTTTTTCTTTATTCTAGCGCAGATTGAGCGTTTAGGGAATCACAATCGTTACAGAATAATCGCGAGAATTATAGGTAATGCGCCCACGGACAACGCTGTTGAGACCATGACCATCCCGGCAACCGCGTCGGAATCGGCATCGAACCGCTCGGCCAGCAGGTATGAGGTTACTGCCACCGGAGTACACATCTGCAGCACCAGAACGCCAAAGGCCACGGCTTCGAGTTTGAAGATCAGCGCAACAGACCAGCCCACGGCGAAACAGACAGCCAGTTTAAGAAATGACAGCCAGACCGCCTGACCCAGCCGGTGCGTTGTCAGCCGCGCGACCGCCACGCCCAGCGTTATCAGCATCAGGGGCACTGCCATCTGGCCCAACAATTCCAATGTGTTAGTCAGAAACAGGGGCGTCTGCCAACCGCGCCACAAAAACAGCGCCCCCAATAGGGTTGCCCAGACCATCGGTTCGCGCACGACTTTGCCGAACGCGCCTTTTCCGGCAACAAGGTAGATGCCGTAAGTAAACGAAAACAACGCTGTTACTGACAGAAAAATGACCGCATAGCCCAACCCGGCCTGGCCAAAGGCGAAAATGCACAAAGGAAGACCCAAATTTCCGGTATTTCCGAATATCAGCGGCGAAAGATAGGTGCGCTGTTCAAGTTTCAGCCCCCGGACGATCAGCCAGAAGACCGCTGCCATCACCAGATTGGCAACGATTGTCGCAACGGTAAAACGGGAAAGATCGCCGCCCGGAATGTCGGTTTGCATCAGCGCCACAAAGATCAGGCTGGGCACAGCAAGGGTCATGGCAAAGCGTGTGACGAATTGCAGGCGATACTCGAATCCCAGCTTGACCCAAGCAAAACCGATGCCCGCCAGAATAAACACCGGGGCCACGATTTCGAATACTGTCAGCAAGAGGTTCACAGACTGTTTCCCTTATTTACGGATCAATGATTGGCATTTCGGCCCGGAAAGAGGTAGTAAGTTCAATGGGGGCATAAACTATGCTGAAGACACACGCCAAGTACGGCCTGGGACAGATCGTCCGTCATAAAAAACATCCCTTCCGAGGGGTGATTTTTGACGTGGACCCGGAGTTTGCGAACACGGAAGAATGGTATCAGGCCATCCCCGAAGACAGCCGCCCGATCAAGGACCAACCGTTTTACCACTTGTTGGCGGAAAACGATCAATCCTTCTATGTGGCTTATGTTTCTGAACAAAATCTGGTCGCCGACCAATCGGGTGAGCCGGTTGAACACCCCGATATTCCCGATATGTTCGGTCCGTTCGAAAACGGCGCCTATCCGCTCCACTTCCATCTGAACTAAGGGTGCTTGGCCGGGTGTCGGCCCGTCAGTACCCAAGGGCGCACCCGTCTTTTCGCGGGTCGCTTGCGCCTTGAAGAACGCCATCCTCACAGATTCGAATGGCTTGTGCGCCGCCCAACGGCGTTTCTGGAACCTCTACAGTGTGCCCTAAATCACGTAATTGTTGGATGGTGCTGGGCGAAATTCCGCGTTCCAGCTTTAATACGCCATTGTCGGCAAAGGCGCGCGGCGCCTCGATGCTGGCCTGAAGGCCCAACCCGTGGTCCGTCAAATTTGACACAAACCGGGCGTGGCCGGTGGGTTGATAGGCGCCACCCATCACGCCGAACGGCATCAGCACACGACCATTTTGCGTCAACAGCCCCGGAATGATTGTGTGCATGGGGCGTTTGCCGCCGCCCAGTTCATTCGGATGACCCGATTGCAGGGTAAAGCCTGCGCCTCGGTTTTGCAGCAGAATGCCGTATTTTTCGGATGCGATCCCCGAGCCGAAGCTGTGAAAGATGGAATAGATCAGCGAAACCGCCATTCTGTCCCGATCCACAACGGTGATATAGACGGTGTCCTTGTGAATAGCCTCGGTCAGTGGGGCGGCGGCGGGCATGGCGCGTTTCGGGTCGATTAGCGCAGCCAGCCTGTCGGCCACATCCTGATCCGTGAACCGATCCGCATGTGTTGTATGATCGGGATCGGCGATAAAGCGGTTGCGCGCGTCATAGGCGAGTTTCGAGGCTTCTGCCTCGATATGCAGACGCTGCGCCTCGAACGGGTCCATGCTGACAAGGTCGAAGTTCTTGAGGATATTCAGCAAAAGAATGGCCGTGGCGCCCTGGCCATTTGGTGGATGTTCAACCAAATCCAACCCATTGTAGTCGCCGCTGACAGGCTGTGTTTCAGTGCATGCGGTGGCCAGAAAATCCTCAATCGTGTGAACGCCGCCCAGTTGGGTGAGTGCAGCGACCATGTCCTCGGCGATGTCACCGGAGTAAAACGCATCCCGCCCGGTACGAGCAATCTGGCGCAAGACTTCGGCTTGCCCGCGAGAGTGAAACACCTGCCCAGTCTTAGGAGCACTGTCATTAATCAGGTATTGCGTCCGCGCGGCCCCCTGTAGAGTGGCTGCCCCCGTTTCCCAATCAAACGCCACCCTTGGGGCAACCGGCACCCCAGCTTCGGCATAGTGAATGGCGGGTTGCAAAATGGCCTCAAGCCCCAGTTTGCCTTCGGTTTGCGCCAGATGACAGAACGCATCGACGGCGCCGGGAACGGTTACAGCGTCTGCTGTGTTCAAAGGCACTTTTGTCAGCCCCTGCGACCGCAGTTTTTCTGCGTTAGCTGCTGCAGGCGCGCGGCCCGAACCATTCAGGGCGCGTATCTGATCCTCACCCGCCCGGTTGTACAGCACGAAACAATCGCCGCCCAGCCCGGTCATCTGAGGTTCACAAATACCCAACAGCACCGCCCCGGCGATGGCGGCATCCATTGCGTTGCCACCCTGGGTAAGAATGTCCACAGCGACCTTTGCGGCCAAGGGATGCGACGTGGCGCACATCCCTTCGGTCGCCAGAACTTCGGATCGACCCGGTGAGTGAAAATCCCGCATGACATTATTCCCCGATTGAACGCGCCGAAGGTATCGCGCAGTCCGGGGTTGTCCAGTCAAATCAAAGGGAAGTTCCTCGGCGCCGTTCACTGGGTGGGGGCTGTGACACGTGGCGCCGAGGGAAGCTATCTGAGCTACAGGTACTGTTTTGCCCTTTGTTTGGGGCGTTACAATGGTTCGATCTGGGCCTTATTGTGACGTTTTCTTGCCGTCAGACAGGTTCTGGAAAGTCAAAGCGCAGCGACAAACGGTTACAACCATTGCTTCGTTCATAGCGGATATCGCTGGTCAGTTCATGGATTAGAAACCAGCCGAACCCACCTTCGGGCAGGTCTTCGATGGTCGATCCCAATGATGCCGGGATGCCGTCAGGTACCCGAAATCCGGGTAACGGGTTGCCGGTGTCCGAGATCAAAATCTCAAGCCAGTTCTGATGCAGGCGGCACCGAACCTTCACCTTGGCCGGAGTTATGTCGGCATAGGCGTGTTCGACCACATTATTGATTGCTTCGGCCAGCGCGATTTTTACATCACCCGCCTTGTGCGCCGGAAGCCCATGCGTCGCCAACCCCCGGCTGAGTTGCGCGATCCCGTCACTGGCCTCAGTCTCAGTTGCTGCGAAGCTCAGATCTAAACACTTGCCGTTGTACATGGGCGTCGCGCCTATTCAGATAGTCAATTAGGTCAATCCGCGGAGGTCGACAGGGCATCATCCAGGGTTGGATATAGTTTGAACACCGTGTCCATACGGGTCAGGCGGAAAACCTTTTCAACAAAAGGGTGCAGCCCTGCCAGGTCCAGCCTGCGCTCATTTCCAAGCTGTTTCATCGAGGCGACGATTGCACCTAAGCCACTTGAATCTATGAACTCGACACTGGTCAGGTCCAGCACCACGCGTGTGGCCCCGCCTTCGGCCTGATTGCGCATATCTTCCTTGAACTGGATGGCCATGGCCGCATCAATCCGGTCGGAATGCACTTTGATAATTTGGGTTGCGTCGGTCGTTGTGCTGGTCAAGGCCATGCGCGACGGTCCTCTAATATGAAACTCGCTAGTAGAAATACGCTAGACGACAATTCTTACCATTCGGTATCCATCAAAGCTGAAAGAGGAGGATCATCGCGATGAAACAGGTTGTTATCGCGGGGGCGGCGCGGACGCCCATGGGCGGGTTTCAGGGTATGTTCGACGGTATTGCCGCTGCTGAATTGGGCGGGAGCGCCATTCGTGCTGCGCTGCACAGCGCGGGCGCTGATACGGTCGACGAAGTGCTGATGGGCTGTGTTCTGCCCGCCGGCCAGGGCCAGGCCCCGGCACGACAGGCCGGATTTGCGGCGGGATTGGGTGAAGAGGTGCCCGCAACAACCCTGAACAAGATGTGTGGGTCGGGAATGAAGGCTGCCATGATCGCCTTTGACCAGATTACTCTGGGTCACGCTGATACGATGATCGCAGGTGGCATGGAGAGTATGACCAACGCCCCTTACCTGTTGCCGAAAATGCGCGGCGGTGCGCGCATCGGGCATGGTCAGGTGGTTGACCATATGTTTCTGGATGGCCTCGAGGACGCCTATGACAAAGGCCGCCTGATGGGTACCTTCGCCGAGGATTGCGCCGAAGCCTATCAATTCACGCGAGAATCGCAGGACGAATACGCGCTGCAGTCGCTTTCCAACGCCCTGTCTGCACAGGAAAGTGGTGCCTTCGAGGGTGAGATCACACCTGTTACCTCCAAGACCCGCAAGGGCGAGGTCACTTTTGCCCAAGATGAACAGCCGCAATCCGCCCGGCCAGCTAAAATCCCGACGCTGAAACCTGCCTTTCGTAAGGATGGGACGGTCACGGCAGCCAATTCGTCATCGATTTCTGACGGGGCAGCCGCGTTGCTACTGGCTTCGGCTGAGGCGGCCGAAGCGCAGGGCCTGACTGTGCGTGCCCGGATCATTGGTCATGCCAGCCACGCGCAGGCCCCGGGTTTGTTCACGACCGCGCCGATTCCGGCCGCACAGAAACTACTGTCGAATATCGGCTGGTCCAAAGATGACGTCGACCTGTGGGAGGTGAACGAGGCCTTTGCCGTTGTACCCATGGCCTTCATGCACGAAATGGGCCTGTCGCGCGACAAGGTGAACGTAAATGGCGGGGCCTGCGCTTTGGGGCATCCAATCGGCGCCTCGGGCGCTCGGATCATGGTCACTCTGCTCAACGCGCTGGAAAAGCGGAACCTCAAACGCGGCGTGGCTGCCATCTGCATCGGTGGCGGCGAAGGCACGGCCATCGCCATCGAACGCGTTTGACGCTTGGGTTTATTCCACATACTGCGGGATAAACCTTTTCCAAAGAGCTCAATCATGACCGCCGATTACGACACGCTTGCTAAAACCATCGCCGCCCTGACCGAAGGTGAAACGGATCAGGTTGCCCTAATGGCGACAATTACCTGCGAGGTGCATCACGCCGATGACCGGTTCGACTGGACTGGCTTTTACCGCGTGACCCAGCCCGGTTTGTTAAAGATCGGTCCCTATCAGGGTGGGCACGGCTGTTTGGTCATCCCGTTCGACCGGGGCGTCTGTGGTGCTGCCGCACGGACTGGCGAAGTGCAGCTTGTGCCGGATGTTGAAGCCTTTCCGGGTCACATCGCCTGTGCGACGTCCACCCGGTCAGAATTGGTGCTGCCAGTGCGGGACGCATCGGGAAAGGTGATAGCGGTGTTCGACATCGACAGCAATCAGCCGGACGCATTTACCGATCAGGACGCCACAGTGTTTGGCGCCATTCTGACCGACGTCTTTGCAAGATGAGTTCAGCCGGGACATGTCCCGGCTGATTGATGTTCAAAAAGGGTCGCGATTTATCAGCTTGCCAGGATCTTAGCCTTTTGCGCGGCGAATTCCTCTTCCGTCAGGTGGCCGCTCTCCTTGAGCTTGGCTAGCCGTTCCAATTCATCCGCGGCGGATACGCTCGCGACCGAGCGGATGTAATCCTTCTGCGCCTCTTCTATCTGATTCATGGTCTCGACATTGTGCTGGTGCATCTTATCCCCGCGCACGATGAGATAGCACAGCACGCCCAACCAGGGGATCAGGATCACAAAGGCGATCCACAACGCTTTGCCTCCGCCGCTCAGGTCCTTTGAGCGGAAGACATCGGCAACAACCGAAATCATCACCCAGAACCAGGCAACCATCAGGAACAACCAGAAGATTGACCAGACTATATCGAAGAAACCGATCCCATTTTCCATATTCATCCAACCCTTTGCATAAAAAATAGAAATCTCTGCGCACAGAGACACCTATTTGTAACAGACAGTTGGCGATATGGTTAGATATTGTTTTAGGTGAATATAATATTTTTAGAGTAGTTTTTCCGAGGCTTCGGTCACCACCAAGAATATTAGAACCATTTGAACGCCAGTTATCGCGAACAGCCAGACTGAGAACCCGCGTTTGCGGGTTTTGTGCCTGAAAATCCATCGCCCGACCACTGCGCCGGGGCTGCCACCAAGTGCGGCCAGCCATAATAGGCGGCGCTCCGGCACCCGGTTTTTGCGCCGTCGTGCGCGGGCCTTGTCCCAGCCAAAGGCCAATAGTGTCAGGGTGTTGATCCCCCATAAATAGATCACTGCAATCCACATGCGAAAGGCATACCAAGCAAACTGATCAAGTGAAATGAAAAAACTCTTGGAAATTTCACGATTCTCAGCCATCGTGAAAAAGGAGAGGAAATTTTCACAAGAATCGGAACGCCCCTGGTGAATACCCAAGCCCCCCACAGCGCGACACTTGGTGCGGATATCCGCGCCCTGCGCAAGGCGCGCGGGTTGACCTTGACCGAGATTGCAGCGCGGTTGAACCGGTCGGTCGGATGGCTCAGCCAGGTTGAGCGCGACATGTCTGATCCCTCGATCTCGGACCTGCGCCAGATTGCTGAGTGTCTGGGTGTGCCGATGTCGATGCTGTTTGCGCATTCCTCGGTGCCGGTGGCCGAACAGGGTTACGTGGTGCGCGCCGGATCGCGCCGTCCGATGGGCTCGGGTGAGGAAGGGTTGATCGAAGAATTGCTTTCGCCCGATCTGACTGATGACTTCGAGATGGTACATTCCACATTCGAGCCCCGCTCCAGAATGCAGAAACCAGCCAATCGGCCGACGCAAGAGGTTGGTTACATGATCTCTGGCCGATTGGATCTGACCATAGGCTCCAACCAGTTCACGGTGGGGCCGGGTGACAGTTTCCGCATCAGGCATGAATCCTATCAATGGGCCAACCCCTATGATGAGCCCGCCGTGGCCATCTGGGTCATCGCCCCGCCGGTGTACTGATGAGTTTCGAGGCCTGGACCATATTCGCGCTGTTTTGGGTAGTGTTCGTAACTACGCCGGGGCCGAATGCGGTCAATTGTATTTCGAATGGGATGAGCCTGCCGTTTCCAAAGGCGATGCTTGGCGTTCTGGCAATCCTGACGCAGGCCGGCGCGTTTCTGATCCTGTCGGCGCTGGGTGTGACCGCGCTGATCGCGGCCTCTCCAACCGGGTTCTTCATCGCAAAGCTGGTGGGCGCGGGTTTCCTGATCTGGGTGGGTTTTCGTGGCTGGATGAATGCAACGAAACCTGCGCCAGCTTCGGAACGGCCTGCACGTCATGTCTATCTGCACGCGCTGGCCGTGGCGACGATCAACCCCAAAAGCGTGGCGGGATATCTGGCGGCCTTTTCGCAATTTGTGCAGCCCGAGGTGCCGATCTGGCAGCAGATGGGGGTGATCATGCCCACCGCGCTGGTCATCACCACGCTCAGCTATACCGGGTTCACCTTGCTAGGTGCGCTGATGGGCAAGGCGGCACTGGGGGCGGTGTTCAACATCTGGGTGCGCCGGGTCATGGCAACCTGTTTCATCATCTATGGCGTGTTGCTGGGGGCCAGCTCCACGCCCGCAACAAGGGGGTAATGACATGCAAGCCGGTTCCTGCCTGTGCGGCGCGGTCGCGTTCACGATTGACGGAGAGTTGTCGCCACCCTCGGCCTGCCATTGCGGTCAGTGCCGCAAGCAATCAGGGCATTATTGGTCTTCGACCTCGACCCATCAGGACAACCTCAGCTTCGCTGCCAGCGATACGCTGAACTGGTTCCGTGCCTCGGACATTGCTCGGCGTGGCTTTTGCAACGCCTGCGGTTCGTTTCTGTTTTGGCAGCACAATGACGAAGACACGATTTCGATTTCCATGGGCGCACTGGATGAGCCCACAGGACTGCACCTCGCCCGGCATATCTTTGTCGCTGACAAGGGCGATTACTACGACATCACAGACGATCTGCCCCAACGGGCACAGTAACAAGGATCAAGACCAATGAGCGATTTTCCGACAAAAGCCCGCGTGGTTGTTATCGGTGGCGGTGTGGTGGGAGCCTCCTCGCTGTACCATCTGGCCAAGAAAGGCTGGACCGACTGCGTTCTGCTGGAAAAGAACGAGCTGACCGCAGGCTCGACCTGGCACGCGGCGGGTAACGTACCGACCTTCTCGACCTCATGGGCGATCATGAACATGCAGCGGTACTCTACCGAGCTGTATGCGCGGCTGGGTGAAGAAGTCGACTATCCGATGAACTATCATCAGTCCGGCTCGATCCGTTTGGCGCACAGCAAAGAGCGGATGCAGGAGTTTGAGCGTGCCATGTCGATGGGCCTGTACCAGGGCATCCCGATGGAGATGTGGACCCCAGAAGAGGCCAAGGAACGCTATCCCTTCCTTGAAACGCATGATCTTGAGGGCGTGCTGTATGATCCGACCGATGGTGACATTGACCCGGCGCAGTTGACACAGGCGTTGGCCAAGGGTGCCCGCGACATGGGGCAAAAGATCATCCGGTTCTGCCCGGCAACCGGCGTGACCCAGCACGACGACGGCACTTGGACCGTACACACTGACAAGGGCGATATCGCCTGTGATTATGTGGTCAACGCTGCTGGATATTACGCGCAGCGCGTGGGTGAGTGGTTCAAGCCTTACGGTGGCCGCACTGTGCCCGCGATGGTCATGAGTCACCAGTACCTGCTGACCGACGAAATCCCCGAGGTTGAAGACTGGTCCAAGGAAAACGGCGGCAAGAAGCTGCCGCTGCTGCGCGACGTAGATATCTCGTACTACCTGCGGCAAGAGAAGCACGGCTTCAACCTTGGCCCGTATGAGCCCAACTGCAAGGGCCACTGGATGAGCGAAGACGACCCGATGCCCGAGGATTTCTCGTTCCAGCTTTGGAATGACGATCTGGATCGGATTGAGGACATCGTCACCGACGCGATGGAGCGGGTGCCGCTGATGGCAACCTCGGGCGTTGGTCGCGTGATCAACGGCCCGATTCCTTACGCGCCGGACGGTCTGCCACTGATTGGCCCAATGCCGGGCGTCAAAAACGCGTTCGAGGCGCACACCTTTACCTTCGGCATCGCGCAAGGCGGTGGTGCAGGCAAGGTACTGGCAGAGTGGATCGTCGATGGTCACACCGAATGGGATATGTGGGCCGTCGATCCGCGCCGCTATACCGATTACACCGATCAGGATTACTGTAACCAGAAGGGCATGGAAGTTTACGGCAACGAATACGCCATGCACTTCCCGCATCATGAATGGCCCGCAGCACGTGACAAGAAGCTGTCGCCGGTTCACGCCAAGGTGAAGGAACTGGGCGGCGTCATGGGGGTCTACAACGGCTGGGAACGGGCCAACTGGTTCGCACAACCGGGTGACGACACCTCGCTTGAAGCCACCCATACCTGGGGCCGCTCGGGCCCGTGGGAGCAGCGCGTCAAAGAAGAATGCGAGGCTGTACGCGACCATTGCGGTGTGTTGGATCTGCCGGGCTTTTCGCGTTTTATGGTCAAAGGCGAGGGCGCGGCCGAGGCGTTGCGCGGGCTGGTCGCGGGTGGTCTGCCCAAGGTCGGCCGCATCAATCTGGTTTATATCTCGGACGATCGGGGCCGGATCCTGACCGAGATGTCCTGCCTGCGTTTGGGCGAGGATGAGTTCGTCATGATAACGGCCGCAACGGCGCAATGGCATGACCGCGATATTCTGGTGAATGCGATGCCTGCTGGTGTTTCGGTCGAGGATGTCACCACCACACGCGATACACTGATCGTCACCGGCCCGAAATCGCGGGATATCCTGTCGGGTTTGACGGATGCCGATCTGACCACAGGTTGGCTGACCCACCAAGCGGCCACCGTCGCCGGGCAACCCGCCTATTTGATCCGAGTGTCCTTTGCCGGCGAGCTGGGCTGGGAAGTGCATGCCCTGAACGAGCATATGCCTGCCATCTATGACGCGATCATTGATGCCGGGGCCAAGCCGTTCGGTATGTATGCCTTGAACTCGCTGCGTATCGAAAAGGGATATCGCGCCTGGAAAGGCGACCTGTCGACCGACTATTCGCTGCTGGAAGGTGGACTGGGGCGGTTCGTCAAGCTGGACAAGCCGCAGGACTTCCCCGGCAAGGCCGCGATCCAGAACGAAAAACAGCAGGGCGTGAAGAAATCCTTTGTCACCCTGACTGTGGACGCAGGCGATTGCGACGCACCGTACATGTCTTGCATATGGCAGAATGGTGAGATCGTTGGCGAAACCACCTCGGGCGCATGGGGCTACCGTGTTGGCAAATCCATTGCGCTGGGCATGATCAAGGCCGAGCTTGCCAACCCCGGCACCGAACTTGAGGTCGAAATTTACGGCCGGAAATGCCGCGCCGTGGTAGAAGAGGATCAACCGCTGTGGGATCCTCAGAACGAGCGGCTGCGCGCCTAACCCCTGTCGGAGGAGCCATGAGCAAGCGATATTCCAAATTGGGGCCCGGTGAGGGTCCCAACTATGACTGGGAAAGCGACCATACGTTCGTAAAGGTTTCGGCCCGGGATACGAATGGCGCCTATACGCTCATGGAAGACAATCTGAAGGCCAGCTTCGCGCTTGGCCTTCATCGTCACGATACCCATGCCGAGACCTTTTATTTCTTGGAAGGTGAAGTGGATTTCTATGTCGACGGTGACTGGCATCGATGCGGTCCGGGTATCACGATGCATGTCCCGCCAGGGGTTCCGCATGCTTGTCGCGTGGCCGATGGGGCACCGGCGCGGATGCTGATGATTTTTCAGCCTTCGGGGTTTGACGGTTTCCTTGCAGAACTTTCGACTATGACCAACGCCGATTTCGCTGATGAGGCTAAGATGGCAGCACTAAACGCCCGCTATGACATCATCCCGATGGGTCCCGTTCCGTCGCATCCAGACGATCAGGCATAAAGGCAGTATCTGATGACGACACCCACAGTCATGTCCGGCGTTTATCTGACCCAACACGGCGGACCCGAGGCGTTGGAATGGCGCGACAACCTTCCGGTACCGCAACCGGGTCCGGGGCAGGCGCTGGTTCGGGTAATGGCCGCCGGGGTGAACAACACGGATATCAATACACGGGTCGGCTGGTATTCCTCGGATGTGACAGGCGCGACGGATTCTGTTGATCAGGACGTCGATGCCGGAGGTTGGGGCGGTGCGCTGCAGTTTCCACGCATTCAGGGTGGTGATCTGTGTGGTGTCGTTGAACAAGTGGGTTCAGGGGTGGCGTTCCAACCGGGCCAACGCGTGACCTGCCCGATCAACCTGCCCCGCCCCAGACCCGGTCACCCGACCGGTTTCGTTGCGCTGGGCTCGGAGTTGGACGGCGCATTTGCGCAATACTGTCTGGTTGAGGCGGATGATCTGTACGACGTCAGCGCCTCGCCCCTGTCTGACGTGGAAATCGCCGCCATCCCCTGCGCCTTTGGCACGGCCGAGAACCTGCTGGCCCGCGCAGGTGTGACCTCGGGGCAAAAGGTGCTGATCACCGGCGCGTCAGGTGGTGTCGGTCTGGCGGCCGTACAGCTGGCGGTGTTGCGGGGGGCAACCGTCTGGGGCGTGACCAGCCCGTCCAAGGCCGAAGTGGTCAAATTGCAGGGCGCCGCGGATACGTTCGACCGTGATGCGGCACTGCCAGCCGATATGTTCGACGTGGTGATCGACGTTGTGGGCGGCCCGGCATGGCCCGGCCTGATCCTGGCGTTGAAACCGGGTGGCCACTACGCGGTTTCAGGTGCCATCGCCGGCCCGATCGTAAAGGCCGACCTACGAGATATCTATTTGCGCGACATCACCATTCACGGCTGTACGCATCAGGCGTTCGAGGTGTTCGGACGGCTGGTTGAGATGATCAATGGCGGACGCATCATGCCCTTGATCGCAAAGACTTATCCGCTAAAGGACATCGCAACCGCGCAGGCTGATTTTCAATCCAAGGCGTTTGCGGGCAAACTTGTGCTGATTCCCTGAATAGGATGAGATATGGCGTATATCACTCTTCTGGATGGCTCAATCGGACAGGAACTGGTCAAGCGCAGCGGGGACCGGGCCACGCCACTGTGGTCGACGCGGGTGATGATCGACTATCCCGAACTGGTGGGTGACGTACATGACGACTACTTTCGTCGTGGTGCGACTGTCGCCACCACAAACACCTATGCCGTCCACCGCTCGCGTCTGGTGCGCGTGGGGATGGAGGATCAGGTCGCAAATCTGATCGACACTGCCCTGACCCAGGCAGAACGAGCATGTGCAGGAACCAGAGGGCGGATTGCCGGATCGCTAGGGCCGCTATTGGCTTCGTACCGACCCGACCTGAACCCTGACCCGACAGATGCCGCGAATAAGTTTCGGGAGCTAGTGTCGCTGATGGCCACGCGCGTCGATCTTTTCCTGATTGAAACGGTGTGTTCGGTGCGGGAAGCCCAAGGCGCTTTGCGCGGGACAGAGGGCTGCGGCAAACCTGTCTGGCTGGGGCTGTCGGTGATGGATGAGGACGGAACCCGCCTACGCTCGGGCGAGCTGTTGAGGGATATCGAACCGGTTGTGGCACGCTTTGCGCCCGACGCCATCTTGATCAACTGTTCGCGTCCCGAGGCGATTCCCGCGGCGCTTCCGATCATTGCGCAGATGGGCCGCCCGTTCGGGGCCTATGCCAACGGGTTCACCGGAATATCAGAAGGATTTCTGAAAGACGCACCCACAGTCGATGCATTGGAGCAACGTCAGGATCTTGGACCTGATGCCTATGCCGATCACGCCATGGCCTGGGTGGCGCAGGGGGCGACGATTGTGGGTGGCTGTTGCGAAGTTGGCCCGGATCACATCGAAACGCTGGCCGGCCGGCTGCGCGCAGCCGGCCACCGGATTGTCTGAGGAAAAGGCGATGCGGACACGTTCGGACAACCTACCGCAGACACAGCAGCACTTCGATATCCTGGTGGCACCCGGCTATGTGTTGTTGGAACTGGCCTCGCTGGTTGAAGTTCTGCGACTGGCCAACCGCGTCTGTCCGACCCCTCCGTTCACCTATGCCTATCGGTCACTGAAAGGCGGCCCGATTTCCAGCAGCAGCGAGGCGATGGTTCAAACTGATCCTGTCCCGGCGCAGCCCAAGGCGGATTACCTGTTCGTGATCGGCAATTCTGACCCGGATCACCCCGACCTTTCGCTGGGGCGTGTCGTGTCGAGCTATACGTTCCGCGGGGCCAAGGTGTTCCTTCTGGCCGAGGCCGCCAGCCGCTATATCAACGAACACGGCACGGGCGACATGGCGACCCATTGGGAGAACGCCTCGTTCCTGCGTGAGCGCGGCGCCCGGTTCGAGGCCAAGCTGTCCATTGCCACCGAACAGGGCGCGGTGGTGACCTGTGCCGGGATGGAGGCGACAACAGATGTGGCGCTGGCGGTGATCGGTCGCCATATCTCGGGACCTGCCAAGATGACGGTGGCCGATATCATGCTGCATGAAAACATCCGCGATTTTTCATCAATGCAGCCGTTTTCCGGGGCGAAACTGACCGCGACGGGCGACGCCAGACTGGATCAGTGCATCAAGCTGATGCAGGCCAACATTGAAGACCCGATGCCAATCCATCAGATCGTCGAGTCGCTGCACCTGTCGAACCGTTCGCTAGAGCGGAAGTTCAAAACCTTTTTCGGTACCACGCCCAATGGATTCTATCGTGAAATGCGACTGGCCAAGGCAAATAACCTGCTGCTGAACACCACAATGAGCGTTCGTGAAATCGGGCTTGCCTGCGGTTTTCCCAACGGTTTTTCCTCGGTCTACAAAAGCTTCTTCGGGGTTACGCCCTTTGTTGTAAGGCGGGAAAAACGGGCCGCGATACAACGGTGAAAATCGCCAATACAGTGACGGTTTTGGCGCATTTATTGTCGATCTTCCGTGGCATTTTGGCGCAAACCTGACACATCGGAGATTCTCAGGATGGTTGATCTTCCCAGCAAGGCCAAAGTGGTCATCATCGGCGGCGGCGTCATCGGATGCTCGGTCGCATATCATTTGACCAAGAAGGGCTGGAATGACGTTGTGCTGCTGGAGCGCAAGCAACTGACCAGCGGCACCACATGGCATGCCGCCGGTCTGATCGCGCAGCTGCGCGCCACGGCGAACATGACCAAGTTGGCGAAATACAGTCAGGAGCTTTACGGCTCGCTTGAGGAAGAGACCGGTGTGGCCACCGGTTTCAAACGCTGCGGGTCGATCACCGTGGCGTTGACCGAAGAGCGCAAGGAAGAAATCTATCGCCAGGCCGCCATGGCTCGCGCTTTTGGGGTGGAAGTCGAAGAGATTTCCAACGAACGCGTTCAGGAACTGTATCCGCATATCAACCTCGAAGGTGTGACGGGCGCGGTTTACCTGCCGCTGGACGGGCAGGGCGATCCGGCGAACATTGCGCTGGCTTTGGCCAAGGGCGCACGCCAACGCGGTGCGGTTGTCAAAGAGCGGGTGAAGGTTGCCGATATCGTCAAGCAGGGCCGCAAGGTGACCGGTGTCGATTGGGTTGCGGATGACGGCAGTGCCTCGGGTCATATCGAATGTGACATGGTGGTGAACTGTGCGGGAATGTGGGGGCATGAGGTCGGTCGCATGGCGGGCGTCAATGTTCCGCTGCACGCGTGCGAACACTTCTATATCGTCACCGAGAGTATTGACGGGTTGACCCAGTTGCCGGTGCTGCGGGTGCCGGATGAATGCGCCTATTACAAGGAAGATGCAGGAAAAATCCTGCTAGGGGCCTTTGAGCCCAACGCCAAGCCTTGGGCGATGAACGGCATCCCTGACACGTTCGAGTTTGACCAGCTGCCTGAAGATTTTGATCACTTCGAACCGATCCTCGAAGCTGCCTGTGAACGGGTGCCGATGTTGGCCGAGGCCGGTATCCATACCTTCTTTAACGGACCGGAGTCTTTCACACCCGATGATGCATACCATCTGGGCCTCGCGCCCGAGATGGACAATGTCTGGGTTGCGGCGGGGTTCAACTCGATCGGTATCCAGTCCGCCGGTGGCGCGGGTATGGCGCTGGCTGAATGGATGGATACGGGCGAGAAGCCGTTTGATCTGGGCGATGTGGACATCAGCCGGATGCAACCTTTCCAGGGCAATAAGCAGTATCTGTTTGAACGCTCTAAGGAAACGCTGGGCCTGCTTTATGCCGACCACTATCCCTATCGCCAGAAAGCCTCCGCGCGGGGTGTGCGGCGGACCCCGTTCCACCATCATCTGCTGGAACAGGGCGCCGTGATGGGCGAATTGGCTGGTTGGGAGCGCGCCAACTGGTATGCCAATGAAGGGCAAGAGCGTGAATACCACTACAGCTGGAAGCGCCAGAACTGGTTCGAGAACTCGGCCACCGAACACCACGCCGTGCGTGAGAATGTGGGCATGTACGATATGTCCTCGTTCGGTAAAATCCGCGTCGAAGGACCGGATGCTGAGAAGTTCATGAACTATGTCGGCGGCGGCGACTATTCGGTGCCGAATGGCAAGATCGTCTATACTCAGTTTTTGAACCGCACCGGCGGGATTGAGGCGGACGTGACCGTCACCCGCCTGACGGAAACCTCCTATCTGGTGGTCACTCCGGCGGCGACCCGTCTGGCGGACCAGACCTGGATGATGCGTCACGCAGGCAATTTCAACGTGGTCATCACCGATGTCACCGCGGGCGAGGGCGTTCTGGCCGTTATGGGGCCGAATGCGCGTACGCTGCTGGAGAAAGTCTCACCCAGTGACTTCTCGAACGCAATCAACCCGTTTGGCACCGCGCAGGAGATTGAGATCGGGATGGGTCTGGCCCGCGCGCATCGCGTGACCTATGTGGGTGAGCTTGGTTGGGAAATCTATGTTTCATCCGACATGGCAGGGCACGTGTTTGAAACCCTGCATGAGGCCGGGCAGGACATGGGTCTGAAACTGTGTGGCATGCATATGATGGACAGCTGCCGGATCGAGAAGGGCTTCCGCCATTTCGGCCATGACATCACCTGTGAGGATCACGTGGTCGATGCGGGCCTGGGCTTTGCCGTGAAGGTCGACAAGGGCAGCGACTTTATCGGCCGCGAGGCGGTGATTGCACGTAAGGAAAGCGGGCCGAAGAACCGTCTGGTCCAGTTCAAACTGACCGATGCCGAACCGCTGCTGTTCCACAACGAACCGATCATCCGGGATGGCGAATATGTGGGTTATCTGAGTTCAGGCAACTATGGCCACACGTTGGGTGGTGCCATCGGTCTGGGCTATGTCCCGTGTGAGGGTGAGAAGGCAGCAGATGTGCTGGCCTCGACCTACGAGATCGACGTGTGCGGTGTGAAGGTCAAGGCAGAGGCTTCGCTGAAGCCGATGTATGACCCGAAATCCGAACGCGCTAAGGTGTAATCAAATTGTCGGGGCGCTGCGGCGCCCCGCTCGATTTTGGTGCCTGCCTGTATTGGCACGACGTATCAGATTTCCTGATGACCCTCTTCACAGTTTTCGCGGTTTCCAAGCTAGTCTGATTTGCCGTAGAGAAATACGGTATCAGTCGGAGACCCGCCGTGGCAGACGCCCCCCTACCATCGAACAATGCAGACACGCCCAAAGGGCTTGCGCTGGCTGTGACGGCCTATGTCCTGTGGGGATTTTTGCCCCTGTATATGAAGGCACTGTCGCACGTTGGCCCGGTTGAGATTGTTGCGCATCGCGTCATCTGGTCGGTGCCTGTGGCCGGGTTGTTGCTTGTGGCGCTGGGGCGTACGCGGGATCTGAAGGCGGCGCTGGTAAACCCAAAGATGTTAGGGATGGCTTGCCTGACGGCAGCGCTGATCTCGGTGAATTGGGCAATCTATGTCTGGTCGATTGCCAATGACCGGGCTTTGGATGCTGCGCTGGGATATTACATCAACCCGTTGTTCAGCATTGCGCTGGGCGCGGTTCTGCTGCGCGAGCCGTTGACAAAAACGCAGCTGATGGCAGTGGCGATTGCGGCCCTTGGAGTGCTGGCTTTGATCATCGAGGCGGGTAGCCTGCCGTGGCCAGCACTGGGGTTGATGGTAACGTGGGGATTTTATGCCTTTTTCAAGCGATCACTGCCCATTGGCCCCAACCAAGGCTTTTTGCTTGAGGTCCTGATCCTGCTGATCCCGGCGTTGATGTACGTCACGTGGTTGGGTGTGAAAGGTACTGGCAATTTTGGGGTGGGTGCATCAGACACCTTGCTGCTGGCTGCGGCCGGGGTGGTGACGGCGGTGCCCCTGCTGGTTTATGCCAATGGGGCCAAGCTGGTACGGTTGTCGACCATGGGTATTCTGCAATATATCGCTCCGACCATGATTTTCATCACCGCCATTACCGTGTTTGGTGAACAGATTGACCGAGGACGCATGATTGCATTTCCTCTGATCTGGACGGCTCTGGTGGTGTATTCGATTCCGATGATCCGGCAGATGCGGACTCAGGCTTGACGTAGAAGACGGGCCGCCTCTTCGGCCCAGATCGCATAGGTTTTTGGACTTGGGTGATATCCGTCCGGCGCGACCAGTGCCGGATCGTCGGGCAGATCCATCGCCAGATACCGCGCCTGCGCGAAGCTGGCCGTAACATGCCGTAGGCCCTGATCCAACCGCCTTGCCTGATGGCCTAAAACCCAGGCCAGCGGCTGTGGCAGGGCCGGGAACCGGTTCATCTGCGGTACCGCTGTGACGGCCAATCGTTTTACGCCCAGAGGGCCGGTCAAAAGCTTCAACAATTGGGTCTGGCGGTCCACGAAGCGCTTGTACGTCACGCCGCGCGTCACGTCATTTACACCGAGAGCTGTCACTGCCATGTCGAACTGGCCGCTCAGGCCGCGCAATCGGTCAATCGTATCCTGAGTTGTGTGTCCAGTGGTGGCCTCAAGCCGCCATTCGACCGTGTAGTGACTGGCCAGTCGGGACACGAGATGCCCGGATAGCGCTTGCGCCTGCGTCCCCGCACCGACCCCGGCGGCCGAGCTGTCGCCCGTGATCAGCAACCGCAACCGGGGCCCACGCCCTTCGCGCCCTTCGCGCGGGCCAATTGGTTCCGGCAGCAATTGGGCGTTGCGGCGCACCGACAGGCCCTGCATCGCCAGAACCGGCAGTAAGGGCACGCGCAACAGCTGATCCGGGGCAAAAGGCATGGTCAGTTGAGCGCGTTCTTGAATTCTAGGAACCGCGCATCGGTCATGATCCGCGCCATCATCGCCTCGCGCAGGGCACCGATGGTTTTGTGGGGGCGCATGACGACCTCGAATTCCTGGATCAGACCATCATCGTTCAGGGTGATCAGATCGACACCCACCGCATCCAGGTCACCGACCTTGCACTGAAACTCCAACGCCCAATCCTTGCCCGCACCCATCACACGGCGATAGCGGAAGTCCGAGAACACTTGCCCCACGTGCCCTAGTACCGCCGCCACCGGTGCGCGCCCTGTCCAGGTGCTGTAATAGGTGGGCGGTGAAAACCGCACATCCTCGGCCAGCAACTCGTGGATCAGGCTTTCATCGCCCTTGGCCACCACTTCTTGCATGTGTTTGATCGTGGGGTGCATGGTCTCTCCTTCCGTATTGGAGCGAGAGTTGCTGAACCGTTCCGTTCAGGCAAGCGCGACGTTGCGGGAGGTCGCGCGCTGCGATAGGCAGGCGCGCATGAGCGAGACCTATGATCCCCCGATGACCCCCTTGGACGTGTTGCACGAGGATGCGCAGCTAATTGTGGTGAACAAGCCCTCGGGCTTATTGTCCGTGCCGGGGCGGGGCGAGCATCTGGCCGATTGCTTGCTGACGCGGGTTCAGGCGACGTTTCCGCAAGCGCTGTTGGTGCATCGGCTGGATCGGGACACTTCCGGCGTCATGGTCTTTGCTCAGACACCCCACGCTCAGCGGCATCTGAGCATGCAGTTCGAAAATCGTCAGTCCCGCAAGACCTATGTGGCGCGCGTCTGGGGGCGGGTCGAGGACAAGACCGGAACCGTCGATCTGCCGCTGATCGTGGACTGGCCCAACCGCCCGCTTCAGATGGTGTGTCATGAGACCGGCAAAGCGGCCGTCACCGACTGGCGCGTGGTCAAGCATGAAGGCGAAACAACCCGCATGCGGTTGTTTCCAAAGACCGGTCGGTCGCACCAACTTCGGGTACATATGCAGGCGCTGGGTCACCCGATCCTGGGTGACCCGTTCTATGCCGAAGGTGCGGCGCGGCAATTCCCGCGCCTGATGCTGCATTCCGAAGAGCTACGCCTGAAAAGCCCCGAAGGCGGGGTTGCCATGAAATTCCGCGCCAAGGCGGATTTCTGATCCTAAGCCGTGCTGGTCCAGAACAGTTTCAGATTGCCCAGTGAAAACCGCTTCGCTCGTTTCTTAGGGACGCAAGGTCGGCGAGCGGCCATGATTTCGCGTTCGATTTCAAAGGCACGCAGGGTGTGATCCTGCGCCCAGCGGTCCAATTTCAGGGTCATCATCACGTGATTGTCGCGGCTTGGCATGGGAATTCTCCTTTCAACTGATCCCAAGTCTGGCCCATCACTCCTGACACCACCCTGTCAGGGGGGTGTGCTAGTGTGTCAGCAGATCAATCGGAGACCCCCATGCGCCGTTCGACACGCCTGTTTGAAATCATCCAGATTTTGCGTTCAGCCGAAACGCCGGTGACGGCCGAGATGTTGGCAGAAAAGCTGGAGGTGTCCGCGCGCACCGTCTATCGCGACATTGCGGCCCTTCAGGCGCAACGTACCCCGATCGAGGGAGAGGCTGGTGTCGGCTATCTGATGCGGCGCGGCTATGACCTGCCACCGCTGAATTTTGATGCCGAAGAGGTCGAGGCCCTGTGGGTCGGCCTGTCGATGCTGGCGCGGACCGGGGATAGCACGCTGCAGCAGGCCGCCGACCGTGTGTGCCGCAAGATCGAGGCGTTGCGCGTGCCGACAGACTGGTTGCAGGTTGCCCCATGGGGCGCGCCGATGGACGATCCTGAAAAGGGTTGCGTACCGGTTGTGAACTATCGCGAGGCCATACGGAACGAGCGCAAAATCCGCATCACCTATGTCAACGCCAACGAAGATCGGACCGAACGGATCGTCCGGCCCGTTGCGCTGATCTATCATATCGAGTGCACCATGCTGGCCGCGTGGTGCGAGTTGCGGAACGGGTTCCGCCACTTCCGTACCGACCGTATCTGGGCCTGCGAGTTGATTGACGATCACTTTTGCGGGCAGGGTGAGCCGTTGCGCGCGATCTGGCAGGAACAGAATCACTGGGATGTCCCCACAGGTACGTCGTAATTGGCAGGTATTTGCCGATTTCACTTGATTGTTGCTTGAGCCCACCTGCGGGCAACGCGATATACTGCGCCAAACAATACGCGCCCGAAGAACGGGCGCCGGAGCAGAAGGTGATATCATGACGATTTCCAAATTTGTTTTGTCTGCCGGGCTATCCTCGGCTCTGGTCTTGGCGGCCTGTACGGACCCTGGCACGCTGAACCTGCCATCCGACCCCAATCAGAACACCAGACAAGGTGCGATTCTGGGCGGTCTGGTCGGGGCCGGAGTTGGCGCCATTGCAAACGACTCGGACCCGCTGTTGGGCGCGCTGGCAGGTGGTGCCATCGGTGCTGCAGGTGGTGGTCTGGTCGGCAACCAACTGGACAAGCAGGCGGCGGAACTGCGTCAGCAGCTGGCCAATCAGGGCATTACCGTCACCAATGCCGGAGATCGCCTGATCGTCACCGTGCCGAATGATATCAGCTTTGACACTGACAGCGCGACCGTGCGCCCGGCGCTGCGTGCCGATCTGGTGCGGGTAGGGCAGAACCTGACGCGGTATCCGAACTCGAACATTCAGGTCATCGGCCATACCGACAGCGATGGCGAGGCGTCCTATAATCAGGCCCTGTCCGAACGCCGTGCACGGTCCGTGGCAGATATTCTGCAGGCCAATGGGGTGAGCAGCGCCCGTCTCACGACTATCGGGCTGGGGGAAAACCGCCCCGCTGCGTCGAACCTGACGCCCGAAGGCAAGGCCCGCAACCGCCGGGTTGATATCGAGATTGTCCCCAGCGGCCAAACCTGACGAAACGGGGCACCTGCGGGTGCCCCTTTTTCGCACATTGACTGCGCGTCACATGGGCTTTGGTGCGCGCGTGCTTTGGGCTAGCTATTGGGAAACCAAAACCGGAGTTCCCCAATGTCCGCACCAATCCTTCTGAGCCTGTCTGGTTCGCTGCGTCAAAGCGCCACCAACCGCAAACTTCTGCGCGAGGCGGCGCGGCTGTTCGATCCCGGCACCCATATCGAAGCCGACCTGAACCTGCCGCTCTATGATGGCGATCTGGAGGATGGTGAAGGCATTCCCGCGCCTGTTCAAACTCTGGCCGATCAGATCGCGCAGGCGCATGCGGTGATCATTTCCACACCCGAATACAACAAAGGCCCGTCAGGCGTGCTGAAAAACGCGTTGGACTGGGTCAGCCGAACCGAGGGCCGCCCCTGGGCTGACAAGCCGGTCGCGGTGATGTCGGCGGCGGCGGGTCGTGCCGGGGGTGAGCGCGCGCAGATGGTGTTGCGTGGCTATATGGTGCCGTTCCAGCCGCGCATCCTGCAAGGGCCCGAGATCCATCTGGCCAACAGTTCCAACGAGTTTGATGAACATGGAAAACTGACCAGCGACCGCTATGAAAGCAGCTTGCGAACCCTGATGGAGAAGCTGCGGGTCGAGGCGGGGTTCTAACGCTTGTTCACACAGGTCGGGCTGCCTAATCTACGGCCATGGCAGAGGAAATTCAGACCGATGTGATCGACCCGACCCGCGCCGCAGCATTTCAGGTGGCGCTGGGGCAGGAGGGGACAGTGACCGACGGAACGCCGCTGCCACCGTTTTTCCATCAGCTCTATTTCTGGTCGCCGCGCCCGCCGTCCCAATTGGGCCGTGATGGTCACCCCAAGGTTGGCGGGCTGATCCCCGATATGGGACTGCCACGCCGGATGTGGGCCGGAGGGCGATTGGAATTCAATGCGCCATTGATTGCGGGCCGCAGTGCCAAGCGTCGGTCGATCTGCGACAGTGCAACCTCAAAAAAAGGGCGCAGTGGGCCGCTGGGATTTGTGACTTTACGGCATGAAATCTGGCAGGGGGATACCCATTGTCTGACCGAATGGCAGGATCTGGTGTACCGTCAGGACCCTTCGCCAGATCAGGTCCAGCCCGCCCCACCCACGGCGCGCACCGATGAAACAGACCGGCACGAGGTCACGTTCGATTCCACCTTGCTGTTTCGCTATTCGGCGCTGACCTTCAATGGCCACCGTATCCATTACGATCTGGATTATGCCCGCGATGTCGAAGGTTATGCCGGACTGGTCGTGCATGGCCCGCTGCTGGCGCAGCTGCTGATGTTGTTTGCCAAAGAATTGATGGGGCCTTTGGCGCGGTTCTCGTTCCGTGCAACCGCGCCGTTGATGCATTTTGAAACCGCGACCTTGTGCCGGGAAGGGCAAACCCTGTGGGTGAGCGGCCCCGATGGGCGGCAATGTATGATCGCCGAAGCTGTTGCCCGGTCAGAGTGAGGCTTCGGGCCGGAAATCGTCGGGGATGTTATCGCGTCCGTCCAGAACCAGATCGGCCATGGCCTCGGCCACTTTGGGTGCCATGCCAAAGCCGATCTTGAAGCCTCCATTGGCGATGAACTGCCCCTGATGTAGCGGGTGTTCCCCCAGCATCGGGGCACGACTTTTGCTGCGGGGGCGCACACCGGCCCAGCGGTCGATGACCTCTGCCCCATGCAATACAGGCACCGCGCGGGTGGCGCGATCCAGCACATCATCCAGCGCGGCATCCGTACTGGCCGGGTCACCATATTCGCGTTCCGAGGTCGAGCCGATCGCCAGTGTGCCATCCGCATGGGGGACGATATGGATCGCATCCGCAAACAGCTGTGGCACTTCCCCAGCATCGAACCGCAACAGCGCAGCCTGTCCCTTGACGCCATTGCCGACGGTTTTGCCGAAGGCTTGGCTAAGTTCCAGTAATCCGGCCAGACCAGTGGCATGGACAACCTGCCCCTTGTTCGGCGCGTCTGTCACCACCTCGACACCCATCACCGCAAGCGCAGAAACCAGCGCAGCGCAGGCGCGGCGGGGGTGCATCCGGGCACTTAGCGTATCGTGGATCACGAAACCGGTTGGGCTGGGTGGGCACCATGACCCAAGCGTATCAGTCGCAACAACACGCCATTCGGCGTGACCCTGCCACAGCTTGTCCGCCGTAGCCGCGCGGGCATGGGCAAGCTCCAAGGTGCGGGCGTCAGTGACGGGTTGCAACCGGCCCAGACGCGCATACCCGGCGGAAACCCCGCCGGTGGCTTCGACCTGTTTCCAGAAGGGTTCGGCCAGGATCAGGCTGTCGAATTGAAAGGCCTTCTTGGCGTTCCAGTTTTCGGGCACATGCGGGGCCAACGCGCCGACCAAACCACCGCTGGAGCCTGATCCGGGACCGAACGGATCGACAACCTGCACCTTGGCGCCGCGCCGGGCGCAGGTCCAGGCAATGGACAGGCCAAAGATGCCCGCGCCACGCACCGTTACATCGACCATTGCCATTCCCCTTATCCTTGTTCAGTGTCGCGCCGCTTAGCTACAGGATTCCCCGATGGCAGACCAGCGCGCCGAACTGACATGGACCGAGGATCAGATCCCGGTCTCGGACCGTTTCGACGATCCTTATTATTCGCTGCAGAACGGGTTGGAGGAAACGCGGCATGTCTTTCTGGCGGGTAATGATCTGCCCGCGCGATTTGCGCCGGGGTTTCGTATCGCCGAGCTAGGTTTTGGCACGGGTCTAAACATGCTGACTGTGTGGTCCGAATGGGAGAAATCTGGCCAAACCACGCCCCTGACCTTCACCAGTTTCGAAGCCTTTCCGATGACGCCCGAGGACATGTCCCGCGCAATGGCATCGTTCCCCGAATTGACACCGTGGAGCGACCGTTTTCTGGCGCAGTGGCAGAGTGGCGGGTGCGATCTGGGGACCCTGCGCCTTGAAGTGATCGAGGGCGACGCTCGTCAGACATTGCCTGACTGGGCTGGTCGGGCAGATGCATGGTTTCTGGACGGGTTTTCCCCGGCAAAGAACCCTGAATTGTGGGGGGCTGATCTGATGCAGCAGGTGGCGGTTCATACGGCAGCCGAGGGCACGGCAGCCACCTACACTGCCGCCGGATTTGTGCGGCGCGGGCTGGAAAAGGCGGGCTTTACCGTCGCCCGAACCCCCGGCTATGGCCGCAAGCGTCATATGACCCGGGCGCGCAAGCCATGACGCAGCAGAATAACGTGCGGGCCGGAATTGGCCTGATGATCGCGGCCACCATCGTGTTTGCCTTGCAGGACGGTATCTCGCGCCATCTGGCCGGGACCTACAACACCTACATGGTTGTGATGATCCGCTACTGGTTCTTCGCCGCGTTTGTCATTGCGCTGGCAGCGCGCGCGCCGGGCGGGTTACGGGCCGCAGCGCAGACGAGCCAGCTTGGGCTACAGGTGTTTCGTGGCGTCTTGCTGGCGGCAGAGATTTGCGTGGCCGTGTTTGCGTTCACCGTTCTTGGCCTGATCGACACGATGGCTGTGTTTATCTGTTATCCATTGCTGGTCGCAGCCTTAAGCGGACCGGTGCTTGGTGAGAAAGTAGGTTGGAGACGCTGGTCCGCTATTGGTGTCGGTTGCATCGGAGTGCTGATTATCCTGCAACCCGGGGTCGGGGTGTTCAATCCGTGGGCCATCGTTCCGCTCATATCCGCGCTGATGTTTGCACTCTATGGTCTACTGACCCGGTTCGCTGCCCGTAAGGACAGTGCGGCCACCAGCTTTTTCTGGACTGGAATTGCGGGTGCTGTTGCGATGACTTCGGTGGGAATGTGGTTCTGGGAACCGATGGCCCGCCCGGACTGGGTCTGGATGGCGGTGTTGTGTGTCAGCGGCGTGTTAGGCCACTGGCTGCTGATCAAATGCTATGAGATGGCCGAAGCCAGCGCGGTGCAGCCCTTTGCCTATTTCCACCTGGTCTGGGGTACGATTTTGGGCATCACGGTCTTTGGCGAGGCGCTGCGGCCAGAGGTCGTTCTGGGCGCAGCTCTGGTCGTGGCGGCGGGTCTGTTCACCCTATGGCGCGAACGACGCCAGGGTTGAGCCGACCAATTCCTGCGTAAAGGGGATCGGCAGAGCGGGCTGGCCCAGGCGCGCGCGATAGACCGGCAGGCTTTCGGCCACACGCATCACGTAGTTGCGCGTCTCGCTGAACGGGATCGTCTCGATCCAGTCGACCACGTCAATCTCACCGGCGCGGGGATCGCCATATCGATCCATCCACGATATCGGACGGCGCGGCCCGGCATTATAGCCTGCGGCCATCATCACCACATTGCCGTTGAAATCCTCTGCCAGCCCGGACAGGTAATTGGCGCCCAGCTTGGCGTTGTATTGCCAGTCCGAGGTCAGCTTGATTGTCTTATGACCGCTGAGAATGCCCAGCTCCTTAGCTACCAGCTGTGCGGTGGCGGGCATCACCTGCATCAGCCCGCGCGCGCCCGCGCCGCTGATCACAACCGGATCGAACTCGCTTTCGCGGCGGGCGATGGCCAAGGTCATCTCTTTCGCCATGGGCAGGCCCATATCGGCCACCGGATGCACCGGGTAATAGGCGGCGGGCAGAACAACGCCCGTTTTCGCCGCCCGTTTAGCGATCATCACCGCCAGATGCGGCTCCTTGAGTTCGATCACCAGATCGCCCAATTGCGTCGCCTGCACCGGATCCAGTTCTTCTACCAGATGGGTTAGGAAGCGTTCGGACAGGTTATCTTCGCCCGCACGCAACAGCAGCAGCCCGGCTTCCAACACGCTGGAGTCGGCAAACTCGGCCTGTTTCCAGTGCGGCGCGCGGCGAGGGTTGGCCAATTCGCTGTCAAACGGTCGTCCAATGCGTTCAGCTGCCAACAGGCCATAGAACGACGTCTGATAATCCGCGCCCATCGCATAAGCTTCATAGGCTTTGTCGGCATCGCCTTGCGCGCTATAGGCCCGACCCAGCCAGTATCCGCCGCGCCCTTTCGAGATCGGAGACTGCACCGCGCCTGAAAAGTTCTGGAAATGCAGCACGGCCGTGGCCGGATCGTTCAGCTTGCGCAGGGCCAAGAACCCCGCCAGCCATTCCAGATCGGCATAGGCATAGCCCATTTCCGGCGTCATGTGATGGTTCGCAGCGATCTGATAGGCGCGATTCACGTCGCCATTGCGCATCTCAAGCCGGGCCAGACGGCGGCGGCCCTCGGCCCATTTGTCAGGTTCACCCAGCGCCTCAGGCCCGGTCGAGCGTGCCAACATCAGGTCAATTGCGCTGTCGTCCAGCTCTTTCCGGTCGCGCCAGACAAAACGGTCAAAGGCCAACCCCGGCGCGTCGGCCAGGGATTTTGGAACGGCTGCAACCTTGCCATCGACGCCGGGCAGGCGTTTTTGCAGGGCAATCCGCGCTTCGGCCAGCTTGCGCTGATCGGCACTGACCAAGGGCAGCATCTGCCCCGCGCTGACCAAGTGGTTGTCCCACAGCATCCGGTCTAGCCGCGCAGCGTGGTGGGGTTTCAGCAGCTTGCTGAAATTCTCAAGGTAATTCTTCTGCAGACCCTTACCCATCGGCATAGTGCGCCATGCAGCTACAATGTCAGCCTCGGCATCACCTTCGCGCCCCTTGGCCATCAAGGCGACAGCATAGTTCAGCGCCCCTTCGGCGGTTTGCGGCGGTACGTGGGCGTAGAATTTCAAGACCCGATCGGGATCAGCACCGGTAAAGACCGGCTCGCTTTTGCGCCTCAGCCAGGCCAGACCCGGCCAATCCGGTCGGCGTTCCAGAAACACCAGCACATCGCCAGAGCTGCCATAGCCTTCGCGCAGCCAGTGCCAGACAATGATATCGCGGCTGACCGACCCCCGATTGCCCGAAACCCGCAGGGCGGCATTCCAGTCGCCCTTACGCATTTCGTTCATCCCGGCCCGCAGATCACCGACCGAGTCGGCCTGCGCTTGCCCCATTGACCCAAGAATCATTGCTATCAAAAGCGCTAGAACGCGTGTCATGCCTTGCATTTCCCAACCAACCAAGGATAGAGCCATTCAGGATAAACCTTGTGCCGACGGTATCAACTCACATCGCCATGATTGTGACGATCCTTGGGCACAAAAAACACAAACTGCACACTAAGGAGCGTGTCATGTTCAAAGGCTCAATGCCAGCCCTCGTCACACCGTTTTCAAACGGCGAGTTGGACCTGAAGACGCTCAAACACTTGGTGGAATGGCAGATTCAGGAAGGCTCGACCGGGCTGGTTCCTGTGGGCACCACCGGTGAAAGCCCGACCCTTAGTCATGAAGAGCATGAAACCGTTGTGGAAGAGGTGGTCAAAGCGGCCGCCGGTCGTGTTCCGGTTATCGCCGGGGCGGGGTCGAATAACACGGTTGAGGCAATCCGCTTTGTGCGATTCGCAGAACGGATCGGCGCCGATGCAGCACTGGTGGTGACGCCGTATTACAACAAGCCGACCCAAAAGGGTCTGGTGGCACATTTCCGTGCGCTGCATGATTGCGCCGATATTCCGATCATCATCTACAACATCCCCGGTCGGTCGGTCGTCGACATGACCCCGGCAACCATGGGTGAACTGGCTGAACTGCCGCGCATCGTGGGCGTCAAGGACGCCACTGGTGATCTGGCGCGCGTCAGCCAGCAGCGTGCGGCCTGTGGGCCCGCGTTCTGCCAGCTGTCCGGCGAAGACGCGACCGCGCTGGGCTTTAACGCGCATGGCGGTGTTGGCTGCATCTCGGTGACCGCGAATGTCGCACCGAAGCTTTGCGCCGAGTTCCAGCAGGCGACGTTGGCAGGCGATTTTGCCAAGGCGCTGGAATATCAGGATCGCCTGATGCCCTTGCACGAGGCGATTTTCCTCGAGCCGGGTCTGGTCGGGGCAAAATACGCGCTTAGCAAACTGGGTCTGTGCAGTGACGAGGTCCGCTCGCCTCTGACACCGCTGGAAAACAGCACCAAGGCCGCCATTGATGCCGCAATGGCCTATGCCGGTCTGATTTGAGCCCGGCTTGGCCGGATGTTTTCACCCGGTTGGCAATCCCTTGGAAAAGATGGATTGGCCTGTCAGGCTAAAAAAGAAGGGGGCTGAGAGCCCCCTTTTATTATCGTTTTCCGTAGTACAGCCCGACGACGTGTTCGGCCTGTGCAAAGAATAGCCATCGGGAAATTGCAACGCCGGTCAGATGGGATAGGACGGCGAGCAATGCCAGTATGTGATGGAATGGCAGCATCAACAGGATCAGCGGTACGAAAATGGCCAACGTGAACGAGATGATCCGCAGCTTTTCGGCGTGTTTGCGCCCGACCACGTGGACGAACTCGCGCAGCAGATAGTTGGTGCCGGTATGGGGTGGTTCAAACGCCCGAACCGAACCGCGGCCGCCCAGGCCTGTAGCGGTGCCCAGATCAGTGCCGGATTGGGCAAAGGCCTTGTCCCCTTGCCGCCAGTACATCAGTTGCACCGCGCCGGCGATCAACAACAACGGCATCGCCCAAGCAAGTTGCCCGGACAGAAGCGCCCCGCCCGCAAGGCTGAAGCTGAGGAACATGGCGGGTGTCAGCTTAATGTTCCAGCGCGGGATGGTCTTGAGCTGGGTATAGATCATCGATGTCGTGAACACTGTTGCGAGTGAGAACAAGGAACCGAGAACGCCCAGAGCGCCCCAGCGCTGCCCAAAAAACACCGCGCCGATGGCGTAAAGCCCCATCAGGACCAGGGCGATGACTGCGCACCAGCCTTCACGGCTGAGCCAGCTTGACCGCCATTGCGTGAAGGCCTTCATCGCGCGTTCCGGGTGGCCCAGGTGGAAGGTCGAGGCCAGCAAGCCGCCGACGGAAAGACCAAAGCCGATGGCAAAAAGCGCAAAGGCGACCCAGCCGGTGACGACGGGCAAGCCGAGGCCGAGGAAAAACAGCAGGCCAAAACCCAGGCCCGAGAGGGTGGTGAAGACGATGACGGAAGGTGCGGGATGCATCAGAGCTTCTCCAGAGTTTTGTCGAGCCAGCCAAGGAATCCTTTGGGTTCTTCGGCGACCGGGGCCAGCAGCGGGGCCAGAATGTCGATCTGATCCTCGATCTGATCCTTGGGCCGGGGTGGCAGATATTTGTTGACGGGTTTGGTGCCCATTTCCGGCATCAGGTCCATGCCCTCACGCTCAGCCACCAGTTTGCTGACGTCGCTGTCAGGATCGCCAAGATCACCGAAATGCCGGGCCCCGGCGGGGCAAGTGCGCACGCAAGAGGGGACACGATCCACCTCGGGCAGGTTCTCGTTGTAGATGCGATCAACGCACAAGGTGCATTTCTTCATCACACCTTCCGCCTGATCCAGCTCGCGCGCGCCATAAGGGCAGGACCACGCGCATAGGCCACAGCCGATGCAGTCGCTTTCATTGACCAGAACGATGCCATCCTCGACCCGCTTATAGCTGGCCCCGGTGGGGCACACGGTGACGCAGGGCGCGTCTTCGCAATGCAGGCAGGATTTGGGGAAATGGATCAGCTGTGCGTGACCCTCATCCGGTGTCACCTCGTAGGAATGCACACGGTTCAGGAAGGTGCCCGACGGATTGGCGCCATAGGCATCCTGATCCGACAGCGGCGCGCCATAGTTTTCGGTGTTCCAGCCTTTGCAGGAAATCACGCAGGCATGGCAGCCAACGCAGGTGTCCAGGTCGATAACCAGACCCATCTTACGTTCGGTGGATTGGGGGAGTTGGGTCATTTGCCTACCTTCCACGCCAGATCTTTCGGGCCGGTTCCCACCGGCGATTTAATAGGATCGAATTCCGGTTGGCTTTCGGCGTCACCCGGGGCTTCGGCTTTTTCGATTTTGACCTTCAGGTCGAACCAGGCGGCCTGACCGGTAATGGGGTCGGAGTTGGCCCACCGCATGCCATCGCCTTTCGGCGGCATCAGCTCGTGAATCAGATGGTTCAGCAGGAAGCCCTTGGTGGCCTCGGGCGCGTCCACTTGCAGGGCCCAGGCGCCTTTGCGCTTGCCGATGGCGTTCCAGGTCCAGACGGTGTTTTCATTCAGCGCCGCCATTTCCATGACCGGCACCGTGATGGCGCCGTGCGGCGAGCTGACCTTGGCCCAGTCACCATCCCGCAGCCCGTGCTCGCGCATCAGTTTGGTTGGGACATAAAGCGGGTTGCGCCCATGCAACTGGCGCAGCCAGGCGTTCTGGGTGCCCCAGCTATGGTACATTGCCATCGGGCGTTGGGTCAGGGCGTTGACCGTGAAGCCTTCGTTGCCCTGTTGATCGGTCTCGTACCAGATCGGCAGCGGGTCCATCGTGTCCTTGATACGCTGGCGCAGATGCTCAGGTGGTTGCCTTTCACCATGGCCTTCGGCTGCCAGTTGGAATTTACGCATCGGTTCCGAGTAAAGCTGAAACAGGTAAGGTTGCGGGCTGTCATAGATACCCATGCCCACGGCCCAGTCCTGATAGGCTGCGTTCCAAGGTTTGTAGTAATCCGCACCTTCGGGAATATGCGCGACATAGAAGCCACCGTTGTCGATATAGCGGTTCAGCTGTTCCGGGTTGACCTCGCCACGCCCTTCCTTGTCGCCATCAGGGCCACGGAAACCGGCCAGCGGGCCAATGCCCGGGCGGCGTTCGTGGTTTACGATATAGTCAGCGTAATCTTTCCATTTCGGGCTGCCATCTTCGTTGGTGAAGCCGGGCAGGTTCATGCGGTTGGCCAGTTCGATCAGCACCGACTGGAACCCCCGCACATCGCGGTCGGGTTCGATCACCGGCCAGCGGATCGCATCGGCGGCGGCATCAGCCTCGCAGATCGGGCGGTCCAGCAGCGAAATACAGTCGTGCCGTTCCAGATAAGTAGTGTCGGGCAAGACCAGATCGGCATAGGCCACCATTTCCGAGGAATAGGCATCGGAATAGATGATGTTCGGAATGACGTAATTTCCGTCATCATCCTTGGCGGTCAGCATTTCCATCACGCCTTTGGTGTTCATGGACGAGTTCCACGACATGTTTGCCATGTACATGAACAGCGTGTCGATCTTGTAGGGATCACCCGCAGCGGCGTTCGAGATCACCATATGCATCAGCCCGTGGGCCGACATCGGGTTTTCCCAGGTGAACGCCTTGTCGATGCGAATGGGGCTGCCGTCATCGTCCAGCAGCAGATCGTCGGGACCGCGTGGAAAGCCCAGATGCGGCCCATTCAGCGGTCGGCCCGGACGGCGGTCGCCATGCGGTGTCGGGTGCGCCTCGACCGGTTTGGGATAGGGCGGTTTGAAACGGAAACCTCCGGGCACTTCGACAGTGCCCAGCAGGATTTGCAGCACGTGCAGCGCGCGGCAGGTCTGGAACCCATTGGCATGGGCCGAAACTCCGCGCATCGAGTGGAAGCTGACCGGACGACCGATCATCTTGGAATGCTTCTCACCCCGGAAATCGGTCCATTCGTGGTCCAGCTCGATCGCTTCGTCAAAGGCAACGCGGGCGATTTCGGCCGCGATGGCGCGGATGCGTTGCGCCGGGATGCCACAGCGTTCGGCCACGGCCTCGGGCGCGTTGTCGTCGCTGAGGTATTTGTCCGCCATCAGGTGGAAGACCGGGCGGTGGGTGACGCCATCTTTTTCGTAAGTCGCCGACAGGTCAGGTCGCACACCCGGCTTGTCAAAGGCGGTCAGCTCGCCTGTGGTGCGGTCGATCACCAGCGGTTTTCCATCGGCGTCGCGGAGGAACAGGCCTTTCTCGGGGCCTTCGGCGGCATTCACCAGAACCGGCGCGTTGGTGTAGCGGCTGAGGTAATCAAGGTCGATCTTGCCCGCCTTCATCAGTACGTGGATCAGCGACAGGATGAACAGCCCGTCGGTGCCCGGCGTGATCCCGACCCAATCATCGGCCACAGCGTTATAGCCCGAACGGATCGGGTTCACCCCGATCACCCGCGCGCCGCGCTTTTTGATCTTGCCGATGCCCATCTTGATCGGGTTGCTGTCATGGTCCTCGGCCACGCCGAACAGCATGAACAGCTTGGTGTGATCCCAGTCGGGCTGACCGAATTCCCAGAACGCGCCACCCATGGTGTAGATGCCACCCGCCGCCATGTTGACGGAACAGAACCCGCCATGGGCCGCATAGTTGGGGGTGCCAAAATTCTGCGCCCAGAAGCTGGTGAAGCTTTGGCTTTGGTCGCGACCGGTAAAGAAGGCCAGTTTCTGCGGCGCAGTTTCGTGCAGCTCGTTCAGCCAGCCAACGGCAGTGCTGATCGCTTCGTCCCATTCGATCTCGCGAAACTCACCCGAGCCGCGCGGGCCAACCCGGCGCAGCGGCTTGCGCAACCGCGACGGCGCGTTGACCTGCATGATCCCGGCCGAGCCCTTGGCGCACAAAACGCCCTTGTTCACCGGATGGTCGCGGTTGCCTTCGATATAGGCGACCTTGCCGTCTTTCATATGAACGTTGATGCCACAGCGGCAGGCACACATGTAACAGGTGGTGCGCCGAACCTCGTCCGAGACTTTAGGGCTGGTGTCTATCTTCGGTTGCTGGATGGTCATCTGGCGTCCTTCTGTCGGGGCGGATCAGGTCAGGAAAGTTATTCCGGCTAGGATAATTCCTGCAATGAAAAGAGTTTCTAAGACGATCAAGGCAATGGCTGCGCCGCCGACCGACAAGATTTGTTTCAGGTTGGTCTTCATGCCGACCGCCGCGATGGCGATCAGCAGCAGCCACCGCGATGCCTGACTAAGCAGTTCAGTGATGAAAGGCGGGATCAGGCCGAATGAGCTGGCGGCAGCCAGAACAAGAAATCCAAGGACAAAGCCCGGAAGGATCGGGGGCCGTTTGCCGGTTTCATCCATTTCAGCAACGCCGCGGATGATCAGCGACGCGACCAGAACCACCGGGGCCAGCATCGCCACACGGATCAGTTTCACCAGCGTTGCGGTATCGCCGGTCTGTTCCGAGATCGAAAATCCTGCGCCAACCACCTGTGCCACATCGTGGATCGTACCGCCCAGAAACACGCCCCCTGCGACATCGCTCATGCCCAGAATGCGCACTAAGATCGGATAGGCGATCATCGCAATGGTCGATAGAACGGTGACGCCCAGAACGGTAAAAATCAGGCGCTCTTCGGATCGTTCATCCTTGGGTAGAATGGCGCTGATGGCCATCGCGGCAGAGGCCCCGCAAATCGCGACAGAACCGGCGGTCAGAAAGGCAAAGCGCCATTTGTGGCCAAAGAATCGGGCAACCAGAAGGCCAAAGCCAATTGTTGCTAGAACCCCGCCCACGACCAGAGCGATCAGGTCCCAGCCTAGCCCCATCATCAGCGTCATTGAAACCCGAACACCCAACAGCGCCACACCCAGGCGTAGCAGCGATTTTGCGGCAAAGCCAATACCAGGGACGGTTTTACCCTCTTCCCCCAAAAAGCTAAGCGCAATGCCCAAAAGTAGAGCCATCAGCATGGCTGGCGTCGCGTAATGCTCAGACAGGAATTTGGCAGATACGGCAACGATGATCGCCACCAGAATGCCCGGGAAAAGGGTGCGGGCCTTTTGGGTGGCATTTACACCGACAAGATTTGAAATCTGGGTCATGGCCAGCATTTATTCGACGGTCCTTCCTGACGCAGCGGCGTCATCGGCGAGTATGCCGCCGAAGTTATGCTGGTTCCGGATCAGCATGTCTCGGGCTCGGCATCGTCGTGCTGGGCCTGAACAGCGGTCACTGCAATCATGTGCAGAACATCATCTGCCGAACAGCCGCGTGACAGGTCATTTGCTGGTTTCGCCAGTCCTTGCAGAACCGGCCCGACGGCCTCGGCCCCGCCAATACGCTGTGCGATCTTGTAGCCAAGGTTCCCGGCATCGAGATTCGGGAAGACAAACACGTTGGCTTGCCCTTTCAACGGCGAATCCTTGGCCTTTTTGCTGGCAACTTCGGGCACGTAGGCGGCATCGAACTGCAGCTCTCCGTCGATCAGCAGATGCGGGCTTGCGGCTTTGGCGATCCGGGTGGCTTCGACCACCTTGGAAACTTTGGGATGGTTGGCGCTGCCGCCTGTGGAAAAGGACAGCATGGCAACACGGGGTTCTTGGCCGGTCAGTGCGTGGTACGACGCCGCCGATGCCTGCGCGATTTCGGCCAGTTCCCGTTCGTCGGGATCAACAACCAGACCGCAATCGGCAAAGATGTGAACACCCTGAACCGCGTGGTGGTCGCGGTCATAGATCATCAAAAAGAAGCTGGACACCATATGGGCGTCGGGGGCTTTGCCAATGATCTGCAAAGCGGCGCGCACAGTGTCCGAGGTGGTTTCGACCGCCCCGCCGACGGTGCCATCAGCCAATCCCAGGTGGACCAGCATAGCGGCATAGTTCAGGCGGCTTCTGATCAGTTTCTGCGCGTTCTCGGGCGTCATGCCCTTGTGCTTGCGCAGCTCATAATAGGTCGTGGCGAACCGATCCGTATGGGGGGATGTCGCGGGGTCATGGATGGTAATCCCGTCCACATCGGATCCGCCTTTTTCCGCCAGCAAGGCGGTGATCTTGGCGTGATCGCCCACAAGGATGATATCGGCGGCATTTTCGGCACGCGCTTTCAGCGCACCTTCCACCACACGTGGATCATCGCCCTCAGCAAGGGCGATGATCTTTTTGGAACTGGTCGCAGCCCCAAGTATTTGACGCAGGGGCTTCACAGTGATCAGGCCCCGGCTTGCGGTGTCATGTCGCCAGCTTCGACGCCTGCAACAGCGACCGGCTTTTTCATGGCGTCGCGGCGGAAAGGCTCACCCAGTTCCTGGTTGATCAGAGCTTCGATCAGGGTGGTGATGCCGTTCTTCTGGTCCTCAATCGCCTGGTTCAGCGCTTCGGTCAGCTCTTCCTGGGTGCGTGCAACGACGCCCTTCAGGCCGCATGCAGTCGCGATACCGGCATAGGACACTTTGGTGTCCAGCTCGGTGCCGACGAAGTTGTCGTCGAACCACAGGGTCGAGTTACGCTTTTCCGCGCCCCACTGGTAGTTGCGGAAAACGATTTGAGTTACGGCGGGCCATTCTTCGCGGCCGATCGCTGTCAGTTCGTTCACGGCGATACCGAATGCACCGTCACCGGCAAAGCCGACAACCGGAACGTCAGGCTGACCGATTTTCGCACCAACGATGGCGGGCAGGCCGTAACCACAGGGGCCGAACAGGCCAGGTGCCAGGTACTTGCGGCCTTCTTCGAACGCCGGATAGGCGTTACCGATGGCGCAGTTGTTGCCGATGTCGGACGAGATGATCGCCTCTTTCGGCAGCGCGGCCTGGATTGCGCGCCATGCCATGCGGGGGCTCATCCAGTCGGGCTTGGCTGCACGTGCACGCTCGTTCCAGGAGGTGCCCGGATCGTCGTCCTCGTGAGTCATCGAGGTCAGTTCCTGTGCCCATGCCGATTTCTTCTGGGCGATGCGGTCCTTACGCGCCTGACGGCCTTCGTCGCCGGCGGTGTCGCTCAAACGAGACAGGATGCCATTGGCCACTTTGGCGGCGTCGCCGATGATGCCGACGCTGACGTCCTTGGTCAGGCCGATGCGGTCAGGGTTGATGTCGACCTGAATGATCTTTGCATCCGCAGGCCAGTAGTTGATGCCGTAACCGGGCAGGGTCGAGAACGGGTTCAGACGGGTGCCGAGGGCCAGAACAACGTCGGCCTCCGAGATCAGCTCCATACCGGCTTTCGAACCGTTATAGCCCAGAGGGCCAGCAAACAGTGGGTGCGAACCGGGGAACGCGTCATTGTGCTGGTAGCCAACGCAGACCGGGGCGTCCAGACGCTCGGCCAAGGCTTTCGATGCTTCGATGCCGCCTTCGGCCAGAACAACGCCCGCGCCGTTCAGGATGACAGGGTTTTTGGCGTTCGACAGCATTTCGGCAGCTGCGGCAACTGCATCTTCGCCGCCCGAGGGACGTTCGAAATCAACAATTTTGGGTAGTTCGATGTCGACCACCTGGGTCCACATGTCACGCGGGATGTTCAGCTGAGCCGGAGCGCTGGCGCGCTTGGCGTTCATGATCACGCGGTTCAGAACTTCGGCAACGCGCGACGGATCACGTACTTCTTCCTGATAGGCTACGCAGTCTGCGAACATGCGCATCTGCTCCATCTCTTGGAAGCCACCCTGACCGATGGTCTTGTTGGCCGCCTGCGGGGTGACCAGCAGAACCGGCGTGTGGTTCCAATAGGCGGTTTTTACAGCAGTGACAAAGTTGGTGATGCCGGGGCCGTTCTGCGCAATCATCATCGACATTTTGCCGGTGGCGCGAGTGTAACCGTCGGCCATCATGCCGCCCGAACCTTCGTGGGCGCAGTCCCAGAACATGATCCCGGCTTTCGGGAACAAATCCGAGATCGGCATCATCGCCGAGCCAATGATACCGAATGCATGTTCGATACCGTGCATTTGCAGGACTTTAACAAAAGCCTCTTCAGTCGTCATTTTCATGTGTGTGATCTCCGCGCATGTGTGGAATGGCCGGGCCCGGTGCCCCGCCCTTGGATACGGTTTTGACCCATGGGGCAGGGCTGCGTTAGGGCCAGAACGCTTCGCGGAATAGGTCCAGTGTGGCGCTAACAGGCGCGGATGGCGTCGGCGATCAATTTCACACCCGGTTCAATTCGGTCCTGCCGGATCGAGGAATAGCCGATACGGTAGAAATTCTTCGGCTGATCCGGCCCCGAAAAGAACGGCGCGCCGGGCTCGATATGAACGCTCTGGCCCTGCAGCGTGTGGGCCAGTTGCGTTGTGTCGACGTGTTCAGGGGCAGACATCCACAGGGATGATCCGCCCATGATGCCACGCCCGGCCACTGTCAGCCCGTGTTTGTCGATCGCTTGGTCCAAGGCCTCGCGCCTGCGCGCCAATGCCTTGGACATGCGCCGGATCTGCGCGTCGTAATGGCCCAATGACAGGAAATAGGCGGCGGTGCGCTGGATGTGTCCCGGCGGGTGGCGCAACACCAACGAACGCAGCGCCCGCGCCTCGCGGATGAAAGGTTCCGAGCCGACCATGTATCCCAGGCGCAATCCCGGAAACAGCGATTTTGAAAAGCTGCCAACATAGATCACGCGGCCATCGCGGTCCATCGACTTCAACGCCGGAGAGGGCGCGCCCAGAAAGGCCATTTCGAATTCATAATCGTCTTCGACCACCATCGCGTCCAGGTCATGCGCGCGTTCCAGCAATTTGTGCCTACGCTCAACGGGCATAGTTGCAGTGGTTGGGCTTTGGTGACTGGGCGTCGTAAAGATAACGTCGGCGGTGTCAGGCAATGTCTCAGGGGGCAGCCCGTCGCGGTCGACGGGTATCGGAGTCACGTCGCAATCCCAATGCTCTAGCAGGCTGCGCAGAGAGTAATAGCATGGGTCTTCGATCACCGCGGTGCGATTGTGGGTCAGCAAAATGCGTGAGGCCAGCCACAGTGCGTTCTGCGCGCCCATGGTGATCAGAATCTCTTCGGGGCGAGCGGCGATGCCGCGGCGGGGCAGGGTGTGACGGGCAATGAATTCGACCAGCAGCGGATCATCCTGATCCACGTAATCGGTGGTGAGGGATTCGAAATCCTTGTGCCCGAGGGCGCGCACGGCACACAGGCGCCAGTTGGCGTGGTCAAAAAGATTGCGATCCGCCTGCCCGTAAATGAAGGGATAGCGATAGCTGCGCCAGTCCCGTGGTTTCGACAGCATGTCCCCGCCCGAGAATCGGCGGGCCAGCGCAGCATCCCAATCCACGGTTTCGGCACCGCGCTGAAGGGGGGTGTATTTCGGCGGCACCGGTGCGTTTTGCGAGACGAAATAGCCCGAACGCCCCTTTGCCGTCAGATAATCATTGGCCAGCAGTTCGGTATAGGCCAGCGTCACCGTAATTCGGCTGACACCCAGATGGGCGGCCAGTTTGCGTGATGAGGGCAGCTTTTCCCCGACATGAAACCTGCCGGACAATATGCCTTCGGCAATCATCTGCTGGATCTGCGCCTGCAGCGTACCTTGCCCGTTCAGCTCAAGAAAGAATGTGTCGACCGATATTGCCATGAGGTCTTATAGGGTGGACCTAAAAGATGAGCAATCTGGACTTATGACTTTTCCAAAAATTCCCGCGTTGCCGTGCTTGACGGTGGGTTTCAATTAACCTAAATAACTAGAAATCTAGTTTAATGGAGAATTGAATATGTGGGAAACTGCTGCAGCAGGATTTTCGGCCATGGGGTCCGAGGCCCGGTTGAAGGTTCTGAGAACTTTGGTCCGCGCCGGGCAGGCGGGCCTGACGGTTGGTGAAATTCAGGAGCGGACGGGAATAGCACCGTCAACCTTGGCGCATCACCTTCGGTTTTTGGCCGCTGGCGGTGTCGTGGAACAAGAGAAAGTCGGGCGCAGCACGATCAACCGTGCCTGCTATGACGAGTTGAGAAATCTGGCGCAGTTCATCCTTGCCGAATGCTGCGCGGACGAAGTGGGAAAGGCCGCGAACGATGGCTGAACTGACGCAAAATCCCAAAGTGCCCGTGAAGGCGCTTGATCTGATCAAAACCCCTTGGGCATTGATCGTTGCAATCCTGGCCGCCGTGGCTGTTCTGGACCCTGGTAATTGGGTTGAAGTCGTGACTTTTGCTGGTAAGGCGCTGATCCATACCGGCCAGTATATCCTGTTTGCCGTTTTGTTGCTGTCCTACCTCAAGGCGACCGGGGCCGAGGTGATGGTCGCGCGCGCCTTTGAAGGGCGCGAGACGCGGATGATCTTCCTTGCTGCGGTGTTTGGTGGATTGGCGCCGTTCTGTTCCTGTGAGGTCATCCCGTTCATTGCCGGATTGCTGGCGCTGGGTGCGCCCCTGTCTGCGGTGATGGCGTTCTGGCTCAGCTCTCCGTTGATTGACCCGCCAACCCTGTTGATCACCGCCGGTGCGTTGGGATGGCCCTTTGCGATAGGCAAGGCGGTTGCTGCGGTGGCGCTGGGTCTGTTCGGCGGTTTCGTTGTGCGCGGCCTGATGCGCTCGGGCGCCTTTGCCCAGCCGCTGCGCGACTACAAACCGGCCGGATGCAGCGCTTGTGGTGGCCCAAAACAGGATGACAAACCGGTCTGGCGATTCTGGCAGGAAGCTGAGCGTCGTCAGCGGTTCCGGTCGGAATTCGTTCACAACGGGCTGTTCCTGCTGAAATGGCTGGCGCTGGCCTATGTACTTGAGGCGCTGTTGGTCAGCTATGTCCCGGCCGATCTGATCGCCCGCGTGGTTGGGGGTGAGGGTATTGTACCCATCGTTATCGCAGCGCTGGTCGGGATGCCCGCCTATCTAAATTCCTACGTCGCGCCGCCACTGCTGGCGGGGCTGACGGAGCAGGGGATGAGTGCGGGGGCCGCGATGTCGTTCATGATCGCGGGTGCGGTCAGCTCGATCCCTGCGATGGCAGCGGTGTGGTCACTGGTCAAACCACGGGTCTTTGCCACCTATCTGGGGCTTGGGATTACCGGGGCGATCATTGCTGGTATTCTGTTTCAGATGATCTAAAGGAAAAACCGCCCGGAGATACCTCCGGGCGGTTTTGCTTATTGGTTGGCCTCGCACAGGCTCGGCAATTTGAACCTGTACCGTGCCTCTCCGCTGTTTACGTAGACACGTTTTTCGACACAGGCTGTGGTGCCTACTGTTCGTGCGACATGCTCTTTGGGTTCGTTGATGGAGGTGGCCGACCCATCCGGCAATTGAATCGAGGCTATGACACCGTTCTTCAAGTCACCGTTCACGGGTGTTGCCGACAGAACCGAAACGGTCAGGTACGAGTCATGTTCGTGCGCGCCGTTGTCATTGAAAACCAGCAATGCGGTAGCAATCGAGATGGTGCCGACGATTGCAACCGCCAACAAACCCCATGTCTTCAAAAAAGCATAGATCGATACGGCGCGGTGCGGGCCAAAGATTTTGGACAGGATGGTCAGCATGGAATCCCTGCGGGAAAAAAGCCCCGGCCTGTTCGGACCGGGGCCATCTGTGCCTTAGGGGCGCAGATCGTCTTCGTCTTCGTCCTCGGTCCCGCCTTTGGGCAGGTTGAAGAAGCTGTCGGCGTCGATGACCGGCTCTTCTTCTTTCTCTTCCACAGGCTCGTCAGACAGCGAGAAGGTTTCCAGACCTTCGATGGCGGTCGGGATCTTGGGTGCTGCGTCCATTTCCAGCGACTGTTCGGTCGAAACCAGCTTGCGGCGTTCGTCATCGCTCATGACGCCACCTTCGGCTGCCTTCTTGGCCGCGGCTTTCTGAACGATGGCGTCCAGCTCGGATTGCTTGCACAAGCCCAGCGCAACCGGGTCGATCGGTTGCATGTTCGAAATGTTCCAGTGGGTGCGCTCGCGGATCGATTGTATGGTCGGCTTGGTGGTGCCGACCAGCTTGGCGATCTGACCGTCGCTAAGCTCGGGGTGGAACTTTACCAGCCACAGGATCGAGTTCGGACGGTCCTGCCGTTTGGACAGCGGGGTATAGCGCGGACCACGACGTTTTTCTTCACCGCTGGCAGCGGGGTTGAACTTGAGCTTCAGCTTATGCAGCGGATTACCCTGCGCCGAGTCGATCTCATCCTGGGTCAGCTGGTTGTTTGCGATGGGGTCGAACCCTTTCACGCCCGCGGCTACGTCGCCATCGGCGATGCCTTGCACTTCCAACTCGTGCATGCCCACGAAATCCGCGATCTGCTTGAAGCTGATCGTGGTGTTGTCCACCAGCCATACGGCTGTTGCCTTGGCCATAAGCGGTTTTGCCATCAGCCCGTCTCCTATAAATACATCTATCCCGTCGCCGGAATTCGGCGGCCCCGTGGCTTTGGGGCAGGTTTCCGTTGTCGGGGAACTTGGGGCCTATATAGTCGCGGCAAGGCAAGAAGGGAAGAGGCGAATGCGCTGGGTGATTTTGTGGGTCTTGAGCGCGGTCGCCGCACTGGCAGACGGAGAGAAGGCTGGCGAGTTCGACTACTACGTTCTGTCGCTAAGCTGGTCGCCCAACTGGTGCGCCCGCGAAGGCGATGCGCGCTGGTCAGACCAATGCGATGCGCGCCATGATCACGGTTGGATATTGCATGGGTTGTGGCCGCAATATCACCAGGGCTGGCCGGCATTCTGTCGCACGGCTGAGGCGCCGCCAACACGCCGCATGACACGCGAAATGACGGATATTCAGGGCTCTTCGGGTTTGGCGTGGCACCAGTGGAAAAAGCACGGAACCTGTTCGGGGCTGTCCGCGCCCGACTATTTCGCGCTGTCTCGGGAGGCTTATGACAGAGTCGTGCGTCCGCAAGTGTTCCGTCAATTGGAGACATCGGTCAAATTACCCGCCTCGGTGGTCGAAGAGGCGTTTTTAAAGGCCAATCCCGGTTTAGAGCGGGACATGATCACAATCACCTGCAAGCAGGGCTATATTGAAGAGGTCCGTCTGTGCTTGTCGCGCGACCTTAATCCAGTGCCTTGTGGCCGCGACGTTATCCGCGATTGCACAGCCAAGGACGCGCTGTTCGATCCGATTCGTTAGAGCTTCCGGTTCTGGCAGTCGCGGGCATAGTCCAGCGCTTTGGCGGTGCCCTTGAGATCAATCGCCATCACCACCTCACCGGCCGGGTTATAGACGGTCATGGTTTTGTTCTGCGCGATGGCGTTGACGAAACTGCGGTCGGTAAAGAACACTGTCGCGCCCGGCACGTCACGCTGATTGAAGCCGATGGCAGTGGCATCAAAGCTTTTACCATCGAGTTCGAAGCGGATTGGGTAACTCTTACCCTGCTCAATATCGCCCCAGGCCTTGTTGTAGACGGCGAAATACCCGCGATTGTCCAACGCGTCATAGCCGATACGCACCACCGAGAGATCCTGATAGATCGTCTGGATCAGACACCCGTTGCCAAGCGCGGGGTCCATCATGATGTTCCAGCCTTCGACAAAGCCTTTGTCGATGAGTTCCTGCGACCAAGCTGCAGTTGCGGTGAAGGCGGCGATTGTGAGGGCGAGAAGGCGGGTCATCAAACAACTCTCAAACTAATAGGGTTCTATTGACGTTATTAATTTTTTATTGAATTACAAAGGTATAACTTCTTTGTAAGAAATTACAGTGACTTGGAGCCGATGAAGCTGTTGCTCACCGCGCTATTCAGCGTTTTCGCATACTCTATGACTTCTCTTTTCCTGTTCGGAGGTGTTTTTCAGCCAATAGCATTTATTACGATTTGGAACGGTCGATTGGGTGCCCCATTTTGGTTGGCTTTTGTGTTTCTCGGCGGTTTTTTTGGTTTTTTTGTAGGTGCGTTCTTAAGTAAGCTTGGTTTCAAGTCCCAAGTGACCCTGCCGGTGTTTATTGTCATGGCTATGAGCCTTTCAGGCGTGTTTGTCGGGTCGTATACAAGCTTTCTACGTGCCCGAGAAATCAATGCCTTCGGTGCGGACGTAGAGTTTAGGAATTCGTTCTTTCAAACGCTTCGAAATGCGCCAAGAGAGTTTCAGTTCTATTTACATGCAGCAGCCCTAAAAGACTGCGTTCCATATGCTTGGAGTTATCGGAGCATGTCATTTTATCAACTGCCGAACAACGTCGCGGTCAATGTTCTGCCGTATGAATGGTTGGTGCAATGCAATATCACCAGAAATTAGCTTGAGCACTTGTCAAACGGAACACCTGACAAGATCAAAGCTCTTTCCGCGCCCTCAACGCAGCCGTGATCGTCCCGTCATCCAGATAATCCAGCTCTCCGCCAATCGGCACGCCTTGCGCCAGCGAGGTCAGGCGGACCTGTCCTTCCAACTGATCGGCAATATAATGCGCGGTGGTCTGACCGTCGACGGTGGCGTTCAGGGCGAGGATGATCTCGGTGATCCCCTCGGCTGTCACGCGGTCCTTGAGGCGAGGAATGCGAAGTTCGTCCGGGCCGACACCGTCCAGTGCCGACAACGTGCCGCCCAGAACGTGATAACGGCCTTTGAATACGCCTGCGCGTTCCATTGCCCACAGGTCGGCCACGTCTTCGACCACGCATAGCTCTCCGGTCGCGCGGTCCTCGCTGTCGCAGATGTCACAGATATCGGTGGTGCCGACGTTGCCGCAGTTCAGGCATTCGCGGGCGGTGATGGCAACTTGCTGCATGGCGTCCGACAGGGGTGTCAGCAGCAGGGCGCGCTTGCGGATCAAGTGCAAAACCGCGCGGCGGGCCGAGCGGGGGCCTAGGCCCGGCAGCTTGGCCATCAGATCGATCAGGTTGTCGATATCGCTGTTCGAACTCACCGAGGGTGCTCCTGCAAATGGGCCGGGCAGAGGCGCCCGGCCGATGATCCGTCAGGAGGGTGTATCAGAACGGCAGCTTGATGTCTGCGGGCAGGCCCATGCTTTCGGTCAGCTTCGCCATTTCGGCCTGTGCGCGTTCAGTCGCTTTGGTTTGTGCGTCCTTGATGGCGGCCAGGATCAGGTCCTCGACCACTTCCTTGTCGTCGCCGTTAAAGATCGATGGGTCGATGTCCAGACCTTTCAGCTCACCTTTTGCGGTGGCGGTGGCCTTGACCAGTCCTGCACCGGATTCGCCAACGACCATCATGTTGTTCAGCTCTTCCTGCATGTCGGTCATCTTGGCCTGCAAGTCCTGCGCGGATTTCATCATCTTGGCCATGTCGCCCAGACCGCCGAGTCCTTTGAGCATCGGTATTCTCCTGTGTATCGCTTTGTCGCCTAAATACGGGCGGTACCCGTGTGGCACAAGGGGGTGGGGTTGCTCCCGCCCGTCGTCAATGTCTTTGAAAGACCTTTCCTCCCGTTGGGCCCGGCAGCGCGGGCAAAGCCCGCGCTGCCGGGCCCAAGGCCGCTCCGGGCGATCGGCGTCAGCCGATGGCCCGGAGCGGGCGCGGGAGGATTTCGGGGGTGTGTGTTGAAGTGGCTCAGTCTTCCTCGAACGGGTCCCATTCGTCTTCGACCTCGGGCAGGGCTTCGGTTTCGACCTTGGCTGCGCGTTGCTCTGGCGTTTCGATGCTTTTGATCCGCGCCTTCGGGAACTGGGCCAGAACCGCCTGCACCAGCGGGTGTTCGCGGGCTTCTGCCTTCAATGCTTCCTCAGCCGCGTTTTCCTTTTCATAGATCGTCTCGCCGCCGCCTTCGTTGACGACAGTGACTGCCCAGCGGTTGCCGGTCCATCGCTGCAGGGCGGTCCCCAGGCGTTGCGCCAACTGGGCCGAGGCACGCTGGGTCGGTTGGAATTCGATACGCCCGGGTTGATAGGCTGCAAGCCGCAAAGACCGCTTGACCTCATCCAGAAGCACGCCGTCCCGGTTTGCGCGGATCAGTTCGACCACATGATCGAAGGTCGGATAGCGTGCCAGGGCGGCCTGCACATCCTGCGCCAACGCCGCGCTGGGAGCGCCGCCGCCCCCTCCATGGGCGGGAGCTGCGTAAGAAGATGACACCGGCACTTGCGTCTGAACCGCGGCATGCGATGGTGCCGGTATCCCGCCACCGGGTCCGCCATTTGGCGGTGGGGGCGTGTCTTGCAGACGTTTGATCAACTCTTCCGGGCTGGGCAGGTCTGCCACATGGGTCAGTCGGATCACTGCCATTTCAGCTGCCATCATTGCATTTGGGGCCGCCGAGACCTCTTCGAGCGCTTTAAGCAACATCTGCCACATCCGGGTCAGGACGCGCATCGGCAGGGCCTCGGCCATTTGTTGACCACGCGCGCGCTCGTCCGGCGAAACGGTTGGATCATTGGCTGCGTCTGGCGTGATTTTAACCACAGAGACCCAATGGGTGATCTCGGCCAGATCGCGTAGCACGGCCAGCGGATCGGCTCCTTCGGCATATTGCCCGCCCAACTCGGTCAGCGCGCCTGCAGCGTCCCCGCGCAGGATCATGTCCATCAGATCCAGTACCCGACCGCGATCAGCCAGGCCCAGCATCGCGCGGACCTGATCAGCGCTGGTTTCACCCGCACCGTGCGAGATCGCCTGATCCAGCAGCGAGGTCGCGTCCCGGGCCGAACCCTCGGCTGCACGGGTGATCAGCGCCAGCGCGTCATCCGCGATCTGAGCGTTTTCCGCCGCCGCAATCTTGCCGAGCAGGCCGATCATGTCCTCGGGTTCGATCCGGCGCAGGTCGAACCGTTGGCAGCGCGACAGAACCGTCACTGGCACTTTACGAATCTCGGTTGTGGCAAAGATGAACTTCACATGCTCGGGCGGTTCCTCAAGCGTCTTGAGCAGCGCGTTGAACGCACTGGTCGACAGCATGTGGACCTCGTCGATAATGTAGATCTTGTAGCGCGCACTAGCCGCGCGATAGCGGACGCTGTCGATGATCTCGCGAATATCGTTCACACCGGTGCGGCTGGCGGCGTCCATCTCCATCACATCGACGTGGCGGCCTTCCATGATGGCCACGCAATGCTCGCATTGGCCGCAGGGTTCCGTGGTCGGCTTACCCTCGCCATCGGGGCCGATGCAGTTCATGCCCTTGGCGATGATCCGGGCCGTGGTGGTTTTGCCGGTACCGCGAATGCCGGTCATGATGAAGGCCTGCGCGATGCGGTCGGCCTCGAACGCGTTTTTCAGCGTGCGCACCATGGCATCCTGACCGACGAGATCGGCAAAAGTTTCCGGGCGGTATTTGCGGGCAAGAACCTGATAGGCGGGGCTGGGCGTGTCGTTCATATCTGCTCTGTCGGATTCGGGTTCCGATGCAGCGTAGAGACCCCCGCCGCCCGCGTCCACAGCAGGCTTGGGTGAATTTCGGTTTGCAGCACAATTTGCACGCCTTAGAAGCGAGTATCAGGGAGGGTCCGTAGTGAGCCAGTTCGGACTTCATTCAGTTCAGATTGGAAAAGGCACCGTTGCCTTGTCGCCCCTTCCGGGGCGCGGTGGCGGGTATACGCGGGACTTGGGAATGATCCGCGACTGGCAGCCGGATCTTGTGATCTCGATGACAACCGAGGTCGAAATACTGCAAGAGGGCGCAAGTGGGCTTGGCGAAGACCTGCACGCACTCAATATCGCATGGGTGCATCTGCCGGTTGCGGATTTCGGTGCGCCGCCCCCTGAGGTTGACGCGGCGTGGTGCAGTGTCAGCCCTGCGGCGACTGATATCCTGTCCTGCGGGGGGCGGGTGCTGGTGCATTGCCGGGGCGGCTGTGGCCGGTCCGGGATGATCGTGCTGCGCCTTATGGTCGAGCATGGCGAAGACCCCGAGACAGCGTTGACCCGTTTGCGGGCGGTGCGGTCCTGCGCCGTCGAGACCGACGGCCAGATGGAATGGGCAGCCCTTGGGCGGACGCGCGACTAGATCAGAGCGCCACCTGTCGTTCTGCCTGTGCCACCGGGTTGGGCGGGATCGCTGTGACCTCAAGCATGGCGCAGGGGGGGGTGGTTAGCATGCCTGCGGGGCGCATGGTCACATCCTGGCCGAACATCATATCTGCGTAAGCATCCAGCGACTCGAGGGGCGCATCCTCGCTTGTTCCACAAAAGACCCGGATCAAGTCTTTTTGCGCGCGAAACCGTGCGCTGCATCCTTGCGCGCAATAAGCCAGCTCAGTGCTGCCGTCGAACTCAAAATCAGGCGTCGTCGCAGGAACGGCCACGTCCATCGCCTGTACGATCGCGCGCGCCACCTGCGCCAGCGCCGGACAGGTTTTTCCTGTGCGTTGGCAAACGGTTGCGGTAAATTGGTGTGTCTTTGTCTTCCAGATCATATTGCGCCCTCCGCGCGTGGAACGGGGGCATGGATCAGGTGTGACAGCGTGCTGACGACCTGCCCGGACACCCCGCCCGAGTTTCGGTTTCTTGTTCGATGGCAGGTCTCCTGACTTGCGGGTCGTTGCGTTGCCGACCTTCCCAGCCTTGCGGCCAGTGGTGTTTCGGCATTGCTCACCGCTTACAGTTGCGGGGGCAGTCGCGGCCTTGGTTCGTTCCGGTATTCCGGGCAGAACCGCACCGTGTTCCCTTTTCATCCCGCCCCGGGGACCGGGGACGAGAACCATCACCCAATCGCTAGCGGGTAGGGGTGACCTGAGTCAAGCCGCCTTTTGGTGGGGCAAAGTGGACGCGTGGTCATGCGGAAACAGGATTGACTTAGGGTGGCAAAAGATGCCGTTTGGGGTGGTGAACTAATCGGTTCAGATTGAGGGCGCCATGCTGGATACCGCACAAGCTGTTTTAACCGAGGATTTTCAGTTTCCTTCTGGTTCGACCCAACTGTCGGCTCGGCTGTACCTGCCGGTGGCCGAACCTGGGATCGCAGTGGTGATCCACAGCGCCACCGGAGTGCCGCGCGACTATTATCAGCATTTCGCACGCTGGTTGGCTGCGGAACATGGCATTGCCTGTCTGACCTATGATTACAGCGATTTCGGTCATTCGCAGAGCAGGCCATTGAAGTCAGCTCAGGCCACGATGGCGGATTGGGCGCTGATCGACATGCCTGCGGCTCGGGCCGAGATGCGCAGGCGATACCCCGACGCGCAGCACTGGAGCATCGGCCATTCCGTCGGCGGTATGCTGGGGCCGATTCAACCCGATATTGATCAGATCGACCGTATGATCTGCGTCTGCGCCGGGCCGGTGACTGTGTCGGACCATCCCTGGCCTTATCGGGCGTTGGCTTTGCTGTTTTGGTACGGACACGCGCCCCTGGCCGTAAAAGCGCTGGGTTACCTGCCGGGCAAGGCACTAGGATTCGGATCGAACCTGCCTGCCAGCGTCTATTGGCAGTGGCGCCGCTGGTGTACTGCGCCGCGCAACTACCTGCCCGAAATCGGCGTGTCCTTGCCCGAGGCCCGCTGGGCACAGTCAGACACACCAGTGGATCTGTTCAGCTTTGAGGATGACGATCTGGTTCCAAAGAACGCGGTCTGGCGGCTGGCTGATCTGTACGGGCCCAACGCACGCCGCCATTTGTTGTCTCCGGCCGAGTTCGGACTGTCCGAGGTTGGCCATATCGGTGCCTTTGCCCGGCGCAATTCGGCTGTCTGGCCACGGTTGATTGCCTAGGCCTGTTCGCAACAATTCAATGTCGGAAGTTTAAGTGAGAGGTTGGACATCGACCCAAGCGGGGCTCGTTGTGGCTGCTTCCTTCCGGACCTGACCAGGTTGGCGAGGCGCTCGCCCGCGCCAACCTCTCGGGGTCTGATATAGGCAACGGGCGCAGGAAACACAACCCGTCAGAGCGTCAAACGGATCAGCAAAAAGCCCTCATCGTCTTCTCCGACGACGTGGGGGTCATATTCTTCAAGCTCGGCAATGTGGGTTTGTGCCTTCGGGCCGGTTCTTAATAGCGCAGTCGCGCCCTGCATCGAGGCAAAGCCAAAAGGATAGGACGCATATTGCAAGGGATCTTGCGGCAGTGCGCCGGACAGATAGTCCTGCAAGACGCGCTGAACAGGCAGGTTCGGCAGCGCGATGGGCTCGGCCTGATCAACAAAGGGAAAGTGACCCCCGCCATTGGCACGGTAATTGTTCAGTGCGACGACGAACCGTTGATCGGCGGCCATCGGTTGGCCGTCAAAGCGAATGTTGCGAATGCGCCGGTTGACGGGGTCGATCAAGTGACCGCCAGCGTCGAACCGAGCCGGTTGAGAGAGATCAAATTGATAAGTAAGCCCCTGTATAATATCAAAATTATGCCCCGCCCTGTTGATGTCGACCAATGTGGTCTGATGTCCCGGCGTAATCTGGTTGAACACGCCTGCAGACATCTCAAGCCAGTCGCTGATCTGCTCTCCGGTGACAACTACCGCCTGCAGCTCATTGGGAAACGCATACATGTCGTTGACATGGCGCAGGCATATCTGGCCGGGCGGGACGTCGGTGAAAAACCGGGGGCCGGCACGCCCCCCGAACTTTGAAGGCGCGGTCGCGGACAGAACAGGAAAATCCGCAAATGACGTGTCCTGCAGATAGGGCCGCAGGGCTGCTGCCTGGGCCGCGGCGGTCAGAACCAAACCTCTGTCCGGGGCGCAAAAACTGAAATAGCTGTGCAAATGCTGATCGGTCTGGCCAACGGGTTGCGCCGTGCGCCGCCGGGTTTCCGAATGGCCCCGGGCGAAAAGGCGCGCCAAAACAGGGTCTTCCTGGATAAGCTTGGGTGAGCCGTCGGGTTTGGTTGGGCATATCGAACGCAGACTGACGCGATGATCCTGAACGGTCCAATGGCCATTTCCCGCCCTGTCCAATGTCAGGTCGATCACCCCCAGAAATGACCCGGACGCACCGGGCATGACCACCGGCTTTCCGTGAACCAGACCCCGATTTGCATCGACGTGCTCAATCCCGTCATGTGCGTTTCCGGGCAGTGTCAGATGTGAATGCCCGGCAATCAGCGCATCAATTCCTTCGATACCAGCCAGCGGGATGACGGCGTTTTCCAATCCCGTTTCCGGTTCGGCCGACCCTATCCCTGTATGCGCCAATGCAAGGATCAAATCGCAACCCTGCGCTTTCAGATTCGTCACTTTTTGTGCGGCGCAAGTCAGGATATCTTCGATGACGACCTTGCCTTGCAGCAAGTGTGCTTCCCATTTGGCTGTCTGCGGTGGCAGGACTGAGAACGCACCAATTTTCAGTGTAACATGTTGATCATAAAATTTTATTTCTCGATTCAAAATCGCATGATCTTGCCAGCAGGAGGGGGCGTCTTGTCGGTGTGCATTGCTGCAAATCACCGGGCACGCAGCATCTACAACTACACGGTCCAGCGTTTCCAGCCCAAAGCCGAAATCATGATTTCCGAGGCCGATTGCGTCATAACCCAGCTCGGAAAATGCTTGCATCAGGATGTGCGGTGCATTTTCGGATTGAACCGCCCATTCCCCCAGTGGCGTGCCTTGCAGTGAATCTCCGTTGTCGCACAGAACCACCAGAGCACCCTGCGCTTCGGCCTCGGACCTGGCTGCGCGGATCAGGCTGGCGGTGCGGGTAAATCCGATTGAGGGGTCGGGGGTGTCCGAATAATAATCGAAGCCGCATAGATTCATATGCAGATCGGATGTTGCCAGAACCCGTATCTTCATTGGTGCGCGGGGCGGGAGAAGGGGATGTGTCAAATTTCTACTTCTGGCGGTTATATGTTAATCATTTTCTCCAAAAAGTATAATAAATGCAACTTGCATAGCGTGCTTTCAGTCAATTTACGACTTCAAGTTTTCGGGTGGTGCGAATTGGCATTGCAACATTGGCATTGCAACAAAAGGGCAGCCGTGGCAGCCCTGTGCCGACGACCCAAGGGAAATCCTATGAAACACGCGGAACTGGTGACATTTGGCAGCTCGGGCCTTGATCGCGCGGCGCATATTCGAGGGAATGCAGACCATTTGGCGCAGGTGCGCGCGCATCCGCAAGCGACCTGCCTGTTGCTGTGGCGTGGTAAGCCGCTGGTTCAGGGGGAAGCACTGGACCGCCTGGGGTTGATTCCCATGACCCACGGACTGGTACAAAACGGCCCGGGCGGCAGTATTGAAGAACCTGTATTTCTGGGACTTTCAGACGGTGATCCGGTTTTTGCGCTGGATATCTCGGGCTGGTCCCCCGAGGGGCTGGACATGTCGCAGGTCGGTGCCTTTATCGACCCGTCGGAACAGCAGCACCCGGACCTGCCAACAGGCCATGTCTTTGCTGAGTTGCGCCGGATCATGACCCGACTGTCTACCCGCGATGCGGAATTGGCTGCGGCCGCCAAGGCCGTTATTGGCTGGCACGAAACGCATCGGTTCTGTGCCCGTTGTGGGGCACCCAGCGAAGTATCCCAAGCTGGATGGCAGCGCAGTTGCGCCGAATGCGGTGGGCAGCATTTTCCGCGCACCGATCCGGTGGTCATTATGCTGATCACCCATGGGGATTCGGTTTTGATGGGGCGATCACCGGGCTGGCCCGAAGGGATGTATTCCCTGCTGGCTGGATTTGTCGAACCCGGAGAAACGCTTGAGGCAGCGGTTCGACGTGAGGTGATGGAAGAGGCAGGCGTGCCGGTTGGCCCGGTCAGCTATCTATCCAGCCAACCCTGGCCATTCCCGGCCTCGCTGATGTTTGGTTGCGCGGGTGAGGCGTTGTCGCGCGAGATCACCATTGATCCGGTGGAAATCGAAGATGCAATGTGGGTCAGCAAGCCCGAGATGATGCAGGCCTTTGCCGGGGAACACCCGGTCCTGCTGCCAGCTCGCAAGGGGGCCATTGCGCATTTCCTGCTGCAAAACTGGCTTGCGGATACGCTGGACTGACAAAATACTAGGCCAATAGACAAGAGGCCCACGAACCATCATGCAGTTTACAGCACGCGAAGATATCGAAGCCCCGATCAATGCGGTGTTCGAAATGGTCGCTGACTTTGAGCGGTTCGAACGCATGGCCATGCGCCGGGGGATCGAAGTAAGGCGCATGTCGGGTCATATGGGTGTTGTGCCCGGTACGCAGTGGGAAACCGAGTTCAACCTGCGTGGCAAGCCCCGCCATGTTGCGATTGAGATGGCTGAATGCGACCCGCCTGCCTTGATGAGGTTTCAGGCAGCAAGCAAGGGCATGAACGGGACAACAACTGTCGAGTTTCTGGCCTTGTCGCAGCGCCGCACCCGCTTGAGTGTCGAGATGGCGCTGGCGGCGAAAACGCTGCCGGCCCGGTTGTTGCTGCAGTCACTGAGACTGGGCCAGTCGCGGTTCCGACGACAATTCCAACTGCGGCTCAGCGAGTTCGCGCGCGAGATGGAAGAACGCCATCTGCACGGTTCCTGACAGGAGGCAAATGGACAATTTGATCATCCGACAGGCCGGTTGGGACGACGTCCAAGGCATTTCAGACGTGTTGCGTGAAATCACTGCTGCCGGAAAACGCACAAGACCGAGTGACCCGGGCTTTGTACTGACGAACTATGTCGGGCACCCGGATCAGTTGACATGTGTCTTGGCACTCATAGAAACCCGAATTTTGGGTTTCCAGTCCATGAAACGGGCGGTCGCAGCCAATCCTTACGGAGTACAAGTCGGCTGGGGAATCATCGGTACCCACATTCGACCCTCGGCCGCGCGTTGCGGGGTGGGGCGGGCCTTGTTTCAGGCAACATTGAAGGTTGCCAAAGAGCAGGGCATTCCCGCCATCGACGCCACCATTGCGGCGAGTAACGCCGAAGGTTTGGCCTATTACTCCGCAATGGGGTTTATCGATTACAGATCACACGAAGGGGCTGTGTGCAAAGCCTACACAGTTGGATGAAACCAGGCGCTTACCCGCGCGAATGCGCTGCCGGGTAGACGCCCAGTACTTCGACATTGGTGGTGAAATGCTCCAGCTCTTCCATGGCCAGCTGCACGTTGCGGTCTTCGGGGTGCCCGACGATATCGGCATAAAACTGGGTCGCGGTGAATGACCCGTCGACCATATAGCTTTCCAGCTTTGTCATGTTGATACCGTTGGTGGCAAAGCCGCCCATCGCTTTGTACAGCGCAGCCGGAATGTTGCGCACCTGAAACACGAAGCTGGTGATCATGCCATGCGGGCCGCGTCGGGACATGTCCGCCTGCCGCGACATAACCAGGAACCGCGTGGTGTTGTTGTCCTGATCTTCGATGTGACGGGCCAGCACGTTCAGCCCATAGATTTCGCCCGCCAGCTCACTGGCCAGTGCCGCAGAATGCAAATCACCTTGCTCCGAGACCTCACGCGCGGCGCGCGCGTTGTCGGGGCTGACGCGGCCGCGAATGTCGTGTTCTTTCAGAAAGCCTGCGCATTGCGGCAGTAGAACCAAATGCGAATGCGCCTCGGTGATATCTTCAAGCGTTGCCCCGGGGACGGCTAGCAGATTGATATGCACGCGTACGAAGGCCTCATCAATGATGTGCAGCCCACTATGGGGCAGCAGGCGGTGAATATCGGCCACCCGGCCATAGGTGGTGTTTTCGACCGGCAGCATCGCCAGATCAGCTTCGCCTGACCGAACCGATTCGATCACATCTTCGAAAGTACGGCAGGGCAGGGCCTCCATATCGGGGCGTGCATTGCGGCAGGCCTCGTGGCTATAGGCGCCTGGTTCTCCCTGAAATGCGATACGATTGCTCATTTGGTCGATTCCGTGCAACAAGTTCTACAATTGGGCGTTTAGTCGCGGTGTCTATACCTTGCCTCTTGCAAGGGGAAGCCTTAGACACCCCGCAGACAGCTGAAATGGACTCGCGATCAATGTTCGACACGATGACAGTTACCAAGGCCGCCGCAGGCCTGTTTGGCACCTTCCTGGTGCTTCTTCTGGCCAAATGGGGTGCCGAAGTTCTTTACCATGCGGATGGGCATGGCGAGACAGCCTCTTACATTATCGAAACCGAAAGCGCTGGTGAAAGCGCCGACGGTGAAGAAGTGGTCTTCGAAGATATGCTGGCCGCCGCCGATCCGGAAAAAGGCGCCCGTGTCTTCCGTAAATGCACCGCCTGCCACAAGCTGGAGGACGGCGCAAACGGTACCGGCCCCTACTTGTACGGTGTCGTAGATCGCCCGGTTGCATCTGCCAACGGCTTCACCGGCTATTCAGCCTCGATGCAGGCCCATGGCGGCAATTGGACTCCCGAAGCGCTGGATGCGTTCCTCGAGCGCCCAAGTGCTTACATCTCGGGTACTTCGATGAGCTTTGCCGGTCTGAAGAAACCGCAAGAGCGCGCCGATCTGATCGCGTATCTGCAGACCATCGGCAACTGATCCTTTGATCAAAGCATGATTTTCAAAGCCGCTGCCTCGCGCAGCGGCTTTTTTTTGCCTAAGAAAAACTTCACAAAGTGTTCACGCATTCTAAACTTGAACCTGACAGTGCTGGTCATTTAGCTGGCGCGAACAAGATAAAAGACACAACGACCCAGAGGATGAGCAAAATGATATCCAATCGACTTACTGCACAGGCGCGCTCGGTGGATATTAAGGGTTGGTCGCACGCTTTGATGTTTGGGTTGATTGTGGTCATGCTGACCTCGGCTCAACTTTTTGCGGAAGAAAAGATAATTAAAAGCCACGGATTCTCGGAATTCGGCGATCTGAAATACCCCGAAGGTTTCGCTCATTTCGACTATGTGAACCCCGACGCCCCGCGCGGGGGAGAGCTATCTTATGCGGCGCAGGGCACGTTCTCTAGCTTGAACCCGTTTACGCGGAAAGGGCGCGCGGGTGCGCGGTCTGCTGACCAATATGAAACCCTGCTGGTTCCATCCTATGATGAGCCCGCGGCCTATTACGGGTTGCTGGCCGAAAGCCTAGAATACCCCGAAAGTCAGGATTGGGTTATTTTCAACATGCGGCCCGAGGCCCGGTTTTCCGACGGCAGCCCCGTGACAGCCGAGGATGTTGTGTTTTCCCACAATCTGCTGCTGGATCAGGGGCTGAAATCTTATGCAGATGCGGTGCGCAAACGTATCCCACGCGCCGAGGCACTGGATGAACATAGGGTCAAATTCTATTTCGCACCGGATATCTCGCGCCGGGCATTGATCTCGCAGGTGGGCGGAACGCCGGTGTTTTCCAAAGCCTGGTTCGAAGCAGACCCGGAAAATCGGCGTCTGGATGAACCGCGTTTGGTTCAGGGGGTTGGTTCGGCCCCCTATGTTCTGGACAGCTATGACATCAACCGGCGCATCGTTTACAAACGCAACCCCGATTATTGGGGCGATCAGGTCAACGTAAACGTGGGTCGCAACAACTATGACACCATCAGGATCGAGTATTTCAGCGACTCGATTGCCGCGATGGAGGGATTCAAGGCAGGTACGTTCACGTTGCGGCAGGAAAACAACTCGAAAAGCTGGGCGACCGCCTATGATTTTCCGGCCATTGCGAACGGCTCAGTCATTCGGGACGAGTTGGCGAATGGAAACGTGCCATCTGCGTCGGGCTTCATCATGAATCTTGATCGCCCACAGTTGCAGGATCCGCGTGTTCGCGAAGCCATCCAGCTTGGTTATAATTTCGAATGGACCAACGAAAGCCTGCAGTACGGGTTGTTCCAACAGCGCAGTTCGTTCTGGGAAGGCACGCACCTTGAGGCGACTGGCCTGCCCGAAGGGCGTGAATTGGAGGTGCTGCAAAGCCTCGGCGATGCGTTGGACCCGGACGTTCTAACCGAGGAACCGGTCAGCGCCCATGAATCGCGCCCGGCGCGTCAGAACGACCGTCGCAACCTGCGCGCGGCGATGAAGCTGTTGGACGAGGCCGGTTGGCTGGTTGGTGATGACGGCATTCGCCGGAACGACAAGGGTGAAGTGTTGTCGATCGAGTTTTTGTCGGACCAGCCGACGCTGGACCGCATTGTTCAGCCCTTTGTCGACAACCTGCGGGCAATGGGTATCGACGCGCTGTATAACCGGGTGGACAATGCCCAGTTCACGCTACGCCGCCGGGATCGGGATTTTGACATGATCGTCGGCGGGTATCCGAAATCACTGCAGCCTTCGACTGGCCTGTATCAGCAATTCGGGACCGAGGCGGCCTCGTATTCCGTATTCAACCCGTCGGGTGCGCATGGTCCCGATATTGAACCATTGATCGACAACATCGTTGCCGCCACCGAAAGTGAGGAGCTTTTCGCCAATGTCCGCGCGTTGGACCGTGTTCTGAGGGCTAAGCGGATCATGGTTCCAACATGGTATCTGGGCAAATATTGGGTCGCGTATTGGGACATGTACGAATACCCGGAAAACCTGCCACCCTATGCGTTGGGCGTGGAAGACCTGTGGTGGATCAACGCCGAGAAAGAAGCCGAGTTGAAATCCTCGGGCGCGTTGAGGTAATCCGCCCCCATGGGAGCATATATTCTAAGACGCCTGTTGCTGGTCATCCCCACATTGCTTGGGATCATGATCGTCAATTTCACGCTGGTTCAGTTTGTCCCCGGTGGTCCGATTGAACAGATGATCGCCCAGATGCAAGGGGGCGGTGACGTGTTCGAAGGCATCGCAGGCGGCGGCAGCGATATCGAGCAGCAAACCAGCAGCGTGAATGACCGTTATATCGGCGCGCGCGGATTGCCGCCCGAATTTATCGAAGAGTTGGAAAAGGAATTTGGATTCGACAAACCTCCGGTCGAACGGTTCCTTGACATGTTGGGCAACTACATGACGTTGGATTTCGGCGAGAGTTATTTTCGCTCGATCAGCGTGATTGATCTAGTGCTGGAAAAAATGCCCGTTTCAATCTCGCTGGGCCTGTGGTCCACATTGATTGCCTATCTGGTGTCGATCCCGCTGGGTATTCGCAAGGCGGTCAAGGATGGTTCAAAGTTCGATACCTGGACCAGTGGCACCATCATTGTGGCCTATGCCATTCCCGGCTTCCTGTTTGCGATCCTGCTGCTGGTGCTGTTTGCCGGTGGGTCCTACTGGCAAATCTTCCCGCTGCGGGGGCTGACCTCGGACAATTGGGACAGCCTTAGCCTGATCGGCAAGATCGCGGATTATTTCTGGCACATCACACTACCGGTCATTGCCCTGACGATTTCCGCCTTTGCGACGCTGACGCTGCTGACCAAAAACTCGTTTCTGGATGAGATCAAAAAGCAATATGTCATGACCGCTCGCGCAAAAGGTTTGAGCGAGGGCAGGGTGCTGTATGGCCACGTGTTCCGCAATGCCATGCTGATCGTGATCGCAGGCTTTCCGGCGGTGTTCATTGGCGTCTTCTTCGGAAGTTCGATCATTATCGAGACGATCTTCTCACTCGATGGTCTGGGCCGTCTGGGGTTCGAGGCAGCAGTCGCACGCGACTACCCGGTGATCTTTGGCACGCTGTTCATCTTTGGCCTGATGGGTCTTGTCGTCGGTATCGTCAGCGATCTGATGTATGTGCTGGTTGACCCGCGCATCGATTTCGAAAAGCGGGAGGGGTAAATGGCGCTTTCCCCCCTCAATCAGCGCCGGTGGCGTAATTTCCGGCGCAATGGCCGGGCTTTTTGGTCGCTGATCATCTTCTCGGTACTGTTCGGTATCTCGCTGTTTGCCGAGTTCATCGCGAACGACAAGCCGATCCTGGTGAAATACCGGGGTGAGTTTTACACGCCGATCTTCAATTTTTACCCGGAAACTGAATTCGGCGGGGATTTCCAAACCGAAGCAATCTATCGCGATCCCGAGGTGCAGTGTCTGATCGACAGCGGCGGGCTTGAGGAGTGTTTCGACGATCCAGAAGGGATCATTGACGAAATCAAAGACGGGACCTTTCAGGCCGAGGGGTTTGAACGCGGTTGGGCGATCTGGCCGCTGATTCCATATTCCTTCAACACCAGTGTGGATCGTCCGGGGGCCGCACCGCTGCCGCCCAATGGGCAGAACCTGTTGGGAACCGATGACACCAAGCGCGATGTGTTGGCTCGGGTCATCTATGGCTTCCGCTTGTCGATCCTGTTCACATTGATGGTCACAGGGGCCGCCAGCCTGATTGGCATTTTCGCCGGTGCAATTCAGGGCTTTTTCGGCGGCTGGTTGGATTTGGTCTTTCAGCGCATCATCGAGATCTGGTCGGCCACCCCTTCGCTGTACGTGATCATCATCATGTTCGCCATTCTGGGTCGAAGTTTCTGGCTGCTGGTGGCGTTGATGATCCTGTTCAGTTGGACCGGATTAGTCGGCGTTGTCCGGGCCGAATTCCTGCGCGCGCGCAATCTGGAATATGTCCGCGCGGCACGGGCGTTGGGCGTGGGCAACATGACGATCATGTTCCGCCACATGCTGCCCAACGCGATGGTTGCGACGCTGACATTCATGCCCTTCATCGTCACTGGCACCATTGGCGGATTGGCCTCGCTGGATTTCTTGGGCTTTGGCTTGCCGTCTTCGGCGCCGTCGCTGGGGGAATTGACCTTGCAGGCGAAACAGAACCTGCAGGCACCTTGGCTGGCCTTCACTGCGTTCTTCACCTTTGCCATCATGTTGTCGCTGCTGGTCTTCATCTTTGAAGGCGTTCGCGATGCGTTTGACCCCAGAAAGACCTTCTCATGAGCCTTTTGGATGTGAAAAATCTCAAGGTCTCGTTCAAGCAGGACGGGCAGGTGAGCGCGGCGGTCAAAGGTGTTTCGTTCACCGTGGACCGGGGGGAAACCGTCGCACTTGTGGGGGAATCCGGATCAGGCAAGTCGGTTACGGCATTGTCCACCGTGTCGTTGCTGGGGGACAGTGCTATCGTCGAAGGTTCGGTCACCTATGACGGTGATGAGATGATCGGCGCCTCGCAAGACAAGCTGATGGACGTGCGCGGCAATGATATCAGCTTTATTTTTCAAGAGCCGATGACCTCGTTGAACCCGCTGCACACAATCCAAAAGCAGATGGCAGAATCGCTGGCCCTGCACCAGGGTCTGAGCGGAGATGCGGCACGCACACGTATTGTCGAACTGCTGACCAAGGTGGGGATTCGTGATCCGCAGGATCGGTTGGACAGCTATCCACACCAGTTGTCCGGCGGGCAGCGGCAGCGGGTCATGATCGCAATGGCGCTGGCCAACAAGCCCGACATTCTGATCGCGGATGAACCGACAACTGCCCTGGACGTGACCATTCAGGCTCAGATTCTGGAGTTGTTGGCCGAGCTGCAAAAGTCAGAGAATATGGGGATGCTGTTCATCACCCATGATCTGGGAATTGTGCGGCGCATCGCCGACCGGGTTTGCGTGATGAAGGATGGTGAGATCGTCGAGACCGGCGCCACTGCCGAGATCTTCAACAACCCGCAGCACCCCTATACGCAGAAACTGCTGGGGGCCGAGCCCTCGGGTCATCCCGACCCCGTCGCCCCCGAGGCCGAAGAGGTCGCCCGTACCGATCACCTGAAGGTCTGGTTCCCGATCCAGCGCGGGTTTTTGAAACGGACCGTGGGCCATGTGAAGGCAGTGAACGACGCCACGCTTAGCGTGCGCGCGGGCGAGACGGTAGGCATTGTCGGTGAAAGCGGGTCTGGTAAGACGACGCTGGCGCTGGCGATCATGCGCCTGATTGCGTCCGAAGGCGCCATCACTTTCCGCGAACAGGACGTGCGCCGCTGGTCCACGCGAGAGTTGCGGCGGTTGCGCAAAGACATGCAGATCGTGTTCCAGGACCCGTTTGGCAGCCTTAGCCCGCGGATGACCTGCATGCAGATCATTGCCGAGGGCTTGGCGATCCATAAGGTCGACCCCCACCGTGCCCCGCGCGAATTGGTGGCCGAGGTGATGACCGAAGTGGGGTTGGACCCGGCGGCAATGGACCGATACCCGCATGAATTCTCGGGCGGACAGCGTCAGCGTATCGCGATAGCGCGCGCCATGGTGTTGCGGCCCAAGCTACTGGTACTGGACGAACCGACCAGCGCGCTGGACATGACGGTGCAGGTGCAGATCGTTGATCTTTTGCGCAATCTTCAGCGGAAATACGGGCTGGCCTATCTGTTCATCAGCCACGACCTGAAGGTGGTCCGGGCGATGTCTCACAATGTGATTGTCATGCGGAACGGAGATGTCATCGAAATGGGTGCGGCTGAAGATTTGTTCGAAAATGCTCAGACAGATTATACCCGTGAACTGATTGCGGCAGCGGGGTAGGGTGAGTTCCTACCCGCGCGGCAAAGGGTTATAGACCCAGATCTTTCTTCAATTTGTTGAACTTTCTTTGGTGCGGGTTGCCTCTGACTTGCGAACGGATACTGTGGCGATACCAGTTTGACTTCTCAGGGATAAACCTCTCCCAGATTGTTCCGTCCGGGGCTGTCACAAACTCCCAACATTCTTCGAAACGTTTGTATTGCCTCGCCCCGTTTTCGAACCAGTACCAGTCAGTCTCGTTACACAGTTTACCTCTGTTTGTGACGTACCATCGCCCAATGCCAACGGCGCCTTCTTTTTGCCCTATCCCCTGTAAGGTGCCGTTAGGAGCCCAATAGAACGACCCTCCAAGTCTCCAATTTGTTGTCTTGCCGGAATAGAGCTGAGCTATCGTTTGTGGGTCAGTGCGTTTTGCGCCTTTGGGTTTCCCCTTGGCAAGGCTTTCCCCGGCAGCCAGAAAAATGGCCGCGACTACAAATGTCGTCAGGACGGTTGTTGAATACGCCATAACTGCGGCTCCTCTTTAAATAACAAACCTGAAATGCGGGGCGGCCCTCCTGTGTATTCTCTGACCGGGGTGCCGGTCAGAGGTTTTTTGAGAATTTCACTGTGCGTTGGCGGCCTCGCGCGCTGAACTTTTCGGAAGTGGTCCGCGCAGCTCTTCATAGTGATCAAAGCTCAGCTTGACCCAACCGGTGCCGCGTGTGGCACTGGCGAGGGTTCGGTGCAACTCGTCCTCGGCCACGGCGGGCAATTGGGCGTTGAAGATCTCCCAGCCTGAGGCGTTGGGATTGCCTTCAAAGCCCAGAACCTGGCCTTGCAGCGAACTTATGGTCGGAACCAGATCGCCTACAAAATCCGACGGCAGGTGGATTTCGGCACTCAGGATCGGCTGCAGGACCACTGGTTTGGCCTGTGGCAGGGCCTCACGCACAGCATTCTTGCCTGCGGTACGGAAGGCATAGTCCGAGCTGTCCACGTTGTGGTGCTTGCCATCGCTAAGCGTAACTTTCACATCAACCACCGGAAAGCCCTCGGGCCCCTGCACCAACGCATCCTTGGCGCCGTGCTCGACCGATGGAATATAGTTCTTGGGCACCGCGCCCCCCTTTACGATTTCCTCGAACTGGAACCCCGAACCCCGCGGCATTGGCGCAACCGAGATTACTACGTCTGCGAACTGTCCAGCCCCACCAGATTGTTTGCGGTGGCGGTGACGGTGTTCGACGGGTGCGCGAATGGTTTCGCGATAAGCGGTCTCGACCGCGTCGGCAGTAATCTCGATCCCGAAATCCTCATCTAGTTTGGCGGTGACACGACGCATGTGTTGCGGACCTTGTGAACCCAGAATTGCATGACCGCTAAGTTCGTCCTGTTCCAAATGCAGGCCGGGGTCGATCTCGACCAGACGGGTCAGTGCGTTAGACAGGCGCACGTCGTCTCGCTCATGGGTGGGCGACACGATCTGACGATGCGCTGCCGGGTGCGAGCCGGCCCATTCGGGCAGAGGGGTCGCCGAAGAACTGTCATAGAGATTGCCGGGATTTAGGTGATCGGATTTCACGGCGAGCCCAATTTGCCCAGCTGGTAGCTCGGCAATCTGTGTCTTGGCGTCCAGCGTAGTCAGGTTGCCGACGGTTTCGCCGCCCAGATTCTCATGCGCTTTCACACCTGCGCCCAGCCCGCGCAGAACGACGATCTTGCCGATATGTTTTTTTACATCCGCGAAGCCAGCGATCGCGCGGGCGTTTTCTGCCGCTTCGTCGCGCCCGGCGGCTATGTCAAACTCCGGGGCCTCGTGCCGCAGGGCTTTCATCAAACGAGTCAGCCCGTTTCCATGGCTGGCCGCGCCCAAACAGGCGGGTATCAGCTGGTGGTTCTGCAGCACTTGTGCGGCCAGATCGTAAACCTCGGCGCTGGGCGGTTGCTTGTCTTCGATCAGTTGCTCAAGCAAGTTGTCGTCGAAATCTGACAAGGTTTCCAACAATTCCGTGCGGGCCTCCTGTTCGCGGTCCTCGACCGATTGCGGCAATTCGATCAGGGCTGAGGGCTGGCCTTCCTGATATTTCCAGGCCCGCTCCGAGATCAGATCAACCGCACCGACGATCGTGTCGCCCTCGCGGATCGGCACCTGACGTAGAGCGATGTGGTGGGTGCAATAGGTCTGCAACGCCGCAATGATGTCGCGAATCCGGCCATTGGGGTTGTCCATACGGTTGATGAACAAGAAGCAGGGAATGCCAGCCTCTTCGACCAGTCGCAGATATGGGGCGCACAGAACGGCGGCCAGCGGGTCGGGCGGCACGACCACCACGGCGGCGTCCGAGATTGCCATGGCAGGGCCGACATAGGCCAGATTATCGCCGCCGCCATCGACATCAATGGCGCACCAGGGTTCGTCTAAATAAGAAAAACCGTGCAAATGCACGGTTCCGGATACGTCGAATGTGGTGGACCGGCCGTCGAGGCGGCTGATGGCCTCGACCAGAGTGGTTTTGCCCGATTGGCTGGGGCCGAGGACGGTGAAAACGCGCATGGGTGCTGTCCCTCTTTCAAATTGCAGATCGGCTGCACGAAAGGGATAGCCTTACGCAAATGCGTTGGCGCGAACTGTCTGGTATTGGGCCTGCCTCGGGTGCGGGCGGGTTCCGCCCGCCCTGCAAGTGTGGAAAAAACCGACCCGCCGCGTCAAGCCCTGACCTGCCTTGATGTCAGATTGCCGAACTGTGGCCGGCCAAGCTCAGGTCATAGGCGTCAAAGCTGCGGGCAATCATGCGGGTCAGCGGCCGGGCCTCGGGCGGGATGAACAAGCCATCTTCGGTGATCCGCAGCAGGCCGTCAAAGGCTGTATTGGCAGCCTGATACATAGCCTGCAACTCTGGCCCAGTGATGTCGTGATTGCACAGAACCTCGGCTGTATTGATCTGGAAATCGCACATCAACGCTTCGATCAGCCGGGCGCGCAGAACGTCCTGCCCTTTGAACAAGTGCCCGCGTGAGGTCGAGAACCGCCCTTCGCGAATCGCCTTGGTATGGGCAGATGTTGCGGGCGCATTCTGGGCATAGCCTTGCGGAAAGCGCGAGATAGAGCTGGCACCAACCCCGATCAGAACCTCGGCCTGATCGTCGGTATAGCCCTGGAAGTTCCGCTTTAACCGCCCGGCCTTGAGCGCATGGGTCAGGCCGTCATCCTGCGTGGCGAAATGGTCAATGCCGATCTCGGCATAGTCATCCCACATGAACAGGCGGCGGGCGGTGTCGAACAGATCAAGACGTTCTTCGGGGGTCGGCAGGGCATCTGAGGGGATCAGTTGCTGCCGCTTGGCCATCCATGGCACATGGGCATAACCGTATAGCGCGACACGATCCGGGCTGAGCGACAGAAGTTTCTGCACGCTTTCCGTCATCCGCAATTTGGTCTGGTGCGGCAGGCCATACAGGATATCCGCATTCAGGCTGCTGATCCCACGGGCGCGGATCATGTCCACGGCTTTGCGTGTGACGTCATAGCTTTGGATACGCCCGATGGTCTTCTGAATTTCGTCGTCGAAATCCTGCACCCCGATTGAGGCGCGGTTCATCCCGGCCTCGGCCAATGCGTCCAGACGGGCCTCATCAATCTCGTTTGGGTCGATCTCGACCGAGAACTCGGCATTCGGACCCAGCGGTACAACATCCAGAATCCGCGCGGCCAGATCCCGCATCAGATCCGGGTTCAACAGGGTTGGCGTGCCGCCACCCCAATGCAGGCGCGACAGGGTAATTCCCTCGGGCAGGCGTTCAGCCAGCAGGTCAAGCTCGGCTTTCAGAACGTCCACATAGGCAATCACCGGGTTGTCGGTTTGGGTGCCTTGCGTGCGGCAGGCGCAGAACCAGCACAGCCTGCGGCAGAACGGGACATGGATGTACAACGACACCTCGCTGCCCGGCTTCAGGCCGGAAATCCAGTCGGAATAAAGGCTTGACCCCACGTCATTGCTGAAGTGGGGGGCGGTGGGATAGCTTGTATAACGCGGGACTTTCGCGTCAAATAGTCCAAGCTTGGCCAATTGTGGTTTCACTATCATGGCGATAGCTTTAAGGGACGGACCGTCTAGATGCTTTGACCGAGATCAAGTGGAAACGTGCATGACACCGATACTCAAATTCGACCATACAAACTGCGGAGATTGCCCCATCCGGCATCGTGCAGTATGCGCCCACTGTGATGCGAACGAGCTGGTAGAGCTTGAAGGCATCAAATACTATCGCAGTTTTGAGGCGGGTCAGACGATCATCTGGTCGGGGGATCAGATGAATTTTGTGGGCTCTGTCGTGTCAGGCATCGCCTCGCTGACCCAGACAATGGAAGACGGTCGCACCCAAATGGTCGGCCTTTTGCTGCCCAGTGATTTCGTCGGGCGGCCAGGCCGCGATTCTGCGCCATATGATGTGCTGGCAACAACCGATCTGGTCATGTGTTGTTTTCGCAAGAAGCCGTTCGAAGACTTGATGAGCAATACCCCGCATATTGCACACCGGCTGTTGCAAATGACGCTGGACGAGCTGGACGCCGCGCGCGAGTGGATGTTGGTGCTGGGGCGCAAGACTGCGCGAGAAAAGATTGCCAGCCTGCTGTCGATTATCGCCCGGCGCGATGCGTCGATCAATCAAAAGGGAAACACGGGGCCGATCGTGTTTGACCTTCCGCTAACCCGCGAGGCGATGGCGGACTACCTTGGGCTGACGCTGGAAACAGTCAGTCGGCAGATCTCGGCCCTGAAAAAGGATCAGGTCATCACGTTGGAAGGCAAACGCCACGTGACGATTCCGGATATGGGCCGCCTGATGGAAGAGGCAGGCGACGACTCGGATGGAGGTTTTCTGGTCTGACACGCTTGCAGCGTGACTGGATCGGCTGGCCATGTTTAACTGGGGTCATTTGAAGCAGACCTCAGGAGTAAGTCATGGGATTCAGTAGCATTCTGGCGATGCTGTTCATCGGCGCGATCGCCGGGTGGCTGTCGGGCAAGATCATGGAAGGCCGCGGCTTTGGCCTGATGGGCAATATCATCGTCGGCATCGTCGGCGCGTTTCTGGCCGGTCTGATCTTTCCCGCGCTGGGCTTTGCTGTGGGCGGTGGTGTCTTTTCATCTATTTTCTTTGCCACCATCGGCGCGATCATCCTGCTGTTCCTGATCGGATTGGTGAAAAAGTAAAAACCGCCCCAGGGGGCGGTTTTCTGTAACGGCCTATACTAGTGAGCCAGGAACACCGGTACTGTGGCTTGTTCCAACATGTTCCGTGTCGCGCCGCCCAAAATGGCTTCGCGGAACCGCGAGTGCCCATAGGCCCCCATCACGATCATGTCTGCCTCGGTATCTGCGGCGTGGCGGTTCAGGATATCGGATACCCGCGTCATGGTCTTGCTCAGCACGTCGATTTCGCATTTCACGCCATGGCGGGCCAGCATCTGCGACAGCATCCCACCAGGGTCCGAGCGGTCGGGGCCGTGGCGCGGCGGATCAATCACGACGATGCGCACCAGATCGGCTTGCGTCAGAAACGGCAGGGCGCGGCGGATGGCCCGCATGGCCTCGACGCTCTCGTTCCAGCCGATCAGGATGTTGCCCGGTCGTGCGAACGGGGTTGCATCGTCAGGAACGACTAGAACAGGCGCGTGACCTTCGAACATGGCAGCTTCGACAATGGGTTCGGCCTCGGCGTCGCGGTCAGGTCCGTAAGGTTGCGGGAGAATGACAAGATCGGAAAACCGCGCGCGGTGCGCCACGTGGCGCCCGATATCCGAGATCTGGGCAACACCGCTTTCGGCGGACCAGCGGATTCCAGTCTTGCCCAGATAGTCTTTGGCATAGGCCAGTACCTCTTCGGCTTCGGCATTCGCGCGGCTCAGTGTTTCCTGAAGTATCAGGGCGTTTGCGCCGGCGTAGTAATATCCCGTCTGGCTGCGGTCGACGCCCAGACACAAAGCCTCGGCATGCGCGTCTTGCGAAGCAGTCAGAGCGGCCATCTGGGCCAGAGGCGCGTCACTGTGGTTCGTGTCTGTCATCACCGTGAGAAGAGATTTGTATGCCATTTTGACCTCTTGTCTTTCAGGCTCATGTACCTGCGGCCCTATGGCCCAGTTGTCAGTTTACGATTGTCACAGAAATCAGTGTATTGTCTTGACACAGATCAAAGTAATTCTGGCCGCCGTTCGACAAAACGGCAACCAGTCAAAAGGGTCCTGCGATATACAAGAATCACGTGGGGCATGGCAAAGGGACGCAATATGTCAAATTACATCAAGCTGATCGTGCTTGGTCTGGTTGTGGTGTTCACTGCGATCGGGTCCAACTATGCACGCGATTTGGCGTATCAGGTGCATTCGATTCTGGTGATGCTGATCGCCGGTGGTTTGTTCATCTGGACGCTTAGAAACACCGACGAGCCAGATATTCTTGTAGACCGTTCGGGTGAATACATGGATGGCGTGATCCGCTATGGCGTGATCGCAACTGCCTTTTGGGGCGTGGTCGGGTTCCTTGCAGGGACTTTCATCGCGTTTCAGCTGGCTTTTCCAGCGCTGAACTTCGAATGGGCGCAGGGCTATCTGAACTTTGGTCGTTTGCGTCCGCTGCACACATCGGCGGTGATCTTTGCCTTTGGCGGTAACGCCTTGATCGCAACCTCGTTCTATGTGGTACAGCGCACCAGCGCCGCGCGCCTTTGGGGCGGCAATCTGGCGTGGTTCGTGTTCTGGGGCTATCAGCTGTTCATTGTACTGGCAGCGACCGGCTACGTTCTGGGTGGCACTCAGTCCAAAGAATATGCCGAGCCTGAATGGTATGTTGACCTTTGGCTGACCATTGTGTGGGTTGCCTATCTGGCCGTTTTCCTTGGAACGATCGTCAGGCGGAAGGAACCCCACATCTATGTGGCGAACTGGTTCTATCTCGCGTTCATCGTGACTGTCGCCATGCTGCATCTGGTCAACAACATGACCATCCCGGTCAGCATCTGGGGTTCGAAATCGGTTATAGTCTGGTCTGGTGTGCAGGATGCCATGATCCAGTGGTGGTACGGCCACAATGCTGTGGGCTTCTTCTTGACTGCGGGTTTCCTGGGAATGATGTATTACTTCATCCCGAAACAGGCCGAGCGTCCGGTATTCAGCTATAAACTGTCAATCATCCACTTCTGGGCTCTGATCTTCCTGTATATCTGGGCCGGTCCGCACCACCTGCATTATACCGCGCTGCCTGACTGGGCCTCGACGCTGGGCATGGTGTTCTCGATCGTGCTGTGGATGCCGTCCTGGGGTGGAATGATCAACGGTCTGATGACCCTGTCGGGTGCATGGGACAAGCTGCGCACTGATCCGGTTATTCGGATGATGGTGATCTCGGTCGGCTTCTATGGAATGTCCACCTTTGAAGGCCCGATGATGTCGATCCGTGCAGTGAACTCGCTGTCGCACTACACCGACTGGACCATCGGTCACGTGCATTCGGGCGCGCTGGGCTGGAACGGCATGATCACTTTTGGTGCGCTGTACTTCTTGGTGCCTGTCCTGTGGAAGCGTGAGCGTCTGTATTCGCTGCAGATGGTCAGCTGGCACTTCTGGCTCGCTACCATCGGCATCGTGCTTTACGCCGCGTCGATGTGGGTCACCGGCATCATGGAAGGTCTGATGTGGCGCGAAGTGGATGCCAACGGCTTCCTGGTGAACTCGTTCGCCGACACCGTGGCTGCCAAGTTCCCGATGTATGTGGTGCGTGCTTTGGGTGGCGTGATGTTCGTCGCTGGCTCGCTGATCATGTGCTACAACCTGTGGATGACTGTACGGAAAGCGCCGGCCAAAGAGGCCAGCCTGTCCGTCGCGGTCCCGGCTGAATAAGGAGGGCCGGAGCAATGGCAATTCTCGACAAACATAAGATCCTCGAGACCAACGCGACCCTCCTGCTGATCTTCAGCTTTCTGGTCGTTACCATCGGTGGCATCGTACAAATCACCCCGCTGTTCTATCTTGAGAACACCATCGAGAAGGTAGAGGGCATGCGCCCATACACCCCCCTCGAATTGGCCGGGCGTGACATCTACATCCGCGAAGGGTGCTATGTCTGCCACAGTCAGATGATCCGCCCGATGCGGGACGAAGTTGAACGCTATGGTCACTACTCGCTGGCGGCTGAATCGATGTATGATCACCCATTCCAGTGGGGCTCCAAGCGTACCGGGCCAGATATCGCTCGTGTCGGTGGCCGTTATTCGGACCAGTGGCAGGTGGACCACCTGCGTGATCCGCAATCGGTGGTGCCTGAATCGGTGATGCCGAAATATGGCTTCCTCGAGCATCGGAAGATCGACGGTAAGTATATCGGTGATGTCATGGCTGCCAATTCTGTGGTCGGCACGCCGTACACAGACGAGATGCTCGAGCAGGCACAGGCGGATTTCCGGGCGCAGGCGGATCCGGACAGCGACTATGACGGATTGCTGGAACGCTATGGCGACAAGGTCAATGTCCGCAATTTCGATGGTCAATCTGAGTTGACCGAGATGGATGCGCTCGTTGCTTACCTTCAGATGCTGGGCACGTTGGTTGATTTCTCGACCTTCACCCCGGACGCAAGCCGATAACAGGAGAGTGTGATGGAAGAATATACTCTCTTACGGCAGTTCGCGGATAGCTGGATGTTACTTGTGCTGTTTGCCTTCTTTGTAGGCATCGTGATCTGGGTTTTCCGCCCCGGTGCCAGCAAAGAATACAAGGATACCGCCAACATCCCTTTCCGGCATCAAGATAAACCCGCCGAAGTCAAGGAGGCGAGGAAATGAGCAAAACACCTGAAAAACAGCCGGGTGATCCGAATACCACCGGCCACAGCTGGGACGGAATTGAGGAATTTGACAATCCGATGCCCCGCTGGTGGCTGTGGGTCTTGTACGCAACCATTGTTTGGGGCGTGATCTATACGATCATGTATCCGGCTTGGCCGTTGGTTCGGTCTGCAACGGCTGGTGTCATGGGATGGTCTTCCCGAGCACTTGTGCAGGAAGAGATGATCTCGTTCGAGGAGGCCAATGCGCCGTGGAATACTAAGCTGATTGAAACGCCGCTGGAGGATATCTCGAAAGATGCCGAGTTGCAGCAATACGCGGTGAACGCAGGCGGTGCGGTGTTCCGTACCTGGTGTGCGCAGTGTCACGGCTCGGGCGCGCAGGGTGCGCCGGGTTTCCCGAACTTGCTGGACGATGCCTGGCTGTGGGGAGGGTCGCTCGAGGATATCGAGATGACCGTTGCCTATGGTATTCGCAATGAAGAAAGCGACGATGCGCGCTATTCTGAGATGCCGGCCTTTGGCGAGATTCTGGAACAGGACGAAATCACTCAGGTGGTGCAGTATGTCATGTCGCTGACCAACGCTCAGACTGATGATGCGGCGGCGCAGGCGGGCAAAGTTGTTTTCGAGGACAACTGCGCAGTATGTCATGGCGAAGACGGCACCGGTGATATCACTCAGGGCGCACCGAACCTGACCGATGCAATCTGGCTTTATGGCGGCAGCGAAGAGGCTTTGACCGAAACGGTCACCAACAGCCGCTTTGGCGTGATGCCATCCTGGGAAAACCGTCTGACCGACGCGCAGATTCGCGCGGTCACAGCTTATGTCCACCAATTGGGTGGCGGTCAGTAACGGCAAAAGAATACCTTCGGACGGTTCGCCGCCCGAAGGTTAGGCACCGGCTGTTCCATCTGTTCGCGCGTTTCCTGAACAGCCGGTGCTACAAGTTCAGATTAGTTCTCTGTTTTGATCGGGTCCAGAGGGCCCGTCATTTCGCACGGGAACGTGTGACGCGCGTGGTTCTCCTCCACCAATTGCCCTCGGGGCGGTGTTCGCGGTTTTGCGGTGTCGTTAGCCCATCCGTGTGGGTGGCGACCATGAATGTACGTGCAAGAATCGATAGCATCTGATCTCTCCTTAAGTTGGGTCTGATTGCACTCAGGATTGATGTTTTGCGAGGAATATGCGACTCAATTGCCATTGAGTAATGTAACCTAGGCTTACATATGAATTGGATGACAATGCCACCCCTTGCATCGCTGAAGGCTTTTCATGCCTTTGCGGAAGCAGGAAATGTGGTGCAGGCCGGGGTCCTGTTAAATGTCAGCCACGCTGCCATCAGCCAGCAATTGCGCGCCTTGGAAAAACACCTTGGGGTGACCCTGCTGGACCGCAGCGGTAAGTCCATGACGTTGACGGTCGAGGGTGAAAGGCTGGCCCGCGCCTTACATCTGGGTTTTGGCGCGATCGGGGCAGCCGTAGCGGATCTGACGCATATCGCCGAAGATCGCCCGGTTCATGTATCCTTGACGGCATCTTTTGCCGTGTCCTGGCTGATGCCCCGCTTGCCGGCGTTTCAGGCCGAGTATCCTGATATACCCTTGGCGCTGGACCCTTCGCCTGACCTTGCCAGTTTGCGTCCGGGTGGTGTGGATGTGGCGATCCGATACGGGGATGGATACTGGCAGGGGGTGAATGCAGAGCCTCTGTTGCAAAGTCCGATCGTGATAGTTGCTGCGCCGTCGCTACTGGGAGGCCGGGAAACCATTACTCCGGATGAGCTTAGCCAACTGCCTTGGTTGGAAGAGCTTGGAACTACAGAGGCAACATCGTGGCTGGCCCGCCGCGGGGTTGAACACGGCCCGCGGGCTGGGCGAATCTTGTTGCCCGGCAATCTGGTGCTTGAGGGGCTGCGCGCTGGTCAGGGTGTGACATTCACGGCGCGACATTTTGTCGAAGCTGATATTCAGGCGGGTCGCATCATCGAGTTGTTTCGCGAACCTGGCGCGCGTGGATACCACATTGTTACAGGGGATGCGCCACTGCGCCCGGCTGTCAAAATTTTTGTTAGCTGGCTCAGGCGGCAAGCTGGTATGGTGTGACAAAAGGTGTCTGCGTGATGCGCTTTTGACCCATGTCAAAGTGACTGCTTTTGTGATCTGGAAAAAGACGCCTAAAAGACAGCCACATCTGGAGCCTGCTTGTGAGCGATTCCGACCCTGCCCCCAGCCTTTACGCTGCAAGGGAGCCGATCTTTCCCCGGCGCGTGTCCGGGCCATTTCGAAACCTGAAATGGATCATCCTCGCGGTTACGCTTGGCATCTATTATGTAACGCCCTGGATCAGATGGGACCGCGGCCCAAGCCTGCCGGATCAGGCGGTGCTGCTGGATCTGGCGAACCGGCGTTTTTACTTTTTCTGGATCGAAATCTGGCCGCATGAATTTTATTTCGTGGCAGGCCTGTTGATCATGGCCGGTCTGGGCCTGTTTCTGTTTACCTCTGCGTTGGGGCGCGTGTGGTGTGGCTATGCTTGCCCGCAGACGGTGTGGACGGACTTGTTCATTCTGGTTGAGCGCTGGATCGAAGGCGATCGCAACGCCCGATTGCGACTGCACCGGCAGGAAAAGCTGGATTTGCGCAAGGCGCGCCTGCGTATCACGAAATGGACGGCGTGGTTTCTGATCGGTCTGGCAACCGGCGGGGCCTGGGTGTTCTATTTTGCCGATGCCCCTACGCTGATGCGGGATCTGGTCACTGGAAACGCTCATCCGGTTGCCTATACAACGGTCCTGATCTTAACAGGTACGACGTTCTTTTTCGGCGGCTTCGCCCGCGAGCAGATTTGCATTTATGCTTGCCCGTGGCCACGTATTCAGGCCGCTATGATGGATGAGGACACTCTGGTCGTCGGGTACCGCGAATGGCGGGGTGAACCGCGCGGCAAGGGTAAGCGTACTACCGATTCCGAGCTGGGCGACTGCATCGACTGCATGGCTTGCGTGAATGTTTGCCCGGTTGGGATCGACATCCGCGACGGGCAGCAGATGGAATGCATCACCTGCGCGCTGTGCATCGACGCTTGCGATGACATGATGGCCAAGATCGGCAAGCCGCGTGGCCTGATCGACTATATGGCGCTGAGCGACGAAGCTCATGAACGGGCAGGCGAGCAACCCATCAACGTCTGGAAACACATCCTGCGTCCGCGGACGATCCTGTATACGGCTTTGTGGGCCCTGGTTGGCCTTGCGCTGTTGTTTGCACTGTTTATCCGGTCCGATATTGATCTGACCGTGGCGCCCGTGCGCAACCCGACCTTTGTCACTTTGTCCGACGGAACAATCCGCAATACCTATGATGTGCGCCTGCGTAACAAGCATGGTGAGGACCGGGCGTTCCAATTGTCCCTGGCGGGTGATCCTGCCTTGCAGATTCAGATCGAGGGCGTCGAAGGTGAGATTGTCAATGTCACGGCAGATACGGCACAATTGACCCGCGTCTACATCGTTTCTGCGGGCGACACCGGGCCGGCGGCTGCGGATGCAACTTCGGTGCGCATCTGGGTCGAGGATCTGGAAAGCGGTGAACGTGCCTATAAAGACACCACTTTCAACGGACGAGGGAACTAGTATGGCCGAGCGTCAATTTACCGGTAAGCACGCTCTGGCCATTTTCGTCGCCGCGTTTGGCGTGATTATCGCCGTAAACCTCGTACTGGCCTATAGCGCGGTCAAAACCTTTCCGGGGCTTGAGGTCAAAAACTCTTATGTCGCCAGTCAGGAGTTCAACGACCGTCTGAAGGAACATCAGGCTCTGGGCTGGACCATTCGTGCCGAAATGTCTGGCGGCTTGTTGATCCTGCATATCACTGACAAAACCGGAGCTCCGGTCGAAGTGGCCGAGTTGCAGGCGGTTGTGGGTCGCGCCACCCATGTCGAAGATGATTTCTCGCCCGAATTTATCTTTGACGGTCAGGCCTATGCAACGCCGGTATCGTTGGGCAAAGGCAACTGGAACATACGGCTGGTTGCCAAGGATAGCGCGGGTGCAGAGTTTGCCCAGCGTGTGCCGTTGTACGTAAAAGGGTGATGGGATGACGACGCAGTTCACATCCGGCACTGCGGCCTGCCCCGGTTGTATCGCCAGCCCGGCGGAACCGGCGCGGCCCATCCCACAGGATGCTCAGATTGCGTTATCGTTGCCGGGCATTCATTGCTCGGCTTGTATTGCCACGGTCGAACGGGAACTGAACGCCTATCCGGGGGTCGAGGACGCGCGGGTGAACCTGACACTCAAGCGGGCGATGGTCAAAGCGTCGCCTGATCTGCGTGCAGCCGATCTTATTCCTGTATTGGAACGGGCGGGCTATGAAGCGCACGAGCTGGACCCAGGTTCGTTGTCAGCGACGCGGGCCAATAAGGCCGGTCGCGATCTGTTGATGCGGCTGGCGGTGGCCGGTTTCGCTTCGATGAACGTGATGCTGCTGTCGGTGTCGGTCTGGTCGGGCGCATCGGATGCCACGCGCGATATGTTCCACTGGATTTCCGCGGCCATTGCGTTGCCAGCCATAGCCTTTTCGGCGCAGCCCTTTTTTGCCAACGCCTGGAGCGCCCTGCGGGTCAAACGCCTGAACATGGATGTTCCGATTGTTTTAGCCATCCTGCTGGCGCTGATCACATCGCTTTGGGAAACCGCGCTCAGCGGCAAACACGCTTATTTCGATGCCGCGCTGACGCTGACCTTCTTCCTGCTGGCAGGGCGGTATCTGGATTACCGCACCCGCGATGCCGCCCGATCCGCGGCCGAAGAACTGACCGCACTAGAAGTACCGCGTGCTATCCGCCTGGTCGACGGTGTCGAGGAAGAAGTGGCTGTAGCCACCCTTGCAGTTGGCGATCTGATCCTTGTCCGGCCCGGTGGGCGTATGCCGGTGGATGGCGAAATTGTGTCGGGGCAGTCAGAGCTTGATCGGTCCCTGTTGACCGGGGAAACCCTGCCTGTTTTTGCGCAAGTGGGTATGGCGGTCAGCGCTGGTGAGGTTAATCTGACTGGCCCCCTGACCATTCGGGCGACAGCGGTGGGTGAGGATACGTCGCTGCATCGTATGGCCGATCTGGTCGCCATCGCTGAATCGGGCCGGTCGCGCTATACCTCGTTGGCGGACAAGGCAGCCAAGCTTTATGCGCCGGGTGTACACATCCTAGCGGCACTCAGCTTTCTCGGTTGGTACATCTATTCCGGCGATATCCGCACCGCGCTGAACATTGCAGCTGCGGTGTTGATCATCACCTGCCCCTGTGCGCTGGGACTGGCGGTGCCTGCGGTGACAACGGCAGCCTCGGGGCGATTGTTCCGCAAGGGGATGCTGATCAAACATTCCACAGCCCTGGAACGTCTGGCCGAGGTGGATACGGTGGTGTTCGACAAAACCGGTACGCTGACCTCGGGCACGCCCGAACTGATCAACCTGGGCGATCATGCCCGCACAAACCTTGAAGTGGCCTTGGCGCTGTCCGAGGCCTCCTCGCACCCGCTGTCCGTTGCATTGACCACCGCGGCACGCGATGCGGGGGTCAAACCGGCCCGTCTTAAAGATATCACCGAAGTTCCGGGTTACGGCACCGAAGGCACCTATCGAGATCAGCGCGTGCGTTTGGGCCGGGCAGCGTGGACGGGTGCGCAAGAGGGTGATCAGACCGCAGCATGGTTGTCCGTCGCAGGGCAGGCGCCTGTGTGCTTCCAGTATTCGGACAGTCTGCGCCCCGGCGCGGCCGAGGCGGTTCAAGCCTTCCGCGACGCAGGCAAAGAGGTCATCCTGATTTCGGGTGACACAGAAGGCGCGGTTCAGGCGCTGGCTGAAAAGTTGGGGATCGAACACTGGGTCGCGCAGGCTTTGCCGCAAGAAAAAGCCGCGCGTGTGCAGGAGCTGAGCGATCAGGGCCGACATGTTCTAATGGTCGGCGACGGTCTGAACGATACCGCCGCGTTGGCAGCGGCGCATGTGTCGATCTCGCCCGCATCGGCGCTGGACGCGGCGCGGGTGGCCTCGGATATCGTGCTGTTGGGTAATGATCTGGCCCCAATTGCCGATGCCTGTGATACGGCCGTGAAGGCGACCAAACGGATTCGCGAGAACTTTCGTATTGCCACCGTTTACAATATCATCGCGGTGCCGTTGGCGGTGGCTGGGCTTGCCACGCCTCTGATTGCGGCGCTGGCGATGTCGACCTCGTCCATCACCGTGTCCCTGAACGCCCTGCGTCTGAGGTAGCTGCTATGGAAGTTTTGGCCTATCTGATTCCGATTTCCCTGTTTTTGGGCGGGGTTGGACTTGTGGCCTTTGTGTATACCGTCCGCTCGAACCAATATGACGACCCCGAGGGTGACTCTCGGCGCATCCTGAGTGATGAATGGGACGACAAGCCCAAGCCCTGACACATGGCAATCAAGCGCTCTTGAAATTGCCGCAATGCCCGGTTATGTCCGGCTCATCCGCTAGCAGAGAGAACCAAGCCAAATGGCAACTATGAATCCGATCCAGTTCATTCAGCAGGTCCGCGCCGAAGTTGCAAAGGTCGTCTGGCCGACCCGGCGTGAGGTGCTGCTGACCACGGTCATGGTGTTCATCATGGCGGCGCTGACTGCCGTGTTCTTTGCGTTGGTTGATCTGGGCATTCGCGGCGGATTGCAACTGATCCTGGGTGCATTCAGTTAAACTGGTTTGGGCGGGCTGAAACGCCACTGCCCCCTTGCACAGCGCGCAATGTCAGAGTAGTTGACGCGGTACTATTCGGAATGGGCGTGCGGCGATTCGGGCTGCGCGCCGCTTTTTATTCCGGGTGACGTGACAGAATTTCAATGACGGTGCTTGCGGCATTGCCAGCGCACCGAAGGCAAACAAGGACGACAGGTTCATGGCGAAACGGTGGTACTCGGTCAGCGTTCTTTCGAATTTCGAAAAGAAGATCGCAGAGCAGATCCGCACGTCGGTGGCCGAGCAGGGCCTTGAGGACGATATCGACGAAGTTCTGGTGCCCACCGAAGAGGTGATCGAAGTGCGCCGGGGCAAGAAGGTCACGACCGAACGCCGCTTTATGCCCGGCTATGTGCTGGTGCATATGGAAATGTCCGATCAGGGTTATCACCTTGTGAACTCGATCAACCGCGTCACCGGCTTTCTGGGTCCGCAAGGCCGCCCGATGCCGATGCGCGATGCCGAAGTGAATCAAATCCTCAACCGCGTTCAGGAAGGTGAAGAAGCGCCCAAGCTGATGATCACCTTCGAAGTGGGCGAGAAGGTCAAGGTCAACGACGGCCCGTTCGAGGATTTCGACGGCATGGTCGAGGGTGTCGACGACGAAGCCCAGAAGCTGAAAGTTTCGGTCTCGATCTTTGGTCGGGAGACCCCGGTCGAGTTGGACTTCACGCAGGTTACAAAGCAGAGCTGATAGCTACTTCAGCAAGATTTTAGCGCCGCGATGCCACGAGCACCGCGGCGTTTTGTTTTGGCGAACCAGTTGTCAGTTCAGAAGTCCAAGGTGGTTTTCTCAACGACAAGGATCACCTTGCAGTTACGGCGGGCCGGGGATCAGTTCTTGCCGTTGAAGGACCGTCAGAATATCGAGAATGGTCGAAGGGCTGACATCCACCGATCCTTCAAGGAAGACACCAAGCCCACCTTCTCCGATCTCTTTGGGTCCGCCATTGTCATAAACCGGGTCAAGTGACGCGAGTTCTGCCGGTAACTTCGGACACAAAGGGGTATCGTTCAATACAAGATCTACAGCGGCCAGCATCAGTTCCTTTACAGAGTCCAGCGTATCATCATCCAGAAGTTGCTCTCGCTGTTCTTCGGGGGCCGTCAGTGTAAGATCAATGAGTTTGAAATAGGCACAATTGTCACGCAGTTCGACTGTCGCTTCGGTGGACATGTTCGCCAGGATAGCCTTTTTTTGCTCACCCCGTTGAAAATTGCGCTCACTGGTTCGGCTGCATTCAAAGATCGTGATGGTTACATCCCCATCCAGATCAATCGCATCGCCTTGGGCCCCAAAACTCAAGTCATCCAGCCGGACTTGCAGGCCGCAATTGTCGACTATTGCGTTGTCAGCTAGTCGCTCAGGCACAGTCTTCTGTATTTCACGCAGATCAAGAAGCGCGCCCACCCCGATCCGTGTCGGCGCAACAGCGGCGAGGTTCAGATCAAGCGTATAGGGCAGCTCTGTATCACGAACTGGCAATGTCGCGTCGACGACAAAGTCCACTTGTTGCGCGCTTGGTGCCCGGGCGTCCAGAACGGCTGCCATTAAGACCGGGAAAATCAACCAGTGTCTCATTCAGCAAACTCCAATACGCCAAGTTCCTTCAGCCCACCCAGGACTTTGACGATTGTCCCGGCGCTGACATCGGCAGATCCGACAACAGCCGCCCCCATCCCGCCCGGAGCGATTTCGCGGGTGCCTCCTGATTCGTAGACCGGTTCGAGAACAGAGAATTCGTCGGGCAGTGGCGGGCAAACCGGATGGGCTGCCAGAAACTCACCACCCTTTTCCAGAACTGCGTCGTTGATGCGGTTGGTCAAACCAAAGAGGTTGGAAACAGCGCCGATGAACCCGCGCGGGCTGAGGTCGGCGCTTTCAATGCTGAATGTTAGGCATTGGCCTTTCACCTCAGCCTTGGCGACAGCGACCGCGTCCACGGTTGCTCCAAAATAACGAAAGCCCGGTTCTTCACGCCGGTTGCACCTTGTAAACTGCGCGCGGGCGGAACCTTCGACCTTTACGGTGTCACCTATGGCGGTAACGTCTCGGATCTCAAGGTAAATCTGACGTTTGCAGGTTTCTTCCAAAGGGCCAGTCAGGATTTGAGGGGCCTTTTCCTGTAGCCCACGCAGATCCATGAAGGCCTTCAACCGCAATCGGGTTGGGCTGGATTCTTCTAGACCGCCGTAAACGGTAAAGGGAACCGGAATGTCGCGCAGGGGTACTTCTTTTGTTAGCTTGATTTGAAAGCGACCGGCATAGGTGGCTGGATCAATCCCTGTCGTTACGGACGAATTGGATTTTGTGACCGCGTTGGTTTCGGCGTCCAGAGCTTTTTGGTCTTCGGCCTTGCTGCCACAACCCGGCAGCATAGCGACCAGTACACAGATCAGCAGTCCTTTGTTAAGTCGAGATGACCCCATCCCTGACCACCTCATTTGTGTCCAAGTTGCACCAAGATACCCGCCTTCGTTTCTTAAGCAACTCAAGTATTAGGATTAATTGATTTGTTCCGCAAATCTCGACCTTCGCTGAGGCGTTATTGGGCCTCAATCAGGAAATTGGGAACATAGGGGTAATCGTTTGTCTTCTCTGGGCCTCCGTCAATGATGGCCCTTTCGTGGGTTTCGACGAGGTGGTGCCAGTGATGCTCTTATTTTCCGAAGGCTAGCCAACTGCTGCATTCCGGCCCGAGCTCCTCCAAGGCTCTGGCCTCATAGCGGGCTTTGTCCTCTTCAGGGAGAATCTCACGCCAACGACCGTTCACGCCGCGGTGGATGAATGTCTCTGCGCCGCCATCCCAAAAAATACCGCCTCCAGGGACGGATTTACTTGCATGTGCTTTCATGTAGTCAAAGGAACAGTGCGTGAGGATCGCATCCCAACGACTTTCGTCAATCTCGATGTCCAGGAAATTTGCGATGCGGCGAATTTCCCCCGGCATGTCGCGTTTGAGCGCTTCGAAATGGATAAGTTGCACGTTGGGCTGATCGCGAATCTCCCACCAGGTTCGAATATTTTCCCAGAAAGGCCACATCGGGTAACCATCCTTCTCCAGCCATTCCCTGAAGTATTGAACGGTATCTCGTGTTGGTCGTTCGATCGGTGGGCCTACCCGGCCGGGCGTATCATTCAGAGTTTCATACCAAGTGTCATTCGCGTTCGAATGATGGTTGTGAAAGCTCCATACTACGTCACGCCCATCGCGCCCAATGTATATGTATTTGGCTTGTTCTGAGAAAACGAGCGCATCCACCGGTAAATGCGTTTTTAAGAAGCGTCGGTGCGTTTGCGACGCGACTGCTGGTAACTTGACCTCTTTGGGCGGGACCCGAAGGTCAAGCCACGGCGACATCTCGGCGACGTCGAGGTCTTCAGCGCCGTTGAATATCAGCTGAGCGACGATTTGCTGAACCCAAGTCGTTCCAGACTTTGCATAGGTAGCGATGATGATATCGTCATTACGAAATTCGAAATCGTTCCACATGGAGGAGTCAAAGTGGTGGTTGTGAAACTCCCGTGTTTTCTTCGGCGACCCAAACCCGTTCATTTTCCGATCCCTCCTGCGCCTTGAAAGTGCCAGTCTGCCACAGAACGCCAGTCCGAGGAAGAATTTGTGGCGCTAATCGGTCTTGCAGTTGAGGAGACAGGCAGAGATGAGTACGCGTGTTTCGGGCCCAAAGCGGTGATGCCAAACTGTAACGCCAACCTCTTGCCAACCCCACAATTCCCCTATACATGCCGCCTCTATCGTCTTCGGGCGAGATTCTCTCGTGGGAGGTTGCTGGGATCGCGATCCCGGATCGGACCACGCAACATAAACCGGGTAGGACGCGTCCTATCTACGTTGAAAGGAAAACCAAATGGCCAAGAAGCTTGCTGGTACAATGAAACTGCAGGTTCCTGCAGGTCAGGCGAACCCGTCGCCGCCAGTTGGTCCGGCGCTGGGTCAGCGCGGCATCAACATCATGGAATTCTGCAAGGCGTTCAACGCCAAGACCGCAGATATGGAGCAGGGCGCACCTTGCCCGACCGTGATCACCTATTATCAGGACAAGTCCTTCACCATGGACATCAAGACGCCGCCCGCGTCTTACTACCTGAAAAAAGCAGCTGGCCTGAAGCCGGTCGGCAAGCGTAACCGCCCTCGTGGCGCGGAAAACCCAGGTCGCGAGACCGTGGCAACCGTGACCAGTAAGCAGGTTCGCGAAATCGCCGAAGCCAAAATGAAAGATCTCAACGCCAACGACGTCGAAGGCGCAATGCAGATCATCCTGGGCTCGGCCCGCTCTATGGGCATCGAGGTGAAGTAAGATGGCAAAACTTGGTAAACGTACCCGCGCTGCGCGCGAAGCTGTCGCTGGCAAGGAAAACCTGTCGGTCGAAGAAGCTGTTTCCCTGGTCAAAGGCAACGCCACTTCGAAGTTCGACGAGACCATCGAAATCGCTCTGAACCTGGGCGTTGACACCCGTCACGCGGACCAAATGGTTCGTGGCGTTGTCGGCCTGCCGAACGGCACCGGCAAAGCGATGCGCGTTGCTGTGTTCGCACGTGGCCCCAAGGCTGACGAAGCGAAAGAAGCAGGCGCGGACATCATCGGCGCAGAGGACCTGATGGAAACCATTCAGGGCGGCACCATCGAATTCGATCGCTGCATTGCCACCCCGGACATGATGCCGATCGTTGGCCGTCTGGGTAAAGTTCTGGGCCCCCGCAACCTGATGCCGAACCCCAAGGTCGGCACTGTTACCATGGACGTGAAAGCGGCCGTTGAAGCAGCCAAGGGTGGTGAAGTTCAGTTCAAGGCGGAAAAAGGCGGCGTTGTACACGCCGGCGTTGGCAAAGCGTCGTTCGACGAAGCCAAGCTGGTCGAAAACGTCCGTGCCTTCATCTCGGCCGTGGCCAAGGCCAAGCCGTCGGGCGCCAAAGGCACCTACATGAAGAAAATCGCGCTGAGCTCGACCATGGGCCCCGGCGTGACTCTGGATGTGGCGGCTGCGGCCGGCGAATAAGCCCCAGCCAAGCGCTTAGAAAAAGAACCCGGGTTGCATATGCGACCCGGGTTTTTCATTTTTGCGGTCCGCGTGATCAGAGGTATGTGCGCAATACGCGGGCTTCATGCGCCCCGATTGTCTTGACGGCCGTGTGCTGGAACGCATTTCCGATCTCTTCAACCGATGGGAAAAGCGCGAGGATTTCCGCCCTTTGCGGGGATGATAGGGAATATTTGGCAGTATCGCCGTAATAGTAGCTTTCCGTCAGCGCGCCGTTTGATCGCACAATGTGATGCCGGTCGAACATGAAATGCGTATAGGTGATGCGGTCCGTCTCACGGATCGAAACGCCGGGAAGGCCGCACAGGTGCTTCGCGGCCACGAACACTTCGGACGAGCCAAACAGCATGTCGGTTGCCGGTGACTGTATCAGGACCCTGTGCTGTTGCGAGACCACAAGCTCATGCGTGTTTCCGATGGCGCCAGCTTCGATCACGACCGGAGCGAACGCGCCATGGCCATGAACCTCGGTCGTTCCGATCCACAGGATCGGTTGCAGCCCGCCATCCCGGGTCCAGACGCGCTGACCCTTTTTCAGGTTCTGCACTTCGACGTCACCATCTTCGGTTTCGATCAGGGTTCCCAGGCCAAAGCACGTAATGAAATCCGTATAGGGCGACGACCCCGCGTTTGAGCCGCTGATTTTGACATAAGAGGTTCCCGGCACCAGGGGGGCCGACGTGCTATAGCCCCAAACGTCCTGCGTGACCCCGTTCTGGGAAAACACGTAGATGTCAATCTCGGGTCCGGTTGGGTTTCCGTTAATGTCCAGAGCCCGCACGGTGATCACGGACTCAGATTCAACCTGTGTGCCATTTGTGACGATGCCACCGCCATCAGTAATGATGTGGCCCGTTTCCTGATCGTCGTCGAATATATCCGGGCTGCCGCTGGTGTCGTCCAGTGTGACAGTAGTGCCAAATCCACCCGAATAGGCAAAAATGGTGCCGTCCGGTGTGTCTGAGTTGTTGATAATAGATCCACCGACGACAATGTCATTGGCATCGCCCCCGGCCGGAACGAATGTGGCGATTAGACTGGCACTGTCCTGAGCGAAAAAACTGCGGAGAACCATCTGCGCGATTATTCCTCTTTTGTACTTGTTATGTTGGGCCAAAGGCGACGAAGGCCACGCGAAATTTTGCTGAAAGATAAGAAATTGGTTGGGTGGATGCGTCAACCGGGTTCTTCAAAATACCGCACAAATAATTGTCAACTGGGACGGTTACCGCAACAGTCTCATTATCCTTGAAACACAACTTTCAAGCGATTGCCCAACCGCTGTCGTTTGTCTTCCTCAAACGGGCTACAGTCGTGGTTGGGTTGCCACAACGCCAGCCAGTCCTTCAACAACCGTCCCCGGATGCAGTAATCCAGAATTTCCATGTTGATGGGATGCCGATAACGGCGAAAGAACATATCCTTGTTTTTTCTGAGAATACCGCTGCGATCCACATCGGGTCCGGCCCCGTCGCGAAAAATATCTGCCTTTAGAAAGTCGACAATATCGTACACGGCCAGCTTTTCGCGGGATTCAGTAAAATCCAGGCCAATCGTTTTTCCCTGCCCGACAATCAGGTTCTGCCCGTGAAAATCTCCATGCGAAAAGACCCGGATATCCTGAATGCCCTTCAGGCGAGCAGCTTCGGCCAGCATGACGTTTACCATTTTCCGACTTGTGCCCGCGATATCATAGGGCACTGTAGTTGACAGGTCGCGAATGCTGTCCGTCATCCATTTTGGCCGAAATGCATAGCTCGCCGGGGGGTGGCGGTCATGAAGATCATTCAACCATGATCCAGCACGGCGAAAAATCTGGGCAACCTGATTTTCGTTCTTGCTGTTATAGATCAGGTCGACCGCGGTTGGCCGGTTGATGAATTCGGTGACAAAGAAGGTTTCAGATGGCGACAGGTAAATCGGGCGGATAACCTGCGATGACGGGTTGTTTTCAAAATGCTGGTGAAGATCGGTTAGCAGGCTGAACTCATCCCGCAGCCTTCCAGTGGTGGGAGAGTTGTTGTCGATTTTCAGCGCAAAGCTTTCAATTCCGGTTGTGATTTTCAAGACCAGACGCGAATCCGGAAACGCGTGCGAGCGATAGACGCATTCGACTTTCTTCACAGGCCCGACAGGATTGCGCCGTGAAAACTCGGCCACACACTCTGAAGCGAATGTCTGTTCAGTATCGGAAAGATCCAGCATTCAAATGCGTCGTTCTATGTGGCTTTTCACTGTGCGGATCGAATGGACCTCAGGGCTGGTGTCATGTCAATGCTGTGATGGCTGGCTTTGGGTTTTGCACGACGGATCTGGGCGGTGAAGCAATCCGGTTGGAACGGTCAATTTACCCCTTGGAAACCCCTGCCATCTGGCCTAAATAGAGCTGCGGAATAAAGCGTGCGATTCGTCGTGCGCTTTATTTTGTTTCGTCCAAGACGGTGGGTGGGTCCATTCGGCCCCTTAATTCCCTGCCTGAGACGGGTAAGACCAAAGAATTCTGAGGGTCACGATCCTCGGGCGAGTTTTGGCCAATCCCGTAACAACGGACCTGAACGCCGGGGTTAACCCTTCGGCAAATATGAGCCGGGGTGAGGTATCACCCCTAACTTGGAGAGAACTGTGGATAGAGCCCAGAAAGAGAAAGTGGTCGAGGAACTCGGCCAAATCTTCGAAAGCTCTGGCGTCGTAGTGGTTTCGCACTACGCCGGTCTGACAGTTGCCGAGATGCAGGACCTTCGCGCACGTGCTCGTGACGCGGGTGGCGCCGTGCGTGTTGCCAAGAACAGGCTCGCCAAAATCGCCCTTGAGGGTAAGCCGTGTGCAAGCATGGCCGACCTGCTGACAGGGATGACCGTTCTGACCTATTCCGAGGACCCCGTGGCAGCAGCCAAGGTGGCCGAGGACTTCGCCAAGGATAACAAGAATTTTGAGATTCTTGGCGGTGCAATGGGTGAGAACGCTCTGGACCGCAAAGGCGTCGAAACAGTTTCGAAAATGCCGTCTCGCGAGGAGCTCATTGCTTCGATCGTGGGCTGCATTGGCGCACCTGCTTCGAATATCGCCGGCGCGATTGGCGCACCTGCAAGCAACATCGCAAGCATCCTTTCCACCATCGAAGAGAAGGCGGAAGCTGCGTAAGCGGTTGGCACTGAATGATCTGCGTAGGGTGAATACCCTGACGTTGGAACACACACTGTAAACGGAAAGAGCTGATAAAATGGCTGATCTGAAAGCACTCGCAGAAAGCATCGTGGGTCTGACCCTGCTGGAAGCACAAGAACTGAAAACCATCCTCAAAGACGAATACGGCATCGAGCCCGCAGCTGGCGGCGCCGTAATGGTCGCAGCTGGTGGCGACGCCGGTGGCGCAGCTGAGGAAGAAAAAACCGAATTCGACGTCGTTCTGAAGAACGCCGGCGCTTCGAAAATCAACGTGATCAAAGAAGTTCGCGGCATCACCGGTCTGGGCCTGAAAGAAGCCAAAGAGCTGGTCGAAGCTGGCGGCAAGATCAAAGAAGCTGTGTCGAAAGACGAAGCCGAAGAGATCAAAGGCAAGCTGGAAGCAGCTGGCGCCGAGGTCGAACTGGCCTAAGCCCGTTGTCTGGCGCATCGCTGATGCGCCGCAATATTTGGCTGGGCCCGGAGAAATCCGGGTCCAGCCGAACCTGTCTTAGAAAGGGCCTCATGAACGGGGGCGTTTTCTAAGACGCGGTTTTCGGATCGGGAGGCTGCCTTCGGGACGGTGGCCACGAATTGATCCGGACGTGTCGTCTCGAATGTGCAAGGCGCCGGGGCCCGACGGTGTCTTTGCCCGCTGAGAACATCGAAAGGTGACATCTGACATGGCTCAAACGTTCCTTGGCCAGAAACGTCTTCGGAAATATTACGGCAAAATCCGCGAAGTGCTGGAGATGCCGAACCTCATTGAGGTCCAGAAATCTTCTTATGATCTTTTCCTGCGCTCCGGCGATGCAGAGCAGCCCACTGACGGCGAAGGCATCAAAGGTGTGTTCCAGTCGGTTTTCCCGATCAAGGATTTCAACGAAACCTCCGTTCTGGAGTTCGTGAAATACGATCTGGAAAAACCCAAATACGACGTCGAAGAGTGCATGCAGCGCGACATGACCTACAGCGCGCCGCTGAAGGTCACTCTGCGTCTGATCGTGTTTGATGTCGACGAAGATACCGGCGCCAAGTCGGTAAAAGACATCAAGGAACAGGACGTGTTCATGGGCGATATGCCCCTGATGACGCCGAACGGGACCTTCATCGTGAATGGTACCGAGCGTGTGATCGTGTCCCAGATGCACCGCTCGCCCGGTGTGTTCTTTGACCACGACAAGGGCAAAACCCATTCCTCGGGCAAGCTGCTGTTTGCCTGCCGCATCATCCCGTATCGCGGCAGCTGGCTGGACTTTGAGTTCGACGCCAAGGACATCGTTTTCGCCCGTATCGACCGCCGCCGCAAACTGCCTGTGACAACCCTGCTGTATGCGCTGGGTCTGGATCAAGAAGCGATCATGGACGCGTATTACAACACCGTGTCCTACAAGCTGGACAAGAAAAAGGGCTGGATCGCGCCGTTCTTCCCCGAGCGAGTGCGCGGCACCCGCCCGACCTATGATCTGGTCGACGCCAAATCCGGTGAAGTGATTGCTGAAGCAGGTAAGAAAGTCACTCCTCGCGCGGTCAAGAAGCTGATCGAAGAAGGCGTCGTCACCAACCTGTTGGTTCCTTTTGATCACATCGTCGGCAAGTTCGTCGCCAAGGACATCATCAACGAAGAAAACGGCGCGATCTATGTCGAAGCCGGTGATGAGCTGACCCTGGAATACGACAAGGACGGCGAGTTGATCGGCGGCACAGTGAAAGAGCTGATCGACGCAGGTATCACCGACATCCCGGTTCTGGACATCGACAACGTCAATGTTGGCCCCTACATGCGCAATACCATGGCGCAGGACAAGAACATGGGCCGCGAAAGCGCGCTGATGGACATCTACCGTGTCATGCGCCCGGGCGAGCCGCCCACCGTCGAAGCGGCCTCGGCCCTGTTCGACACGCTGTTCTTCGACAGCGAGCGTTATGACCTGTCCGCCGTTGGCCGTGTGAAGATGAACATGCGTTTGGCTCTGGACGCGCCGGACACCCTGCGCACCCTGCGCCGCGAAGACATTGTGGCCTGCATCAAGGCGCTGGTGGAGCTGCGTGACGGTAAGGGCGACATCGACGACATCGACCACCTCGGCAACCGCCGTGTCCGTTCGGTCGGCGAGTTGATGGAAAACCAGTACCGCGTCGGCTTGCTGCGCATGGAGCGCGCGATCAAAGAGCGTATGTCGTCAGTCGAGATCGACACCGTCATGCCGCAGGACCTGATCAACGCGAAACCGGCTGCTGCTGCTGTCCGCGAATTCTTCGGCTCGTCGCAGCTGTCGCAGTTCATGGACCAGACCAACCCGCTGTCGGAAGTCACCCACAAACGCCGTCTCTCGGCGCTTGGCCCCGGTGGTCTGACGCGTGAACGTGCGGGCTTTGAGGTGCGTGACGTTCACCCGACCCACTATGGTCGGATGTGCCCGATTGAAACGCCGGAAGGTCCGAACATCGGTCTGATCAACTCGCTGGCCACCTTTGCCCGCGTGAACAAGTATGGCTTCATCGAAACACCCTACCGCGTTGTCAAAGACGCCGAGGTGACCGATGAGGTTCACTACATGTCCGCGACCGAGGAAATGCGTCACACCGTGGCGCAGGCGAACGCGACGCTGGATCAGAACGGCAAGTTCATCAACGATCTGGTCTCGACCCGTCAGGCCGGTGACTACACCCTCGCTCCGCGCGAGAATGTGGACCTGATCGACGTGTCGCCGAAACAGTTGGTTTCGGTTGCTGCATCGCTGATTCCGTTCCTTGAAAATGACGACGCCAACCGCGCTCTGATGGGCTCGAACATGCAACGTCAGGCGGTTCCGCTGCTGCGGGCCGAGGCACCGCTGGTCGGTACCGGGATCGAGGAAAAGGTTGCGATCGACTCGGGCGCTGCGATCCAGGCGAAACGCGCCGGCATCATCGACCAGGTCGATGCCCAGCGTATCGTTATCCGTGCCACCGAAGATCTGGAACTGGGCGACGCTGGCGTTGACATCTATCGTCTGCGCAAATTCCAGCGATCGAACCAGAACACCTGCATCAACCAGCGTCCGCTGGTGAAAGTGGGCGACACCGTCATGAAAGGCGAGGTTGTTGCCGATGGTCCGTCCACCGATATCGGTGAACTGGCGCTTGGTAAAAACGTGGTCGTCGCGTTCATGCCGTGGAACGGCTACAACTACGAAGACTCGATCCTGATCAGTGAACGTATCGCGCGCGATGACGTCTTTACCTCGGTCCATATCGAGGAATTTGAAGTCGCCGCCCGTGACACCAAGCTGGGCCCGGAAGAGATCACCCGCGACATCCCGAACGTCGGTGAAGAAGCGCTGCGTAACCTCGACGAGGCGGGCATCGTTTACATCGGTGCGGATGTTGAGCCGGGCGATATTCTGGTCGGCAAGATCACTCCGAAGGGCGAAAGCCCGATGACCCCGGAAGAAAAGCTGCTGCGCGCCATCTTTGGTGAAAAAGCATCTGACGTGCGCGACACCTCGCTGCGCGTGAAGCCGGGCGATTACGGTACAGTGGTCGAAGTTCGCGTCTTCAACCGTCACGGCGTCGAGAAAGACGAGCGTGCGCTGCAGATCGAGCGTGAGGAAGTCGAGCGTCTGGCCCGTGACCGGGACGACGAGCTGGCGATCCTGGACCGCAACATCTATGCGCGTCTGCAAGGCCTGATCCTGGGTAAAACTGCTGTCAAAGGCCCGAAAGGCGTCAAGGCAGGCTCGGCAATCACCGAGGATCTGCTGGAAACCCTGACCCGTGGTCAGTGGTGGCAACTGGCGCTGGAAGACGAGAAGGACGCACAGATCGTCGAAGCGCTGAACGAGCAGTACGAAGTGCTTAAGCGTGCTCTGGACGCCCGTTTCGAAGACAAGGTCGAGAAGGTCCGCCGTGGCGACGACCTGCCGCCGGGTGTGATGAAGATGGTCAAAGTCTTTATTGCCGTGAAGCGTAAGCTGCAGCCGGGCGACAAGATGGCCGGTCGTCACGGGAACAAAGGTGTGATCTCCAAGGTTGTCCCGATGGAAGACATGCCGTTCCTGGCCGATGGTACTCCGGTTGACTTCTGTCTGAACCCGCTGGGCGTGCCGTCGCGTATGAACGTTGGTCAGATCCTTGAAACCCACATGGGTTGGGCCGCGCGCGGTCTGGGTCTGAACATCGACGAAGCTCTGGGTGAATACCGCCGTTCCGGCGACCTGACCCCGGTGCGCGAAGCGATGAAGCTGGCCTATGGCGAGAATGTCTATGAAGAAGGCATTGCCAACATGGACGAGGGTCACCTGATCGAGGCGGCGGGCAACGTGACCCGCGGTGTTCCGATCGCGACCCCGGTCTTTGATGGTGCCAAAGAGGCTGACGTCAACGATGCGCTGGTGCGTGCGGGCTTCTCGGAAAGCGGTCAGTCGATCCTGTTCGACGGTCGCACCGGTGAGCAATTCGCACGTCCGGTGACCGTGGGCATCAAATACCTGCTGAAACTGCACCACCTGGTGGACGACAAGATCCACGCGCGTTCGACCGGGCCGTACAGCCTGGTTACCCAGCAGCCGCTGGGTGGTAAGGCGCAGTTCGGTGGTCAGCGCTTTGGTGAGATGGAAGTCTGGGCTCTGGAAGCTTACGGCGCCGCCTACACCCTGCAGGAGATGCTCACCGTGAAATCGGATGACGTCGCCGGCCGGACCAAGGTCTATGAGTCGATCGTCAAGGGCGAGGATAACTTTGAAGCGGGCGTACCGGAATCGTTCAACGTTCTGGTGAAAGAAGTCCGTGGCCTCGGCCTGAATATGGAACTCCTGGATGCGGAGGTTGAGGAGTAAGGGCCTCGGCTCTTCCTCCCGTCCCCCCTTCCGCAAAATTTGAGGTATCAAAATGAACCAGGAAATCACCAATAACCCGTTCAACCCGCTGACGCCGCCTAAGGTTTTCGACGAGATCAAGGTCTCGCTGGCCAGCCCTGAACGGATCCTGTCTTGGTCCTATGGTGAGATCAAGAAACCCGAAACCATCAACTACCGGACGTTCAAGCCCGAGCGTGACGGTCTGTTCTGCGCGCGTATCTTTGGCCCGATCAAAGATTACGAATGTCTTTGCGGCAAATATAAGCGGATGAAATATCGCGGCGTTGTCTGCGAGAAATGTGGCGTGGAAGTCACCCTGCAGAAAGTCCGCCGCGAGCGTATGGGCCACATCGAACTGGCCGCGCCCGTCGCACATATCTGGTTCCTGAAATCGCTGCCGTCCCGCATCGGTCTGATGCTGGACATGACGCTGCGCGATCTGGAACGCGTTCTGTACTTTGAAAACTATGTCGTCATCGAGCCCGGTCTGACCGACCTGACCTACGGCCAGATGCTGACCGAAGAAGAGTACATGGATGCGCAGGATGCCTATGGCATGGACGCGTTCACCGCGAATATCGGTGCAGAAGCCATCCGTGAGATGCTGGCCCAGATCGATCTGGAAGCCGAAGCCGAGCAGCTGCGCGCTGATCTGGCCGAAGCAACCGGCGAACTGAAGCCCAAGAAGATCATCAAGCGTCTGAAGGTTGTCGAATCCTTCCTCGAGTCGGGCAACCGGCCTGAGTGGATGGTGATGACCGTGATCCCGGTTATTCCGCCGGAACTACGTCCGCTGGTTCCGCTGGATGGTGGCCGTTTCGCGACCTCGGATCTGAACGATCTGTATCGCCGCGTCATCAACCGGAACAACCGTCTGAAGCGTCTGATTGAGCTGCGCGCGCCTGACATCATCGTCCGCAACGAAAAGCGGATGCTGCAGGAATCCGTTGACGCTCTGTTCGACAACGGCCGTCGTGGCCGCGTGATCACCGGTGCCAACAAGCGTCCGCTGAAATCGCTGTCAGACATGCTGAAAGGTAAGCAGGGCCGCTTCCGTCAGAACCTTCTGGGTAAGCGCGTCGACTTCTCGGGCCGTTCGGTCATTGTGACCGGTCCCGAGCTGAAGCTGCACCAGTGTGGTCTGCCCAAGAAGATGGCGCTAGAGCTGTTCAAGCCGTTCATCTATTCGCGCCTTGAAGCCAAAGGTTTGTCTTCGACCGTGAAGCAGGCGAAGAAACTGGTCGAGAAAGAGCGTCCCGAAGTGTGGGATATCCTCGATGAGGTGATCCGCGAACACCCTGTCATGCTGAACCGTGCGCCGACGCTGCACCGTCTTGGCATTCAGGCGTTCGAGCCGGTCCTGATCGAAGGTAAAGCCATCCAGCTGCACCCGCTGGTCTGTTCGGCCTTTAACGCCGACTTCGATGGTGACCAGATGGCGGTTCACGTCCCGCTGAGCCTTGAGGCCCAGCTGGAAGCCCGTGTTCTGATGATGTCGACGAACAACGTTCTGTCGCCTGCAAACGGTGCGCCGATCATCGTTCCGTCGCAGGATATGATCCTGGGTCTGTACTATGTGACCCTGGAACGCGAAGGCATGCCGGGCGAAGGCAAAGTCTTTGGTTCGATCGAAGAAGTCCAGCACGCGCTGGACGCGGGTGAGGTGCATCTGCACTCGAAAATCACCGCGCGGATCACGCAGATCGACGACGAAGGCAACGAAGTTCAGAAGCGTTATGAAACCACTCCGGGCCGTCTGCGTCTGGGTGCGTTGCTGCCGATGAACAACAAAGCGCCGTTCGAGCTGGTCAACCGCTTGCTGCGGAAGAAAGAAGTGCAGCAGGTCATCGACACCGTCTATCGCTACTGCGGTCAGAAAGAGTCGGTTATCTTCTGTGACCAGATCATGTCGATGGGCTTCAAAGAAGCGTTCAAGGCGGGCATCTCGTTCGGCAAGGACGACATGGTTATTCCGGATGACAAATGGGGCATCGTTGATGACACCCGCGGTCAGGTGAAGGACTTTGAACAGCAGTACATGGATGGCCTGATCACTCAGGGCGAAAAGTACAACAAGGTTGTCGATGCCTGGTCGAAGTGTAACGACCGCGTGACCGAAGCGATGATGAGCACGATCTCATCCTCGGATCGGGCAGAGGACGGTTCCGAGCAGGAACCGAACTCAGTCTACATGATGGCCCACTCCGGTGCGCGTGGTTCGGTCACTCAGATGAAACAGCTGGGCGGTATGCGCGGCCTGATGGCCAAACCGAACGGTGACATCATCGAGACGCCGATCATCTCGAACTTCAAGGAAGGCCTGACCGTTCTTGAATACTTCAACTCGACCCACGGCGCCCGTAAGGGTCTGTCTGATACCGCTCTGAAGACGGCGAACTCAGGTTATCTGACCCGTCGTCTGGTAGACGTGGCGCAGGATTGCATCGTTCGTGAGATCGACTGCGGAACCGAGCGTGCGATCACCGCCGAAGCTGCGGTGAACGACGGTGAGGTTGTTGCCTCGCTGGCTGAACGTGTGCTGGGCCGAGTCTCTGCCGATGACGTTCTGCGTCCGGGTACGGATGAGGTGATCGTGGCCGCTGGTCAGTTGATCGACGAACGTATGGCCGACACCATTGACGAAGCCGGTGTTGCGTCCATGCGCATCCGCTCGCCTTTGACCTGTGAGTCTGAGGAAGGCGTCTGTGCGACCTGCTACGGTCGTGACCTTGCGCGCGGTACCATGGTGAACACGGGTGAGGCTGTCGGCATCATCGCCGCCCAGTCCATCGGTGAGCCCGGTACACAGCTGACGATGCGGACCTTCCACATTGGTGGTGTTGCGCAAGGTGGTCAGCAGTCGTTCCAAGAAGCCAGCCAGGACGGTGTCGTTTCCTTCGAGAACCCGCAGATCCTGGTCAATGCCGCAGGCGAAAGTCTGGTCATGGGCCGGAACATGAAGATGGTGATCAAGGACGAACATGGCGAAGAGCGTGCCAGCCACAAGCTGGGCTACGGTTCCAAGCTGTTCGTCAAGGATGGCACCAAAGTGGCCCGTGGCGACAAGTTGTTCGAGTGGGATCCCTACACCCTGCCGATCATCGCCGAGAAAGCCGGTACTGCGAAATACGTTGACCTCGTTTCGGGCATCGCTGTCCGCGATGAGACCGACGACGCAACCGGCATGACTCAGAAGATCGTGATCGACTGGCGTGCGGCCCCCAAAGGCAGCGATCTGAAGCCCGAGATCATTCTGGTCGGTGAAGATGGCGAGCCGGTCCGCAACGATGCTGGCAACCCGGTTCACTATCCGATGTCGGTGGATGCGATCCTGTCGGTCGAAGATGGCCAGCAGATCGAAGCCGGTGACGTTGTCGCGCGTATCCCGCGCGAAGGTGCCAAGACCAAGGACATCACAGGTGGTCTGCCGCGTGTGGCCGAACTGTTCGAAGCCCGACGTCCGAAAGATCACGCGATCATCGCAGAAGCCGATGGTTACGTGCGCTTTGGCCGCGACTACAAGAACAAGCGCCGCATCAGCATCGAACCGGCGGATGAGTCGATGGAAACGATCGAATATATGGTTCCCAAGGGCAAACATATCCCGGTCGCGGAAGGTGACTTTATCCAGAAAGGCGAATACCTGATGGATGGTAACCCGGCCCCTCATGACATCCTGTCCATCATGGGTGTCGAAGCGCTGGCGGATTACATGATCGACGAGGTGCAGGACGTCTATCGTCTGCAGGGCGTGAAGATCAACGACAAGCACATCGAGGTCATCGTGCGCCAGATGCTGCAGAAGTGGGAGATCCTGGATTCAGGCGACACCACCTTGCTGAAAGGCGAACATGTCGACAAGCAGGAGTTTGACGCAGCCAACGAGAAGACCCTCTCGCGCGGTGGCCGTCCGGCTCAGGGCGAACCGATCCTCTTGGGGATCACCAAAGCCTCGCTGCAGACGCGTTCGTTCATCTCGGCGGCGTCGTTCCAGGAAACCACCCGCGTGCTGACCGAAGCGTCAGTACAGGGCAAAAAGGACAAGCTGGTTGGCCTGAAAGAGAACGTCATCGTCGGTCGCCTGATCCCTGCCGGTACAGGTGGTGCAACCCAGGCTGTGCGTCAGGTTGCCCAGTCGCGCGACAACGTCGTGATCGAAGCCCGCCGGGAAGAGGCCGAAGCGGCCGCTGCCTTGGCTGCCCCGATTGTCGAAGACGACATGGTTGGAGACGAGCTGGACGTTCTGGTGGAAACCCCGGAAAGCCGCGAGTAAGCGACTACGATAATCCAAAGATCAGGCCCCGCGATTTCGCGGGGCCTTTTTCTTTGGGTGGCCGCCTGTGCCCTTTGCCTGGATTGAAGCGCTGACAATGGCAAGGGATGGGTCGCAGACTGTGCGGCTCGGTTCGGCGCAAATAAATATGAGCAGTTTTATTCTAGAAAAACCCTTTTCATGGTATGGTTTTTTACGTCTCGCGCACAAATCCACCGGAGATTTGAATTATGAGAGCTGTATTGAAATTGTCTCGTGCATTATCGGTTTTGGGGATTGGCCTGCTGGCGGCATGTAGTGATTACGCCTATGTCGGGATGCCGCAGGGGCAGCCGTCTCGGGAAGTAAAAATTCCCGATGGTACCACACGGCTTATTCCAGTTTCCGCTTCGATAGTGGGTCTTGCCTATGACCAGCCGCGGCGGCGGATTTTCCTGCGCAATCTCCCCGGTACACAGTTGCAGGAACTTGATCGAAATGGCCGCGTTCTACGCACCTTTTCGGCGCAGCGCGTACCGGCCGGTTGCGGAGGGGTTACTCCTGACGACTTCCCGATCAAGGAATGCGGGCTCGCTATTCGGGGTGCAGACGGTCATCTTTTCCTGGATCATCCAAACGGTCTGATGATTTCAGAATTGACGCGCGACGGGCAGTTCGTGCGCCATATCAGGCTTGCGCAGCCACAAGGACCGATAGGCGGGCTGGCCTTCGACAAAAATACCGGCACCCTCTACGTGTTGTTTATTCGTAATCGTCTGATTGCCGAGATTGATCTGAACGGCACCACCAAAAGGGTCATTCGCCCAACCAACCCCTCGGTTGGCGCGGCATTGCAGATTGAGCGCTTTGGCCTCGGGATCAACGCTGAACGCCGTGAGCTCTATGTTGCACTTCAAAACGGCAACCGGCTTGGGGTTTTAAACATGTCCGGAGGGCTGATCGCGACGCATAACCTAAGTGCCGGGGTGACCGTCGAAGGTATCGGCGGCGGGCGCGTCTTTGGATTTTGAGGGCGATTAGATTGTGTCCGGCAAGTTGAGACGTAATTTTCCTGTTCGCCTACTAAGTTGCGTTGACAATAAGTCGATCGATTGAGCCAATGCAGCAATCGACTTTCGACCGGATTCTTTAACCATGACTCCAAACGTGAAAGGCGCGCTGCTGATGATGGGCAGCATGGCCGCCTTTACCATCAATGATGCTCTGATCAAGGCGGCAGGTGCCGAGGTGCCGTTGTTTCAGATGGTAGCAATGCGCGGATTTTTGGCGACGGTTTTGGTGTTTCTGCTGGCGCGTCATCTGGGGGCATTGCATCTGAATTTCCCGCGTCACGACAAATGGCTGGTGGTGATCCGGTGTCTGGCCGAGCTGTCGGCCACGTTCTTTTTTCTGACCGCGTTGCTGCATATGCCGCTGGCCAACGTGACCGCAGTGCTGCAGGCCCTGCCGCTGACGGTCACGCTGGGCGCAGTGCTGTTTTTCCGCGAACAGATCGGGTGGCGACGAGTTCTGGCGATTGTGTTGGGCTTTGTCGGGATGCTGTTGATTGTGCGGCCCGGCCCCGATGGGTTCAGCATATACGCGATCTATGCCTTGATTGCGGTGGCCTCGGTCACGGCGCGGGATTTGATTACGCGGCGGATGTCGGTGCATGTGCCCTCGCTGGCGGTTACCTTGGCGACGTCCCTGACGATTACCGTGTCAGCGGGGATTGCCACGGTGGCAACAGGTTGGGAACCGGTGCCGGTCGGTGCTGGTTTAATGGTGGCATCGGCAGCGGTGTTCGTACTTGGGGGCTATTTGTTCAGCGTCATGGTCATGCGCGTAGGCGAGGTCGGGTTCGTCGCGCCCTTCCGATACTCCAGCCTGATCTGGGCTCTGGGGCTGGGGTGGCTCATTTTCGGGGAATGGCCGGACACGATTACCATGTTCGGGGCAACGCTGGTCGTTGGGGCAGGGCTGTTCACATTATTCCGCGAACGTCAGACGCAGCCCGCCGAGTGAACTTGACGCACAAGGTTCTGATCTATCGCAAAGCGGGCGATGAATTCACCTTCTTGTTCGGGTGTCAGAGGCAACAGCTCAGTCTTAGTGTCACGCGCATTGCGTGAATCGTTAAACTGGTTGAGCGTGCGCACCCACATCGGCGCGTCAGGGTAACTGATGACCGGCATGAAATTCCCGATCCGGTGATGGGCGAAATTCATAATTGTCTGCTCGCAATTTCCACGTACATGCATCGCAAAGCCTATCCCCAACAGGGGGCGCATAACCTGGGCAGCCTGAATGCCATCTGTCCCGAATTCGGCCAGAAAGCCCTTGTTGTAGTCGATGGCGACCGTTCGGTTGTTCTCCATCAGACCATTGCTCTCGTCGACGGCAAGGCGCAGACGTTCGACAAAATCCACTGACACGGCATCATCGTCGTCATGGCGGAATTGAACGCAAGGGTCGCTGGGGTCGTTGCGGGCGGCATTCAGAATCTCTTTCATCACCTTGCGATGTCGACCCGGAGCGCGGGCGATGATCTGAACCTGTGGCATGCCGGCGGTTAGATCGCGCAATCGATCCAGAGAGGGTTTGGGAAGGCAATCACCGATCACGATGAGAAACTGAAAATCCTCGTTGGTCTGTTCTCGAAGGCAGGGCAGTGTAGTGGTTTCGAACAGGCGAAAGCGTTCTTCTAGGCGGGCGGGGTTGTAAAGGTACCGCCGACGTTCTTCGATCGTTTCATGTTCGACTTGAAAGCCACCATAGGCAGGATAGGAAAAGCGGCACAGGCCGATGATTTGCATATTTGATCCGTGGGGCAGCGTGTTGCACAGACTATGCCTTCCCGAAAAGGGTGTCGCAACGGCTGCGGTGCTGGAAATCCCGGAAGGGGCCTGATATTCCCGCATAAACAGACCGGTGAGACACCCATACGGGTGCACTGTTGACACTTGCTCCGACTCCCCCTATTACGCGCGCTATCTCGGTACCGGGGGCCGCCCCATAACCGATTTCAGTAATGGACTGGTCAAGGCCTGAACAATTTTGCAGTTCGCGCCCTCTGATAACCAACCGCGACGTTCACCTCGGAATGGGAACGCTCGCGGGTTTTGCGCTTGTGGACGCATAAGTGCAGCAAGTTTAACCGCACGCAACGCGCGTGCATGTCATGTGTGTTGCAAAACGGGGAAGAAACCGGAATGCCAACTATTCAACAGCTGATCCGCAAACCGCGACAGCCCAAAGTAAAACGCTCGAAGTCCATGCACCTGGAGCAGTGCCCGCAGAAACGCGGCGTCTGCACCCGCGTGTACACCACCACACCTAAAAAGCCGAACTCGGCTATGCGTAAGGTTGCCAAGGTGCGCCTGACCAACGGGTTCGAGGTCATCTCGTACATCCCCGGTGAAAGCCACAACCTGCAGGAACACTCGGTTGTTCTGATCCGTGGCGGCCGTGTAAAAGACCTTCCCGGTGTGCGTTACCACATCCTGCGCGGTGTTCTGGATACTCAGGGCGTCAAAGACCGTAAGCAGCGTCGTTCGAAATACGGCGCGAAGCGTCCCAAGTAAGAAGGAGAGGCTGATATGTCACGTCGTCACGCCGCCGAAAAACGCGAAGTCCTGCCTGACGCCAAGTTTGGCGACAAGGTACTGACCAAATTCATGAACAACCTGATGATCGACGGCAAGAAGTCGGTCGCAGAGCGCATCGTCTACAACGCGTTTGATCGCGTTGAAGGCAAGATCAAGCGCGCACCGGTCGAAGTGTTCCACGAAGCGCTCGACAACATCAAACCGTCGGTCGAGGTTCGCTCGCGCCGCGTTGGTGGTGCAACCTACCAGGTTCCGGTCGAAGTACGCCCCGAGCGCCGCGAAGCCCTGGCCATCCGTTGGCTGATCTCGGCTGCACGCGCCCGCAACGAAAACACCATGGAAGAACGCCTTGCCGGTGAACTGCTGGACGCTGTACAGTCCCGCGGTACTGCCGTGAAAAAGCGTGAAGACACCCACAAGATGGCCGAGGCGAACAAAGCCTTCAGCCATTATCGTTGGTAATCCAAGAGGCTTAGACCAATGGCACGCGAATATCCGCTCGAACTGTACCGTAACTTCGGTATCATGGCGCACATCGACGCAGGTAAGACCACCTGCTCGGAGCGTATCCTGTATTACACTGGTAAATCCCACAACATCGGTGAGGTGCACGATGGTGCAGCCACCATGGACTGGATGGAGCAGGAGCAGGAACGCGGCATCACCATCACTTCGGCTGCGACCACCACTTTTTGGGAACGCACCGAGGACGGTCAGACCGCAGAAACGCCTAAGCACCGCCTGAACATCATCGACACTCCCGGCCACGTTGACTTCACCATCGAAGTTGAACGTTCGCTGGCAGTTCTCGACGGTGCCGTCTGCGTTCTGGACGCAAACGCCGGTGTTGAACCCCAGACCGAAACCGTGTGGCGTCAGGCTGACCGCTACAAGGTTCCGCGTATGGTTTTCGTCAACAAGATGGACAAGATCGGCGCTGACTTCTTCAACTGCGTCAACATGATCGAAGACCGCACCGGCGCACGTGCTGTTCCGGTTGGTATTCCGATCGGCGCCGAGTCCGAGCTGGAAGGCTTGATCGACCTGGTCACCATGGAAGAGTGGCTGTGGCAGGGCGAAGATCTGGGCGCAAGCTGGATCAAAGCTCCGATCCGCGACAGCCTGAAAGACATGGCTGACGAATGGCGCGGCAAGATGATCGAAGCGGCCGTCGAAATGGACGACGACGCGATGATGGAATACCTGGAAGGCAATGAGCCCGACGTTCCGACCCTGCGCGCCCTGCTGCGCAAAGGTACTCTGGAAATCGCGTTCGTTCCGGTTCTGGGTGGTTCGGCGTTCAAGAACAAAGGCGTTCAGCCGCTGCTCAACGCTGTGATCGACTATCTGCCTAGCCCGCTGGACGTTGTTGATTACATGGGCTTCAAGCCCGGCGACGAGGAAGAAGTTCGTGACATCGCCCGTCGTGCAGACGACGACATGGCCTTCTCGGGCCTGGCGTTCAAAATCATGAACGACCCCTTCGTTGGCTCGCTGACCTTCACTCGGATCTATTCGGGCACCATGAACAAGGGTGACTCGATCCTGAACTCGACCAAAGGTAAGAAAGAGCGCATCGGTCGTATGATGATGATGCACTCGAACAACCGGGAAGAGATCGAAGAAGCGTTTGCAGGCGACATCATCGCGCTGGCGGGTCTGAAAGACACCACCACCGGTGATACCCTGTGTGACGCGAAGGATCCGGTGGTTCTGGAAACCATGACCTTCCCCGATCCGGTGATCGAGATCGCGGTTGAGCCCAAAACCAAGGGCGACCAAGAGAAGATGTCCCAGGGTCTGGCCCGTCTGGCCGCCGAAGACCCGTCCTTCCGTGTGGAAACCGACCTGGAATCGGGTCAGACCATCATGAAGGGCATGGGCGAACTTCACCTGGACATCCTGGTGGACCGTCTGAAGCGCGAATTCAAGGTCGAGGCGAACATCGGTGCACCGCAGGTGGCATACCGTGAGACCATCTCGATGCCGGTCGAACACACTTACACCCACAAGAAACAATCGGGTGGTTCGGGTCAGTTCGCCGAAGTCAAGCTGGAGATCCAGCCGACCGAGCCGGGCGAAGGCTATTCCTTCGAAAGCCGCATCGTTGGTGGTGCCGTTCCGAAGGAATACATCCCGGGTGTTGAAAAAGGCATCAATTCGGTCATGGATAGCGGCCCGCTGGCTGGCTTCCCCGTGATCGACTTCAAGGTTGCCCTGCTGGACGGTAAGTTCCACGACGTTGACTCGAGCGTACTGGCGTTCGAAATCGCATCGCGGATGTGTATGCGTGAAGGCATGCGCAAAGCTGGCGCAAAACTGCTGGAACCGATCATGAAGGTCGAAGTGATCACCCCGGAAGAATACACCGGCGGTATCATCGGCGACCTGACTTCGCGTCGGGGCCAGGTGTCTGGACAAGAGCCGCGCGGCAACGCGATCGCCATCGATGCGTTTGTTCCGCTGGCCAACATGTTCGGCTACATCAACACTCTGCGTTCGATGTCGTCGGGTCGTGCCCAGTTCACCATGCAGTTCGACCACTACGATCCGGTTCCGCAGAACATCTCGGACGAGATTCAGGCGAAATACGCATAAGCGAAGATTTGAGGGAGCGCGGCTAACGCGCTCCCTTCATTACCGAAAAAGGAGGCCATCATGGCAAAGGAAAAGTTTGAGCGTACAAAACCGCACGTCAACATCGGCACGATTGGGCACGTTGACCACGGTAAAACCACGCTGACCGCAGCAATCACCAAGTATTTCGGTGACTTCAAAGCGTATGACC
>NZ_JBQFSR010000011.1:0-156701 GCF_056538105.1 Ruegeria sp. BH6
ACCGATGACCATTGCCTGCTTGCTGGCCAACACACTGACGGCCTGCTGTCGCGCCAATGCCTTGCCAGAGCCCGAAGGCCTGACAGCTTGATCTAAGGGAAAATAAAACTGAACAAATGGACCAAAGAGCAAACGCTTTTTGGTCCATTTGCTTTCTGAAGATTGAATTAAGTTTCAAGGGCCGGGTTTGAATGTCCGGTAAATTGGTGATAAGTAAGCTATTCCAGCCGGTTACGAGAGATTGGTGAAAGCCGTGTGGTGTTGGGCTGGAACCTGTAGTCTTGTTTGTTGAGTATGTATGATCGAAGTGCCCAGACCAATTCTGGCCGAATTCACGTTACGCCGAGTGATTGCAGGCGTTGGTTTCCCGCCTTTGTTGGCCAGTGCGTTCCAGCCTTTTCCGGCCATCTACCTGACCTATCCCCAGCGGCTTGTTTTCTGGATCGGTGTACTGGGATTGGCCCTGTGCGTGACCTGGATCGTCAGACGCGTGAGCCGGAAATTTTTCGCAGAAGCCCATTTCAGCTGGCGTGACATTGCGCTGGTTTTCTTCATTCTGGTTCTGTTCGTGCCATCTATGTGGCTTATGTCATATCTGCTGTTCTCTGCCGGGGGGCAACAGGCGCCGGATGTTCTGGCGGTGGCCCCTTATGGTGCCCTGTTTGCAACCGGGCTGGTCCTGGTGCGCGGGTATAGCCACGTTGATGAGCCGGTGCAGGATCAGATCGAGCCACCCTCGCCACGCCTGACCAAGCGTTTGCCAGAGTCGTTTTCCGGTCAGATCTATCGACTGACAGTCCGCGACCATGCGGTTGATGTGGTGACTTCAGCGGGGACATTCACCATCCGATCCCGCCTGACCGATGCGATCGCCGAGATGGAACCGGTACCCGGCCACTGTACGCATCGTTCCCATTGGGTGGCAGACGATGCCATTGTCGGGGTTGAAAAGCTGGACGGAAAAACCTTCTTGCGTCTGAAGAACACCGATCTGGTTCCGATCAGCCGAAAATACAAACCGGGGCTAGAGCTAGACGGCCTTATCTAAGCCACTCTATCTGGGCATTGGAATGACCCGAGGATGCGATCCGGTGAGTATGGCTATGGCCTGACCATCCATCAAAGCGTCCAGTGTATGATCCGAACTGCGTAACCCGCCAGTATATGTGCCGTAGGCCGGTAGGATCAGCCGCGTCTTGTCCACCAAAAAGGCGGGCCGGGTGATGGTTCGACCTCGCGCGTTCAGACGTGCTTTGGGGTGGTAGTGGCCTGACACCTCGGCTTGCGCTGGTGCCTGCGCGATATGGCGGAAAGTCAGCGGGGCAATCTTACACTCGGACAGATGCGTACCGCCCAGATCAATCGGGCCAGGGTCGTGATTACCCTCGATCCAGATCCAGCGCCGACCAGCCTGCAGGGCCGTGATATCACGCTGTTCAGCCGCTTGCATTGCGGCCGAAGCTTTCAGATCGTCGAAGCTGTCGCCCAGGCAGATCACGGTGGCAGGATTGGTTCTGGCAATATCCACAGCAAGCCGGGTCAGGGTTTCTTGACTGTCATAAGGCGGCAGACTCGGGCCGCCCCGCCGAGCGATGCGCTCAGACTTGCCCAGATGCAGGTCGGATACGCACAGCAATTGCTGATCCGGCCACCACAGGGCCCCTGATCCTAATGCCTTCAGAGTCTGCCCCGCAAATGAAAACGCCACTTCGTTCATGATGCGTTCTTTGCGTGTTTCACCTCCGGACGCAAGCCGTATCAATCAGGTGGTAACCCCGCCGCCTTCAACAGACGTGCGCTTTCTTCTGCCAATAGCCGTTCTTCGGCCGCGCCCTTGACCGGAACCTTGCCGACCTCAAGAAACAAAGGGGCGGCAAGAGGCGATACGCGATCCAGCCGCAGCAGATCAATACGGTCTCCGATCCGGGCGATCATCGCTTCGATCCGCCCGAAATCCACCAGCCCGCGCATGGCCTCTTCGCGGGTGATCTGCATCAACAAATGATCCGGGTCGTATTTCAACAAGGTGTCATAAAGGATATCCGACGAGAACGTCGCCTGACGACCGCTTTTGCGCTGACCGCCCATGTTCCGTTCGATCAGCCCAGCAATCGTGGCCGAGGCGCGAAAGGTCCGTTTCATCACGGCATTTCCGGCCAACCAAGTCTCAAGCCCGTCACGCAGGGCATCCAGTTGAAACAGTGGCCGCGGGTCGGTCACTGCATCCAGCCCCCAGATTAGTGTGGCATAATCGGTTGCGACAAAACCCAGCGGGGCGAGCCCGGTTTCCTCCATACGTTTGGTCAGCAATAGGCCCAGCGTCTGCTGTGCGTTGCGGCCAGCGAAACCGTAGACGCACAGATTCTCGCGCCCGTCATTCGGAAAGCTCTCGATCAGCAGCCGGTCGCGTTGAGGCAGGCGAGACATGTCGCGCTGCAGAGACAGCCAGTCGGCAGTGTGTTTAGGCAGTTGCGGCCAATCCGGCTGGGCAAACATCCGCAGAATCCGGTCGCTTAACTGCGTCGAGGTGGCGAATTTCGTGCCCGCAAAAACAGCAACTTTTGGTTTTCTGTCCGCACGGCGGCTGACCTCAACCACCATCTCGCGCAGGCCCTCATAGCGGACAATCTGCCCCCCGATCAGAAAGGTATCTCCGGGCGTTAGCGAGGCGGCAAAGGCCTCTTCCACTTCACCCAGCGGTTTGCCTCCGCGGTTGCGTTTCAAACGTACCTTCAGCGTGTCGGTGTCCTGAATGGTGCCCAAGTTCATGCGGATACGCTGCGCTGCGCGCGGGTCGCGCAGCTGCATTTGTCTGTCTGCGCGCTGTTGCAAGCGCTGCCAGCGATCATAGGCGCGTAGGGCGTAACCTCCGGTCGCGCAGAATTCCAGACAGGCGTCGAATTCATCGCGTGACAGACGCGCGTATGGCCCCGCTGTGGTCATTTCCGTAAAAAGCGCGCTGGCGTCGAACGGGCCTGCCGAAGCCGCTATCAAGATATGCTGGCATAGCACATCGCGGGGGCCAGAGCCGCGCGGTTCACCGTCCAGATCATGCGCTCTGGCGGCCTCAAGTGCCGCGACGCATTCCACCACCTCAAAGCGGTTGGCAGGTACCAGCAGGGCCTTGGAGGGCGCGTTGTAGCGGTGGTTTGCCCGCCCGATCCGTTGCACCAATCGTTTGACATTTTTAGGCGCACCAATTTGGATCACAAGGTCCACGTCACCCCAATCGATGCCAAGGTCCAGGCTGCCGGTACATACTATGGCGCGCAGGTCGCCCCGCACCATGGCGGCCTCGACCCGCTCGCGTTGCTGCCGGTCCAGACTGCCGTGGTGAATGCCGATGGGCAGGCCGTCATCGTTGGCAAGCCACAGATTGTGAAAGAAAATTTCGGCCTGCGCGCGGGTGTTGTGGAAAATCAGCGTCGTCTTGTGTTGCTTGATCTGCTCGAGCACCGCCGGGATCGAATAAGCAGCGCCACCACCGGACCAGGGGGGCATTTCCTGCGTTTCCAGCATGCGGATATCCGGATCAGGTCCTGGGTCGGCCTGCACAATCTGACAAGGGTCCGGGTGCCGGGCCAGAAAGCGCGCGATGGCCTGCGGGTCCTCGACCGTAGCTGAAAGACCGACCCGGCGCAGGTCAGGGCACAGGGTTTGCAGCCGCGCCAAGGCCAGCATCAGCTGATCTCCTCGCTTGCTTTCGGCCAATGCGTGGATTTCGTCGACAATCACCCGTTGCACCCCCGCAAACATCCGAGGTGCGTCCTCGTATGAGGTCAGCAGGGCCAAGCTTTCAGGGGTGGTCAGCAAAATATGGGGTGGGTCTACACGCTGCCGCTTTTTCTGCGTGGCCGAGGTGTCGCCGGTGCGGTCTTCGATCCGAATGGGAAGGCCAATCTCATCGGCAGGGCCGCGCAGGTTGCGGCGGATATCAGCGGCCAGTGCCTTGAGCGGAGACACATAAATCGTGTGCAACCCCTCATGCGTGCCATCTGCAAGTTCCGCCAATGTCGGCAAAAACCCGGCCATTGTCTTGCCGCCCCCGGTCGGCGCGATCAGCAACGTGGCCGGGTCCAAGGCCCGGTTGAACATATCTTGTTGATGGGGGTGAATGGACCAGCCCTTGGCGGCAAACCAAGATGTGATCCGGGCGGGAATCTGCGTCATACGCGCAGATTACCCGGCCCTTTACCGAAATGGCACGGCGTTATTTGACGATGGTCTCGTCCTTGACGAACATGTTGGACCATGCGCGGTCGATCAGGTCAGGGCTCATCTGATAAGGGATGCCCTCAAACTCGCAGATCGAGATCATCTGGTCGATCAGGAAGATCGGCTGATAATTCGCATAGATATTGTTGATGGTCGGGTATTTAACCTTCAACAGATGGACCAGAGCAGCCTCGTCAAGCGGCATGCCGCGTTTGCGCGCCACCATGGCAAAGATTTTCAGGAAGTTCTCCTGGTTCGGGCCGTCGATCTTGATCTTGAAGAAGATCCGGCGCAGGGCCGCTTGGTCGAAGATTTCATTCGGGTGGAAGTTGGTCGAGAAGATGACCAGCGTGTCGAAGGGAACTTCGAACTTTTCACCCGACTGCAGGCCAAGGATATCCTTGTTCTCTTCCAGCGGAACAATCCAACGGTTAATCAGGGCCTGCGGTGGTTCCTGCTGACGGCCAAGGTCGTCCACGATGAAGATACCGCCGGTCGATTTCAACTGCAAAGGGGCCTGATAGGTTCGCGCTGTGGGGTTATAAACCAGATCCAGCATACCCAGCGTCAATTCACCACCTGTAACCACGGTTGGACGTTCGCACTGAACATAGCGTGTGTCGAACCGTTTGCGGCGGCGCAGGCTGTTGGGATCGTCTGGCTCCTGTTCAATCGCAGTATGAACGATCGGGTCATAAACCGTAATCACCTGACCGGCATATTCGATGGCGAAAGGCACATAGACATTATCGCCCAGTGCATCGCGAATCCCGTTTGAAATGGAGGATTTACCGTTGCCCGGAGGGCCATACATCAGGACCGAGCGACCGGCGCTGACCGCCGGGCCCAATTGATCCAGCAGGCTGTCGGGCAGAACCAAGTGGCCCATTGCGCCAATCAGCTGGTCGCGGGTCACCTGAATGTTGCGGATCGACTGGCGTTTCACCTGTTCGCGGTAGACGTCCAGCGGTACGGGCATGGCGCCGAAATATTCTGACTGGCTCAACGCGTCCAGTGCGCGGGCCTTGCCGGCATCAGTCAGCTGATAACCCATCTCATTGCCGCTGTTGGCATTCAGGGTGCCGGTGGCCTCGATCAGTTTTTGCTCGCGGGCCATGTCGATCAGTTCCTGCGTGACGGAGCCCGGCAGACAAATCGCCACGGCGATCTCGGACACGGTGTCTACATTCTTGCGAAAGATCGTTTTCAACATGATGTCGCGCATCATGACGATGGGCAGTCTCATTTCGCCCAAACCCTTTGGGGCAGGGGGGGCCATTACCGAAGTTGTCTGCATATTCATGAGCGTCGCCCGTCTATCCAGTATTCACGCCAATGGCCCCAAAAAGGGCCGCTTAGGGGAAATCTGGCCCGGCTTTGTGGCAGTACCAAGGCGGCGACAAGGCGCGTTAATGATAGTTTACGAACCGTAAACAGTGCCTAAGATCAGGTAAATAGCCAGGCTGCCACCAAGAGGCAGGCCCATTGGAAAGTGCTTCTTCCTGTTCCAGCTTTCCCAATTTGGCGCAACGTTGCGCAACGCGGTATGCATGGCCAGTCGATGCGTGACAAAGGCAGCAAGCGTGGTGGCTGCCAGAATAAAAATCACCAGAACCCAATCCCCAGACCAGACAAAAGGTGAGGCGGCGGCCATGAACTTGGCATCCCCGGCACCCAAAACGCCAGCGGCATTAAACAGAATACCCAAGATCAGCACGGTCACAATATGCAGCAAGTGCCAGACATAAGGGGGAAGTGTCACCGAGAACGACCAGATCGTTAGTGAGGTCCACTGGGTGGACCACGGGGGCAGCACAAACAACCCGACAATGGCGAAAATGACGGCCAGCGCAACAACGGCGTGGTTCTTGATCAGCATGTCCCGCAAGTCTGTGAACGCCACGTAAAAGCAGATCGGCAGAACAAACGGAAGAAACCACAGCGCAGCAAACGCGGGAATACTCATCAATCAGGCATCCTCAAGCGCGCGCAGCGAGCGGACAGCCTCGTCAAAATGCTGTGGATGGGTGGCAATGGCTTCGCGGAACAGGTTTTTGGCTGTCGCCACATCCCCTTGCTTGACCGCAGAGATACCCATCGTGTTCAGCAGCCTGGCGCGTTCCACCTGTGTCATGGGAACAACCGGCAGGCTGTAATTTCCTTGCGCAGCCCGGGCCAGAACCAGATTGTTCTTGGCGGTGAACAGGGATTTGTCCTGACGGATCGCCTCGGTAAACAGGCGTTCGGCTTCGGCAAACTGGCCGCGTGTCAGCTTGGAATAACCCCAATTGTTCATGACACCACCGGGGCGCGTGGTCAGGCCGACCGCGGTTTCATAAAAGTGGTCTGCGCGTTTCCAATCCTGTTTGGAGTCTGCGACCACCGCTTCAAGCCGATACCGTTTGAAGGTTTCATAAGTGGGTGGAATGGTATCCAGAACCGATCTGGCCTGCCCCCAATTGCCGGCACGGACAAGCGCGTCAGCATATTCGAGCTTGTCGACGTTTCCGGCGCCTTTCATCGTCGTCACCTTTTTCCAGGCGGCGACGGCTTCGGTCGACCGTTTCGCACGAGACAAGGAAATCGCCAGTCCCCGCTGCAGGTCGATCCGACCCGGATTTTTGGCGGCGGCGCCTTGAAAGTAGGTGACCGCCTCATTTGGATCGGCGGCGGTCAGCAAGACCTCGTTCAGGTTGGTCTCGTCAATGACGTTGACCTCCTGATAGGTACGCTCGACCTTTTCTTCCTCGGTTTCTTTTTCGCAGGCAGAAAGGATCAGCCCGCACATCACGATTGGCGCAATCAAGAATTGTTGGCGCATTTTTTGCGTCCCTTACTGCTCTTGCCTGTTTTACGGGAGCTTGCGCAGCTTGAATTGCCCGTCGCCTTGCTGCTCCAACGTATATTCTTGTTCTTCTGCCGTAGTATTAACAGGATTTTCCATTTTTGCGAGCGCTAAGCGCAGATTGTCCCGGATTGCGTCACTTTCGCCATTGTCCAGCGCAAAGGCCCGCTTGAAAACCTGCGCGGCCTCGGGATATTCGCCCTTTTCGACCAGCACCACGCCTAGATTGTTCCAAGCAACTGGCCAGTCAGGATTGTCCTTGACGGCCCGTCGCAGTAGGGTTTCGGCCTGTCCTAGACGCCTGAGTCCTAGATTGGCCGTGCCCATCGCCGTCAGGATTTGTGTTGTCATCCCCTGATCCAATGCGGCGCGGGCAAAAGAATCCAGCGCCAGCTCGTATTCCCCGGCGGCCATCAACCGGTTTCCCACCGTAATTTCGTCCGCCCTTTGACCTTTAGGGTCAATTCCGGGGACGTCCAGATCATCTGACGACCCTGTCTCAGTGCAAGAGGCCACCATGGCGATCACCATGGCGGCCTTTAGCATGTGGCGTATACCGACGTGGATGCGCCTGAAGCCTACTAAATTTGGGTTATTAATTACCCGCCGCAAAATCAGCGATTCCTTTTGCCGAAGGTCCGACCAGAATAACCAGCAAAGGCGGCACCGTCAGGATCATTGTGGCAAGAGTCATCTTGGTTGGCAACTTGTTCGCGGCTTCTTCGGCGCGCATGACCCGTTTGTCGCGCATTTCGCCAGCGTAGACCCGAAGCGCTTCGGCGATCGAGGTGCCGAACGTCGCGGACTGGATCATGACGGTCACGAATGAGCTGACATCTTGCACGCCGCAGCGGGTTCCGAAGTCACGCAAAACCGTGTCCTTGTCCTTACCAGCCTTCAATTCATAAGCGACAATTTCGAACTCTTGCGCGATATCGGGGTAGGAGGCCTTCATCTCACGCGCAACCCGTACAATGGCTTGATCCAGAGATTGTCCGGCCTCGACGCAGACCAGCATAAGGTCCAGCGTATCGGGAAAACCGGCGACAATTGCTTCATTACGTTCGGCAACACGCCGGGTGATCCAGTAGCGCGGCAGAAAATATCCTGCACCTGCCGGAATCAGAACCCTAAGAGCCATCTGTTGACCGGTGAATTCCTGGCCACCCGACAGTACGGTAACCAACATGACGCCGACCAGAATGCCGATAATACCCAGCGCAAATTGTGCAAAGTGGAAGAACCGCACAGCATCCTTTGAATGATATCCGGCTTGCCGCAGCTTTAGCTGCATTGCCGACAGTTCGGCTTCGTTTTGCGGCTCAAGGAATGTCGCGAACTTTTCAAGCTGCTCGTTGCGGCTGGTGTTGCGAAGCTTGTCCTTTTTGGATTTCTTATCGTGTTTTGGTGCGGCAGTGGATTTTTGCAGCTTTTTCAGAGGGTCCTCTGGTTGGTTCAGCATCAGAGTGACAGCGATTAAGATCATCGCCAGACCCAAAACGCCGATCACGATAAGTGGACCGAATTCGCCAAGGTACTGTTTGATCAGGTCGTTGATTGGGGCCAGAACTTCCATTGCGATTCCCTCAGACCTTGATGTTGGTAAGAACGCGCATCACGATCAGGTTCACCGTCAGCATGATGCCCACGAAGAAACAGGCCGGGATGAACAGGGGATGATCAACCACGTCGTCATAGTAATTGGGATCTGTCACCATGATGAACAGCAGGCAGAAAAGGGGAAACCCTGACAGAAACTTGCCGGACCATTTTGCCTCGGCGGTGATCGCCTTTACACGCCGGAAAAGGCGGAAACGGGCGCGGATCACCTTGGCCAGACCAGCCAGAATTTCAGCAAGGTTACCGCCTGACTGTTGTTGGATACCCACGGCCACCGCCAGAAAGCGAAGGTCCTGCATGTCCAGACGTTCAGCCAGATCACTCAGCGCCTCACCCACGTCCCGGCCATAGGCGCATTCGTCGGCAATGACACCGAACTCGGTTCCCAGTGGGTCCTGTACTTCGTTTGCGACAATCTGAATAGACGACACAAATGGGTTGCCCACGCGCAGGGATCGGACCATCAATTCAACCGCGTCAGGCAGTTGCTCTTCCATCATGCCCATGCGTTTACCGGCCTTCCGGCTCACCCAGGTGTAGACACCGCCAACACCGATAAAGACCGACAATGCCACCCGCAGAACCATTTCCGTTGCGGTGCCGACGCTCAGGCCGACGAAAGCAAAGCCTGACAAAAGGATCATGACCATGATCAGTTGTTTCGGGGTGAAGGCAATAGCTGCCTTCTGCGCTTTGTCAGCCAACAGCGAATAGAGCGGGATGCTCTGCGTTTTCATATGCTGCTGCATTTCCTTGCGCAGCTGTTCCAGCACTTGTTCCCGCCCGACACCTTTGTCGAGCATATCCAGACGCCGATTTACACGGCTGTTCAGGCTGATGGATTTGCCGAAAGCCACCAGGTAGATGCCTTCGACTAGGGCGAACACCGCGACGAAGATCACGACATAGATGAGCGCCTCAACAGGCAGTTGCATTGCCAGATCTCCTACATATTCGTTGGTTCATAGACCGAAGCGGGCAGGTCAAAGCCCCACAGGCGGAAGCGCTCAGAATAGTGACTGCGCACGCCGGTCGCTGTGAAGTGACCGATGATTTTGTTGTCCGGTGTTAGTCCAACACGTTGAAATTTAAAGATTTCCTGCATCGAAATCACATCGCCTTCCATGCCTGTAATCTCGGTGATTGAGGTCATCCGACGCGAACCATCCTGCAAACGGCTGGCCTGCACGATCAGGTTCACAGCTGACGAAATCTGGCTTCTTACCGCTTTGATTGGCATTTCGATACCGGCCATCGCGATCATGTTTTCCAGGCGCGAAATCCCGTCGCGCGCCGAGTTGGCGTGGATCGTGGTCATCGAACCGTCGTGGCCGGTGTTCATGGCCTGCAACATGTCGATCACCTCGGCGCCACGCGTCTCACCCACGATAATGCGGTCAGGACGCATACGCAGGGCGTTTTTCAAACAGTCGCGCGGGCTGACCTCACCTTTGCCTTCGACGTTTGGCGGACGGCTTTCCATCCGACCCACATGGGTCTGTTGCAGCTGAAGTTCCGCCGTATCCTCGATTGTCAGGATGCGTTCTGCGTCATCGATGAAACTGGACAAGGCGTTCAGCGTGGTGGTTTTACCCGAACCCGTACCACCTGAAACGATGATGTTCAGACGGGTTGACACGGCGGCCTGAAGATAAGCGGCCATTTCTTCGGTAAAGGCACCGAAATTCACCAGGTCATCGATGCCCAGCTTGTCTTTTTTGAACTTACGAATTGAGACCAGCGATCCATCCACGGCAATCGGCGGCACCATCGCATTGAAACGCGAACCATCAGCCAAGCGAGCGTCAACGTAAGGGTTGGATTCATCGACACGACGTCCCACAGCGGACACGATCTTGTCGATGATCCGCATCAGGTGCTTTTCGTCTTTAAAGGTGATGTCGCTGATTTCCAGCCTACCGTCGCGTTCCACAAAGATCTGTTGCGGACCGTTGACCAGAATATCGTTGACGGTATCGTCCTGCAGCAAGGTCTCTAGCGGGCCAAGACCCGTCACTTCGTCATACAGTTCCTTGTTCAACTGCGAGCGGTCCTCGCGGTTCAGAACAATGTTCCGGGTTTCCAAAATTTCGCTGACAATCGAGCTGATTTCCGCGCGCAATTCAGATTCGCCTGCATTTTCGAGCGCCGCTAGGTTCAGGTTTTCCAACAGTTCGCGATGCAGTTCGATCTTGATCTCGCCAAGGCGTTCCTTGCGCTTGCGATCGCGATCTCCGGCCACCGGTTCTGCCGCCTTTTTCTGCACGGGCCGTCGAGCGACGGCATTAGCTGTGGGCTTTTTTTCCGCAACAGGTTCAGGTGTCGCGGCCGGAGTTTGAACCGGCTGCGCTTCGGGCTGTTTCTTGTAACGTGAAAACACGGCGGCTCTCTCCCTTTAGGACTGGTTACGCGGCCTCAGCGTCGCTGCTGCCCAAACTATGAAGCGATTTCGCAAGCTTCGCGATTTCGCGACGCAGCGGATTCTTGGCGGCTGCATTGGCCAGCGGTTGTCCGTGGTCGCCACTCTGCATGACCGGCTTGCCGCCATCCGGCAATTGCAGGTCAATGGAGATCCCCAGGCTTTCACCCATTCGTTTGACCCGGCTTTTGCCGTTCAGATCGGTAAATTTCGGCGCCCGATTCAGAGCAAAGCGCAATTTGTTGAAAGGCAATTCCTCGGCCTGCAGCGCACGTTTCAGGCGCAGCGCGTTCTGAGCCGAGCGCATGTCCAGTTCAATCATGGCGAAATACACATGTGCGGCCTGAAGAACGGTTTCAGACCAGTGAACCAGCGTCGAGGGCATGTCCACGATCACATAATCAAAGTTCCGGCGGGCTGTTTCGATCACGCGCTGAATATCTTCGGGTGTGATCAGATCGAGCGGAACCATGTCCGATGGCGCTGTCAGAACCTGCAGTTTCTCTTCATAGGTTTGCAACGCTTGAGAAAATACGTCGTCATCCATCAGCGATGTGTCCGAAAGCATTTCAAAGACAGTTTCGCGCCGTGGTAAATCCAGATAGGTCGAAACTGTGCCGAATTGCAGATCCAGATCCAACAGACAGACTGATGGCGCGTCTTTGTCCGATACGGTGGCCAATTCCCAGGCCAGATTGACTGCCATAGTGGTGGAACCGACGCCTCCGGCAAGTCCGTGGACCACAAAGAGGGCCCCTTCTTTCGATTCACCTTGCGCCAAAGGTGCAGCGGCCTGCTGTACTGCAACTGGATCGGGCTGGTTCATCCGGGCGATAGCTTCCTGCAATTCGCCTTCGGGCAGAGGGTAGGGGACGAACTCGTCCGCGCCTTTGCGCAACAGTTGGTGCAGAGACGCCGGAGTGACGTCTTCGGCGATTAGGACGATTTTTATCTTCTTTTCTTTGGCTCGCGTGATGATCTCACCCATCAAGGACAGGTTGTCCTCATCTTCGCCGTCAATCGCTAAGGCGACAAACTCCAAAGAATCGGCATCAGGTTGGCTGAAGAATGCCAGAGCTTCGGCAAAACCGAGATCACCCCATCGTTCTCCCAGTGCAACCTCCATATCTTCGATCAGAAGGTCGAAATTCTGGACGTCACGGCTGATGGTGCAGGCCAGAATGGCGTTTTTATCATCTTGTGGCGATGCGCTCGTCATTAACACAATCCTTGTCGCGAGAGCCGACCAACCCAGAGAACCCGAGGATTCTGTCTGGTTCGCTCTTGCCCCGTCGCGGCCAGATTTGGCCGCAGGTCACCTAATTGTTGAAAATTTGGCTTGGAACTTAGGCAAGATTTAGGCGCAAAAGAACCAATTGTAGGGAAATGGGCGACGATGTCGCCCAAATCCGACTTATTGTTCGGTTGTATCGCCAACTCGTGTTTGGCTACGCAGTTGCCCCTCGTATGTCGCGCTTTGTACATATTCGCGATAGACGATGGCGGCATACTTGCCGTCCAGAACCAGCGGGTTGCGATCCACAAAGCCCGAAACCTCGGTCACGGTGCGGCGGTTGCGCCGATCGCGATTCGGGGTATCGATCAACGGGCGTGACTTGCCGAAGGAAACAACAGCCTCGAGACGTGAGCGCGAGATGCCCTGCTGTGTCAGGAAGGCAACCGCCGCATTGGCGCGTCGCTGACCCAGTGCCTTGTTGTAACCTGTCGAACCGACGGCGTCGGTATGGCCATAGACCCGGAACCGCGCTTCGGGGAACTGTTTGATCCACGCAGCCTGCCGCAACAGAACCCGCTGAGCCGTTTCGTCCAGCTTTGCGCTGTCAAAGGCAAAGTTGATCTGCGTCGGAACCTCGGCCGCGAACCGCTGACCCAGGATTTGGGCATAGGTCAGTTCGCCGTTCATGACCTGGGTATTGTTCAGGGTCGCATTCCCGAAAGCACCTTGATCAACTTCATACCCGGCTTCACGCGTACAAGCGGCGACAGCAACCGAAAGACCCAGTGTGATTATCCACTTCTGCATTGGTCCTATCCTCCTATCAATCCAGAACGTAGCCGTAGGAGCTGCCAAAGTCCTGCTTGGCCACTTCCGAGGCTGCGCCGGCACCCGGGCGCGTTGTACGACCGACTTTGCCGTTCACGAACAGATCAAATTCGCTGGGCGGTTTGACCCGATCTGTTGGCAATGCCAGCGCTTCACCACGTGTCGGCGAAACCAGATGCGCAGTGATTATGATAACCAGTTCGCTTTGTTGGCGCTGGTATTCCGCAGAGCGGAACAACGCTCCCAGCACCGGAATATCACCGACCCAGGGAACTTGGCTGTTCAGGTCTGCAAAGTCATCTTGAATCAACCCCGCGATTGCGAAGCTCTCACCATCTCGCAATTCAACCGTCGTGCTGGTCTGACGAGTGACAAAGCTAGGAACTGTATCGCCTTGGATAGTAAAGTCTGAACTGGTGTCAATGCTGGACACGGCGGCGGCAAGCTCAAGATTGATCAGATCGCCATCCACAACGCGTGGAATAAAGTCGATTTCAACGCCGAACGTCTTGTACTCAATGGCAATAACACCATCTTCTTGCGGCACCGGAATGGGAACTTCACCGCCGGCAAGGAAGGTTGCTTCCTGACCCGACAGGGCAGACAGGTTTGGCTCTGCCAGACTGCGGGCAAGACCTTTGGCCTCCAACGCTTCCAGCAGCAAACGCACCTGCGTCGATCCGGCCCCAAAGCCGAACAGGATGGCACCTGTATTTGTTTGAAGTATGGGGATGTTGTCGTTCAGTGCGTTGGCCAGAGCACCCGCATTGTTGAGGGTGTTGAAACCACCTGTCACGTCACCGCCGCCGAAGCCCAGCGAAGCGGTCAGGCTTTTGGCCACCGAGCGGTTCATCTCGGCAAAGCGTACTTTCAGCATGACTTGCTGTACGCCCCCAACTGACATCAGGTTCGAGACACGCTCGGGCGCGTAACGCTCGGCCAGTTCCAGCGCCCGCGCCAGTTTTGCGCCGCTGGAAACCGTTCCCGAAAGTACGATGCCATCATTGGCTGTGCGCACTTCGATCTGTTCACCTGGCAAAATCTGAACCAAACGCTCTTTGAATTCAGATACATCCGGCGATACGCGAACCCGAACATTTGCCAGCAGGTTACCCGCGCCGTCAAACAGGGTCAGCGTGGTCAGGCCCGGAGCCTTACCCAGCACATAAATAGTGCGATCCGAAAGCGACGAGATATCGGCGATGCCGGCATTAGCAATGCTAAGTTCGGCGAAAGGTTCTTCGCTTTCCACCACAATTGCGCGGTTCATCGGAACGTCCAGCGTTTCCGCTGAACCATTCTTTACCACGCGCAAAGTTTCAGCCCAGGCCGTATGGCCGACCGGACCAACTATAAGCGCCAACCCCATAAGGGTTGCGCTGATCCAAGTACGTATTGTCATGTGACCTGCCTCTCCGATCACGCCTCGTTTTTTGGGTCTATGCCCTATGTTAGGTAACACTGCGCGAATTACGAATTTATTGCAATAATCAAGGGTTTCTGGAATTTTCCTTATGTGGACAATGCGCAACATGCATAACGAAACAAGCCGCGCAGTTGGCGCGGCTTGTATTGGTAAATCTCTGATTTAACGTCAGTTTGTGCAAGGAATTTCGGTTTGCACAATTTCTCCGCTACGTCGAACTCTCGTGTAGCATTTCCGTTCTTCAGCCTGAACCGGGGCGGGGGCTGCTTCTTTGATTCCCAACAGTTTTCGCTGGTCCACTTCAACCGCACTTGCAATTGTGTCGTCCTGCACCCCAACTAAGGCCAATGACAAGCGACCTGTGTTCTGTGCTTGGGCCAAAGCCGCGATTTCTTCTGGGGTGGCAGCTACTGTCACAGTACGCGCAATTGTTGTGCCCGTCAGATCTGATCCCGCTGACTGGTCAATCGCGACCAATTCGATGTTGGTCTGAATCAGGCGGGTGATTTCGCCGACTCCAGCCTGAAGGTTGCTGTTAACGGTTCCGGTCCAATACACATCTACACTATCACCAGGGCGCAAAAAGCCCGAAACACCAGACGCGACATCAACGCTGATCGCAAAAGCGCGTTTACCTTTTTCTATCCGTGAGGTCAGACCTGCAGCCTCCCCAGGATTGGTGACTTTGACCTCCATGAGGGCCTCGTCTTTTTCCATCGCTCTCAGGACGAATCGGTCACCTTTTGCGTCTTCGGGAAACAAAACTGCCATGTCCACGAAGCTGCCTTCCGGGATTGCTTCGTCAGGCCAGTTGACCACGCGAACGTCTTCCTTGGTCAGGCGCTCTCCGTATTTCATGGCTCGGTTGGATACGAGAACGCCAGTGGTTCCTTCCAGGGCGGCATTTTCCAACGCTTGTTGCGCGGCCAGGCGTTCTCGGGCGAGTTGGTCCTGATGCTGTGCGATGTAGTCGCGCGCCAAATAGACGGCGCCTCCGGCCAAAGCCACCCCGACAATCAGGACAAGTCCAAATACTGCACGCATTCACGTCCCCTCGTATTGTTCTATTTTGGTTTGTTCGCCGTGACATTACGACGAAGTCCAGTCCTGCGTAATGTTAAATTGTGTCGAAAAGGGGGACAATCTCGATTAATTTCGTGATTGTAATTCCGCACTCATTCTGAGGCGTTTCCGCATCAGGGGCTGGTGGCAGAAAACTTTGTGCGAATGTCTTGAACCTCTACCGCAGAGACTGCGGCACCATTTTTTGCGTCCAGGCTTTGCACAGGATCTGCGATGTAAAGACCGATGAAAGAACCAAATCCAACCAGCATGGCTGTCAGCACGACCCAATCAACCGTTACGGCCCCGTCTTCTTGGCGAGAAAATGTTGCAAGTCTCTTCAGCATGGGAGCACCACTTTAGGGATATTGCATAAAAAGAGGGGCCAAGCCTAAGCAAGCATGGCCCCACCATATAAATCTCTACTGGCGTTTCTATTAGCCGCCGGTGGTCGTCGTGCCGAACTTGGTTTTGATGTCTTCAACCGTGGTGCCGTTGATTTCGGTACCGATTTTGCCCGACAGAGCTGCGGTGCCATCACCGATCGCGCTGTAAGCAACTGCGGCCAGGCCAACGATAGCTGCAGTCAGAACGACCCAGTCAACTGTTACGGCGCCGTCTTCGTCTTTGCGGAAGTTCTTGATGAACTTGATCATGTTACGTCCCTCCTAAAGGATCAAAAGTCAAATAAACCTCGGGGTCTATCAGAGCTTTCTCTCTCAGTCCGCTCCCGACCGTCTCGGTATGGCACTATGATTGCCTGTCAGGCGTGGCAGGAATTGGGCTAAACACCATTTTTTTTCTTTTCCGCTTAACTTTTTGGTAGTTTTTCCTTCAAGCTATTGAAAATAAACAAATAAAAGTTCGTTACCGATTGGGGTGTTCTGTGTTGCCGATGCAAAATTGCGCCAAATGAGGCGAAATTGCCCCATTTCGACGTGTTTCTCTGGCTTTACAACGGGATTCGCGGTTCAAATCCCGTAAAAGAAAAAACATGAGGCAGGCAAAATGAAACTCCGGGACGCAATGATCTGCGCCGGCACGTTGGCTTTGATAATGTCAGGGCCCTTGCCCGCTATCGCGAATGAAGTTGAACCCAGGGGCGTATATAAAAGAGTAAAGCCCCCCAAACCGGGGACGCGACCCAAGATAACTGTTCAGATTTCGCCCGAAGAACATGCATCGGCGCCCTTCGCGCCCAGCACCGGGGCCGAGCTCGTTATTCCTGAGATCGTCAAACGCGCCAAGGTTGTACCCCCAAGTGTTCCAGGGACTGGATCGCGAAACAAGCCGGTCGGGTCTTACAAGGCTTTCTGGGATAAAATCTCACCTGCTTTGGCCGAAGCAGGAGCCTGGCGGTTGGATGCAGCCATAAACGCGCTGGCCGCGACCAATGTGGCCTCACCACGTTTGCAGACGCTCCAGAACATTGCGCAACAACAAGGGATCGAGATTCTGCGCTCGACCGTAGGAACAAATGTATCGCCGGCTTTGGTGCTGGCCGTGATTTCGGTTGAATCAGCAGGTCGTGAGAATGCGGTCAGCTCAGCCGGGGCGCAGGGGTTGATGCAGTTGATGCCAGCCACCGCCAAACGATTTGGTGTTAAGGACAGCTTGCAGCCGTCTCAGAATATCTCGGGCGGTGTGAAATACCTGAACTGGTTGATGGAAGAATTTGGAAATGATCCGATCCTGGTGCTGGCCGGATATAATGCGGGTGAAGGTGCTGTGCGCAAGCACAGCGGAGTTCCCCCTTATGCCGAGACGCGGGACTACGTGCCCAAAGTCCTTGCGGCCTTTCAGATCGCCAAGGCCCTTTGTTCAACCCCACCCGAGCTGATTTCGGATGGCTGTGTGTTCCAGACATTGAATTGAAAAGGCCCGCCAGAACTGGCGGGCCTTTTCAATCTAGTGGATTAGTTGACGATCTTGGCCTCGGTGGCGGCGCGAATCTCGTCTTCGGTTACACCTTCGGCGATTTCGACGATCTTCAGGCCACCGTCGACCACATCCAGAACACCCAGATTGGTAATGATGCGATCCACCACTTGTTTTCCAGTCAGGGGCAGGGTGCATTTCCTCAGCAGCTTGGACTTGCCGTGCTTGTTAGTGTGATCCATCACAACGATCACGCGGCCGACACCGGCCACAAGGTCCATCGCACCGCCCATGCCCTTGACCAGAACGCCGGGAATCATCCAGTTGGCCAGATCACCTTCCTCATCAACCTCCATAGCTCCCAGAACCGCTGCAGCGATCTTACCGCCCCGGATCATCGCAAAGGATGTGGCGCTGTCGAAATAGGACGTGCGCGACAATTCAGTGATCGTCTGTTTTCCTGCGTTGATCAGGTCGGGGTCTTCTTCACCTTCGAACGGGAAGGGGCCCATGCCCAGCATGCCGTTCTCGGATTGTAGAGTGATGTCCTTATCACCCACATAGTTCGCCACCAGCGTCGGAATCCCGATGCCGAGGTTCACATACATGCCGTCTTCCAGCTCTTGCGCCGCGCGGGCGGCCATTTGATTGCGGTCCCAGGGCATTATGCTTCCTCCTTCTTGCGGGTGGTGCGCTGTTCGATGCGTTTTTCGTGATCGCCCTGAATGATCCGGTTCACGTAGATGCCGGGCAAGTGGATCTGGTCGGGATCCAGCGAACCGCGTGGCACGATCTCTTCGACTTCGGCGATGCAGACCTTGCCGCAGGTCGCTGCGGGCACGTTAAAGTTGCGGGCGGTCTTGCGAAAGATCAGGTTGCCGGTGTCGTCGGCCTTCCATGCCTTGACGATGGCCAGATCGGCAAAGATGCCTTCTTCCATGATATAGGTTTCGCCGTTGAAGTCCTTATGCTCCTTACCCTCAGCTATCACGGTGCCTACACCTGTCTTGGTATAGAAGCCGGGAATACCGGCACCACCGGCACGCATACGCTCAGCCAGAGTGCCTTGCGGGTTGAATTCCAATTCCAACTCACCCGCCAGGTACTGACGCATGAATTCCGCGTTCTCGCCGACATATGAGCTGATCATCTTTTTGACCTGCTTGGTTTGCAGCAAGATGCCGATGCCGAAATCATCGACGCCCGCATTGTTCGAGGCAAAGGTCAGGTCCTGAGCGCCCGACTCCTTGATCGCCTCTAACAGCAATTCAGGAATACCGCACAGGCCGAACCCGCCTGCTGCGATCATCATGCCATCCGACAACACCCCATCAAGCGCTTCGGTGGCATTGGCATAGACTTTCTTCATGGAAAACTCCCCCAATGACATGGTGATGGGCAGGTTGTGCCGCCACGTCACGGGGAAGTCAACGAATCCAAGGGGGTGGTGGTATTTCTACCTAGCCACCCTTAGGTGGCCGCCTTCTTGGTTGTTTTCTTGGCTGCCGCTTTTTTCTTGGGTGCGGCCTTTTTCTTGGTGCCCTTCTTGGCAGCCCGCTCATTGACCAGCTCAATGGCCATTTCCTGCGTCACGTCTTCGGGCTTGATATCCTTGGGAATGGTGGCATTGACCTTTTCCCACTTCACGTATGGCCCATACCGCCCATCAAGAACCTGCATTGCGCCGCCATCGGGGTGCTCGCCCAGCTCTTTTAGCGGTTTGGCAGCGGCCCTGCGTCCGCGCCCCGGATTGGCGCGCTTCTCGGCCAGCATTTCAACTGCGCGGTTCATACCGATCTCGAACACATCGTTGGGGTCTTTGAGGTTGGCATAGACCGGTTTTGCTTCCTCGGGCAATTGGTGCATCAGATACGGTCCAAACCGCCCAAAATTCGAGCTGATCATACCGCCCTCGGGGTGTTCGCCGATCTGGCGGGGCAGGGACAGCAACGTCAGCGCCTTGTCCAGATCCATGTCATCCTTGCTCCACCCGCGGGGCAGGGACGCGCGCGGCGGCTTCTTGTTCTCGGGCGTGGGTTCGCCGCGCTGAACGTAAGGACCGAACCGGCCGGATTTCAGCCAAATGTCATCGCCCGCATCCTCACCCAGCAGACGTTCGTCGCCTTCGGCCCCTTCGCCCGCGATGGGACGGGTATAGGTGCATTCGGGATAGTTGCCGCAACCCACAAACCCGCCCGTGCGCGAGGTCTTCAGGTGCAGTTGTCCCACGCCGCATTTCGGGCAGATACGCGGATCAGACCCATCCTCGCGCGGGGGGTACAGTTGCGGCGCCAGTGCCTCGTCCAACTTGTCCAACACCTCGGAAATACGCAATTCCGATGTCTCGCCAATGGCGGCTGAGAAATCACGCCAGAACTTGCCTAGCAGTTCTTTATAGTCGCGGCCACCGGCGCTGACATCATCCAGCTGTTCCTCCAGATTGGCTGTGAACTCATAGCCCACATATTGTCGAAAGAAGTTCAGCAGAAAGATCGTAACGATCCTGCCTTTTTCTTCGGGAATCAGACGGTTCTTGTCCTTGCGTACATACTCCCGGTCCTGAATCGTGGTCACGATCGAGGCATATGTCGAGGGGCGCCCGATCCCCAGCTCTTCCATCCGTTTGACCAAGGTGGCCTCGGTATAGCGCGGCGGCGGCTGGGTGTGGTGTTGCAGGGCCAGAACGGATTCGTTGTCGGACAGGATGGCGGCCTTGTCCTCAGCCTTGGCGCACTGATCTTTCAGCGATGTCTTGGCAAATGGTGCTGGATCACCCTGCATGATCTGCGGCAAGCGCTTCTCGTCGTCATCGGCCACATCATCGCGGCCCTCTTCATACACGCGCATGAAGCCGTCAAACAGCACCACCTGACCGGTGGCACGCAGGCCAACCTGGCCATCGGCGCTGCCTACCTCAACTGTAGTTCGCTCCAATCGCGCAGCAGCCATCTGACAGGCGATGGTTCGTTTCCAGATCAAGTCATACAGCTTGCGCTGATCCTCATCCGTAACCTTCAGTGCCTTGGCATCCCGCGCCATGTCCGTTGGGCGGATACACTCGTGCGCTTCCTGTGCATTCTTGGCCTTGTTCTTATACATGCGTGGGCTGTCCGGCACATATTCCGCGCCATACCGGTCGGCAATTGCATCGCGGGTGGCGGCCACGGCTTCGGGCGCCATATCGATACCATCCGTCCGCATATAAGTGATGTAACCCGCCTCATACAGCCGTTGCGCCACCTGCATGGCATGGCGGGCACCCATGCCAAACTTGCGGCTGGCTTCCTGTTGCAAGGTCGAGGTCATGAACGGTGCGCTGGGGTTGCGCGCGGCGGGCTTGGCTTCGACCGAAGTAACGCTGAGCGCGCGGCTGGTGATCGCCTGAACCGCCATTTCCGCCTGAGTGGCATTGGCCAAGTCATGCTTGTCCAGCTTTTTGCCCGCCAGAGTGACCAAGCGTGCCTCATAGGTCTGACCACGTGGCGTTTCAAACAGGGCACGTACCGACCAGTATTCGACAGGTTTGAACGCTTCGATCTCCATCTCGCGCTCGACGATCAGGCGCAGACAGACCGATTGCACACGTCCTGCCGATTTCGCGCCGGGCAGTTTACGCCACAAAACCGGAGACAGGTTGAACCCGACCAGATAGTCCAGCGCGCGGCGGGCCAGATACGCCTCGACCAACGGCATGTCGACCTCACGCGGGTTCTGCATCGCCTCGGTCACCGCGTCTTTGGTGATGGCGTTGAAGGTCACGCGGCTGACGGGCGTATCCTTTTTGATCGAACGGCGCTTGGTCAGCGCCTCTTGCAAGTGCCAGCTGATCGCCTCACCCTCACGATCGGGGTCAGTGGCAAGGATCAGGGCATTGTCTTCCTTCAGCGCGTCGGCGATGGCTTTGACATGTTTACGGCTGTCGTTGCCGACCTCCCATTTCATCTCAAATTCATGCTCGGGGTCGACGGAACCGTCCTTGGGGGGCAGGTCGCGAACATGACCATAAGATGCCAGGACAGTGTAATCAGGGCCAAGGTATTTGTTGATTGTTTTGGCTTTGGCCGGGGATTCTACAACAACAACAGGCATTTAATGGGAAACCTCGCTCGACGGATTGGGCGCCTTCTATGATCGTGCAAGATGTGTAGGGCAAGAGCGAATTGTCAATGCGTTCCTTTAAATACGTGAATTTTACGGCGATTTCAGCGCGATAGCCTTCAAAAAATCAGCGCGGGGCGTGAGACGCTTGCTCAGGCCGTCAACGACAGCAACCCACCGGGCTGACGTTGGATGCGCCCGTCCAATTCCAGATCAACCAGCGCCGGACCAATCTCGCCTGCCGTGGCTGCGATGTCGCGGATCAACTGGTCCTCGGCGATAGGCGACGGGCCAAGTCGGGCCAGAATTTCGCGATGCAGTGTGGCACCCAACGCGGCCGGTTCGGGTGCTATTTCGGGAACTGGGACCTCAAATATTTCGGGCTGTTGTTTTGGCAACGCTTCGATAACGTCTTCGGCGGACCGCACCAGAGTGGCCCCGTCGCGGATCAGCAGGTTGCACCCGGCCGCGCGGGCATCGAATGGGTGGCCGGGTACGGCCAGGACCTCGCGCCCTTGATCCAGCGCGTCGCGTGCGGTGATCAGGCTGCCGGATTTTGCAGCCGCTTCAACCACCACAACAGCCTGTGCCAGGCCGGAGATAATGCGGTTACGACGGGGAAAGTGCCGGGCTTGCGGTGTCACGCCCATGGGCTGTTCCGACAGGCGCAGGCCAGATTGGTCGATGTCCCTTGCCAGATCGGTGTTTTCCGCAGGATAAATCACATCCACACCGCCGGCCATGACCGCCACCGTGCCAGTATTCAGCGCCGCCAAATGCGCCGAGGTGTCAATCCCGCGGGCCAGGCCCGAGACCACGACATATCCCTGTTTTCCGAGGTCGGTTGCCAGGCCACGCGCCATCCGCGCCCCTAAAGACGAGCAATTGCGCGCACCGACCATCGCAATCGAGGGCTTGCGCAACACGGATACGTCGCCAATGGCCCAAAGCATCGGTGGGGCATCGGACAAGTCGTTCAGGGCAGTGGGGAAATCAGCGGACCCAAGGCACAATAACCGCGCGTTTGCGGCTTTTGCGGCCTTGAGCTCCGCCTCAATCACGCCAGGTGGGCAAATTTCATACCCTTTAATTCCGGCGGCACGTGCCATTTCAGGCAGCGCGGCCAGCGCATTCTGCGCTGAGCCATGTTCGCGCAGCAGCCGACGAAACGTCGCCGGGCCGACCTTGCGCGAGCGCAACAGACGAAGCCAGGAGAACCGGTCCTCTTCCGTGGTGGGTGGGAGTGTGGGGTGATAGGAAGAAAGCTGCTCTTCGGTCATCCGTTGCTCCGCCTGATTGCAGAACTGGTTTACGACTGAGGGGGTTAACAGCTTGTAAATCTTGCCAAATTATTCAGAAAATTTCCCAGAATTGATAGCGTTTTTGGTGTAACTGTCAGATAACAAACAGGAAAATAAAATGCCTGCCCGATGGAAATTCTCAGACAGGCATCAATATCGATTGATTGTCCACACGTGGCGTTAACCTTGCCGGTGACCGATTCTGTGTCAGGCAGCAGATCCGCCGACGGTCAGGCCGTCCATCAGAACGGTTGGCTGGCCGACACCTACCGGCACCCATTGGCCGTCTTTTCCACAGGTGCCCATGCCCGGATCAAGCGCCATATCGTTGCCCAATCCCCGGATGCGGTTCAGGGCGGAGGGTCCGTCGCCGATCAGGGTTGCACCCTTGACCGGGGCACCAATCTTGCCGTTTTCAACGCGGTACGCCTCGGTGCAGGAAAACACGAACTTGCCGTTGGTGATATCCACCTGCCCACCACCAAAGCCCACGGCCCAGATACCGTCCTTGATATCGGCCACAAGCGAAGCAGGATCGGCGTTGCCGCCCAACATCACCGTATTGGTCATTCGTGGCATGGGCTTGTGCGCATAGCTTTGCCGCCGCCCGTTTCCGGTGGGCGCAACATTCATCAGACGCGCATTCTGACGGTCCTGCATATAACCAGTCAGAACGCCATCCTCGATCAGCACTGTCCGCGAACTGGGCGTGCCTTCGTCATCTACAGTGATTGATCCGCGTCGGTCGGCAATCGTGCCGTCATCCACGACGGTGACGCCTTTTGACGCGATCTGCTGTCCCATCAGGCCCGCGAAGGCCGAGCTGCCCTTGCGATTAAAGTCGCCTTCCAGCCCATGTCCGATGGCCTCGTGCAGCAAGATACCGGGCCAGCCGGGGCCCAGGGCCACCTCCATCACGCCCGCCGGGGCAGGGATGGCGTCCAGATTGACCAAAGCGATCCGCAGCGCCTCGCGTGCTTTGTCCTGCCAGTCTGTCGGGTCGATGAGGCCATCCAGACCAACGCGTCCGCCACCCCCGGCCGAGCCGCTTTCACGGCGGCCGTTCTGTTCAACAATGACCGAGATGTTCAGGCGGGTCATCGGACGCACATCGCGCACCAGAACCCCGTCGGGGCGCAGGATCTCGACCTCTTGCACAGCGGCGGCGATCGTGGCGCTGACTTGCACGACGCGAGGATCGAGGTCGCGGGAAAAGGCGTCGATTTCGCGCAGGGTTTCAATTTTCACCGGGAAACTTGCCGATTCGATCGGATCCTCGTCCGTATAAAGCCGCGTGTTGGTGGCGCGGGGCGCCTCGGCCAAGGTGCCACCACCATCGCCTACCGCCAGACGCGCGGTTTCGGCGGCCCGTTTCAGCGCCGGGATCGAAACATCGGTGGAATGTGCATAGCCCGCCACCTCACCTTGCACAGCACGCAGGCCGAATCCTTCGGAAGCATCATAGGACGCCGTCTTCAAACGCCCGTCATCAAAGACCAGAGACTCGGATTTTCGCCGCTCGACAAACAGCTCCCCGTCTTCGGCACCAGCAGTGGCGGACTGCAAAACCGCAAGCGCTTCGTCCTGCGGAAGAACGGTTTCAAACGGGCGAAACGGGTCGTTGGGCATCGGTTGGGACCTTTCCGGTTTGATCCAGATCAAAAATAGCGTCTGTTTGACGCAAGCATTTTGCTTTATCTACCCGCCGGAATATGGTTTTTAACGCGGCCAAAGACAACGGGAGAGGTGCGACTGATTCACACCTTTTCGCCAGAGAAGCTAAGATCAGACGATCAGGACAGAAAATGAAGAACGCTTTGATGCTTTCCGGGCTTGCAACAGCCCTCTCCAGCCTTCCCGCCATGGCTCAGGAGCTTGAGATTATTGGCAAGCCGGTTGCCGGCGGTGTAAATTTCCAGCCTGCAGCTACAGACCTTGCCGTGGGGATTCACAGACTGGACGCGATGATTCTGGTGATCATCACCGTCATCTGTCTGCTGGTCGCGGGCCTGCTGGTCTACTGCATCATGCGTTACAATCAGCGCGCAAACCCGACACCGGCGCGATTCTCGCACTATACCCCGGTTGAAATTGCTTGGACCCTGGGGCCGATCCTGGTTCTGGTCTTTATCGGTGCGTTCTCACTTCCGGTTCTGTTCAAACAGCAGGAAATTCCCGAAGGTGACGTGGTAATCAAGGTGGTGGGCAACCAGTGGTACTGGACCTACGAATATGTTGATCACGATTTTGCGTTCGACAGCTATCTGCTGGGTCACCCCGCAACTCTGGACGAAGGTGCCCGCCCGGCGGATGCCGACGTAACGCCGTTCGTTCTGGATGATGCGATGCGCGCTAAGCTGGCCGATTCCGGTTACAGCGATGATGAGTGGCTGCTGGCCACCGATACGGCCGTTGTTGTGCCGGTCGGTAAGATCATCGTCATGCAGGTGACTGCGTCGGACGTGATCCACTCTTGGACCATCCCGTCCTTTGGCGTGAAGCAGGACGGCGTACCGGGTCGTCTGGCCGAGCTGTGGTTCCAGGCTGACAAGGAAGGCATCTATTTCGGTCAGTGTTCCGAACTGTGCGGAAAGGACCACGCTTACATGCCGATCACCGTCAAGGTTGTCAGCGAAGAAGCCTATGAGCAATGGCTGCAAGGCGCTTTGGAAGAGTATGCAGGCCAGCCTGCGGCCTATCAGGTTGCCTCGAACTGATCCGGGCATTGGCCGGATGAATACATGATGCAGGCTGCGCGGTGATCGCGCAGCTTTCGCCCCAAAAGGACCCGACATGAGCGACGCAAGCTTCAATGCCAGCACCGTGACCGCGCAGACCCGCGTGGACGAGGCCAGCTGTGGCGATTATTTCGCCCTGCTGAAGCCGCGGGTCATGTCGTTGGTGGTGTTCACGGCGCTTGTCGGTCTGCTGGCGGCGCCTGTGCCGGTCCATCCCTTTGTCGGCTTCTGCGCCATCTTGTTCATTGCCATCGGTGGTGGTGCCTCGGGTGCGCTGAACATGTGGTGGGACGCTGACATTGACAAGGTGATGAAGCGCACCAAAGGCCGTCCGATTCCGTCCGGCAAGGTCGAGGCGGGCGAGGCCATGGCCATTGGGCTGGCGCTGTCTGGCCTGTCGGTGATCATGCTGGGTCTGGCAACGAACTGGTTTGCCGGAGCCTTCCTGGGTTTCACCATCTTTTTCTATGTCGTGGTCTACACGATGTGGCTAAAGCGTTCGACGCCGCAGAACATCGTGGTCGGTGGTGCGGCAGGGGCTTTCCCTCCGGTAATCGGTTGGGTCGCGGCCACGGGGTCGATGACGCTTGAGCCGTGGCTGATGTTTGCCTTGACCTTCATGTGGACTCCACCGCATTTCTGGGCTCTGGCGCTGTTCATGCGCTCGGATTACGACGATGCGGGTGTGCCGATGCTGACCGTGACACACGGCCGCCGCGCGACGCGCTGGCACATTCTTGTTTACACCGTACTGCTGGCGCTGCTGGCGGTTGGCACGTCCTTCTCGGGCATCGGTGGCCCGATCTATCTGACCGTTGCTGTTGTGATGAACGCCCTGTTCCTGCGCGGAGCGTGGCAGATCTCGCGCCGCACAGAGGATGACTCAGAGGCAGATAACTTCAAGGTCGAGCGCTCATTCTTTAAGCTGTCGCTGCTCTACCTGTTCCTGCACTTCGGCGCGGTTCTGGCTGAGGCGTTGTTGAAACCCTATGGATTGGGAGGTTGGTCATGAGTCTGCGCAAAAGCCATGAACTGCACCAGCGCCGGTTCAACCGCAATCTGGGGGTGGGTCTGACGCTGGCTGCCTTCATTGTGATCATCTTTGGGCTAACGATCGTAAAAGTCTCGGGCACTGGCCTGGGTCAGCCGACACAAGAGGTTCAGAACTGATGGCCTTGTCCGGTCCGCAAAAAACAGTGATCCAGACGGTCAGTGTGGTCGTGCTGATGGGCGGTTTGGCCTGGGCGGCGGTGCCGTTTTACGACTGGTTCTGCCGGGTCACTGGTTTTGGCGGTACGGTTGGTGTGGCCGAAACTGCGCCCGAGGATATTCTGGACCGCAAGGTCACTGTCCGCTTTGACGCGTCGAAAGCCAAAGGCATGGCGTGGGAGTTCAAACCGGTCGAGCGTGAGATGGAAGTGCGCATCGGTGAGACCGGATTGGCCTTTTACGAAGCCCACAACCCGACCGACCGTCCGATTGCCGGGCAGGCGTCTTACAACGTCGCGCCGTATTCGGCCGGTGGGTATTTTCAGAAAATCGCCTGTTTCTGTTTTGAAGAGCAGGTGCTGCAACCCGGTGAGCGGGTACAGATGCCGGTAACCTTCTTCGTCGACCCGGAAATCGTCGAGGATCTGGAAGCCAAGTATGTGCATACGATTACTCTGTCGTATACATTCTACGAAATAGACCTGCCCGAGGGCTACGCAGCCCTGGATGAGCAGGCAGATACAAACACGAACTAACGCCTGTAGGTGAGGGACGCTGATGGCACACGCAAAAAACCATGATTATCACATTCTGGCCCCGTCGATCTGGCCGCTGATCGGCGCAGTGAGCGGCTTTGTCATGCTCCTAGGTGCTGTTCTGTGGATGCACGACAAAACGCCATTCGTTTTCTGGATGGGACTGGTTGGTGTGCTTTACACCATGTTCGCCTGGTGGTCCGAGGTTGTGGCCGAAAGCCGCGCCGGTGATCACACACCGGTGGTACGCATCGGTCTGCGTTATGGTTTCATCCTGTTCGTGATGTCCGAGGTGATGTTCTTCTTTGCCTGGTTCTGGTCGTTCTTCAAACACCGCATGTATCCGATGTACGACTATGCTGGCACCGAGTACATCCAGCCGGATATTCACGCGGTTGACCCCTTCCACCTGCCGCTGATCAACACGCTGGTTCTGTTGCTGTCGGGCTGTGCGATCACTTGGGCGCACCACGCGCTGGTGCATGACAATGACCGCAAGGCGCTGATCAACGGTCTGGCTATCGGTATCGTACTGGGTATCGCATTTACCGCCCTGCAGGGCTTTGAATATTATGAATTGCTGGCGCACGAAGGCTGGAAATTCGGCGACGATCAGTTCTATTCGAACTTCTTCATGGCCACCGGGTTCCACGGTTTCCACGTGATCATCGGTACCATCTTCCTGTCGGTCTGCCTGATCCGGGCGCTACGCGGTGACTTTACCCCTGAAAAACACGTCGGGTTTGAAGCGGCAGCCTGGTACTGGCACTTTGTGGATGTCGTCTGGCTGTTCCTGTTCTTCGCTGTCTACATCTGGGGTCAGGCTCCGCTGATTTAACGCCGGTCAGGCGATCCAATTGCAAAAGCCGCCCCAAGGGGCGGCTTTTTCTCTATCCGAGGTGCAAGATTGCGCCCGATACAATTGCGTGGTTGCAATCTTGCACGTGGCACCCTTAACAAGGCGCCGGTTCAACCCGAGCCTTTAGGTAACGAAATCTGGTCCCGATATGCGCCGCATCCTGTTCCTGCTGATATTTGGTATTGCCGGTTTGGCGATCCTGTTGTCTCTGGGCTTCTGGCAGATGCAGCGACTGACATGGAAACAGGGTGTTCTGTCCGAGATTGATACTCGCATCACGGCAGCACCGGTTGCCTTACCCGACAGCGTTTCTCCTGAGGATGACAAGTACTTGCCGGTAACGATTTCTGGTGAGATGGAGCCCGGGGAAATCCATGTTCTGGTTTCGGTCAAACTTGTTGGCGCAGGTTACCGCATTATTCAGCGTTTCAGCACTGAAGACCGAACAATTCTTGTAGACCGGGGGTTTGTTCCGACCACTGCCAAGCAGGCTGAACGGCAGGTGGGTCAGATGGAGGTAACGGGTAATCTGCATTGGCCCGATGAGGTCGACGGGTACACACCCGAACCGGACATGGAAAGCAATATCTGGTTTGCCCGCGACGTGCCCAATCTGGCCGCTGCTTTGGGGGCTGAACCGGTGCTTCTTATCGCCCGTTCACAAACTGACCCGGGCGTGACGTCCCTGCCTGTCGACACTGCGGGTATTCCCAATGACCACCTGCAATATGCAATCACATGGTTTGGTCTGGCTCTGGTCTGGGCCGCGATGACCGGTTATTTCCTGTGGCGCAATCGCGCCCCTTCTGAAAGTGAAGAGCAATGAAATACATCTCGACCCGTGGCCAAGCGCCTGAACTGACCTTTGAAGAGGCGATGCTGACCGGGCTGGCCCGCGATGGTGGCCTGTACCTGCCTGCCGAAATTCCGGTGATGAGCCAGGAAGAGATCGCAGCATTGGCAGGGTTGCCCTATGAGGAAATCGCGTTCAGCGTGATGTGGCCCTATGTCAGCGGGTCCTTTGCCGAGGATGAGTTCAAGGCGATCATCGCCCGCGCCTATGAAGGCTTTGGTCATGATGCCCGTGCGCCACTGAAGCAGCTGAACGAAAACCACTTCCTACTGGAGTTGTTCCACGGTCCGACACTGGCGTTCAAAGACTTTGCCATGCAACTGATCGGGCAACTGTTCCAGGTGGCCCTGAAGCGGCGCGGTGAACGTGTGACCATCGTGGGCGCAACCAGCGGCGATACGGGCTCGGCCGCGATTGAGGCGTTCCGGGGGCTGGATGCCGTGGACGTGTTCATTCTGTTCCCCCATGGTCGTGTGTCCGAGGTGCAACGCCGCCAAATGACCACGCCGGCAGACAGCAATGTGCATGCATTGGCCGTTGATGGCGACTTTGACGATTGTCAGGCTGCCGTAAAGGACATGTTCAACGATTTCGAATTTCGCGATGGGGTGAAACTGGCGGGCGTGAACTCGATCAACTTTGCCCGCGTGTTGGCGCAGGTGGTCTACTATTTCTCGGCTGCGGCCAGCCTGGGGGCACCGTATCGCAAGGTCAGCTTCACCGTGCCTACCGGCAATTTCGGTGACATCTTTGCCGGTTATATCGCCAAGTGCATGGGGCTGCCCATTGATCGGTTGGTTGTGGCCACAAACCAAAACGACATTCTGCATCGCTGCCTTTCGGGGCTGGGGTACTTCAAGGGCGACACCATTCCCTCGATCAGCCCGTCAATGGATATTCAGGTCAGCTCGAACTTTGAACGTGCGCTGTACTATGCCTATGGCGAGGATGGCAGCGCTGTATCGCAGTTGATGGATGAGCTGAAGAATGGCGGCTTCAACGTCAGTCAGGGCGCGATGGAAGCACTGCGCGAGAATTTCGACTCGGGCCGGGTGTCCGAGGATGAAACACTGGCCACCATCAAATCCACATTGGCCCACAGCGCCGAGCTGGTTTGCCCGCACACCGCGGTCGGTATCAAGGTCGCCGAAGATCACCGTGTGGCTGACGTTCCGATGATCACTTTGGCTACTGCGCACCCAGCGAAATTCCCGGCGGCGGTTGAGAAGGCGAGTGACGTACATCCGCCTCTTCCCTCTCGCATGTCTGATCTGTATGAACGTCCGGAACGGGTGACCCGCATCGCCAATGATCTGGGTGCCATTGAGGATCATATCAAAAGGCAAATTGCTGAGTGACTGTCAGACAAGACCAACTGAAGAACGGCTTTCGTATCGTCAGTGAACATATGCCGGGGCTGCAATCGGCGGCCATCGGCATTTGGGTAACCGCCGGTGGGCGGCATGAACGGATCGAGCAGAACGGTATTGCCCATTTCCTTGAACATATGGCGTTCAAGGGAACTGAGCGCAGGTCTGCGCTGCAGATCGCCGAAGCGATCGAGGATGTGGGCGGGTATATCAACGCCTATACCTCGCGCGAGGTGACGGCCTATTACGCACGCGTTCTGAAAGACGATGTGGCGCTGGCGATGGACGTGATTGGTGACATCGTTCTGAACCCTGTCTTTGACCCGCGCGAGATCGAGGTCGAGCGCGGCGTGATCCTGCAAGAGATCGGCCAGGCTTATGACACGCCGGACGACGTGATTTTTGACTGGTTGCAAGAGCAGAGCTATCACGATCAACCGCTGGGTCGCACCATTCTGGGCCCGACTGAGCGGGTCAGCGCCTTCTCGCGCGAGGACTTGTCGGGTTTTGTCGCTGAGCACTACGGGCCGGAACAGATGATCTTGTCTGCCGCGGGCGCGGTGGATCACGACGCGCTGATGAAAATGGCCGAAGAGATGTTTGGCCATCTTCAACCGCGTAAAGGGCTGGTTCCTGAAACGGCCCGCTTCACCGGTGGCGAAGCGCGACAAGAGAAAGAGCTGGAACAAGCCCATTTCGCACTCGCGCTGGAAAGCCCCGGTTACCGCGACGATGAGATCTATACGGCACAGATTTACTCCACCGCTTTGGGTGGCGGCATGTCCTCGCGCCTGTTTCAGGAGGTGCGCGAGATACGTGGCCTATGCTACACGATCTTTGCGCAGACCGGGGCCTATGCTGATACCGGAACAACAACGATCTACGCAGGCACTTCGGCGGATCAGGTCGCAGAGCTGGCCACGATTACCATCGATGAGATGAAGCGTGCCGCCGAAGACATGAGCGCCGAAGAGGTTGCCCGCGCCCGCGCACAGATGAAAGCCGGGATGCTGATGGGGCTGGAAAGCCCATCAAACCGGGCGGAACGTCTGGCGCGTCTGGTTCAGATTTGGGACCGGGTGCCGTCGCTTGAGGATACGGTCGCCAAGATCGATGCGGTCAGCACCGGGGATGTTCGTGCGTTTGCGGAAAAGATGGCGCTTCAGGCGCCGGCGGCCTTGGCGCTCTACGGTCCAGTTTCCGCCGCGCCCACGCTGGCAGAATTGCAGGAGAGGCGTGCGGCGTGATGCTGTTGGGCAGACGCAAGCTGAAACTCGAGACCGAGCGCCTAAGCCTGCGCCCGCCCGTTCACTCTGATTTCAACGATTGGGCGGCGCTGCGGCGAGCGTCCCAAGAATTCCTTACCCCGTGGGAGCCGATCTGGGCTAAAGATCATCTGACGCGCAAATCTTTCACCAATCGCGTCTACTGGGCGCAGCGTTCAGTGGCCAGTGGCACAGCGATTCCTTTGTTCCTATTCCGTCGATCCGATGATGTGCTTCTGGGGGCGATCACGCTGGACAACGTGCGCCGCGGCCCGGCGCAGGCTGGGACGCTGGGATATTGGACCGGTCAAACCTTTGCCCGCAACGGGTATATGCGCGAGGCGATAGGCGCGATTGTCCATTATGCCTTCACCCGCCTGGATCTGAGCCGGATCGAGGCCGCGTGCCTGCCCGAAAACAAGCCCTCGCGCGGGTTGCTGGAAAGCTCGGGCTTTAAATATGAGGGCGTGGCGCAGTCTTATCTGCAGATCAACGGGCGGTGGCGGACGCATGTCCTGTATGCCAGCCTGCGGTCGGATCGGCGCGGCAAGACGGACGCGGGCTAGGGGCTTTGCCCCCGGCGCGGCCAGCCGCGCCTACCCCGAGATATTTTTGGCCAGATGAACAAGGGGCATGACTTGTTGGCGTTCTGCGCTACACTTGCCCCATGCGCTGGATTGTTGCGGTATTGATGGTGATCTCGGGCGGGGCTGTGGCGCAGGAGCGGCGGCCGAGCCATTGTATCGCCATCGCGGATGCCGCGCCGGGGATCGAGTATATTCACAAGGCGGCGTGGCAGGACCCGATCCCGGAATTTTCCGTGCGGATCAGCTATATCGCCCATGCCTCTTTCCTGATCCAGACGCAGGGCGGGTTGAACGCAGTGACGGATTTCACCGGCTTTATTGGTAGTGCCGATTTGATCCCGGATGTGGTCACCATGAACCATGCGCACAGTACTCATTGGACCGCTCATCCCGATCCTGCAATCCCGCATGTGTTGCCGGGGTGGGGCGAGTTTGGGCAGGGTATCGATCATTACCTTGATCTGGGCGAGATGCTGGTACGCAATGTCTCGACCGATATCCGATCTGCGTATGGCGGCGTGGAAGAGCGCGGCAATTCGATCTTTGTGTTCGAGGTGGAAGGGCTGTGCATCGGCCATCTGGGCCATTTGCACCATATACCATCCGATGAACAATTCGCCGCACTAGGACGGCTGGATGTTGTCATGGCGGCGGTGGATGGGGGAACGACGATGCCTCTGCCCGAGATGATTTCGGTCCTCAAGCGGCTGAAGAGTTCTGTTATCATTCCGATGCACTGGTTCTCGGGCTTTTCGCTGGACCGGTTCCTGGTCGATATCCGCAATGATTTTCCGGTTGAACGCAAGGGAGCGACCGAAATCACCGTGTCGCTGCGTACTCTGCCAAGTCAGCCAACAGTGGTTGTGCTGGAGCCTCAGTATCTGATCGAACTAGAATAGGGCTTGTCCGGGCGCGTTCGCTTCGGCAATGAGGTGGCATGACACTGAATCCTGCCGATGAGAACCTGGCCCGTCTGATCCGGGCTGATCTGGGTGAAGATATTTTGCGCCCGGTCACGGAACGCTATCTGGAAGAGCCACGGGGGCGTTTTACCGGACATGCCGGTTTGTTGGCCTTACCGCGAACGGTTGATGAAGTAGCAGCGCTGGTGCGATTGGCCTTGGATAAGCGGGTACCGGTAGTGCCTTACAGTGGTGGCACAGGGCTGGTAGGCGGACAGGTAATGCCGGACGGGCCAGCGCCCCTCTTGATCTCGTTAGAGAGGATGACTGCGATACGGGCGGTTTACCCGACCGAAAACATTCTGATTGCCGAGGCAGGTGCCATTCTGGCTGACGTACAAACCGCCGCGGAAGAGGCGAACCGGTTATTCCCTCTGGCTCTTGCAGCGCAGGGATCGTGCCGGATCGGGGGCAACCTTGCCACTAATGCGGGTGGGGTCAACGTGTTGCGCTATGGCAATGCGCGCGACCTTTGTTTGGGGCTTGAGGCGGTTCTGCCTAGCGGTGAAATCTGGCACGGGCTCAGCCGGTTGCGGAAGGACAACACCGGCTATGATCTTCGTAACCTTCTGATAGGTGCGGAGGGTACATTGGGGATCATCACCGCCGCCTCGTTGAAACTTTCTCCGCGGCCCGAAGCGGTCGGAACCGCGATGCTTCAGGTCGCTTCGCCCCAAGCGGCGATCGATTTACTATCATTGGCCCACGACCAACTGGGTGAAGCGGTCAGCACCTTTGAGCTGATCCACAAGCAGGGGCTGCAATTCCTGACCGAGGTTTTGCCAGATGTGCGCCAGCCATTTGCAACACAGCCCGAATGGTGCGTTCTGATCGAACTTGGATTGTTTGCGGGGCACTCGGCTGCTGACGCGCTGGAAACGCTGTATATCAAAGCGGACAAAGCTGGCCTCGTCGGGGAGGCGGTTATTGCGCAAAGCGAGGCGCAGCGTATGGACCTATGGGCCGTGCGCGAGCGTATCCCCGAGGCCAACCGGCTGATCGGGTCGGTGTCCAGTCACGATATCTCGGTCCCGATATCCCGAATTCCCGAATTCATTCAACGCGGGGCCGAGGTCGTGGCCGCGCTTGGGTTGTTCCGCATCAACTGTTTTGGTCACGTTGGTGATGGCAATCTGCACTACAACGTGTTCCCGCCCTTGGGCCACAGCCGTTCGGAGTTTGATGACGAGAGACAGGCCGTCAAACACGCTGTGCATGATCTGGTGGAGGCCTTTGGTGGCTCGGTCAGTGCCGAGCATGGGGTGGGACGTCTGAAAGCCGATGATCTTGAGCACTATGGCGACGCGACAAAGCTGTCTGCAATGCGTGCCATCAAAGCTGCGCTGGACCCGCAGGGGATCATGAATCCGGGTGCGGTTTTTAGGGCGGATTGATCGTACCGCTTTCCGCGCCTCGCCCTTGGAATGAATATTGAATGAAAGGCGCTTACAAACCTTCGAATTCGCACAGAACGTGCACATCCATACCCATGTCTTCCAACGCCTTGCTGCCGCCCAGTTCCGGCAGGTCGACAATGAACGAGCATGACACGATCTCACCCCCCAGCCGTTCGATCAGCTTGATCCCGGCCGCAGCGGTGCCTCCGGTGGCCAGAAGATCATCAACGACCAGGATCTTCTCACCGGGCTGGATGGCGTCATCGTGAATTTCGACGATCGCCTCGCCATATTCCAGTTTGTAGTCCTGGCTGATCGTGGTGCCCGGCAGTTTGCCCTTTTTGCGGATCGGCACGAAACCAACGCTCAACTGGTGGGCAATCGCACCGCCCAGAATGAAGCCGCGCGCCTCAAGACCCACGACCTTGTCGATGCGCTCACCCGCATAAGGATGCAACATCTGGTCAATCGCCATGCGGAACCCGCGCGGGTCGGCAAACAGGGTGGTGACATCGCGGAACATGATCCCCTCATGCGGGAAATCGACGATGGTTCGGATGTAATCCTTGACCGACTTGTTTCTGGACATTGCCAATCCCTCTGACGTCAAAACACGCGGGCGTATTTGGCCCATTGGGGACAGCCTTGCAAGGAAAGATTATCGCGGACTTCCCGACAGGGAGCGGAATTGAGCTTTGATAATACGAAATAGCGATGCTGTGCGGTGGGTGACAACGATGGACGCGCCGGACTGGTAAATGGAATGCCTGAGTCGCGGGAAGGTTGATTGCCAAAACTCCGTTTTGTTGGTAGGTCGCCGGTACCTGAAATTGCTATGCATTGTATATGCAGTGTATCGCTTGTGGATTTAGGCATTGAACAGGGTGTGCGGGAAAGATGGACAGCAAGGTATCTGCCAAGAAAAACAGCCAGTTGGTCTTGCGCCTGGACAAGGATGAGCGGGACGCATTTGTTGAATTGTGCAGGGAACTGGATACATCAGCCGCACGCGAAATACGGCGTTTTATCCGTGGGTTCTTGAAAGAACACGAAGCGAGCTGAACCCTCAGGCCGGGCGGCGCAGCACGGCGGTTGCAACCCCCATTCCAATCAAAGTCAGCCCTCCGAACCGGGTCATCGCAGTGATTACCCCGGTGCGTCCGATCATCCGGCGCAGCCGGTCAGCCAACAGCGCATAGGCCAGCGCGTTCAGCCAGGCCAGACCCACGAAAGTCGCGATCAGGATAGCGAATTGCGGGCCCAATGGGTCCGCCGGACGCAGGAATTGCGGTACGAAGGCGATGAAAAAGGCAATGGATTTCGGGTTCAGCGCCGTAACGGCGGCGGCATGGCCAAAGACACTTTGTGCGGTGACGTTTCGCCCGGTCGCTGGCGCCTCTAACCCGCCCGAGGGCGCGCTACGCAGCAGCTTGATTCCCAGCCACACAAGATAGGCCGCACCCACCCATTTCAGCACAGAAAACAAAGTAGCCGAGGCCAGCACCAGCGCCCCCAGCCCCAGTAGCGAAGCGGTCATTGCAACCAGATCCCCTAACGCCACCCCTGTGGCCGAGGCCACGGCGACGCTGCGCCCTTTTGATAAGGCATAGCTAAGCACCAGCAACACAGTCGGGCCGGGGATAAGCAGCAAGGCGGTCGATGCGGCCACGAAAGCCAGCCAAAGTTCAAAAGACATGGGGTTACCCGTTTGGTTTCGCCCTCACCAAGCCCCGCCGCGACGGTGAGGTCAAGCCTTTCGTGGCTCGGTGACGCGACGCATCAATGCCTCAAGTGGGCCGCGCTTGAACCGGCGGAACCACAATAGGGCAAAACCCGAGGACAAAGCGCAGAACCCGAGCGCGTAAACCACGATCTGTGTTGGTTTGAGTGTGCCATTTAGCAAACCAAGCTCCTCCAGCAATCCCATCCCGATCAGGATATGCGCCACATATAGGGTCAGGCTCTGCCGTCCCGGAGCGGTCAGGGCAGAGCCAAAGCGCAGTTTTTCGATCTTCGGCCATAGCTTCAGCAACAGTCCGATCACCACGCACGCCGATCCGGTGCTGGCCAGGATATAGAACGGCCCTGGCGGAATCGACGCAGTGCCTAGATAGGCAACCAATTCCGGTTCGGACATCAACCTTTGTGGAATAAGAGCCAACACGGCAGCGCCAAATCCCCACATGATCAGGCGGTGTTGAATGCAGATCGTTCGAAGCTGTGATCGCCCGATGGCCATGCCGATCAGCAGGAAAGCAGCCCAAGGTAAAACCGGGTGCCAACCGTTGAAAATTGCATTTCGTAAAAAGCCGGGCAGGGTCCAGAGGTCGGTATAGCTGAGCGTGGACCAATCCCAGCCCCGCTCATAGTCAAAGATAAGGTTGGCCAAAACGGCCAGCGCAACAATCCCCAACGCCCTCAGCCACAACAAACGTCCCGAGGCCGAAAGAAACACAGCCCCCACCACAAAATACAATGCGTAGAAATGCAGAATGTCAGCGTCGAACACGGTCATGTTGATCAGGCCGAGAACGAACAGAAAGGCCGCGCGCCGCAGCAGCACACCAGCGGGGATGCTCGACAGACCCAATCCTACACCGGCCAGAATGACGAACAGTGCGGCGGCCCTCCCCTCCAATGCGTCGACAAGGTTTGACGCCCAGTCTTGGCCCGGCGCAACTTGCGCCGCGATGCGGAAGTTCACCAGCACCATGCCGCAGAAAGCAAAAAAGCGGGCGGCGTCTAGGGCTTCGAGTCGTTTCATGGTGCTCCTCTGTTTGGGGCGTACTGAAATGAATTTTTGGCACAAATGCGGTTCAGTGGCGTGTTTGAAATAAACAATTTGCGAGGGTCTGGGTGTCCTTACCACCCCCAACGGTCACAATGTACCCGGGTTGAGTAAGTTAAAGATTGCGTTAAAGCGTGCGTACCGTCCTTGAAACGCCGGTCTGGCCCTACAACCTAGGGCATATCAAAGGATCGGAGGCGAAGGTGACGCAGACACATCCCGACTATACAAAAGCGTTCAAGGACATGTCCCGCTCAAACGACGGGCGGTTGAAACGTGTGCTGATCCTTCTGATCCTGATTAGCGTCGTGATTTACGCCGGGATCGTGGGGTACATGTACGCTAATCAGGATGAGCTGCTATACAAACCGTCCGGAGAATTGCCCGCCCCCAATGAGGTTGGGCTGGCCGATGTCGACGTGATCTCTCTGCCCATGTCCGACGGGGTTGTGCTGACGGCGTGGTCCGCGCCACCGGCCACTGAAGATGCGCCGACCGTTCTTTTTTTCCACGGTCAAAGCGGCAATCTGGGTGACCGGGCCGACCGGCTGCGGGAAATCCTGAACAGTGGTTTTGGCCTGCTCGCCCCCAGTTATCGCGGTTTTCCAGGCAGTGGCGGCGAGCCCTCGGAACTGGCGCTGATCTCAGATGGGATTCACATGTTTGACCAACTGGACTCTGAGGGTGCAGCCGTCGTCCTGCACGGTCAAAGCCTTGGCACCGGCGTGGCGGCTGCTGTCGCCCAACAGCGTCCGAATGCGCAGTTACTGGTGCTAGAGGCCCCCTTCACCGCGACTGTGGATGTCGCGGCCGAGCGCTATCCGTTTCTGCCGGTTTCGGCCTTGATGAAGGATCAGTTCGCAACCCGTGACTTTATCGGCGATGTTACGGTGCCAACGCTGATCTTCCACGGAACCGAGGATGAAACCGTTCCGGTGCATCACGGCCAAGCGCTGGCGGCGATGTCGGGCGACACCGCCAAACTTCATGTCATCCCCAACGGCACCCACAACGACCTCTGGTCGTATGGCTTGTGGGACGAGGTGCAGCAGACCCTTGCGCAGTAGCGTGGTTTAAAGAATCCGGCCTGCGACCGCATCCAGCTTGGCCAGTAACGCCGGATCGCGTTTTTCGGGCGCAGTGAGGATCGCAAACTCCAATGCCCGATCGCAGCCATGCGGGCAGGGCGCGCGTTCAGCCCCCAACAGATCGGGCAGGCCCTTGACCAGCGCCCGGCCTTTTTCCGCATTCCCGGTTAGGGTGGCGATAATGGCGGTTACGTCGACCTCGCCGTGATCCGGGTGCCAGCTGTCATAGTCGGTCACCATGGCGATCGAGGCATAACAAAGTTCGGCTTCGCGGGCGAGTTTCGCCTCGGGCATGTTAGTCATGCCAATCACGTCACATCCCCAATGCTCGCGATACATCTTGGATTCGGCCAGAGATGAGAACTGCGGCCCCTCCATCGCCAGATAGGTGCCACCGCGATGGATGGTAATACCTGCCGCCTTGCCTGCGCTCTCACAAGCGTCCGACAGGCGCGGGCAGGTGGGATGCGCCACGCTGACATGGGCGACGCAACCAGTGCCGAAAAAGCTCTTCTCGCGCGCAAATGTCCGGTCAATGAACTGGTCGACAATGACGAAATCCCCCGGCGCCATATGCTCGCGAAACGACCCGCAGGCGGAAACCGAGATCACGTCCGTAACCCCCAGCCGTTTCAGCGCATCGATATTGGCGCGATAGGGCACCTCGGTCGGTGAATGAACGTGGCCACGCCCGTGACGGGGCAGGAAGGCCATTTCGACCCCATTCAAAGCCCCCGTCAGAATCTGGTCCGAAGGTGCACCCCACGGCGTTTCAACCGTAACCCATTCCGCCTTTTCCAGCCCGTCGATATCGTAGATACCTGATCCGCCGATGATTGCGATTTTCGTCTGGGTCATGGCTGCGCTCCGAATGAAAAAAAACGATGCAGACTGTCTGAGGGGCAGCGGAGGATTTGGCAAGTGGGTTCAACGGTTTGTGTTGGCTGAAGGCGCGGTATGCGTCTGTTGCATATCTGGGTCCCACCTGGCGCGGTATCTCCTGCGGGGATTGACCGCTAAAAGACCCCTTTCGCGCGAACCCAAAATACCAACAGGACCGTCCCATGCCCCGAGCCATGCTGGCAAGCTTTGCCAATCGTATAGCTAAACCCGATCTTCGTTGGGTGCCGGACGAAGGGCTGACTGCCTCGCGCCTGCGGATCGAACTGCTGTCCGGTCTGACTGTGGCGCTGGCGTTGGTGCCCGAAGCAGTGGCCTTTGCCTTTGTTGCCGGGGTGCATCCGCTGGTTGGTCTGTACGCGGCCTTTATGGTCGGTCTGATCACGGCGCTGATCGGTGGCCGTCCGGGCATGATTTCGGGCGCGACCGGGGCGTTGGCCGTTGTGATGGTGGCGCTAGTGGCCCAACACGGGGTTGAATACCTGTTCGCGACCGTGGTGTTGATGGGTATCCTGCAAGTGATCGCCGGGGCCATGCATTGGGGCCGGTTCATCCGGCTGGTGCCGCATCCGGTGATGCTGGGCTTTGTGAATGGTCTGGCTATCGTGATTTTTCTTGCGCAGTTGGGTCAGTTCAAAGTGCCTGGCACCATGGAAAACACCGGCCATGGCGTCGGTGGCGGCGAATGGCTTTCGGGTCTGCAGCTTTACACGATGCTGGGCCTGGTCGCTCTGACCATGGCGGTGATCTGGGTCATGCCGCGTATCACGCGCATCATTCCTGCGCCGTTAGCCGGTATTTTTGTCGTTGCCGCGCTGGTGATTGGCTTTGGTTTGGACGTGCCTCGCGTCGGTGACCTGGCGTCTATCGAGGGAGGTTTGCCGCCGTTCCACATCCCGATGGTGCCGCTGACCTGGGAAACTTTTGAAATCATCCTGCCCTATGCCGTCATTCTAGCCGCAATCGGCCTGATCGAATCCCTGCTGACGTTGAACCTTGTTGGAGAGATCACCGGTAAGCGCGGCGGGGCTTCGCAGGAATGCATCGCGCAAGGCGTTGCTAACGTCGCCACCGGTTTCTTCGGTGGCATGGGCGGCTGCGCAATGATTGGTCAGTCGATGATCAACGTAAAGTCCGGTGGCCGGACCCGTATCGCCGGTATCGCGGCGGCGCTGTTCCTGCTGGTGTTCATCTTGTTTGCCTCACCGCTGATCGAGCAAATCCCGCTGGCCGCACTGGTTGGGGTGATGTTTATGGTGGTGATCGGTACATTCGCCTGGAACTCGTTCAAGATCATGCGCAAGGTGCCATTGACGGACGCATTCGTTATCGTTCTGGTGACTGTGGTGACGGTGATGGAAGACCTCGCGGTCGCGGTTGTGGTTGGTGTCATCGTCTCCGCGCTGGCCTATGCGTGGAACAACGCCAAGCGTATCCATGCCATCACGCGTGAATCGGAAACCGAAAAAGGCGCAAAAGTCTACGAAATCCAAGGGCCTCTGTTCTTTGGTTCCTCCGAGGGTTTTGTCGAGTTGTTCGATGTGCCAAGCGATCCTGACACGGTGATCGTGGATTTTGCAGAAAGCCGGGTTGTCGACCAGTCGGCCTTGCAGGCCATCGAAAACGTCGCTTCGAAATACGAGGCCGCAGGCAAACGCGTCATGCTGCGCCACCTCAGCCGCGATTGCCACAAGCTGCTGAACAAAGCAGGGCATCTGATGGTCGACAGCGATGATGACCCCGATTACCAACTGGCGGTGGATTATTCTGTTCGCACCGGCATTCTGGGCGGCCACTGAGTATTTTGCGAGGCTCTGCCTCGCGCTCCGAGGTATTTGTGACCAGATGAATACAGGATCCCCTGGTTCATCTGGCTGAAAATATCTCGGGGGAGGCACCCAAAGGGCGGCGGGGCAGCGCCCCCCCTGTAATTCCTAATCGTCTGGGCGACTAAGCGAGAACAACTCGGTTACGACTGAATAGTCCCGATATCCAAGCCGGGCGAGCGGGTTGAAGGTCGTCACGTCGAATATTCCATCCCTCAAACAATCGTCTCGCAGGTGGACACCGGTTACTTCTCCGAAAACAACCCGATTTGCCTCGCCCGGCAGATCGACAATCTTGGTCAATTTGCATTCCAGAGCAGCCGGAACGCCCTCGACTCGAGCGCAGGGGATGGTTTCGCATTCAACCGGCGTCAGGCCAGCATGTTCGAATTCGTCGTGATGTTTGGGCAGGCCTGCGGAACTGGCGTTCATCGCATCGCGGTGTGCGTGTGCCACCACGTTCACGCAGAACACTCCGGTTGCTTCGATGTTCGAAACACTGTCCTTGCCACCGTCCTGATCGTGTTTGGTGCCCGTTGAAGCGAACATCACCTGTGGGGGCGTGTAGGCGACCCCGTTGAAGAAGGAATAAGGTGCCAGATTGTTGATCCCATCGGGGCTGCGGGTGGATATCCAACCGATCGGACGGGGGGTAATGACAGCGTTGAATGGATTGTGCGGCAGACCGTGGCCGTCTTCGGGTCGATAGAACATCTCTACTCCAAGCGTTTGCCCAAGGCGTAGCGAAGTGCTAGGGCGAATGCCAGCAAGGAAAAGAGGGCTGAGGTGCAGCAGTTCGGGATCAGGCCGGAAGAGCCGGATGATTGGTGGGAGGTCGAAGCCCTCTATGACCTGTGCTTTGCGCCCGGGCGCGAAGCGCTGTCTTCCTATCGTCTGCGCGATGATGTGCCGCCGGTTTCAGGCTTGTCTCTGGTTGCGCGTGACGGGCAGGGCATTCTGGCTGGGGCCATACGGTTCTGGCCGGTGCACGTGGGTGATCACGATGCCTTGCTGCTGGGGCCGGTAGCCGTACACCCGACCCATCAAGGCGAGGGTCTTGGGGGCTTTCTGATCCACGAAGGTATCGAAGCTGGCCGGGTGATGGGCTGGGATCGGGTCATGTTGGTTGGTGATGCACCTTATTATGCCCGGTTCGGGTTTTCCCGTCTGAATGGGGTTGAAATGCCCCCTCCGACCAACCCGGACCGAATTCTGGGGCTGGAATTATCCTCGGGTGTTTGGGACGGAGTGGATGGGCTTGTCACCCGTTGGACCCGCTGAACTATTGAAACCTTGGCTATAAACCCCGATGTCTTATGGGCAGGAGGGTTTTTATGCAGGACGTGGTTCTTGTTGAAAAGCTGGATGCCGAGGCGGAACTGGACCGATTGGCTAGGTATTACCGAACGGCCGGAGGGCCGGGCGTCAAGCTGTTGAATAATTTGGGTGGTTCGGCGGAATCCTTGTTGGAGCAATTGCCAGAACCGATCAGGCAGGGCCTGACGGGCGCGACGGAACAGGCCCTGTGGCTGGCGATGCGAGCCGCCGAAGGGTCACGACGGGCTGTTCCGGACCAGCATCCCTGGGTCAATACCGCAGTAACAACGGCCATGGGTGCAGCCGGAGGGTTGGGCGGCATGTCCACTGCTTTGATGGAACTACCTGCGACGACCGCGATGCTGCTGCGTGCCATACAGGGTGCGGCTGCGCGCGAAGGGTTTGATCCGTCGGAAGATGGTGTGAAATTTGATTGCGTGCGTGTCCTGTCCGCCGCCGGGCCTTTGTCCAATGACGACGGCGCCGATCTGGGGTTCTTCTCGGTCAGGTTGACCTTGACAGGACCTGCCATGCAAAAACTGATCGCAGCGGTCGCTCCGCGGTTGTCAGTTGTGTTGGGGCAGAAATTGGCGGCGCAGTCCGTGCCCGTGTTGGGTGCCATCGCCGGAGGCGGCACCAACTATGTCTACACGCGGTATTACCAGCAGATTGCCCGCGTGCATTTCGGCCTGCGCCGTTTGGCGGTCGATGCCGATATTCCCCACGATGAACTGGTGCGGAAACTGGCCGCCCGAATGTGATTTTTCTTCAAAGGCTTGGAGAATTTCACCGCATATGGTATTGATGATTTGAGCGTCCGCTAAATAAACCAAAACAACGCGGGCAAACAGGCAAATATCCATATGAAAGGCGGCTCGGCGTGATAGACGCAAGGCTTTCGCCTCATATTTCCGAAAATGCGCGGCACCTGCCGGTGCTGCAGCAATCGGCGGCTTTGTGCTATCGTGTCGAGCAAGGGCAACCCGAAGTGCTGTTGATTACAACGCGCAAATCACGCCGTTGGATCATTCCTAAAGGGTGGTTGATTGATGGATTGACTGCGTCTCAGACCGCAGGCCAGGAGGCGTGGGAAGAGGCCGGCATTCGAGGAGAGTGCGACACGCAGGCAATGGGGCAGTTTTGCTATCGAAAACGTCATCAGAAAAAGGGCGCTGTATTGTGCGTTGTGGATGTCTTTCCGTTATTGGTGACATCGGTTGCTGCGTGTTTTCCCGAATTCAAACAGCGGCAGAGACAATGGTTTGTGCCGAAAAAAGCCGCAGTTCACGTCAATTTCCCCGAACTTGGGCAAATGTTTCAAAAACTTGAGCCAATCATGCGCTAAGATGCCTCTGGTAGGGCTTGATATTGCCATGTCTGTGGTTATCAATTCGACAACCGACATTTGGACGGATCATGATTCAATACGCATTGAAATGCAGCAACGGCCATACATTTGACAGTTGGTTCCAATCGGCCGCCGCTTACGACAAACTGGCATCCACGGGCATGGTGACTTGCGCTGTGTGTGGATGTGCGGATGTTGAAAAGGCTATCATGACCCCACGTGTCCGCCCGGCCCGTGAGGCCGTGGCAAAGACCATCGCCCCCATGCCCGAGGCTGAAACGATAGATGTGGCCGCCCCTGCGCCAGACATTGAAAAGGTGCTGGCTGAGCTGCGCCGCAAGGTCGAAGAGAACTCGGACTATGTGGGTAAGGATTTTGCCAGCGAAGCGCGCAAAATCCACCTTGGTGATGCGCCCGAGCGTGCGATCTATGGTGAGGCCAAGCCGGACGAAGCGCAGGCCCTGATCGACGATGGGGTTCCAGTGGCACCTTTGCCTTTTGTTCCCAGCAGAAAGACAAATTAAGCCGTGCATGTAGTTATTACGGGGGTCAATCGTGGCATTGGCCGAACGCTGGCCGACAGTTACCGGGCCCGCGGGGACAAGCTGACCGGCACCGCGCGGGATGGCAGTGCGCAGGTGGTTCTGGATGTTACCGACCCTTCGCAACATTCCGACGTGGCCACGTATCTGGCAGATCAACCCGTCGATTTGCTGATCTGCAACGCCGGGGTATATCTGGACAAAGGGCAGAGCATTGACGGCTATCCCGCCGACATGTGGGCGCAAAGCTTTGCCATCAACGTGACAGGCGTGTTTCTAACCGTTCAGGCATTGTTGCCGAACTTGCGGGCCGCACGGGGAAAGATTGCAATTATTTCATCGACGATGGCCTCGCACACCCGCGCGCCGGGGGGCAGCTATATCTACCGCGCATCAAAGGCCGCAGCCTTGAGTCTGGGACGCAATCTGGCCACGGATTTGCGCGATGATGGAATCGCCGTAGGTATCTATCACCCGGGCTGGGTGCAGACCGATATGGGCGGGCCCGAAGCCGATATCACCCTGGATCAGGCCGCAGAGGGCCTGATTGAAAGGTTCGATGCGTTGTCACTGGAAACAACGGGTTGTTTCGAAAACTGGGACGGTCGCCCCCACGCTTACTGACGTATCAACGCTGCGGTGGGGATTTCGTAGACCTCATCCGGGTCGATGAAAATCACGGTCAGGTCGCCACGTGTTTCATGGCTGATCTTGGCAGGTGAACTGCTGGAATTCGGCACGCCATCGGTGAAATAGATGCTGCGCACTTCACCGCCGCCCAATGACACAGCCAACGTCGTCGTGCCGTCGTCATGGTGGCGCAATTCGGCATGGCAGCTATCGAGCGGTGCGCCGCCCGAGGCGCAGGGCACAGTGCCCAAAGCATTCTTGCCGTCAGTTGCGGCCAGAGTTGAAACCTGTGCAAGGGCAGGGGAAGACAGCAGGACAACTGCGAGGGCAAGGCGGAACATGGAAAACCTCTTGGAAAATTCGATGACTAAGGCTGACAGCCTCGCTGCCGGATGTAAAGCAGCCCCATGCGGCATTCGGGGCGGTTTTGAACCCTTGCCCTTGCGGCCCCCCTCGCATAAGACGCACGGAACCTGAATTCCAAGGCGCGGAGAGACCACCCCCATGCCCGTACTCGTTATGAAATTCGGTGGCACGTCGGTTGCCAACCTTGACCGTATCCGCCGCGCGGCGAAACGCATCGGTGTTGAGGTGGCCAAGGGCTATGACGTGATCGTAATTGTCTCGGCAATGTCGGGCAAGACCAATGAGCTGGTGGGATGGGTCAACGAAACCTCGCCCCTATTTGATGCGCGTGAATATGACGCCGTGGTCTCCTCGGGCGAGAACGTGACCGCCGGTCTGATGGCGCTGACGTTGCAGGAAATGGATATTCCCGCGCGCAGCTGGCAGGGCTGGCAGGTGCCGCTGATGACCACCAGTGCCCACAGTCAGGCCCGGATCGAAGAAATTCCGACCGAAAACCTGACCCAAAAATTCGACGAAGGCATGAAAGTGGCCGTTGTCGCAGGCTTTCAGGGCATCAGCCCCGAAGGGCGCATCACCACGCTGGGCCGGGGCGGTTCGGACACCACCGCCGTGGCCTTTGCCGCCGCGTTCGGCGCCGAGCGTTGCGATATTTATACGGATGTAGACGGCGTCTATACCACCGACCCGCGCATCTGTGAAAAAGCGCGCAAACTGGACCGTATTTCGTTCGAAGAGATGCTCGAACTGGCCTCGTTGGGGGCCAAGGTGCTGCAAACCCGCTCGGTCGAGTTGGCGATGCGGTATAAGGTGAAACTGCGCGTTCTCTCAAGTTTCGAGGAACAATCCGACGAGGCCGGAACGCTGGTCGTTGACGAGGAGGATATCATGGAATCCAATGTTGTGGCCGGTGTGGCCTATTCCCGTGACGAGGCTAAGATGACCGTCGTTTCGGTGGCGGACCGACCCGGTATCGCCTCGATCATCTTTACCGCGCTCAGCGATGAGGGCGTGAACGTGGACATGATCGTTCAGAATATTTCGGACGAGGGGCGCACCGACATGACCTTCTCGTGCCCGACCGATCAGGTCGCGCGTGCCGAGAAAGCGTTGTTGGCGATCAAGGACGCGGGTGAGCTGAACTATGCCGAACTGGTTGCGGACGAAGATGTCTGCAAGGTCTCGGTGGTGGGCATCGGAATGCGTTCTCAGTCGGGTGTTGCGGCCAAAATGTTCAAGATACTCTCGGATGAGGGGATCAATATTAAGGTCATTACAACCTCTGAGATAAAAATTTCCGTCCTGGTGGATCGGAAATACATGGAACTTGCGGTTCAGGCACTGCATGATGCCTTTGAACTGGACAAGGCGGCCTGAGCATTTCAGCCAAGGATTTCGCCTGACACAATAATTTGGTTGGGCCATGGCGGACGGCACCGAAACAGAATCCCGCAAGCTGCTTGGGCGGCTGCGCGAAGAAATGGCGAGCGAAGCCGCCGGTCAGGAACGTCTTGACCGGATTACGCATCTGATCGCCGACAGCATCCGGGCCGAGGTCTGCTCGGTCTATCTGTTTCGCGACGAAGACACGTTGGAGCTGTGCGCCACCGAAGGCTTGGCACCCGAAGCGGTGCACAAGACCCGGATGCGTATGGGCGAAGGTCTGGTTGGCCGCGTCGCCCAATCTGGCAAGGTCGTGAATACCCCTGACGCGCCGTCGGCCAAAGGCTTCCGCTATATGCCGGAAACCGGCGAAGAACGGTTTTCGTCCTTTCTGGGCGTGCCGGTTCAACGGCTGGGTGAAAAACTGGGCGTTCTGGTGGTGCAATCCCGCGAGGCGCGCCGGTTTTCGGCGGATGAGGTTTATGCGCTGGAGGTCGTTGCAATGGTTTTGGCCGAGATGGCCGAACTGGGCGCCTTTGTCGGTGAGGGTGCGGCCCTGTCGCCCCTGCACCAGCAATCAGTACAGCTGAGCGGTGGTCCCGCACAGGAAGGTTACGCCGAAGGTCATGTCTGGCTGCATGAGCCCCGCGTCGTGGTCACCAACCCGATTGCCGATGATCCACATCGCGAACGTGAACGCCTGAATGAAGCGGTCGAAGAGCTGCGCGTTGGCGTCGACAAGATGCTTGAAATCTCGCAGGGCGGCGACAAGGAACAGCTGCAAGTCCTTGAGGCTTATCGCATGTTTGCCAATTCCAAAGGTTGGATGCGCCGGATGGAAGAGGACATCGCCCTGGGCCTAAGCGCCGAGGCAGCGGTTGAAAAAGAACAATCGCAGGCCCGCGCGCGGATGGGGCAGGTAACCGATCCGTATTTGCGTGAACGGCTGGCTGATCTGGATGACCTGTCCAACCGGTTGCTGCGCATTCTGACCGGGCAAGGCAATACAAATGGCTCTGACCTGCCACCTGATCCGATCCTGATCGCCCGCAATATCGGTCCCGGAGACCTGTTGGAATACGGTCGATCACTGAAAGGCATCGTGCTTGAGGAAGGCTCGGTCGGCAGTCATGCCACTATCGTGGCACGTGCGTTGGCTATACCGCTGGTGGTACATGTGGGCCGGATCACGACCGAGGCGCTGAACGGCGACCATATTCTGGTCGATGGGGATCAGGGCATTGTCCATCTGCGTCCCGAAGACACCGTGGCAAACGCTGTGCGAGATAAAATCGCGATGCAGGCCAAGGCGCAGGAACGCTATGCCTCAATCCGTGAAACCCCGACAGTGACGCGGGATGGGGAGCGGATCAATCTGGTAATGAATGCGGGGCTGATGGCCGATCTACCCTCATTGAATAATTCCGGGGCCGAGGGCGTGGGCCTGTTCCGAACCGAGCTGCAGTTCCTGATCCGCAACCAGATGCCCAAGCGGTCAGAATTGGTGACACAATATCAACGGGTTCTGGACGCTGCTGAAGGCAAGCGCGTGATCTTTCGCACGTTGGATATCGGGTCCGACAAGGTTCTGCCTTACATGAAGCACGTGGCGGAACCGAACCCGGCGTTGGGTTGGCGCGCAATCCGCGTCGGTCTGGACAAACGCGGCGTGATGCGGATGCAGTTGCAGGCCCTCTTGCGTGCCGCCAATGGCCGCCCCTTGTCGATCATGTTCCCCTTCGTGGCGCAAGCCGACGAGTTTTACGAGGCCCGCTGGGAGGTCAATAAAACCATCGAGCGTGAAAAGCGTCTGGGTCATATCCTGCCCGAAACGCTTGAGGTTGGGGCGATGCTGGAAACCCCATCGCTGGCCTTTGCGCCGCAAAAGTTCTTTGACGAGGTCGATTTTGTCTCGGTCGGAGGCAATGATCTGAAGCAGTTCTTCTTTGCTGCTGACCGTGAAAATGAACTGGTACGTCGTCGCTATGACACGCTGAATGTCAGCTTTCTGAGTTTCATCGCGCAGATCGTTGAGCGCTGCAACTCCTCCAATACGCCGCTTTCGTTCTGCGGCGAGGATGCCGGTCGCCCGGTTGAGGCGCTGTGCCTGGCCGCGATGGGTATTCGGACACTGTCCATGCGTCCGGCCTCGATCGGTCCGGTCAAAAGCGTGTTGCTGCGGGCCGATCTGCAATCTTTGCGCAAGATCATCGCGGATGCTCGGCACCGGGGTGAGCAATCGGTGCGCCCCGCTGTCATGGAGTGGCTGCGCAATCAGGGCTGACATCCCAAATCCGGGCTTGCTTTCTGCATCTGCATTGCCTATGCAATTTGCAAATGTTAGCGATAACATCACTCAGACCACAAGTGCTGTGACTTTCTGGTGCTATGTTGGCAGAGGTAGAACTGAAGGAGCCCTTCGATGGTTTCACGCGTAATTCCGGTTAACCCGTTCGATCTGGTGCTGTTCGGTGCGACCGGCGATCTGGCTCAACGCAAGATTCTACCGGGCCTATATCACCGCTTTGAGGTCGGGCAGATGCCCGAGGACGCCTGCATCATCGGTTCGGCGCGATCGGACATGGACAGTGATGCATTCCGCGATCAGATACGCGCCTCGATGGCGGAGTTTGCGCCGGAATTCAAAAAGGACGTTCTGGATCGCTTTCTAAGCCGGGTCTCGTATGTCCCTGTTGATGCGTCCGGCGATGCCGGCTGGTCGAATTTGGCCAAAGCATTGCGCCCTGACGTCGTGCGTGCGTTCTATTTGTCGGTGGGGCCTGGCTTGTTTTCGGGCATTGCGCACCGGCTGAACCAACACGGGTTGGCCACATCAGACAGCCGCATCGTGGTGGAAAAACCCTTTGGTCATGATCTGGCATCCGCCAAAGCGTTGAACGAGGGGCTGCGTACCTGCTTCGAAGAACACCAGATTTATCGGATCGACCACTATCTGGGTAAAGAGACGGTTCAGAACCTGATGGCCCTGCGTTTTGCCAATTCTCTGTTCGAACCGCTATGGAACTCGACCCATATTGACCACGTGCAGATCACGGTTGCTGAAACTGTGGGCGTTGAAGGACGCGGCGCTTATTATGACCAGTCCGGTGCCATGCGGGACATGATTCAGAACCACTTGGTACAGCTTTTGTGTCTGACGGCGATGGAGCCGCCGTCGAAATTTGCGCCCAACGCTGTGCGCGATGAAAAGGTCAAAGTGATCGAAGCGTTGGAGCCTGTTGAGCAGAAAGATATCGCGCGCGGCCAATACCGCGCCGAACACGGGCAGGGTGGTTATGTCGATCACGTTGGCAACCCCGGCAGTCGTACGGAAAGCTTCATCGCGCTGAAGGTACATCTGGGCAACTGGCGGTGGGCGGGTGTTCCGTTCTATCTGCGCACCGGCAAGCGGCTGCGGGCGCGGGAATCCGAGATTGCCGTGTTCTTTCGTGACCCGCCGCATACGATCTTTCCGAATGTTGGCCCGCTGCACGGGAACGTGCTGGTGATCCGCCTGCAACCGGACGAGGGCATCACCCTGCGCACCACCATTAAAGATCCAGGCCCAGGCGGGTTCCGCCTGTCTGATGTGGCGCTGGACATGAGTTTTGCCGACGCTTTGGGCGTCGAGGCCAGCGCGCCGGATGCATATGAGCGGCTGATTATGGACGTCATACGTGGCGATCAGACCCTGTTCATGCGCGGGGACGAGGCCGAGGCCGCGTGGGCCTGGGTCGATCCCATCATTCAAGGCTGGGAAGATCGCGGCGATCGCCCGGCACGCTATGATCAGGGCAGTTCGGGCCCCGAAGAAGCATTGATGCTGATGCACCGCGACGGACGTCGCTGGCGTCAGATCGGAGGTTAACCATGGTTCATTCTGTTATCACTGACGTCACCCAGCGGATCATCGACCGCAGCGCCGACCTGCGTGGCCCGCATCTGGAACGGATGGAACAGGCCAGATCCAAAGGCCCGGCTCGTGCGCATCTGTCCTGCAGCGGTCAGGCCCACGCTTATGCTGGGGCGGGGACGGATCAGCAGGCGATGGCGACTGGCACCGCCGGAAATCTTGGTATTGTCACCGCTTACAACGACATGCTTTCAGCCCATCAGCCGTTCGAGCGGTATCCCGGGCTTATCCGCGATGCGATCCGCGCCGCCGGCGGCACTGCGCAAGTTGCAGGCGGTGTGCCTGCGATGTGCGACGGCGTCACCCAAGGCGAGGCTGGGATGGAGTTGTCGCTGTTCTCGCGCGATGTGATTGCGTTGGCCACGGGCGTCGCGCTGAGCCACAATACCTACGACGCAGCTGTGTTCCTTGGAGTTTGCGACAAGATTGTTCCCGGTCTGATAATTGGGGCGCAGGCCTTCGGCCATTTGCCCGCCGTGTTCCTGCCCGCAGGCCCGATGACCAGCGGCCTGCCCAATGATGAAAAGGCCAAGGTGCGCCAGAAATTCGCTGCCGGAGAAATTGGCCGCGATGAGCTTATGGCCGCCGAAATGGCCGCCTATCACGGCCCCGGCACCTGTACCTTCTACGGTACCGCCAACACCAACCAGATGCTGATGGAGTTCATGGGCCTGCACCTGCCGGGCTCTAGCTTCATCAACCCAAACACGCCATTACGGGATGCCTTGACCGAAGAGGGTGCGCGCCGTGCCCTGTCACTCAGTGCGTTGGGTAACAATTACACGCCGGTCTACCAGGTGTTGGATGAGCGAGCCTTCGTGAATGGCATCGTCGGGCTGATGGCCACCGGTGGTTCGACCAACTTGCTGATCCACCTGATCGCAATGGCAGGGGCGGGTGGTATCGTGCTGGATTGGGAGGATTTTTCCGATATTTCTGCCGTCGTCCCACTGGTCGCGCGGGTCTATCCCAACGGTTTGGCGGATGTGAACCATTTCCACGCAGCAGGAGGCCTGGGTTATTGCATTGGCACGCTGCTTGACGACGGGCTTTTGCACCCGGACACTCTGACAGTCGCAGGGCAGGGCCTGCACAATTACACCAAGGAACCCAAGCTGAAAGACGGCGATCTGGTTTGGGAAGAGGGCGCGGGCCACAGTCTGAACGACAAGATCGTCCGCCCCGCCAAGGACCCGTTCCAGCCTACAGGTGGACTGTCGCGCCTGACCGGCAATCTTGGTACTGCCGTCATGAAGGTTTCCGCAGTCGCGCCCGAGCATCAGATCGTCGAAGCACCCGTGCGTGTTTTCCATGATCAGGCCGAGGTCAAGGCGGCCTTCAAGGCGGGCGAATTCACCGGGGACGTGATCGTTGTGGTCCGCTTCCAGGGACCAAAGGCCAATGGCATGCCCGAATTGCATTCACTGACGCCAATCCTGGCGATCCTCCAGGGCAGGGGCCAAAAGGTGGCGTTGGTCACGGATGGCCGTATGTCAGGTGCCTCGGGCAAAGTTCCCGCCGCGATCCATGTCTGCCCCGAGGCGCTGGAGGGTGGTGCAATTGCCTATCTCCAGGATGGTGATGTGCTGCGCGTTGACGCAGTGAAAGGCGAATTGGAAATCCTCACTCCGGGTGTGCTGGACCGCGCCCCGGTCACTGCGGATCTGTCCGCCAATCAGCACGGGGTCGGACGGGATCTGTTCGCCGTATTTCGCAACAACGTCGGTTCTGCCGACGCGGGTGCTAGCATTTTCGGAGTGTAATCTTCATGTCAAAAACCCAACGAACCCGCGAAATCTGCGGGCTGGCACCTATCGTTCCGGTTCTGGTCGTCGATGATGCCGCGCAAGCCCGGCCTTTGGCCGAGGCGTTGGTAGCAGGTGGCTTGCCCGCCTTGGAAGTGACCTTGCGCACCCCGGCGGCGCTAGATGCCATCAGGGCTATGGCGCAGGTGCCCGGTGGGGTGGTGGGCGCTGGCACGCTGGTCACCCCCGAAGACGTACGCGCCGCAAAAGAGGCGGGCGCGCAGTTCGGTGTTTCGCCCGGCGCAACAGACGTATTGATTGCGGCGTGTGAGGCCGAAGGCCTGCCTCTGCTGCCCGGCGCGGCCACGGCCACCGAGGCGATGCGCCTGCTGGAAAAAGGCTATGACATGCTGAAGTTCTTCCCCGCCGAGGCGTCTGGCGGCGCGCCCGCGTTGAAAGCCATCGGCGCGCCGCTGCCGCAGATCACGTTCTGTCCGACGGGTGGTGTTTCGCCAGCCAATGCCAGCGATTACCTGTCGTTGACGAATGTCGCCTGCGCTGGCGGCAGTTGGGTTGCGCCCAAACAGATGGTGCAGGGCGGTGATTGGGCCGGGATCGAAGCCCTTGCGCGTGACGCCTCAAAGCTGATGGATTGACGCGACTTTTTGCTGCGCTAGGTTGGGCGTCAATTCAAACAGGTTGATCCCATGACAAACCATCTCTCTCTTGCGCAGGGGCGCGAATATCTGGCGATTCCCGGACCCTCGGTCATGCCTGACGCGGTGCTTCAGGCCATGAACCGCCCGTCACCTAACATCTATGACGGCGAGCTGATCGAGATGGTGCCGACCCTGACACGCGACCTGAAACGCGTGGCGGGCACGGATCACAACGTCGCCATCTATATTGCCAACGGCCATGGCACTTGGGAAGCCGCCCTGTCCAACGTCATTGCAGCGGGGGAAACGGTGCTTGCCCCGGCCTCGGGCCTGTTCACCCACGGATGGGCCGAGATGGCGCGTGGAGTTGGCGCCGAGGTCGAGCTGATCGATTTCGGTGCATCCTCGCCTTGGGATATGGATCGCATCGCCGATCGCCTGCGTGCTGACACGGCTCATCAAATCAAGGCCGTGCTGGCGGTTCACGTGGACACGTCCAGCTCGATCCGCAACGATATCCCGGGGTTGCGGGCGTTGCTGGACGATCTGAACCACCCGGCGTTGTTGATGGCGGACTGTATCGCCTCGCTGGGCTGTGATCGGTTCGAGATGGATGCCTGGGGCGTCGATGTCATGGTGTCGGCCTGCCAAAAGGGGTTGATGACCCCGGCGGGCGTGGGATTTGTGTTCTTCAATGACAAAGCACAGGCCAAACGGGCAACGATGCCGCGCGTCTCGCTATACTGGGACTGGCAGCCGCGTGTGAACCCGCAGGTGTTTTACCAATACTTCAACGGCACCGCGCCGACGCATCATCTGTATGGTCTGCGGGCAGCGCTCGACATGATCCATGCTGAAGGGATCGAGAATGTCTGGGCTCGCCATGATCACCTCGCCAAGGCCGTCTGGGCGGCATGCGAGGTCTGGGCAGAAGGTGGCGCGCTTGAGATAAACGTAGCCAACCCCGCCCATCGCAGCCACGCGGTTACAGCCTTGCGTCTGACCGATGGGCGGGGAACACCACTGCGCCAGTATACCGAGCGCCAGCTGGGCCTGACCCTTGGCATTGGGCTTGGCATGGAGGATCAGAACAGCTGTTTCCGTCTGGGGCATATGGGCCACGTGAACGGCCAGATGGTCATGGCGATGCTGGGAGGGGTGGAAACCGCCATGGCCGCCCTGAACATCCCGCGCGGCTCGGGTGCGCTTGAGGCCGCAGCTGCGGCGTTGGCCGCTGAACCCTCCAAAGCCCGGGTCACATCGTGGCCTTCGCAGTGGCCAGCGCCTTTGGCAGAGCTGCAGCAAAGGCATCCAGATCCGTAACCGTACCACAACTGACGCGGATACAGCGGTTCTGCGGAGCGGCAAAGGGCATGCGCACAAATATCCCTTGTGCCACTAACCCCTCAAGCACCGCTTTGGCAAACGCTCCATCGCCACCGCAATCAATCGCCACGAAATTGGTGGCCGAGGGCAAGGGTACCAAGCCGTTTTTCCGTGCGATCTGGCCGATCCGGTCGCGTGCCGTAGCGATCTGTGCCTGAACTTGCGACAGCCAGTTGGCATCCTGCAAGGCCGCCAAGGCCCCCGCTTGTGCAGCCCGGTTCATTCCGAAATGGTTGCGGACCTTGTTGAAAGCTTCGATCAATCCCGGCGCGCCGATCGCATAGCCAACCCGCGCCCCGGCCATGCCATACACCTTGGAAAATGTGCGCATCCGGATCACACGCGGATCATCGGCTGAAACCGGGGCTGTGGTGCCTTCTGGCGCGCATTCCACATAGGCTTCGTCCAGCACCAGCAGGCATCCTGCAGGCAGGGCCTCCATCGCGGCCAGGATATCCGCGCCTTTATGCCAACTACCCATTGGGTTGTCGGGGTTCGCCAGATAGACCAGTTTTGCGTCCACCTCGACGGCTTTGGCATACAGCGCCTCGGGGTCCTCGTGATCGTCACGATAGGGCACCTTGTGCAACGCGCCGCCAAACCCGGCCACGTGGTAGTTGAAGGTCGGATACGCCCCGCCCGAGGTCACAACTGTATCGCCGAGGCCAACCAGCAACCGCACGAGGTAACCCAGCAGGCCATCAATACCTTCTCCGACCACGATGTTTTCCGGCTTTACACCGTGATGATCAGCCAGTGCATGTCGCAGGTCGTGACTTTCGGGGTCACCATATTTCCAGATGTCCGTTGCTGCCATCGCCTCGATAGCGCGGGGGGAGGGGCCAAAGATGCTTTCATTCGCCCCCAGCCGGGCGACAAAGGGCGCGCCGCGCTGACGTTCCTGCGTTTCCGGCCCGACAAAGGGCACGGTTGCAGGCAGTGACAGGGCAAGCGGAGTATAGCATGGGTCAGTCATGGTGCGAGATAACCCCATACCCACCCGTCAGGCAACCATCTGCGACGCGCAGCCAGAAGTGCCCCAACGTTGAGGTGGAACTTGGCAGACCTTCCGGGCATGGTTGGGTCACCAAGATCAGGAGGCCCGCATGACCCGCGTATCCGTCGAGTACAAAGACCACATCGCCCATGTCACGCTGACGCGCGGCGACAAGATGAACGCGCTGGACGACGCGATGATCAAGGCGCTGCTGTCTGCCGGGCAAGAGGTCGCAGCCTCAGACGCACGCGCCGTGGTCCTGTCGGGCGAGGGCAAGAGTTTTTGCGCCGGGCTTGATATGGCCAGCTTTGCCAAGATGGCGCATATGGACCCGACTGAGTGGCTGATGACCCGCAGCCACGGGGATGCGAATGAAATGCAAGAACTTGCCCTGATCTGGCGGCGTGTGCCAGTTCCGGTGATCTGCGCCATTCAGGGTGTTGCTTATGGTGGCGGGCTGCAAATCGCGCTGGGCGCGGATATTCGCATCGCACACCCCGACGCCAAGCTGGCGGTGATGGAAATGAAGTGGGGCATTATCCCCGACATGGGTGGGATGGTTTTACTGCCACATCTGGTGCGCTCGGACGTACTGCGCCTGCTGACCTACACCGCGCGTCCCATCGGCGCGCAGCAGGCGGCGGACTGGGGGTTGGTGACGAAACTGTCAGACGATCCACTGACCGAGGCATTGGCGTTGGCCGAAGACATCGCGGGCAAAAGCCCCTCGGCCATTCGCGCCGCCAAGCGTCTGATCGAAGTGGCCGAAAGCAAGACCCGCGCCGAGGTTCTGTTGGAAGAATCCGCCGAACAGGTCGAACTGATCGGAAAACCTGATCAGATGGAGGTTGTGATGGCGCAGATGCAGGGGCGAAAACCTGAATTCAAGTAGCTAGCGCATAAAGGCCCGTCGTGCATCTCGGGCCATGTTGTACCGCATCTCCAACTCGGCGATGCGCGCCATGGCAGCTTTACGTGCATCTGCATCGGTCAACTCGGCGTAATCCTTTCGGGCGGCATCAAGCTTTTTCCTGATCTCGAACTCTTCCGGCAGCACACCGGCCTGCGCCATGATCCGGTGCCCAGCGGCGATGGCCGGATCACTCTGCGCCTCACCCGACCGATCCGGCAATGGTTTGCCTTCACCCTCGAGCCCCTGCAACTGGCCCTCGGCCTGTGCCTTTTTGATCTGGCGTTCGATCAGTTTTCCAAGCGATCCGAGCATGGTCAAACTATATCCCAAGCCGAGTGAGCACCGCTAGCGAATTCGCTTCGTGACCAGATACGCAATGCCACCAGCCAGCAAACCCCAGACTGCCGCGCCCAGACCAAAGACCGAGATACCTGAAGCGGTGATGGCAAATGTCAAAATAGCGGCTTCCCTCTCCGCTGGAACATCAAGAGCTGCGTGGGTGGCGTTGGCAAGCACTCCGATCAACGCAATCCCTGTCAAGGTGCCCATCAGCAGCGGATCAGCATGTACGGCAAACCCGGTGATGGCCACCGCGAATACACCAAACAGGCAATAGAATACGCCTGCCATCACTGCCGACCAATACCGTTGGGTCGGGTCTGGGTGGCTGTCTTCGTTGGAACACATGGCGGCGGTGATCGCTGCAAGGCAGGTGGCCGGCGCCCCGAACGGGGCCGACAGGATGCTGGACGAACCGACCGAAGAGAACAACCTGCCGGGGGCGGGTGTGTAGCCAAAGCTGCGCATCACCGCGATACCGGGGATGTTCTGCGTGGCCATGGTGACAATGAACAGCGGCAGGCCAATACCGACGGCAGAGGCCAGCGAGAAGGTTGGCATTGTCCAGACCGGTGCGGCGACAAGATGGGTTGGCGTGACGGGCGTGTCGCCCGCATTCAGAACCACAACAATTGCTGCGGCTACAACCGCTGCCGGAACCGCAAACAAGCGGTTCACCCGCCCTGCAATGAACCAAGTCAGGATCACCGGCAAAGCCTGCCAGGGCAGTTCAACAGCGGCCTTGAAGGGCAAGATGCACAGGGGCAACAGAACACCACCCAGCATTGCCTGCGCCAATGTTGTCGGGATGGCCGCCGCCAGCCGTCCCAAAGGTCGCCACAGCCCGGCCAGCACGGTCAGCGCTCCCGCGCACAGGAACGCGCCGACCGCGTCAGAAAACCCTGCTGCAGGCATCGCGGACACGGCCAACAGCGCAACGCCCGGAGTGGACCACGCAACGCTGATGGGTTGCCGGTACCACAAGCTGAGACCGATGGCCGTCACTCCCATGGCAATGGCCGCCATCATCAGGCCCGACGCGGAGTCCTGCGCCGAGGCCCCCATGGCCGCCAGTCCCTGCAACACGATAGGGAAAGAGCTGAAGAACCCGACAATGGCGACCACCAGCCCGGTTGAGATGGTTTGGATCGGGGGGAATGTGCGTGCCATCTGAGACCTCGGGGTTATATCCGCCTTTGCTAGCAAGGGCTTGCGAGTGGGGGCAAGGGCTGTGTGTGCAAAAGTAAACCCCACCGTGGCATACGCGGCGGGGTTTGGGATTTGAGTATTTTTGAAAAGATGAATATTAGGCGATTTCGGCCAGGCGGGCCAGCGCCTCGTTCAGCTTTTCTTCTTCCTCTTCGCGGGCGGCGAGATTGGCCTTGGCTTCGGCAACAACTTCCTCCGGGGCCGAGGCCACGAATTTCGGGTTGTTCAGACGTCCACGCAGACCGCCCAGTTCTTTAGCCAACTTGCCCTTGGCTTTTTCCAGCCGTTCCTTTTCAGCACCGATGTCGATGATATCCGCCAGTGGCAGTCCGAAAGTGGCGCCCGGTGCGGCAATGGAAATCGTTCCTTTGGGTAGGTCGTCGACCTTGGTCAGGCTGTCGATCCGTGCGAGACGCTTGATCAGCGCCTCGTTGCGGTCCCACGCTGCCTGTCCGTGGGCGTCGATCTCGGTCACCAACATCGGCACATAGAGCCCTGCGGGAACCCGCATCTGCGCACGGGCCGAGCGAGTATTTTCAATCACCGAAATTACCCAGTTCATCTCACGATCCGCATCGGCGTCGATCAGGTCGGCGGCGGCGTAAGTCGGCCAGTCGGCGTGGACGACCATCTTGGCGCGGTTGCCGGTTAGACCCCACAGTTCTTCGGTGATGAAAGGCATAATCGGGTGCAGCAGGACCATGCACTGATCCAGAACCCAGCGCATTGTGGCGCGGGTTTCGGCTTGCGCCTCGGCGTCATCGCCTTGCAACAAAGGTTTAGAGAGTTCCACATACCAGTCGCAGACCTTGCCCCAGACAAAGGCATAGAGCCCATTGGCCGCGTCGTTGAAGCGGTAGCTTTCCAGCGCCGCGTCGACCTCGGCCCGCACACGGGCGGTTTCGCCGATGATCCAGCGGTTGACGGCGGCTTTGGGTTTCAAGTCGGCTACGTCCAGTTGCGGCACGGCGTCGGTGAAGACCTCGTTCATCTCGGCAAAGCGGACGGCGTTCCACAGTTTGGTGCCAAAGTTGCGATAGCCGGTGATGCGCTCGCGGGACAGTTTCAGCACGCCGCCAATCGCCGCCATCGAGGCGTTGGTGAAACGCAGCGCGTCAGCGCCGAATTCGTCGACGATCTCCAACGGGTCGATGACGTTGCCGGTGGTTTTGGACATCTTCTTGCCCTTCTCGTCACGGACGAGCTGGTGCAGGTAGACGGTGTGGAACGGGATCTGATCGACCACGGCCAGCTGCATCATCATCATCCGAGCGACCCAGAAGAACAAGATATCGAAGCCGGTGATCAGCACATCCGTGGGGAAGTAGCGCTCCAGTTCCTCGGTCTGCTCGGGCCAGCCCAGGGTGCCGATGGGCCATAGGCCGGAAGAGAACCAGGTGTCGAGGACGTCGGGGTCGCGCCACACCGGATAGACAAGCTTGGTCGGGTCTTGGTCGACAGCGTATTGAGCAAGGCTTTCAGCGAACTGATGGATCGCTTCCTGTTTGTCTGCGACTTCGATAACGGTCGCGTGGCTCAACGGGCTGGGGATGTTGGCATTGTCGTCGAGGAATTTTTCCGTGACGGCCTCAAGGCTCGCTGCGCATTCCATGACATTGCCACGGTGCAGCATGCCGCCTTCGTTCAGCAAGCGGCCCAACTCGACCAGATCAAGATCGCCGTCGTTCTCGTCGTCTTTGAACCCTTCTGCGGACAAGTCGATCCCATACCAAACCGGAATCTGGTGCCCCCACCATAGCTGACGCGAGATGCACCAAGGCTCGATGTTTTCCAACCAGTGGTAATAAGTCTTCTCGCCTGACTCGGGGATGATCTTGACCGTGCCGTCTTTGACCGCGTCCAGCGCGGGGCCGACAACCTTTTCGGCGTCGACGAACCACTGGTCGGTGAACATCGGCTCTATGACAACTTTCGAGCGGTCGCCGAAGGGCTGCATGATTGGTTTGCTCTCGACCAGCGGGACCAGCTTGTCGGCACCTTCATGCTCGGGCTTCAGCGCGGTCGAACCCAGACGTGCGTCATCGGCACGGCACATGACGGCCAGTCCATCGGCGGTGATTTCTTCGACCACTTTCGCGCGCGCCTCGAACCGGTCGAGGCCACGCAGGTGATCAGGGACAAGGTTGATTGCGTCAATTTCGTTCTCGGTAAATTTGCGCCCTCGCGCGTATTCCTGTGCTTTCCCTGCTTCGTCTGCGTAAGGGGCGCCATCGGCCCGCATCGCGCCTTTGGTGTCCATCAGACGGTACATCGGAATGCCGCCGCGCTTGGCAACCATGTTGTCGTTGAAGTCATGCGCACCGGTGATCTTCACCGCGCCCGAGCCGAAATCAGGATCAGGGTAGTCGTCGGTGATGATCGGGATCTGACGGCGATGTTCTTTCGGACCGACCGGGATTTCGCAGAGTTTCCCAACGATTGGCGCGTAACGCTCATCCGACGGGTGAACTGCAACCGCGCCGTCCCCCAGCATGGTCTCAGGGCGCGTTGTGGCGATTGAGATGTAGTCGCGCTTTTCCTCAAAGACGATATTCCCGTCCTCATCCTTCTCGACGTAGGTATAGGTCTCGCCACCAGCCAGCGGGTATTTGAAGTGCCACATATGACCCGCGACCTCGATATTCTCGACTTCAAGGTCCGAGATCGCGGTCTCGAAATGCGGGTCCCAGTTGACCAGTCGCTTGCCGCGATAGATCAGGCCCTTTTCGTACATGTCGACGAAGACCTTGATGACTGCATCATGGAAATTGGCGGAGTTCTCGTGCCCCGTGCGTGGATCGCCCGCCGCACCGGCCATAGTGAAGGCATTGCGCGACCAATCGCAGGATGAGCCGAGACGCTTCAACTGCTCGATGATCGTGCCGCCGTATTCGCCTTTCCACTCCCAGACTTTCTCAAGGAACTTCTCACGGCCCAACTCGCGCCTTCCGGGCTGTTGGGTCGCAGCCAGCATCTTTTCCACCTGCATCTGGGTGGCGATACCGGCGTGGTCCTGACCCGGTTGCCACAGTGTGTCGAAGCCACGCATACGGTGCCAGCGGATCAGAATGTCCTGCAGCGTGTTGTTGAAGGCGTGGCCCACGTGTAGCGCGCCCGTCACGTTGGGCGGCGGAATCATGATGGTAAAGCTTTCGTCGCGCGATTTGTTTGCGCCTGCCTTGAAGGCTCCGGCCTGTTCCCAGGTCTCGTAAATGCGGGCCTCAGCCTCGGCCGCGTTGAATGTCTTTTCCATCGCCATGGGGTGCGTCCTGCGTCATCAATCTTGGGTCAGCGCCTGCAATAACGAATGCGCAGGGGAAGGGGAAGGGTCTGCGGGTACTCTGGACAACGAACCGGTGCAGCCTAAAGTCGCCCCTACAGGCCGAGGCAGGAGCATCCAATGGACAAGTTCGGAAAAAGTCAGCCGGTCAAACGGACCGAGGATCAGCGGTTTCTAACCGGGAAGGGGCAGTACATCGACGATGCTGTGCCCGGCGACGCCCTGTTTGCGGCGTTTTTTCGCAGCCAGGTTGCGCATGGGCGGATCACCGCGCTGGATCTGGATGCCGCGCGTGAGGCGAATGGCGTGCGGCTGGTCATGGCGCTGGACGAACTGACTGAGGCCGGGATCGACACGGTTTTAAACGCGGCGCTTGTGTCGAACCGGGACGGCTCGAAAGCGGCGGCGCCGGATCGCCACATGCTGGCTAAGGACCGCGTGCGTTTTGTCGGTGAGCCGGTCGCGGTGGTCATCGCCGAAACGCAGATACAGGCCCGTGATGCGGCCGAGTTGATCTGGATGGAAACCGAGGATCTGCCCGCCAAGCTTGACCTGGAGATGGGAGGCGAACCGCTGCACATCGAAGCTCCTGACAACCGTGCCTTTGACTGGGGCATGGGGGATGAGGCAGCGACCGAGGCGGCCTTTCAGGACGCCGCGCACAGAGTGCAACTGAACGTTGCGGATAACCGGGTGATCGTTACATCGATTGAGCCGCGCGGCTGTCAGGCTGCTTGGTCCGACGGGCGGCTGCACTTTGCCTATAGCGGGCAGGGCGTCTGGGCGATGCGCGGGCAATTGGCGCAGAAGCTGAAGCTGGAACCTGAATTCATTAGGGTCACCACGCCCGACGTGGGCGGTGGGTTTGGCATGAAGGTGATGCCGTATCCCGAGTATTTCTGTGTCGCCGTCGCCGCGATGAAACTGGGCCAACCCGTTCACTGGATGTCGGACCGATCTGAGGCGATGCTGTCTGATCACCATGGGCGCGACCTGACTTCGCTGGCTGAGCTGGCTTTTGATGAAGACCACCGAATTACCGCGTACCGCGTGCATAGCAAGGTCAATCTTGGGGCCTATAACAGCCATTTCGGTCAGGCAATCCAGACAAATCTGTTCAGCAAAGTTCTGATGGGGGCCTATGATGTGCAGACCTCTTATCTGCGGGTCGAAGGGTTCTTTACCAACACAACGCAGGTGGACGCTTATCGCGGCGCTGGTCGGCCCGAGGCTATCTATGTGCTTGAACGGGCTATGGACCGCGCCGCGCGTGAATTGGGCGTCGATCCGTGGGAGTTGCGGCGCAAAAACTTCATCCGGCCTGAAGCTTTTCCTTACAAAACGACGACTGGTGAGGTCTATGACGTCGGCGATTTCGACATGGTCCTGAGCCGCGCGAGTGAACAGGCATTAGGTTTTGCTGCCCGTAAGGCGGCTGATGCCGAACGCGGCCTGATCCGGGGGCAGGGCATCTGTTACTATATCGAAAGTATCTTGGGCGACCCTTCCGAGAACGCAAAGATCGCATTCTTCGAGGATGGCACCGTGAACCTCTATGTGGGGACGCAATCAAACGGCCAGGGCCATGAGACGGCCTATACCCAGTTTTTGTCGGATCAGATCGGTGTTCCGTTGGATCAGATCAATGTCATCCAGGGGGACAGCGATCAGTTACCTGCCGGAGGAGGGACAGGAGGATCGCGGTCCGTTACAGTCCAAAACACGGCCACCCTGGCCACAATCGACGTCATGATCGCCGCATTCGCGCCTTATCTGGCCGATAAGATGGGCGTCGAGGAGGCTGACGTGAATTTTGATCACGAAACATTCCGCGCGCCAGGGTCTAACCTGACGCCTACATTGATCGAAGCGGCCGAGATGGCCCGCGCCGATGGCCGAACCGATCTTCTGCAACATGAGGCGCGCATTACGCTGGACGCACGCAGTTATCCGAATGGCGCACATGTTGCCGAAATCGTTATTGATTGTTTCACCGGCGAAACATGGGTCGACCGCTACACCGTAGTCGACGATTTCGGCAATCTTATCAACCCGATGTTGGCCGAGGGGCAGGTGCATGGCGGTGTGGCGCAGGGCATTGGTCAAGCCCTGTCCGAGCGTGTTGAGCATGATGCGCAGGGGCAACTGCTCACGGCTTCGTTGATGGACTACGCCTTGCCCCGTGCGTCTGAGATACCCATGATAAAGTTTACCTCGGCGCCGGTTCCGTCAACTTCGAACCCAATGGGTATGAAAGGATGCGGAGAGGCCGGTACCGTGGGCGCGCTGGCCGCTGTGGCGAACGCGGTGCAGGACGCGCTTTGGGAACATGGGGTACGGCAGGCGGATATGCCATTCACACCCCTAAGAGTTTGGGAATTGCTGACGCATGGTTCTGTCACGGCTAAGTAAAAAGATACTTGGATGGCTCGGACGGCCTTTGCGGTCCGAACATTCGGCCGAGGCGCTGCACCGTGAACCTATTAGTCATGTCATTATCCTTGATGGCACCATGTCGACGTTGGAGCCTGGGTTTGAAACTCATGCGGGTCAGACCTACCATCTGTGCCGCGAGATGGGCGGCAAGGTCTCAGTCTTTTACGAATCCGGTGTGCAGTGGGAAAGCTGGAAAACCTCTCTGGACGTGATGATGGGGCGCGGCATCAACCGGCAAATCCGGCGGGCCTATGGCTATCTGGCGTCACGCTACAAACCTGGTGATAAGATATTTTTCATCGGCTATTCGCGCGGCGCTTACGGCGTGCGCAGCCTTGCGGGCGTGATCGACATGATCGGTCTGCTCAAGGCCGAACACGCGACCGAGCGCAACATCAAGCAGGCCTATCGCCACTATGAATGTACGCCTAGCGGCGAGGCAGCCTGTGAGTTCCGCCAAAAATTCTGTCATGACGAGCTCGCAATTGAAATGATCGGTGTCTGGGACACCGTCAAGGCGTTGGGCCTGCGTCTTCCGCTGCTATGGCGCTGGGCCGAGGATAAGCACGCATTTCACAACCATGAACTTGGCCCCGCCACCCGGCATGGCTATCACGCAATGGCGCTGGACGAGACGCGCGAGGTGTACGAGCCGGTTCTGTGGAAATGTACGCCCGAATTCAAGGGGCATGTGGAACAGGTCTGGTTCCGTGGCACACATGGCGACGTGGGCGGGCAATTGAACGGGTTTGAAGAGGCGCGTCCCCTCAGCAATATTTCCCTGATCTGGATGCTGGACAAGGCCGAGCAGCATGGATTGCCGCTGCCCGAAGGCTGGCGCGACCGGTTCCCAACTTCAACTACTGCAACTTCGGTCGGGACCTGGCGGGGGTGGGGCAAGGTTTTCCTGCTGCGCAAGCATCGCAAAGTCGGGATGGACCAGTCCGAGCAACTGCATGTCTCGGTCGCCCCCGATGAACTGCCGGGTTGGGTGCCGATGCCGGATTCGTCCTCGCACCCGGCGCAATAGGTCAATCGAACAGAGTTTGGGATTGGTCTGTTGAATGGGCGCGGAACGCTGCTGTGACATCCGCGTGAATATTTCGTGCCAAAGATAGTGCAGGTATTTTGTCCGGGGGAAAGAAGGCCGCGTCGCTGGTCTCGGCACCCGGCTGCGGGGCGTCCGTGCCATCCTCATCGCACAGGAAGAAAAGTTTATAAAAATCTCGCGAATCCGGCGGGTAGGGATGCCGTGCCTTGTGGCGCAGAGCATAGAGGTGTCTGGCACGGACCTGCAGCCCAGCCTCTTCCCAGACTTCACGTTCCATATTTTCCGCTGGAGAGCTGCCAATGTCCGCAAAACCACCCGGCATGGCCCACAGCCCGTCCAGTCGTTCGCGGACCAGCAGAATGTGGCCATCACGGATTACAGCGCCGCGAATGTCGATGCTGGGCGTGGCATAACCACCAGCATGATCCGAGATCAGCCCCTCGATCCGCGATAGGGGCACCCGGCCCAAATCGGCCAGCATGGCGCGGGCCATGGCTGCGATCTCGTCATAGCGTTCGCGATCAAATGGGTCTTTGGTGAAATGCTGGCCGGTTTCGGCCAGCGCCAACAAGCGTTTTGCCCGTTTCAGCCAGGCATCCTCCAGTGCAGTCGGATCCTGGCGCATCTTCCTTACCGCCGACGGTCGCGGCGCGAGCTCATCGGCTGAAATGCCACGCCCACATGCGCCTCACAATAAGGTTTGCCGGCTTCCACAGGCAGGCCGCAGAACCAAAAATCCTCAGTCGCAGGGTCGCCGACAGGCCATTTGCAGGTCTTCTCGGTCAGTTCCATCAACGTCAATTTCTTAGCCTTCTTCTCGATCTCATTGACCTTGGCCAAAGCCTCGGGGCTGATTTCGTTGGCCGAAGGCTGCGGTGGCAGCGGCTGACCAGCCGGAATGATCTGGCGGCGGGCAGGCACAGCGGGCTTGGCCTCGGCCGCAGGTGCGGGGGCCGGGCGGGCCGGTTCGGTTTTCGGTGTCGGTTTCGGCTTGGCCTCGGCCTTGGGCGCGGGGGTCGGTTTTTCCTTGGGCTCGGCCTTGGCCGGGGATGCACCGGTGGCACGGTTCGACAGGCCCAGACGGTGCACCTTGCCGATTACGGCGTTGCGGGTCACCCCACCCAGTTCCTTGGCGATCTGGCTGGCCGACTGGCCTTCGCCCCACATTTTCTTCAGCAGCTCTACACGCTCGTCAGTCCAGGACATCATTTGCCTTTCAAAAGCGGAAAGCGGCCCCGGATTCGGGCCGCCTTGGGAAATCGTCTCAGCCCCCTATTCTAATCACTGCGCCCCGAGTTACAAGCAGTCTTCGAATCAGGTTGAGGTCAGATGATGCGGATACCCCTTGAGCAGAACGAACACCGTTTCGGAGCGGTTAACTGGATGGGTCTTTTTACGTTGGCTCAGCGCGAAACATTGCGTTTTCTGGCGGTCTGGACCCAGACCCTGTTGGCGCCGCTGGTGACCGCAGGTCTGTTTCTGCTGATCTTCAACATCGCTATTGGCCCCAGCCGACCCGACGTGATGGGGGTGCCGTTCCTGACATTTCTGGCGCCGGGTATCATGATGATGACCGTGATTCAGAATGCTTTTGCCAACACCTCGTCTTCGATGGTGATTGCCAAGGTACAGGGCAACATTGTTGATACGTTGATGCCACCACTGTCTCCGTTGGAAATTCTATTGGGCTATCTGGCGGGAGGCATCGTGCGTGGTGTTCTGATCGCCTGTGTGGTTGCCGTTGCGCTGGCGCTGGTGCTGGGGCTGGTGCCGCGGAACCCGTTGATTGCGCTGCTGTTTGTTGTTCTCGGCGGTGCTTTCATGGGGGCGTTGGGCCTGTTTGCGGGAATATTTGCCAACAAGTTCGATCAAATGGCGGCGATTACCAATTTCATCGTCACGCCGCTGGCCTTCCTGTCGGGTACATTCTATTCGGTCGAGGCATTGCCACCTGTTCTCAACCGCCTCAGCCACGTGAACCCGGTATTCTACCTGATTGATGGGTTGCGAAATGGCATGATCGGGGTGTCTGACAGCTCACCCGCACTGGGTTTCGCGGTTTGCAGTGGCGCAACGTTGATTGTCTGCGCCATTACCTGGCAGATGCTGCGAAAGGGATACAGGCTGAAAGCATGACGGTGCAGGTTTTGGATCCCGCAATCCCAAAAAAAACGCCGAGCTAGGCGGTTCTGACGCGTGCCTCGCGCCAGACAAGGATTAGTCCGCCCGTCAGAATGATTGCAGAACCGATTTGGCTAACCACATCCGGGATAACGCCAAACACCGCAAAGTCATAGAGGGCGGCAAAGATCAGTGTGGCATAGCTGATTGGCGCCACAAAGGATGCATCCGCGCGCGCCATCCCGTTGACGAAACAGGCTTGGGCACAGGCCATCAGCACCCCGATTGCCACCAGCGCGATCCATTGTTCGGGCGTTGGCATCTGGAACACAAAGCTGACGGCGAGCGAGGCGATGGTCAGCCCCATCGCGTTGTTAATCAACAGAATCTGGATGGGAATTTCACGGCCCGAAAGCTTTTTGATAAAGATCAGCTCCATCCCGATCACAGCCGCCGCCGTCAGGGCAAGCAACGCCGCAGGTTGGAAGCTGGCCGGTGTCGGACGCAGCAGGATCAATGCACCGGTCAGAGCAACAGCAGCGGCCAGCCAGCGCCACGGCCCAACGCCCTCTTTCAACAGCGGGATGGCCAGGACCATGCCGAAGACGGGGTTCAAAAAGGAAATCGCAGTGGCATCCGAGATCGGGATGAACGCGACCGAGGCGAACATCAGCGTAATCCCCACCCAGCCAAAGCTTGTCCGCCCAATATGCAACACCCAATGCGGGCGGCTTAACCGTGGGCGCAACACGCCCACCGCGCTGACGATCACCAGAAACGCGAACAGGAACCGCCCGTGGCTGATCTGCATCGGATGCAACGCCGGGCCTAAGGTATCCGTCCCCAACGCTTTGGCCAGAAGTGTAGTGGCGGCCAGAAAGGCGCTGGCGGTGACGATCAGCAAAGCCGCAAGGGCAGGGTTCTGGCGCGCGGGTGTCATGACCCAGCGGTGCGTCACTGCGCCCTAAATGGCAAGCGATAAAAGCTGATTTTCAAAGTGAAGTTTCTGATTTTGGAAATTCGGGGTTTTCAGAAGTCAAACACCCGGCTATACGGCCCCGCATGATCAAACACGCACATATCCTGCGACTCCGACGCCGAAGCATTACTGCGTAACCGGCCTGTTTGATCCATTGCGCGCTGTAAATCCGCGCAAATCCCACCAAATCTGTTGACGAATCCGGCCTTCGTGTATCACTCACGGGGCTTAACCTAACGAAAAGGATGATCCGATGATCCCGTCCGTTCTGCCGACCTATAATCGCGCGCCCCTGACTTTCGTGAAGGGCGAAGGCGCCTGGCTGACCGAGGCGGATGGCCGACGTTTCCTTGACCTAGGTGCCGGGATTGCGGTGAACGCGCTTGGCCACGCACATCCGGCGCTGGTCAACGCGCTGACTGAACAAGCGCACGCACTTTGGCATGTCTCGAACCTGTACAACATCCCGCAGCAGCAAGCGTTGGCGGATAAGTTGGTTGAACATACCTTCGCCGATACGGTTTTCTTCACAAACTCGGGCACGGAATCCTGTGAGCTGGCCGTGAAAATGGCCCGCAAGTATTTCTATGACAAGGGGCAACCCGAACGGGTCGAGATCATTACCTTTGACGGCTCGTTCCATGGCCGGTCGTCGGCTGGTATCGCGGCGGCTGGATCTGAAAAGATGACCAAGGGCTTTGGCCCGCTGTTGCCCGGGTTCGTGCATGTCACATTCGGCGATCTTGACGGCGTTACCAATGCGATCACGGACAAGACCGCCGCGATCCTGATCGAACCGATTCAAGGTGAGGGCGGCATTCGTCCGGTGCCCGACGCGGAACTCAAAGCCCTACGTCAGATATGCGACGACAATGGCCTGTTGTTGATTTTGGATGAGGTGCAATGCGGCGTTGGCCGCACCGGCAAGCTGTTTGCCCACGAATGGGCGGGTATTACCCCCGATATTATGATGGTTGCCAAAGGCATCGGCGGCGGCTTCCCCTTGGGCGCGGTGCTGGCCACCGAAAACGCGGCCAGCGGTATGACCGTGGGTACCCATGGCTCGACTTATGGGGGCAACCCGCTGGGTTGCGCCGTGGGTTGCGCGGTAATCGATCAGGTGGCAACGCCTGCTTTCCTTGAAGGCGTGAACCGCAAGGCGGGGATGCTGCGCCAGAAGCTCGAAGGCCTGATCGCCGATCACCCCGACGTGTTCGAAGAGGTGCGCGGTACGGGCCTGATGCTGGGCTTGAAATGCAAGGCGACCAATACCGATGTGGTTAACGCGGGCTATGACAATGAGGTCATCACCGTTCCCGCCGCCGACAATGTCATCCGCTTGTTGCCGCCCCTGACGCTGACCGAGGATGACATTGCTCAGGCCATGATCCGCCTCGACAAGGCTGCCGCACAAGTCGAAGCCAGCCTCGAATCCGCGTAATCCTCATCTTTTTCTAAATACTCCGGGGGGCCGGGGGCAGCGCCCCCGGCGACCGACAGCCAAAAGCGAAACGATATGAACCATTTCCTCGATATCCACAAAACCGATGCAGGCGATCTGCGGACGATGATCGATCAGGCCGGCGAAATGAAACAGGCCCGTCTGGGTCGCCCCAAAGCCGCGCAGGATGATGATCAGCCGCTCAAGGACCGCATGGTCGCACTGATCTTTGAAAAACCCTCGACCCGAACGCGCGTGTCCTTCGATGTGGGCGTACGGCAGATGGGCGGGCAGACCATGGTGTTGTCGGGTAAGGACATGCAACTGGGCCACGGCGAAACCATCGCCGACACGGCCCGTGTCCTTTCGCGTTATGTCGACATGATCATGATCCGGACGTTCGATGAAACCATCCTGACCGAGATGGCTGAATATTCCGACGTGCCGGTGATCAACGGCCTGACCGACCGTACGCATCCCTGCCAGATCATGGCTGACGTGCTGACTTTTGAAGAACATCGCGGGCCGATCAAAGGAAAAAAAGTGGTCTGGACCGGAGACGGCAACAACGTCTGCGCCTCGTTCCTGCATGCGGCGGGCCAGTTTGGATTCGATCTGACCTTCACCGGTCCCGCTCAGTTCGACCCTGAGGAAGAATTCATGGGGTTCGCCCGTCAGAAGGGTTCGAAAATCGTGGTCGAGCGTGACCCTTACAAAGCGGTGGAAGATGCCGATCTGATCGTGGCCGATACTTGGGTCTCGATGCACGATTCCCAATCGGCCAAAGAGCGTCGTCACAACCTGCTGCGCCCCTATCAGGTGAATACCGAGTTGATGTCTCATGCCAAGCCGGATGCGCTGTTCATGCATTGCCTGCCTGCGCACCGCGAGGAAGAGGCGACATCCGAGGTCATGGACGGACCGAACTCGGTAATCTTTGACGAAGCTGAAAACCGTCTGCATGCCCAAAAGGCGGTCATGCGCTGGTGTCTGGGCGTTTAACTGCGCCGCCGGATATCCCACACACGCAATCTGGCGAGCGTTCGGACGCTCGCCAACAGAACCAGAACGCAGAGGGCGGTTTTGGTCATGACCTCCATCGTCCCTTCAATCAGCATCGCATGCACGACACTGCCGACAATGGTTATGGCGGCTAACCCTGTGTGACCCAGCCTCCAGATACGGTACCGCGGGGCCAGACGCTGCCGAAAGATGCCCAGACAGGCGGCAGCGAAGGCGGCCCACATCGCAACGACGCCCCAGGCTGAAAACGGGGTGGGTGAGACGAGCAGCAACGCATCCACAACATCCGGGGGGCTGGTGATCCACAAGCCGCCCACATGCACCACAAGGGCGATGATCAGAGTGATGCCAACCCGTCGATGCCAGCGCCGGCTGGCCAAAGGCAGTAATCCAGCCAAGTCGCGCCCGGCCAGCAAGGGTTGCAGCAACAACAGCCCCATACTCAGCACTCCGGCAAACCCGGCCACGATGTAGACTGGATCGCGCCACGCCAATAAGGGGCTATGCGCCGCCGCAATCAGCGGCACAGCTATGGCGGCGATCACAGCCGCCCAGATCAAAAGGCTGCGGATCACGTAAATCAGGCGGGTTGCAGGACGAAATGCGCGGCAAGGGTCTGGTCTTTTGAACTTCCCATGATCGGGCGCAGGAATACCGTCTCAAACTCGCCGCTGTCATAGGCCAGATGCCCGTGCGGCTGGCCAAAGGCGGGCACGATCTGCGGCATCTCCAACCGGAACTCACCATTGGCGTCGGTCAGTGTAGCACCATGGCTTTGCGGATCCCGCTCATGCCCTTCGGTTGTGTGAGCCCAGATCTGGATACGTTGGCCGGGCAGAGGGGCACCGTCCCCAGCCCGCCGCACAGTGCCGGTCATCCAGAACCCACCGCCGCCGATCCGCTCGACGATGGGTGCGCCGGGGCGGTAGTTGTTCGACCCACCGCGCATGGACCGTGTCGGGGCCAGCCCGGCGGCGCGTGCGGGCATCAGTAAGCCCGAACCGCCAGTGACCAGAGCAGCCCCGCCCAGCGCCATTACGGATCTACGAGACAAGTGTGAATTCGTCATGTCGGGACCTCCTGCAAGGTAACATCCATAGCAACTTGAGCGCGCCACAGCGCAAAGATAGCACGGTTCAGATCAATTCCGAGGCGATCTTCACCACTCTGTGATCACCCCAAGCCCCGGCGAATTTCTTTGACCCTGTGCGGGTTGCGGTGCCATCGTCGGTATGACGATGCGAAAGGCTGAAAAATGGACATGACACAATCGGTTTCGCCCGACGAAATTGCGGCCTTCAAGCGGGACGGTGCCGTTGTGCTGCGCTCGAAGTTCTCGGAACATTGGTTGGACTTGTTGCGCGAAGGTATCAGTGCGGACCTTGCCAACCCGACCGACAATTTCACTCGTCACACCAAGGACCCAGACGCCCCTGCTTATTTCGAGGATTTCTGGGCGTGGAACAAGATTCCGCAATTTAGGGATTTCGTGCATCACTCGCCGTGCGCCCCGCTGGCTGCGGGTTTACTGGATGCCCCGTCGATCAACCTTGTGATGGATAACTGGTTCCTGCGTGAGGCCGGATCGACCTCGCGCCCACCCTTTCATCAGGACCTGTCCTATTTTGATTTCGAAGGCACCATGTGCGTCCTGTGGTTGCCACTTGAGCCGGTGAACAAAGAGAACGGGATCGCCTTTGTCAAAGGCTCTCACCTATGGGACAAGCTGTTCATGCGGGTTCGGTTTGCGGATGGTCATCCCAGTCTCGGGGCCACTGAGGTCGCAGGCCGGACGTATCACCAGCCCCCGGATATCAACGCCGATCCTGACGCTTACGATTTGTTGCAGTGGGATATGGAGCTGGGGGATTGCATCTATTTCGATATGCGAACCCTGCATGGGGGTCTGTCCTCGGTCACGCCGACGGAAACAGTGCGCCGGTTTAGCCTGCGGATGACAGCGCCGGACGGGATCATCCGATATCGCGGAGATTGGGCGAAGGACGAACGTGCGCAGTTCGAGGCCGCCGGTTACAGCGAAGGCGACCGCATCGACGGGCCGTTTTTCCCCCGGCTTTGGCCAAGAGAGGCACTTTGAGCAATGGATGATATAGCATAACATCGAAATTGCACTTAATCTGTGCGAAATGGCGAATACTCAAGCTGAAAATACCGTGTATTCTGCGATGGTGAACGCAACTACCTGATCGCAGGAGCGCAGCAATGAGTTGGAACCCGACCCAAAGTCCCGAATCTCTATCACACAACACGGCGCTGGACACATTGATCATTCCGCGCGCTCGTGACCTGGGCGGGTTCGAAGTACGTAGGGCGCTGCCCTCGAGTAAACGGCAGCTGGTAGGGCCATTCATCTTTTTTGACCAAGTAGGTCCAGCCGAATTCCTGACTGGTGACGGCATCGACGTCCGACCACACCCGCATATCGGTCTTGGGACGGTGACGTATCTCTATCAAGGAGAGTTCGAGCATCGCGACAGTCTTGGCACGCATCAAATGATTTACCCCGGCGAGGTCAACTGGATGGTTGCCGGGCGCGGGGTGACTCATTCCGAAAGGACCAGTCAGAAGACACGAGACAAGAAACACAGCCTGTTCGGCATCCAGACCTGGATAGCATTGCCCGAAGCGCATGAGGATATGGCCCCGGATTTCGAGCATCACAAGCAAGGTGCGCTGCCACATATTCAGGACCAAGGTGTCAGCGCCCGGTTAATCCTGGGGTCAGCTTATGGTGAAACCAGCCCGGTTACGTTGCTGTCCGAGACCTTCTATCTGGACGTGCGACTTGATCCCGGCGCGTCGTTTCCTTTGCCGGATGACCATGAAGACCGGGGTGTTTATGTCACCCAAGGTTCCGTCGAGATCGCAGGCGATACGTTCACACAGGGCCGTATGATGGTGTTCCGCCCCGGCGATCCCCTTTCAGTCAAGGCCGAACCGCAAGGCGCGCGGTTAATGCTGCTGGGCGGGGCGACATTGAACCAAGAGCGCTATATCTGGTGGAATTTTGTGTCATCTTCGAAGGAAAAGATCGAGGCCGCCACGCGTGAATGGAAAACCGCCGATTGGGCGAAAGGTGCGTTCCACCTGCCGCTGGGTGATGATCAAGAGTTCATACCGATCTCGGATGAACTGGAACGGACACGGCCAAGGCGCGCACGCTGACCAGACGTCAGGGGGTCTTGTCCGTGCCCTCGTTCCCGGCGATCCTTTGCGCCGGGAGGGATGCCATGAAAATCGTGATCGCGGGTGCAGGCAGTATCGGATGCTATTGCGGGGCATTGTTGGCGCATTCAGGGCATGACGTTGCCCTTTTGGGCCGTCCACGCATATTAGATCCGATCCAAGAACAAGGACTGACGATTTCGGATTTTTCGGGCCTGACCCGGCATGTGGCCGCGCAAGATTTGACCCTGACCGAAGATGCAACCTGCCTGGCCGGTGCCCAAGTCGTCATCGTGACCGTTAAATCAGGTGCCACAGCGGAAATGGCTGCGCAGATCGCGGAATACACGCCCATCTCAATTCCGGTGGTATCGTGGCAAAACGGTATGGAAAACGCCCGTACTTTGCGCATGGTTCTGTCAGAGCATGACGTGCGCGCCGGAATGGTGCCGTTCAATGTGGTGCCGACTGAACCGGCCAGCTTTCATCGCGCCACCTCTGGTGAGATCGTCATCCAAAGCGGTCCCGGTGCGCTGGGTCAGAGGCTGAGTAGTGCTGACATGCCGGTTGTGGAAAGCGATGACATCGAAGCGGTCCAATGGGGTAAGCTGGTAATCAACCTCAACAACGCGCTGAATGCGCTGTCGGGGATGACGTTGAAAGATCAACTGCTGGACCGGAACTGGCGACGCCTGATGGCCGATCAGATGGCCGAGGCTCTGATGGTGTTGAACGCCGCGAACCATCCGGTCGCTTCGACTACTCCGCTGCCTGCATGGATGACGCCGCATATCCTGCGCCTGCCAACGCCGATCTTTTCCAGGATCGCTGCGCGAATGCTGACCATTGACCCCAGCGCGCGCACCTCGATGGCCTATGATCTGATGGCAGGTCGCCCGACCGAAATCGACAGCCTTCAGGGTGAGATCATTCGCCTGGGCGCGCAAATTGGCGTCGAAACCCCGATCTGCGCCAAGATACGAGATTTGATCGAGGACGCGCCTGAAACCGCGATTTCTGTGGATCAAATTGCGTCTTAGGCCGGATTAGGCGAAGGCCGTCAGGATTAGAAATATTGTCGCTGACATCGCCGCGGCTGCGGGGACCGTGATCACCCAGGCCGCCACGATGGTCATGAAATGTGAACGCCGCACCAGCTTGCGGCGCTGATGCTCTTCCCGGGCCAGCCGCTGTTCGACCGGACGCTGGCGGTTGGAGTGTTTCCACCGGCGATCTGAATGCCATTCGCGATAGAAACCAACCCCAAAAACGCCGCCTACAGCAATATGAGTTGAGCTGACCGGCAGGCCAAGCCAGCTGGCCACGATAACGGTAATGGCTGCGGACAGCGCCACGCAGAAGGCCCGCATTGGGTTAAGTTTGGTGATCTGACTACCGACCATGCGGATCAATTTGGGCCCGAATAGAAACAGGCCGAACGAAATTCCAAAGGCTCCGATCACCATGACCCAGTTGGGGATCGCAACTTTTGCGGCAAAGTCGCCGAATTCCGCTGCGTGTACGATAGCGGCCAGGGGGCCGACCGCGTTGGCCACGTCATTGGCGCCATGCGCAAAGCTGAGGAATGTGGCCGAGATGACCAGCGGCAGGCCAAACAGAGTTTTCAGTGATTTGGTGCGGTTTTCCATCCCCTCGGATTTGTGCCGTACCCAAGGCACCGTGACCGACCAGACCAGGAACCCCGTTGCAAGGCCGATCAGCAGCGCCACCTCAAGCTCAATCTTCACGATCCGCTTAAGACCCTTAACGGCCAGATAGGTGGCAAACGCCGCGGCCATCACCGCCACAAGGATCGGAAGCCAGCGCCGTGCTGCCGCTATTTTATCGTCCTGATATTGAATCTTGGCTTTGATCAGCGCCAGAAACCCAGCCGCGATCAAGCCACCCAATACTGGCGAGATTACCCAGCTTGCGGCAATCGCGCTCATTGTGCTCCAGTTGACAGCGCTCAGGCCCGCTGCGGCGATGCCGGCCCCCATCACGCCGCCGACAACCGAGTGCGTCGTTGACACCGGTGCCCCGACCCATGTGGCCAGGTTAACCCATAAGGCCGACGAAATCAGCGCAGCCATCATTGCCCAGATGAATACATTGCTGGTTTGAACCGAGGCCGGATCGATGATCCCCTTAGAGATGGTCGAAACGACATCTCCGCCTGCCAACAGGGCACCGGCGCTTTCGGCGATGGCGGCGATAACGATGGCGCCGCCCATTGTCAGGGCGTTGGCACCAACCGCGGGTCCCATGTTGTTGGCCACGTCATTGGCACCGATATTGATCGCCATATAGGCCCCAAAGGCGGCTGCCGCAGCAACGATCAGGCCGCCATCCGCCAGCCCGAACACTATCGCCGCCGACAACCCGGCCAGCGCAATAAAGGCCAGCGAAATACCAGGGGCCAACAGCGGGCGCGCCACATGGGCGTTGGCATTCTCAACGCGCGAGATACGGTGAAGGTCGCTGTCCAGAGCCTGCCAGCGGGATTTCGAGGTCAAATTCGACATGATCTTTTTTCAAGCAGCCAGTGCATTTCGGCACGCGGCTAGACGGTTTCCCCCCTCGGGACAACAGTTATGTTATCAATTTTTTGCGAAATTATCACACTTGCAGCAGCAAATCGCGCAATTCCGGCTCGTTAACACGATCAGCCGCAGTTGAGGGCGAAACCCAGACCCGCTCGCGTTTGCCAGCTTCGGGAAAGTCATCTTCCAGATCCTGAACATCAACCCGATAGACACTGGTCAGAACGGGATAGGCCGTGCCATCGTTCAGGATTTTATCGTAAGTATAGTGCCCGATCGGTTCCTTGGAGGGGTTCGGCGCCCGCACGCCTGCTTCCTCCCACGCCTCCTGCAGTGCAGTTTCGGCACCGTCCATGCCATCAACCGGCCAACCTTTGGGAATGATCCAGCGCCCGGTGTCGCGACTTGTGATCAATAGAACCTCTGGTCCGCTTGGGGTTTCACGGGTGCAAAGGGCTGCAAACTGCACCCGTTGCGGGCGCAGGAAAATTGGTCGGGCGACCTCGTCCCAGATTTTTCGCAGCCATTTCGTCATTGGTCGATCGATCCTGTGCTTTTCTTGCCTGAAACGTCGGCACATAACAGTGAAATAGGGCTGGTACAAACAATTGCCTGAACCAACTCTATCACAAATGTCGGGGTCGTGGTTATTTCCGCCGTTTGGCGCGCAGGGTTGGGTCGGCCTGTGTCGGGTCTTCGGGCCAGGGATGCTTGGGGTATTGCGCGCGCATATCCTTGCGAACATCGGCGTAAGAGCCCGCCCAGAATCCCGGTAGATCACGGGTGATCTGGATCGGTCGTTGCGCAGGAGAAAGCAGGGTAATTTTCAACGCCTCGCCCCCCACAACCGGATGCTGCGTTACGCCAAACAACTCTTGCAGGCGCACGGAAATCTCAGGCACCGCGCCGCCATAATCAATCGGCACCTTTCGGCCCAGCGGTGTTTCGAACGATCCGGGCGCGCGGCGATCCAGTTCTTGCGTCTGGATCCAGTCTAGCCGGGCGCGCAGAGCGGGCAGCAGGTCAAACCGCTTCCACTCTTCGGCGTTGCGTACGCCCGAGAGCATGGGCAGCAGCCAGTCCTCAAGCGACTCTGTCAGCCCTTCGATGGTAAAGTTAGGCAGATCAGCCCCTTCGGCCCGCACCAATTCAACGCGCGCCGCCAACCGCGCCGCCGCTCCGTCCAGACGCAATCCAAGATCGCGCACGCCATCCAGCATGGCCTGCGCCACGGCATCGTCCGGCACGTCCTTCCACAGACAGTCGCTCAACGTTATCGCGCCGAACCTTTCCTGTTTGCGCGCCACCACCCGGCGGTCGCGTTTTGACCAGGCGCAGCTATCGACCCAGCTGATTTGCCCGGCAAACAGATCGCGGATTTCGCCTTCGCTGATCTGGGCGGCCATGCGCACCCTTGCTTCGCGCGGATTACCGTCGGTGTCCGTGACCACCAGATAAGGTGCCGCGGCCAGCGTATCGCCGCTGTCCAGCACCACCCCTTTGCCGCCTGACAGAACATAGCGGGGAACGTCACCCTTGCGGCGCTGTCCGATGCGGTCGGGATAGGCCGACGCGGCCATGGCGGCGGGGCTCAGATCACTGGCCTGGCCCTTGGTACGCAGACGTTTGGTTTCGGCTTTGATCCGATCCACTGCGCCCGAATTCACTTGCCAGACGCGGTTGCGTTGAAACGCGCGGATGTCGCGCAGCGCCTCTAGTCGCAGCAAAAGGTCTGACGGCGCGCCCCTTAGCGGATCGCGTTCGGCCATCAATGCGGCCAAAGTGGCGGCACCGGAACCGGCAGACACCAACATATGACCCAGACGCGGATGCAGGGGCAGGGCAGCCAGGGCGCGCCCGTGGTCCGTAATCCGCCCCTTGGCATCCAGCGCCCCCAGCATCGTCAGCAGAGCCTTTGACTCGGCCATCGTGCCTTCGGGCGGCGGTGTCAGAAAGGCCAGATCGCCCGGTTCCGCACCCCACAGCGCCAGTTCCAATGCCAAACCTGTCAGGTCCGCGGCCTCGATCTCGGCCGGAGGATAAGCAGACAACGCACCTTCTTCACCCTTGGACCACAACCGATAGCACTTGCCCTCGGCCACGCGGCCTGCGCGACCGGCGCGCTGGGTGGCTTCGGCGCGGGTTACACGCTCGGTTACCAAACGGGACATGCCCGAACCGGGATCGAACCGCGCCCGTCGCGCTTGCCCCATATCAACCACGACCCGAATGTCGGGAATGGTCAGTGAGGTTTCGGCAATCGACGTGGCCAACACCACTTTGCGCCCTTGATCCACCGGCGCAATCGCAGCGCGCTGGGCGGCAAAAGGCATGGCCCCGAATAGGGGGCGCAGCACGCAGTTCTCCGGCAGGCGCGCGGACAAGGCGGCCTCGGCCCGGCGAATTTCACCCTCACCTGGCAAGAACACCAACACCCCGCCGCCGGTTTTGCGCGTGTCCCTTTCAGCCTGAACAACCAGATCGACCAGAGCGTCCAGCCGCCGTGCCTGCGCCCCCAAAGGGCGGTCCAGCCAGTGTGTTTCGACCGGAAAACTGCGCCCTTCGGAGGTGACCATTGGCGCGCCCATCAACCGTCCAACCGGCTCGGCATCCAACGTTGCCGACATGGCCAGTAGCATCAGGTCATCCCGCAGAGCGCCGGTGACTTCCAAACAAAGGGCCAATCCCAGATCGGCGTTCAGGGATCGTTCGTGGAATTCGTCGAAAATCACGGCGTCCACACCCGGTAAGTCGGGATTGGATTGCAACATCCGGGTCAGAATGCCTTCGGTCACGACCTCGACCCGGGTTGATTTTGAAACCTTGGCTTCGCCCCGCACCCGATAACCTACGGTCTCACCCGCGCGTTGGCCCAAAGTGTTGGCCATCCTTTCGGCAGCAGCGCGCGCGGCCAATCTGCGCGGCTCCAACATCACGATCTTGCCTTCGCACAAGCCCGCCTCGAGTATCGCCAGGGGAACTCGTGTTGTTTTACCTGCCCCCGGAGGGGCCTGAAGAACAGCGCGGCCTGAATCCTGGAGGGCCGCAAGCAGGTCTGGGATGGCGTCTTCAATGGGCAGTCGTGTCATGCGGGCTTTATCCGCCAACGAAACGGCAAGGTCCAGTTCCGCCATGTGCGCGGCGCGAACAGGAGTAGCGCAACCGCTAACAGCGGAGGAACGGCAACACATGGGTGCGAATAATTGGTGTGCGGCGTATTTCCGCAGCGGTCCAGTCTGGACAAACAGTTTGTCGGGGCGGCAAGTAGTCGTGCCGCAACACATCGAGGATGAAATGGACATAGACAGCCTGAGCGACAGGATTTTGAACGGTGAGCGGCGCGCACTTGCCCGCGCCATCACTCTGGTCGAAAGCGGCCGTGAGGATCACCGGGCACAGGCGACCGAATTGCTGGCGCATCTGGCCAAATCCAAACGGCAATCGCTGCGCATAGGCTTGTCAGGAACGCCAGGGGTCGGCAAATCCACCTTTATCGAGAGTTTTGGCATGATGCTGATCGCCCAAGGGCTGCGGGTGGCGGTGCTGGCGGTGGACCCTAGCTCGTCCCGCTCCGGAGGCTCGATTCTGGGCGACAAGACCCGGATGGAGCGTCTGAGTCGCGAGAGAAACGCCTTTATTCGCCCATCCCCCAGCCAGTCGCATCTGGGTGGTGTGGCCCGACGTACGCGCGAGGCGATTGCGCTGTGCGAGGCCGCCGCTTTCGATGTGGTGCTGATCGAAACCGTGGGTGTGGGTCAGTCAGAAACCGTTGTGTCCGAAATGTCCGACCTGTTCCTGTTGCTGCTGGCCCCAGCGGGCGGAGACGAATTGCAAGGCGTCAAGCGCGGCATCATGGAAATGGCCGACATGATTCTGATTAACAAGGCAGACGGAGATCTGAAGCCTACAGCCATCCGCACCTGCGCCGACTATGCCGGAGCGCTGCGCCTGTTGCGAAAGCGCCCGCAGGACCCCGAGACCTTTCCCAAGGCTATGACAGTGTCGGCGGTGGAGAAACACGGCTTGGAAGACGCGTGGTCCGAAATGCAATCGCTGACTGATTGGCGGCGCGAAGCTGGCCATTGGGAGGCCAATCGAACCAATCAAGCGCGATATTGGTTCGATCAAGAGGTCCGGCATGCCCTGTTGGCCCGGCTCGAAACACCACAGGCGCGTGCGATGATGGATCGTTTCAGCACTCAGGTAGGTGAAGGTGTCCTTAGCCCATCGATCGCGGCCAAACAAATGCTGACTGAATTGGCGGCAGACTAACCGGCCGGGCAGAGTGGCGCGTTCATCATTTGTCGTGTAAGATCGACGCGAATGCAATTTTGAGTTGTGCGATTGGCTCAGGCGACAGGAACCGTCGAACATGCCCGATATCAACGGGACGAATAACGACGACGACATTGAAGTCACCGACAATACCGGTTCTTTAAACGGGACAACGGTTCCAGGACCGATTGACAATATACGTGCCCGACAGGGCGATGACGACGTCACCGTTACCAACAGTACGATTTCCGGCTCCGTGCGGGGCAATCGCGGAGACGACGATATCGTTATCACCGGCAGTACTGTGGTCGGGCAAGTGAATGCCGGAATTGATGATGATACGGTCAACCTTCAGGGATCTACCGTTGGTGATGTTCGGCTGGGGCAGGGCAACGACACCCTGAACATCAACAGCACAAACGTAACGGGCGACGTTCGCGGTGGCGGCGGAACGGACAGCTTGAACCTGCCCGTCGGTACGGTCGTCACCGACGATACGTTTGGAACTTTCACCATTGCCGAAGGTGTTTCCTACTCGGTCTCAAGCGGCACTTTTATCCTGCCGTCGAACCTACCGTCTGGGCCGTCCGTCTCTTATCAGGCATTCGAGAACGGAACAGGGGTTCCATGCTTCACACGCGACACTGAGATTTTGACACGATCCGGCCCGGTGCTTGTCCAAGATCTCTGCACCGGTGACATGATTGAGACACTGGGTAAGGGGTTGCAACAGATTCGCTGGATCGGGAGGCGGCGCTTTGATCTGGACGGATTGAAGAGGAATCCCAAACTTTATCCCATTCGAATTCTGGCAGGGGCGCTGGGCGGCGGTTTTCCAAGTCGGGACTTATTGGTTTCGCGACAGCATCGGATGCTGGTCCAGTCCCCCATTGCCCAACGCATGTTCGACGAACGCGAAGTGCTGATTCCCGCCATCAAGCTAACAGCCTTGCCCGGAATTTTCGTGGACGAAGACGTCACATCGGTTGAGTACTACCATCTGCTTTTCGATCAACATCAGATCATCTTTGCCGAAGGCGCGCCGACGGAAAGCCTGTTTACAGGGCCCGAAGCGCTCAAAACGCTGAGTTCTGAGGCCCGCCGCGAGATTTTTGAGATATTTCCTGAGCTGATCGAAAAGAAACTGACACTGCGGCCCGCCCGCTATATTCCGCGCGGACGGCAGCAGTCGCATCTGTTGGAACGCCATCGCAAGAACAAAAAACCGCTTTTGCAGGCGTGTATCCAACCGCCCGGTGATGCCTGAGCAAAGATTTCGCGCGATCTGTCTTGACCCTTCTGGCGATTCCCACTACACGCATCCAACCAGTTTTCGGGCGCGACTTCGGGTTGCGCCCCTTGTGATTTGGCCGCTGGCATCATGCCCGGCCTCCAGAAACAAAGGAAGAAACCATGTCGCGCCGTTGCGAACTGACCGGAAAAGGCCCGATGACTGGCAACAATGTCAGCCACGCCAAAAACAGAACTCGTCGTCGTTTTCTGCCGAACCTGAACGACGTTACCCTGCAGTCCGAAACCCTGGGCCGTGGCGTCAAGCTGCGCATCTCGGCGGCTGCACTGCGCTCGGTCGACCACCGTGGTGGTCTGGATGCGTTCCTGGCCAAAGCCAAAGATGACGAACTGTCGGCAAACGCGCTGAAGGTGAAAAAGGAAATTGCCAAGGCACAAGCCACGGCGTAAACCCTTTTCCCTTCAAAGAATTCAACCCTGTACCGCAAGGTGCAGGGTTTTTTCTTGCGCGGCCTGCTCCTGAACTGGAATTAAATTTTCAGCCACGGTGATATTGTTCACATACCCTGCGCCAGAACTGTTTTATGTTTAGTCATATTCATCTGGCGGAGTTTACCCCCATGTCTTTTAAATTGTCTGATTTCCTCTCCCTGTTGGCTGCCTTTTTTGGCAAGACGTTTGGGACATGCTTTCGGATGCAACGACAGGTGAACAGGTTGCATACGAGCCTGACCAAAGGGTCCGTCAAACGTCCTGGCGTGGACAGCTGACACGAACCCAGTGGTTGCGGGTTTCAGGCGTATTCGATTGCGCTTGAAGCCCGCCTAGAGTCCGGCCTATATCAGGCGCAGGATGAAACCCGTTCTGAACAGATTTCTGCCTTTGGCGCTTTCGCTGCTTGTCATTCTGACAGGGCAGGGGGTGGCTGCATCGCGCGGAATGGACAGGGCGGTGGGGCAGATGGTGCTTTGCACTGGTACAGGCCCGGTGGTGGTCTATATGGACGCCGAAGGTCAGCCGACTCAGCCCTCTCATTTCTGCCCTGAATACGCGCTGACCCTCTTGGGGGCGGTCGTTGTCCCGGCAGCCGCCATGCCCGTTGCGCCAGAACAGGTTCAGCCCGCGCCTTTGCGCAAGGCGGGTAATCTGGTTGCCCTGCCGGTTCCCTTCAGACCGGCGCGCGCGCCTCCGGTTGTGATCTGAAGACACATTTTCTTTCAGACACTTATACAAGGAGAGGTGCAATGTCCCTCAAATCCAAACTTCTGATCACTCTGGTCGCTGCAACGCTGGCAACATCTGCTTTTGCTCAGGATACGATTGCCGTTGATGACGCCTATGCGCGCTCCGCAGGCAAAGCAGCCAAGGCCGGTGCTGCCTTTATGTTGATCAAAAACACGGGTGAGGCTGACGACCGGTTGATTGGCGTGGAATCCGATGCGTCTGCACGTGTTGAGCTGCATACCCACAAGATTGATGACAACGGCGTAGCTAAGATGATGCACGTCGAAGAAGGTTTTGTCATTCCAGCCGGTGAAACCCACATGCTGAAGCGCGGTGGCGATCATGTGATGTTCATGGGGCTGACTGCCCCGTTCGAGCAAGGCGCGACAGTGCCGGTGACACTGATTTTTGAGAAGGCCGGAGAGATCGAGATCGAGGTGCCGGTTGATCTGGAACGTCAGGACGGCGGCGGCCACGGGACACATTCGAACTGAGGCTACGCTTGTCTTCAGGCCGCGCTGCGGCCCTCATCCAAGCGTCAGGTCGGGCTTTGCCCGGCCTGTTGCCGTTTCCGGAGGTGGTTAGCGATTGACCACGCGCATGGCGACCCGGTCATGGGCGCGTTTGAACCGGGCGGTCAGCCAGAACATCACCGCCGAGAAGGCCAGGGCCCCGAAGGCAATGGCCCAACCCAGCGCCACCATTCCGCTGCCGGGCCAGAAGATCAGCACCAACCCGATCAGCAGCGCTATGACCCCGGAATTGCGCACTGAGGGCGCATCGGGGTGTTGATCCGACATTTGCCGCCATGCCATCAGCGAGCCAACGCCGATGATCAGGGCCCACGCCCCCAACAAGAAGAAGGTCAGCCGCGCCACGCCTTCGGGCCACAGGAGAAGTACCAGACCGATCAACAGGGCGCCGACCCCTACGCCCCCTATCAATCCACGCCGACCAAAGCCCAGCAAGGTCAGGCCACCATCCACGATCAGAAGCAGACCGACCAGACGCAACAGCAGTGAAATGCTGCCTGTCGGCCAGAACAGCGCAGCGATGCCCAGTGCCCCAGCGAAGATGCCGCGCAACAGGAACGTCCACCACAGTCCCGCGAGTTGATCGCCCAAAGCGTCGCGGCCGTCCAAAGTGCCATCCTCGAGGATTTCCTCGTGCGGGGATTGAGGGTCTGACATGATGCTCTCCCAGCTGGTTAGGCCTTCACTATAAACGGAAAATTCTGCCGGTGTCTGCTGTCATCTCGGGCTGAGCAAGCCATCTACCCAAGATGGGACTGTTTCCGTAGCGGGGCCGAGAATGACCTCATCAAAACTGGAGGCTCCGGTTGAAGGTTCGAGGTTCAGTTCGACCGTGCGGGCGCCGGATTGCAAGGCTTCATGAACGAAGGCGGCGGCAGGATAGACCTGACCCGAGGTGCCGATGGCAGCAAACAGGGTCGCTTCGGCCAGATGGTCGTAGATTGCGTCCATGTGATAGGGCATCTCGCCAAACCAGACCACATCCGGTCGCGCGGTGGCGGCACCGCAGGCAGGGCAGGGTTCGCCCACGGCCATCTCGGGTGGTGATGCCCAGCGGTGGCTGCATGCCGGGCAAAACGCTCCGGCCAACGTGCCATGCATGTGGATCACATGCTCGGCGCCGCCAGATTCATGCAGGCTGTCGACGTTCTGAGTGACGATCACCACCTCGCCGGGAAAGTCCATTTGCAGCCGTGCCAGCGCGGCATGCGCAGCGTTAGACTTGGCCTTGGCAGCCTGCACGCGCCGGGCGTTGTAGAACCGGTGAACCAGAGCGGGATCGCGGGCGAAACCTTCGGGAGTGGCGACGTCCTCAATCCGGTGTTGTGCCCATAATCCGCCTTCATCGCGGAAGGTGCCCAACCCGCTTTCGGCAGAAATACCGGCCCCTGTCAGTATGACGATCTTTTCCATCTTTGCCCTTCGCGTTACACCTTGGCCCATGACCCACCGTATCCTCTTTGTCTGTCTCGGCAATATCTGCCGTTCTCCTGCTGCCGAAGGCGTGTTTCGCGCCCGCGCGCCGCATCACACTACCGATAGCGCCGGAACCTCGGGTTGGCATATTGGTAATCCGCCTTATGGGCCGATGCAGGCAGCGGCACAGGCCCGCGAAATTGACCTTAGCGACCTGCGAGCCCGGCTGTTTGTAGCCGAGGATTTCGAACGGTTCGATTTGATCATCGGTATGGACGCCGAGAACATTGCAAATATCGAGGCGTTGCGCCCCGCTGGGAGCACTACCCCTGTACAGTTGCTCACCGATTTTGCACCCGAAACGGGTGCCGATCATGTACCCGATCCGTATTACACCCGTGATTTCGACGGGGCGCTGGACCTAATCGAAGCTGCCGTTGAAGGGCTTCACGCGCATCTGCGGGCCTAGCCCATTACTTTGAGTTTATCCGTCAGCCATGGCAGTTGCACCAGCGCCGGGTCGACGATCTGATTGCGCATAAGGCGGCGCATCATGCCCGCGACCTCTTGTGGAACCTGATCGGACCAATCGGTGCGCGTGAACAGGGAAATTGTGCGCGAAAACTCTCCGAATGGAACGGGATGGACCGCCAGCGCGTCGTGGAAACGCGCTGCCCGCATATAGCCCAGCGGTGTTGTGATCGCCCAGCCCAACCCGCGTGCGACCATGGCCATTAAGGCAAGATGCGAACCGATCTCGAACCGTTCCTCATATTTCTGTTGCTGCCGCGCCAGATGCGACTCGATCTGGCGGCTGATCAGCTGTTCACGGGCATAGCGCAGAAAGGGCAGGTCCTGCGTGGCATTGTCGACCCCTTTGGGGGTCACCAGAATAAATGGGTCGCGGACCAAGGGATATTCGACCACACCTTCAAGCACTTCGCCGGAATGGGCCGAGACCATCAGGTGCAGGCGTTGCGCTTCCAACTCGGCGAACAGATCCAGGCTGGGCAGGGTAATGAGCTTAAAATTCGACCGTGTCAGGCTGTCGGCCAATAGGGTCGCCAATCGAGGCGTCAGGTCATTGTCAAAGTCGTCGATCAGCCCGATGGACAAAGTGGTGAGGTGCCCCAGGTCCATCACGGTCAACTCGCTTTGTGCTATTTGCAGCTCGGCCAGAACTGACTCGGTTCGTGCCAGAAAGCTGTGCCCGGCCTGGGTAAGCCGCATCGGGCGTCGCCCGTGATCCACCAATTCGGTGCCAAGAGCGTTTTCCAGATTGCGCAATTGCTGTGACACTGAAGGCTGGCTGAGCCCCGTGATCTCGGCCGCCTGCGCCACCGATCCCGTCCGCGCCAAGGCTTCGAACACTTCGAGCCCACGCAGGGTCAGCCCTTTCATTACCATTGGATACACCTTTCGCTGCGCCTTTTCTGGGGCGCAGGACGGATCAGGTCAAGGATTCAGAATGCCTTAGCTGCAGATCGCCTGTGCCATCTGGCCAAAGTTCTGATACCGATCCCACAGCGCATCATCGCGCGCAGTTTGCGACATCTTCAACTCTTGCGCCTGGTGGGGGTCGGTGAACCACTTCGCGACGGTTTTCTGATCGCTGCGGGTCAATGCCTGATTGGCCACGCGTTGAATGCAGTTGCATCGATCCCGTGTCGCGGCTGTACGATCAGACGCCAGACACGCCCGTTTGATCTGCGCAGCTTCGACCGGTGCTATCGCCGTCAGAGATGTGGCACATAGTGCGATTAGGAGGAACTTTTTCATGCTCTTGCCTCGTTTTTGCCTGCCCGGAGTGATCTGATGCCCCTCTCGGTCTGCGGCGGAGTATGAATCAATCGGGTTTGCGGATCAATGGACAACAGCGATTGGAGCAAAAATGCGGCCTCACGGCGTTTTAAGGCCAGTCTTGCCGTGTCTGTTGTTTCCATAACACGCCCCGTGAGTTCGGGAAAAAATAGCCTGTCTGGGTTTGGCTGATCCGCCAAACATGCGGCCAGCAGACTTTCGGAGGCTGCGCCGTTCGCCCGGACGACGTTATGCCGTTCCAGTAAAAAGTGATGAAAGCGGGCCGTTCGATCTGTAGCCAGATATGCGATACCGGCATCCACAAGGCTTATGGCGGGGACAAAAACTTCATTCTCTGCGAACAACAACTCGGCCAATGGATGTGAAATCAATATCCTATGTTGCTGGGAGACTTTGAGCGGGGCAAAGTTGGATAGAATGCCAACGGGAATTTTCACTAGTTTGAAGCGGCCTGCAGCAATGACATCTTGGACACCCGTCCATTGCACCGAAACAAACCCATCATCCTGTGTCCAAACCCTGTCACCCGGCTTCAATGCTTCGATTGGCAGGTGACCCTGTTCCGTTTCAATTAAAGTTCCAGCATCATAGCAGATCGGTGTAACATATTCGCTTTCATCAAAGCTCGGGCCTTCCTGCGTGCTGACAACGGTCAAGGGCACGCCAGCGGGGGGAAACTGACCGGGCCCTCCGATAAAGGCAATCCCCTCAACGGTTGCGTATGCCGGAGAAGAGTTGGTTACGTTGAACGCAACCGCCTGCCAAGTGTTCACTCCATCTGTTAAGGTGATGCCGTACTCAGCCTCAACTCGCGTGCCGTCGGTGAATAGCGTGCCGTCTATCGTCTGGTCGCCATCCAAACGCTGATTTCCATCGTTGTCGGCAAAATTGGTGTCGCTTCCCGCGTCGGTGATGAAGACCTCGGTCGCCGCGCGAGAGTCAATCGTGATCGTCTGCCCGATCAAATGTATGCCCGTGCCCTGAGTGATGCCGTCCAACCCCTGAGGCACCGTGATCGACAGTTGGCTTTCACCAAGAACGAAAATCGAATAGTCGGCCAACGTTTAAGCTGCTTTCTCGTTAGTGTTTGGGCCAATCAACGGCATAATCCTATCCGTTCGCAAATACTGGGTAAATGCATTTAGGTAGAAAGACCCACTGCGCGCCTATGCTGCAACGCTTCACGGCTTGACGAGACCCAAATCTCCGGACATATCCCAACCCATGACAGACCTCGCTCATATCCGCAATTTCTCCATCGTCGCGCATATCGACCATGGCAAATCCACTCTTGCTGACCGGCTCATCCAAGAGACCGGAACGGTCAAGGATCGCGACATGAAGGAACAGCTGCTCGACAGCATGGATATCGAACGCGAGCGTGGTATCACCATCAAGGCCAACACGGTCCGCATCGACTATACCGCCGACAATGGCGAGCAATACGTGTTGAACCTGATCGACACCCCCGGCCACGTGGACTTCGCCTATGAGGTCAGCCGGTCCATGCGCGCGGTCGAGGGCTCGCTACTGGTTGTGGACTCGACCCAAGGGGTTGAGGCGCAGACGCTGGCGAACGTCTATCAGGCCATCGACGCCGATCATGAGATCGTGCCGGTGCTGAACAAGATCGATCTGCCCGCGTCCGATTGTGACCGCGTGGCCGAACAGATCGAAGACGTCATCGGCATCGACGCGACCGACGCCATTCAGGTCTCGGCCAAGACGGGGCAGGGCATCCATGAGACGCTTGAAGCCATCGTGCAGCAACTGCCCGCACCGCAGGGCAATCTGGATGCACCGCTCAAGGCGATGCTGGTGGATTCGTGGTACGACGCCTATCTCGGCGTCATCGTTCTGGTCCGCATCATGGACGGCACGCTGAAAAAGGGGATGCGGGTCAAGTTCATGTCGAACGGCACCCTGCACCATGTGGACCGCGTCGGTGTTTTCCGCCCCGAGATGGAGATGGTGGACTCGCTCGGCCCCGGCGAGATCGGCTTTCTCACCGCTTCGATCAAACAGGTTCGCGACACCCGCGTCGGCGACACCATCACCAATGACCGCAACGGTACTGAAATCGCGCTGGACGGCTTCAAACCCGCGCAGCCGGTGGTGTTCTGTGGCCTCTTCCCCGTGGACAGTTCCGAATTCGAAGACCTGCGGGATGCGATCGACAAACTGGCGCTGAACGACGCCAGCTTCAGCTTTGAAATGGAAACCTCGGCCGCGCTGGGTTTTGGCTTCCGCTGCGGCTTCCTGGGCCTTTTGCACCTTGAGGTTATCCGCGACCGGATCGAACGCGAATATGATATCGAGCTCATCACCACCGCGCCCTCGGTGATCTACCACGTCTACATGAAAGACGGCGAGATGATTGAGCTGCACAACCCCGCCGACATGCCCGACCCGTCCAAGGTCGACCATATCGAGGAGCCGCGCATCAAGGCGACCATTCTGGTGCCCGACGAATACCTCGGCGACGTGCTGAAACTCTGCCAGGATCGCCGCGGCATCCAGCTGGACCTGACCTATGCGGGCACCCGCGCCATGGTCGTCTATGACCTGCCGCTGAACGAGGTCGTCTTTGACTTCTACGACCGCCTGAAATCGGTGACCAAGGGCTATGCCTCGTTCGACTACCAGATGACCGGCTATACCGAGGATAATCTGGTCAAAATGTCGGTGCTGGTGAATGACGAACCGGTTGATGCGCTGTCGACCATGGTTCACCGCGATCGGGCCGAGATGCGGGGCCGGGCGATGTGCGAAAAGCTAAAAGACCTGATCCCGCGCCACATGTTCAAAATCCCGATCCAGGCGGCCATCGGCGGCAAGGTCATCGCGCGCGAGACCCTCTCGGCGCTGCGCAAGGACGTGACCGCGAAATGCTACGGAGGCGACGCCACGCGGAAACGCAAACTGCTGGACAAGCAGAAGGCGGGTAAGAAGAAGATGCGCCAGTTTGGGAAAGTCGATATCCCGCAAGAGGCGTTTATTAGCGCCTTAAAAATGGACAGCTAAGGCTGTCCATTTTTAAGGCGGGTAGGCGAAAGCGGTTGGCGCAGCCAACTGCGTGCGCACACGATTAGATTGATGAAGAAGTTTGATTTTCTTAGATTGGGTGCTCTACTATCGGCACAACTCTTTGATGTATTCTGGATGGAAGGTCTTTGTGAATAAGGGCAATCATGCTCAAAACAGTGAGATAGATCCTGTCAGCATCCTTTAGTACGACGTCAACTTGCTCCCGCGTCACAGCGGTATTTTCGCGTTGAAACTTGGGTTCATTTTTTGTGCCGGTTTTGGTTACATAGTCGACACGCATGAAACCTTGGTGACTGTCAAAGAATGCGCCGTGTGCGGCCATATGCCGATTCTGTACAAATCGTTTAATCCAGTCAGAAAGCTTGGATAACTCATCCGAGAACCCAAATTTTTTTGCCGCCTCACTGCATTTACCGAGCTGTTTGAGGAATTGATCAGTGCGGAGCTTCCTAACTTTACAGTACTCATGAAACCAATCCTCGCATTCTGGTTCCAGTCCTCTCAAGCAAACAATTAAGGCGCTGGCCATCATTTCAATGTGCGCGCACGTTTGAAGGTAGAGCCCCAATTCGTATGCAAACTCTCGTCGAATGAGTTGTTCTACTGCTGTACTTTTATTAGGAAATGAGTTCTTCATAAATTGGCTCGTGTTTTGACGATTGAGGGCTCTTGCTCACCAAGACAGCAGTAGTATTAAGTTTAATCTTTCGACCTTCACAAGTGTCTGGAATTCACAAGGGTTTGTCTCGCCCGGCGGCACCGCCGGGCCGCGCCGACCCGCCCCCATGGGGCGGCGCGTTTGCGCCCCGGGGCTCCGCCCGTTCGATAGCCCCTTTATCAGCCATCCCCTGCCGATCCGCCGGGTCGGACGCTAACGCCCTCCGGGCCTGACCCGTTTCATGGTATTCTCATCACACCCAAAAAACGGGAGGATGAACCTATGAAACATCTGTCTCTGGTCGCTGCATTCTGCCTGCTCGCGGCGCCCGCCTTTGCCGGGCAATGCCCCGCCGATATTGCCGCCATTGATGCCGCTCTGGCCGCGGGTCCCGACCTGTCCGCCGAACAGATCACGCAGGTCGAAACATGGCGCGACGAAGGTGCCGCGCTGCATGATGCAGGCGACCATGACGCGTCGGTCGCGACACTGGCTCAGGCCAAGGACATGCTCGGACTGAACTAGCGCCACGTCACCGATCTGGTTTGACAAAGCGGGCGGTGCAATTGGGCATCGCCCGTGAAGTGGGTGTTCACCCCATGATCCCACTGTGACCCACCTCACAGCCCCAACCGCACCCTCCTGCTACACTTGACCCAACGGAACCCTCGGCAGGAGGCGCAGATGTCCACATCCATGATCCCCATCATCGCCCTCGGGTCGGCGGGCCTCTATTCCGTGGCCATGATCGCGATGAAGTTCTGGTGGAAACTCCCCGGCGTGGGCCTCGGCCTGCTGATCGTTGCAACCCTGCTGGCCGGGGCGACACTGGAGCTTGCCGCGCTGCGCGAGGAACGGTTGGGCATCATCTATACCGGCATTCTGGGGGCCGAGGTCATCCTGATCGCCATCGCCTCTTACTTCCTGTTCGGCGAAAACTTCTCTGGTCGCGAAGTCGCCGGGATTGGCCTAGTCCTGGTCGGCACGGCCTTGGCATGGGCCTGATCGCGCCTCGAACTTCCACTTATTCTGACCCAGATCAAGGACCACCCTCAAGCTTGGTTTTAGTGTGCGCGAAAACAGACTGGAAAAACGAGGCACCCTATGCTGACCCTGATGCTGATCCTTCACATCTTTCTTGGTTCCACCCTTGCCGGGTCCGCTGTAATTGCGGTTTTGGCAATGGGTTACACGTCGGCGACGCATATTCTGGTCGCAGCTGTCGTGGGGTTTGTGGTGGCGTTCCCGGTTTCGTATCTGGTGGCCCGCAAGCTCGAAAGCTGATCCATGGTGCATAGTTCCCCACTTTAGACGCACACATCTCAATCTGTTATTGTGTCCGCGGGGGACCGCGTTTGGGCGGCTTTATTCTTCGGGTGCCTGCAACGCCTGACCCTCAGAAATGAGAGGTTATTATGCACAAATTCTTAACGACGACCGCAGCCACAGTTCTGACCCTAGGCTTGTCCGCAGGTTTGGCCCAGGCCGAGACCTATGACGCCGCAGCCAAGGGCATGGGGACGAACACGAACCAGGTCTATGGCATCTCGGACGGGAACGCCGTGGTCAAAACGCAGACCGACTATGACAGTTTCGAAGTTACCGCCGGGCACCCGCTGGAGGGGGCAACGGGTTCGTGCTTCGGTGCGCTGCTGGTCAACGGGGCTGCGGTCTCGGGCACCGGGAATTGTGTGTTCGATACCACCTCGGGCGATAAGGCGGTGATGACCTGGACGGCCACGGGCCTTGGTGCGGATGGGGCTTTGACGGGCGACTGGACCGTCTCGGGCGGTTCGGGCAGTTGGGCCAGCGCAACCGGGGGCGGGAGTTTTTCGTCGCTGACCGATCCTGACACCAAGAAGTTTGTGAATACGATCACAGGTAGTATCGCAATCGAATAGATCAATCTTCACAAAGGCTTGCGACAGGGGTGCGGGGTTTGACGTGCCCCCGTTCGCTGTGGATGTCTAAGGGGTCCATGAACCAATCATGAAGTTTCCCTAAGGTAAGTTGTAACTGGATCGCGCCCTTCCAATCTGTTGAGCAGGCCAGCATCGGCCCGACAGAAGGAGAGAGCCAATGACCAGATACATGACTGCCGGAGCAGCCGCTCTGGCCACGACCCTCACCCTTGGTACGGCCGCGCTGGCCGATACCGCGCCTGATCTGCGCGGTACTTGGTTGGGCTCGTACACAACCGTTTCACCAAGCCATTATCAACGCGGCGATGAGCCCAGGTTCAATCAGGCTGAATGGATGCTGGATGTCCAGATTCAGGAAGACAACGTGTTCTGGGGACCCAGCAAATGGCGTCGTGAAGGCGATGCCGAGTGGAACGAAAATGAGGCCACTGGCACCATCAGCCTGGACGGTTCGGGAAGTATCGGGATCATCGAAACCTCGCCCATGATCATCGGCGCAAACGCGTTGATCGACGCCCGGTACGAAGATGGAAAGATCTATGCGGATTTCCGTAGCCTGCGTAACGGAACGACTTACAGCACCGTTCTGGAACGTCAGGTGAACTGAAGCGTTTCCGGCCCGATCGGTCTGTAGGGGGTACTGGCTGCGGTTTGTTGCAGCACGTAATAGGTAATCCTGATCGGGTCGGAGCGCTTCTCAAAAAGCGGAACTATGATCCCCTCGGTGAGGGGGCGGGTCGGGCGGTGATGGTGCCACCTGCAACAGGGCTCGGATTGGTCTATGCCCAAAAGCGGCGTTCCTCGGTACAGGCCAGCCGGGTTTCGCGATCCTTCAGCGCGGTATTGCAGAAAGTGGGCAATGGCGCTCGACCCAAAACTCACATCATGTCCGCTGCGAAAAGTGGGATCGATTCTTGGAAACTTGCCTCTGGAGATTGGAGAATCTCACGGTTTTTACCAATTTGACCGATTAATAGCCTTTGCACTCGCAGAAAGACTGCAAAATTGCGTTATTGTCGGATGATTTTATTTTTCCACCGCCAAGCCAGTGGCACTTCGAAGTTTCCAGAGTTATCCACATAAGCTTCCCGACACATATCAACATCTTATCCCCGTCTAATTTTCATGCTGCAGTGCTATTTTCTTGTTCGAGACAGGTCCGAATGTAACAGTCTGATTACTGCAACGGTTCTTCGGAACCTGAGCGGGGCGCAAAGGCCAGGGGGTCAGAGCGATGAGAGCGGATTTTAGGATTTGTTTTTCGTTGCAATGATTTACCGGTGGGCAAATGGCTGATCTAGGTTTCGAATTTGGATCAGGCGATTACCCTCTCAGAAGGTCGGCGCGTGCTGTGTGGTGCCAGCAGGTACGACGCAGCGGCTTTGGTCCTTTAGGGGGCCGGAGCAACTGGCTCGGGACGTTCCTCGGACGTGTCGACCCGGCAAGGCGTCAGGAGTATCCGCAAGGATGCATGCATGGACCGCGTCTGCGCACCTGACGCCTTTTCCTTTTGCCGGACATTGGCTTGAAACAGACTGCCACTCTATCCCCTTTAAAAAAGGGAACGGGGTTCTTGTGTGTACACAAGAACCCCGTCGTGTTGTCAGAAATGCAATACCGCGTCTATGCACCTGTGATCCGCAGTTTACTGTGGATCGTGGCCGGTATCAACTATATGTTGCGGTTCCTGCCTCGACCCAGCAATAAATGGAGTGGTTTACAGGTTTTCCTGCACGTCCGTGGCCGCGCCTTGAATCGCGTCGCCTGCTTTCTCGATGTCTTTGCCAGCGCCCTTTGCGGTTTCACAAGCGGTGAGGGTGAACAGGGCCAGGCCAATCAGAATTGCACGGGTCATCGGTGTCTCCATTTGTGTCAGTTATGTGTTGCGTAGCAGTTTTTCCCGAACGAAACCAGAGCTTTGGGTCCCGTATTATTCCTTGCGGATCAACGGACCAAACAGCGCGGTTGCAACAAAGATCAAAGCCGCCGCACAAACGATGCTGGGCCCGGCTGGCGTGTCGGCCAGATACGCGCCCCACAGCCCGCCCAATGCGGCCACAGAGCCTATGATCGCGGCGTAGAACGCCATGGCTTCGGGTGTTCTGACCAAAGACCGCGCACCCGCTGCAGGGATTACCAGCAAGGCTGCGATCAAAAGAACGCCAACCACCTTGATTGCAACGGCCACGACCAGAGCCATGGCAACGGTCAGCCACATTTCTTCGCGCTTTGGGTCGATATCTGAGGCGTAGGCCAGGTCCGGGTTGAGCGTGGCAACCAACAAGGCCGACCACCTCCAGATCATTAGGGTAAGGATCAATGTGCCGCCAACCCAGATTGTCGTCAAATCGGTTTTGGTAACGGCTAGGATGTCGCCGAACAAAAAGGCGTTCAGATCCAGTCGGACATCCGCCAACAAGGCTACGGTGACCAATCCGGCTGCCAGTGCAGTATGGGCGATGACGCCCAGCAACGTGTCCATGGCAAAACCCTTACCACGCAGCAGCGTCACGGTCAGACCCATGGCCAAAGCGGCAGCGACAATAGCTGGCAGGAAGGGCAGCGAAAACGCAAGCGCCAGCGCAACCCCCAAAACCGAGGCATGCGCGGTCGCCTCGCCCAGATAAGCCATGCGACGCCAAACCACGAAACAACCCAGAGGGGCCGCCGCAATTGCAACGCCAACCCCTGCAAGGGCGGCGCGTACCATAAAATCGTCCAGCATCAGTTGGTATTGTCCTGTGCGTGATGGTGATCGTGATGGTGGGAATGGCTGTGCTTATGTTGATACAAAGCCATGGTGCCCTTGGTGCCGCTGCCGAACAATGCCCGGTATTCAGGTGCGTCAGCGACAGTGTTGGGCGAACCTTCACAGCAAATATGTCCGTTCAGACACAGCACTCGGTCCGAGGCCGCCATGACCACATGCAGGTCGTGGCTGACCATCACGACCGCGCAGCCCAATTCGCGGCGAACCTGCTCAATCCGTTGGTAGAACGCAGCCGCACCGGGTTGATCAAGCCCTTGTGTCGCCTCGTCCAATAGCAGCAGTTGCGGACTTTCCAGCAAAGCACGCGCCAGAAGAACGCGTTGAAACTGGCCGCCGGACAGTTTCGTCATCTGCCTGCTGCGAAGGTCGGGGACCCCGGCAATGTCTAATGCATTGACGGCGTCGCGGGCCGAGATGCGCTTGGGAAGACCTAGAAACCGCTGGACTGTCATCGGCAGGGCCGCATCAAGCGCCAGTTTCTGGGGCACATAACCGATACGCAGGCCTGACGCGCGTTGCACGGTGCCTTGGGCAGGAGAGACCGCACCAATCATCGCGCGCAGAAGGGTCGATTTGCCCGATCCGTTTGGTCCGACAATCGTGACAATCTCGCCTTCGGAAACCGAGGCGTTCACATGTTCAAGAATGGTTCGGCCATCCACGCGAATGGACATGTCCTTCAGAGAGATCAGCGTTTTTGTCACGGTTGATCCCCAATGCATTCTGGGCACAGACCTTCGGCTTCGACCACAACCCGCTCGATGCGAAACCCCGAGGTGCTGGCCGCAGCGCCCAAACGCCCCTGCGTCAGCTCGGTTTCAGTTTCGGCTACAGCTTTGCAGGATCGGCAGATCAGGAAGGCCGGAATATGGTCATGGGTCGGGTGGGCGCAGGCGGTATAGGCGTTCAGTTGTTCGATCCGGTGGACAAACCCGTTCTGCACCAGAAAATCCAGTGCGCGATAAGCCACGGGCGGTTGCGAACCCATCCCCTCGGCGGACAGGACGCTGAGGATGTCGTAGGCACCCATTGCCCGATGTTTTTCCAGCAGAATCTCAAGTACGCGGCGCCTGACCGGTGTGAATTGCAGGCGCTGCGCTTTGCACTTTGCGTCGGCCTGAGCCAGGGCTGTGTGAACGCAATGCGTGTGGTCGTGTTGTCTGAAGCCAACTGTACTCATGGTGATGCGCTCCGGGTATTTTCTGCTTGATATGTTATAACACCAGGCTTATCAAGCGCCCAAAGAATGTGATAACATATCATCTTGGAGTGCGCATGATCCGTTTTTCCCTTTATGTAATTGGTGCCGGATTGGCAGGTCAAGCTGCAGCCGAAGCCCCAAAGGTCGCCACTGATATTGCTCCGGTTCATTCCTTGGTGGCACGCGTCATGGATGGGGTAGGATCGCCAGATCTGATCATCCCGCCGGGTGCTTCGCCGCACAGTAACGCGATGCGGCCTTCTCAGGCGCGTGCATTGCAATCGGCGGATGTGGTGTTCTGGGTCGGCGAAGAGCTGACTCCCTGGATGGCCAAGCCGCTGAGTGCATTGTCCGAGGATGCGCAGCTTGTGACTTTGCTGGATACAGATGGAACAGTTCTGTACGGTTTTCGCGATGTTACCGAAGAGGTTCATGAAGAGGATCATCATGATGATCACGATGACCACGCCAAGCATGACGACCATTCTGATCATGACGACCACGACGATCATGATGGTCATGACGATCATGCCGAAGACAAACATGAAGGCCACGACGACCACGAAGAAGGGCACTCAGGCCACGACGATCACGGTCATGACCATGACGGAATTGATCCGCATGCCTGGTTGGACCCCGAAAATGCGCGGGTTTGGATTCAGGTAATCGCGGAATCTCTGGCGACCGCTGATCCGGAAAACGCGCAACAGTATCGAGACAATGCACAGGCCGCCGATGCCGAACTGGCTGGCTTGCAGGATGATATAGCTGCTGACTTAAGCGGCATGCAGGCACGCAGCTTCATCACATTCCATGATGCCTTTCAGTATTTCGAAAAGCGCTTTGGCTTGGAAACCTCTGGATCCGTCAGCTTGGGCGACGCCTCGGCGCCGGGACCCGCGCGTCTGGCCGCCCTGCAGGAAAAAGTCACCGAAGATCAGATCGTCTGCGCCTTTGCGGAACCGCAATACGACACTCGTTTGGTGAAAACTGCGATTGAGGGAACGGGCGCCGCAATCTATCATCTGGATCCGATCGGCGTGGCCCTTAACCCTGGCGCAGATCAATATACGGATTTGCTGCGCGCATTGGTCGACGGCTATCAGGCCTGTGCCAACGGATCGTAAAAGGCTGAAGGTTCAGCCTTTTTCCTCGCCACAGAACATGTCGTAGACAAGTTCCAGCATGCGGCGCGGGCGGTCATCCGCCAGACGGTAATAGATCGCCTTGCCCTCGCGGCGGGGCGTCACCAGCCCCTCAAGGCGCAGGCGCGACAATTGCTGGGACACGGCAGCCTGACGCGCCGATAACAATTCTTCCAATTCGGTCACGGATTTTTCGCCAGACACCAGGTGACACAGGATCATCAGGCGACCCTCATGGCTGATGGCTTTCAGGAAATTCGACGCGCGCGTCGCGTTGGCAACCATCTTGTCGAACGACTCGGGAGGCATATTTTGCGAAAGCTGGGGAAGGGCCATCGTTTGTTTCCTTTTCTACGCGTAAGCGGGGTGGGTGTTGTTTTGAGCGGATCCGATACGCGTTATGTTTGGTTACATATTATGATCATGTATTTCCATATGCACGGATCAAAATGATGTGATGTGACAGCGATGAGATTTGATGGACATCACCGCGATAACTTTGGCGACAGCGGGATTGGGCCTTAAAACACGGCGATAGGGGGTGAAGTATCCGGTCCCCCTTGCAGCCCCCCGATGGCGACACTAAGACTCGGGTAACGTTTCTTCGGGTAATGTCCCGATCCATAGCAAAGCAGGCAGGTTCAGAATGTTCGATCCAATTGATACCTATATGAATACGCTCGTCCCAATGGTGGTCGAACAGACCAGCCGGGGCGAACGGGCCTACGATATTTTCTCGCGCCTTTTGAAAGAGCGGATCATTTTCATCAACGGCCCGATCCATGACGGGATGAGCCATCTTGTCGTGGCTCAGCTGCTGCATCTAGAGGCGGAAAACCCCAGCAAAGAGATCTCGATCTACATCAACTCGCCAGGTGGAGTGGTGACCTCGGGTTTGTCGATTTACGACACAATGCAGTATATCAAGCCGAAATGTTCGACATTGGTAATCGGTCAGGCGGCCTCGATGGGGTCGGTTTTGCTGGCTGGGGGCGAAAAAGGCATGCGGTTTTCGCTGCCCAACAGCCGCATCATGGTCCACCAGCCCAGCGGCGGGTATCAGGGTCAGGCCAGCGACATCATGATTCACGCAGCCGAGACACAGAAACTGAAGGATCGCCTTTATGACATATACGTGCGTCATACGGGCCAGACCAAAAAGGCAGTTGAAAAAGCACTTGATCGTGACAATTTCATGAGCCCGGAAGAAGCGAAAGATTGGGGTCACATCGACGAAATCGTTGAAAACCGCGCCAAAATGGACGGCGACGAGACCTGAGTTTAAGCCCCCGGGCCGGTGGTGCGGGGGCGCATTTTGAGATTGTAGCCGTCTCGGTGCTGGCCTAAGCTGCAGCAACAGGTGGCAAGCGCGGTTCAGGATGGGCCGCAGGGACGAAGCCCGAAAGGTAGAACATGGCGACGAATTCAGGCGGTGACGGCAAGAACACGCTCTACTGTAGCTTCTGCGGCAAGAGCCAGCATGAGGTGCGCAAGCTGATTGCCGGACCGACCGTGTTTATCTGCGATGAATGCGTCGAACTGTGCATGGACATCATCCGCGAGGAAACCAAGGCCAGCGGTCTGAAGTCCTCGGACGGGGTTCCGACACCGAAAGATATCTGCGAGGTTCTGGACGACTATGTGATCGGTCAGGCGACGGCCAAACGGGTTCTGTCGGTTGCGGTTCACAACCACTACAAGCGTCTGAACCACGCCCAAAAGGCGGGTGGCGATATTGAGTTGGCGAAATCCAACATCCTTCTGATCGGCCCAACCGGTTGCGGTAAGACCTTGCTGGCGCAGACATTGGCTCGGATTCTGGACGTGCCGTTCACCATGGCAGATGCCACCACGCTGACCGAAGCCGGTTACGTGGGTGAGGATGTCGAGAATATCATTCTCAAACTGCTGCAAGCCAGCGAATACAATGTCGAACGCGCGCAGCGCGGCATCGTATATATCGATGAAGTCGACAAGATCACACGCAAGTCCGAAAACCCCTCGATCACGCGCGATGTGTCTGGCGAAGGCGTTCAGCAGGCGCTGCTGAAACTGATGGAAGGCACCGTGGCCAGTGTTCCGCCGCAAGGTGGTCGTAAGCATCCGCAGCAGGAATTCCTGCAGGTGGATACGACGAATATCCTGTTCATTTGCGGCGGTGCGTTTGCGGGCCTGGACAAGATCATCGCGCAACGTGGCAAGGGCTCGGCCATGGGCTTTGGTGCTGACGTACGTGACAATGATGAACGCGGTGTGGGCGAGATTTTCAAAGATCTGGAGCCCGAAGATCTGCTGAAATTCGGTCTGATCCCGGAATTTGTCGGTCGTCTGCCGGTTTTGGCAACGCTGGAAGATCTGGATGAGGACGCGCTGGTTACCATTCTGACCAAGCCCAAGAACGCTCTGGTGAAGCAATATCAGCGCCTGTTCGAACTGGAAGATGCCGAACTGGCGTTTACCGACGATGCGCTGAAATCGATTGCCAAGAAGGCCATCGAACGGAAAACTGGTGCGCGGGGTCTGCGCTCGATCCTCGAAGATATCCTACTGGACACGATGTTCGAACTGCCCGGCATGAAAAACGTGACTGAGGTTGTGGTCAACGAAGAGGCTGTGTCGTCCGACAAGCAGCCGCTGATTATCTACGCGGACGCGGCGGAATCTGCCTCGGCCGGTTAAGTTCAAAACGAATTAGCAAACACGGCGCGGCATGGACCGCGCCGTTTTCTTTTGGAGGCATCATGACGATCAAACGTATCTCCTCGGGCGGAGAATTCGAAGTCAAAATAGGCTACTGCCGTGCGGTGGTAGCCGGTGGCTGGGTTCATGTGGCTGGGACGGTCGGGCAGGGCGATGATGTGACCCAACAATGTCGTGCAGCACTGGTGACAATCGAAAAAGCCCTGAGCGAGGCTGGGGCCAGCTTTGCTGATGTTGTTCGCGTAACATACATGCTGCCGGACCGTGCCGAATTTGAACCCTGCTGGCCGATTTTGCGAGAGTATTTCGGAGAAAACCCTCCGGCCACATCCATGATCGAATGCGGTTTGATTGATCCGAAATTCCGGATCGAAATCGAAGTAACGGCTTATTTGCCGGAATAGTGAGTGCAGCCTTTGTGACACTGGACCTTGGCGTGCCTTTGGTCCATATCTGCGGGGACAGAAATGCCGGAGGCAGCCGATGGGAATCCTGAACACGCTATTGCGGGCCGTAACCTGGTGGAACGGGGCCACTCTGAACACGCAGATTTATACCGCGCGCAAGGGCGTCAAGGTCGGTGAGGACAACGAAGGCAACGTGTTCTACCAAAACGCCGATGACAGTAAGCGCTGGGTGATTTTCAACGGCGAAGCCGAGGCGAGCCGGATCGATCCGGATTGGCACGGTTGGCTGCACCGTACCTGGGACGAGCCGCCAACCGACAAACCGTTACAGCACAAATCCTGGGAAAAGCCCCATCAAGAAAACCTGACGGGTACCGCACTGGCTTATGCGCCCGCGGGATCTCTGCGTCGGCAAGATCCGATCGAGCGCAAAGATTACGAGGCCTGGAGCCCGGAATAAACGAGGCGAGCAATGTCTACTTATAATGTGACCGAAGTTCTTGTCGGCGGGGCCGTATTGGCCTGTGCCGTTGCCTTTGGGGTCTATGCAAGCCAATCCACCGGTCTGTCGCAAGGCGGTGAAGGGTATCACCTGGGGGCCTCCTTCCGGTCGCTGGAAGGTGTCGGTGTCGGCACGGATGTACGTCTGGCCGGGGTCAAGATCGGCACGGTAACCGGTGTTACCCTAAACGCAGACACCTATCGTGCGGACACGACATTCACTATCCGGGACGGTATTCTGGTGCCTGATGACAGCGCCATCGTGATCTCTTCCGAAGGGCTGCTGGGCGGCAATTTCGTTGAGGTGATGCCCGGTGGTTCGCCTTTCTATTTCGAGCCGGGCGATCAGGTCGAAGATACCCAAGGCGCGGTGAGCCTGATCTCACTACTGGTCAAATTCGTGGCCGGGGATAGCAGCGAATGAGGCGTTTCGCCCTGATCGCTGCGCTGCTTGTCGCCTCTGGCGCATCAGCTCAAGAAAAGGTTCAATCCGCCCCCGGAGCAATCCTGCGGGGCCTCGACAAAGTCAGCGGCCAAACCGTCGATGTCGAAATGCAAAACGGTCAGACCGGAGAGGTATTCGGTCTGGATGTTGCATTGGGGGATTGCCGCTATCCTGTCGAAAACCCGACAGGTGATGCGTTTGCCTATCTGACGATCTGGGAAAAAGGTAAGTCGGATCAATTGTTTGACGGCTGGATGATTGCAACGTCTCCAGCCCTGAACGCGCTGGATCATGCACGCTATGACGTCTGGGTGATACGCTGTATTACACCCTCGGGCGACTGAACCAAAGGCGTGATAAAATCTGCGTTGGTGTTCAATGCCTCTTCCAATTCCTGACGGTATTGCGAGCGCGGAATTTCGATTGCACCCAAGGACGCCAGATGAGTTGTCAGAAACTGCGTATCAAACAGCCGAAACCCGGTTTGGCGCAGTCGGTCCACCAGATAGGCCAGCGCGATTTTTGACGCATCTGTTCGGCGTGAGAACATGCTTTCCCCAAAGAATGCAGCCCCCAATGTAACGCCGTAAACACCGCCAACCAATTGATCCTTTTCCCAAACTTCCAGAGAATGCGCATAGCCTGACTGATGAACTTGTATGTACAGCTCGCGAAGTTCGGCATTGATCCAGGTGTCGGCGCGATCTGCGCAGCCGTCGACCACCCCGGTAAAATCCTGATCTATGGTGACAGAGAACCCGCAATTTCGGATGCGGCGTGTCAGACTGCGCGAGACGTGGAATCCATCCAAGGGAAAGACTCCGCGGAACTTGGGATCAACCCAGAACAATTCTGGTGCGTCGCGGTTTTCAGCCATCGGAAAAATACCGATGGAATAGCCGTGTAGTAAGAGTTCCGGGGAAAGGCTCATGCGGAGTGCTCGAAGGGCGAAGGATTGCAGCCCTTCGCCCCCAGTAGGTTAGTCAGGCATATTCTCGGCAAGCCAGCGTTCCAACCAGTGGATGTTGTAGGTGCCGCTGTGAATATCGGGTTCCTGTAGGAGGTCGTGAAACAGCGGCACAGTGGTATCAATGCCGTCCACGATCAGTTCGCCCAATGCGCGTTCCAGACGCGCCAGCGCCTCGGCCCGGTCGCGGCCCTGTACGATCAGTTTGGCAATCAGCGAGTCGTAATAGGGCGGGATTGAGTAACCATCATAAAGCGCTGAATCCATCCGCACGCCCAATCCGCCGGGCGCATGATAGGCCGTGATCTTGCCCGGGCAGGGTGAGAATTTGGGCAGTTTTTCAGCATTGATCCGAACTTCGATGGCGTGGCCATTGATTTTCAGATCGTCCTGACCGAACGACATGTCTTCACCGGCAGCCACGAGAATCTGTTCCCGCACCAGGTCGACGCCAAAGATCCCTTCGGTTACCGGGTGTTCAACCTGAAGACGGGTGTTCATCTCGATGAAATAGAACTCACCGTTTTCGTACAGGAACTCGATGGTACCCGCGCCGATATAGTTGATTTTGGCCACGGCGTCGGCACAGACCTTGCCGATCTTGGCGCGTTCCTCTGGCGTGATGCAGGGGCCAGGGGCCTCTTCAAACACCTTCTGGTGGCGACGCTGCAGCGAACAGTCGCGTTCGCCCAGATGAACCGCTTTGCCTTTGCCATCGCCAAACACCTGAATTTCGATGTGGCGCGGCGTGGTCAGGTATTTCTCAATATAGACCTCGTCATTGCCAAAGGCGGCTTTGCCCTCGGCCCGTGCGGTCATGAATGCGCTTTCCATCTCATCGGCGTTCATCGCGACCTTCATGCCGCGCCCACCGCCACCTGCGGTGGCTTTGATGATAACGGGATAGCCGAAATCTTCGCCGATCTTTTTAGCTGTTGCCAGGTCAGGCACACCACCATCCGAACCGGGGACGCAGGGCACACCCAGCTGTTTCATCGTGTCTTTGGCGGTGATCTTGTCGCCCATGATGCGGATATGTTCCGCGGTGGGGCCAATAAAGGTGATGCCGTGATCTTCGACGATCTGCACGAACTCAGCATTCTCGGACAGGAAGCCGTAACCGGGGTGGATCGCCTGAGCGCCGGTGATTTCACAGGCCGAGATGATCGCGGGCATCGAAAGATAGCTCTGCGGACTGGGCGGAGGACCGATACATACCGATTCGTCCGCCATGCGTACATGCATCGCGTCGCTGTCGGCGGTTGAATGCACGGCAACCGTTTTAATCCCCATCTCGCGCGCGGCGCGGATGACGCGCAGGGCGATCTCGCCTCGGTTGGCAATCAGGATTTTATCGAACATGGGCCCGCCTTACTCAACGATGACCAGAGGGGTGCCGAATTCTACAGCGTCACCATCACCAACCAGAATACGCTTGATGGTGCCTGCTTTGGGCGCGTGGATATGGTTCATGGTTTTCATCGCTTCGACGATCAGCAGCGTGTCGCCTTCGGACACCGACGCGCCGACCGAAATGAACGCAGGTGCGCCCGGTTCAGCTTGCATATACACGGTGCCGACCATGGGCGAGGTTACGGCGCCGGGGTGGCTGGCCGGATCTTCCTGTGCGGCGGGGGCTTCGGCTGCTGCAGGCGCGGCGGCAGGGGCGGCAACGGGCGCGGCCGGGGCTGCGGCAGGAACGGCAACCTGAACCGGAGCAGCGGCGACCTGGTTCATGCGGCTGACGCGCACGTTCAGGCTGTCTTCTTCGCCATATTCGCGTTTGACCTGCAATTCGGTCAGATCGTTTTCGCGCAGCAATTCAGCCAGTGCCTTGATGAATGCCACATCCGCTTCGTGTTTGGTGTCTGTCATGAGTGTCCTCGACGGTTCCCCTTTGGCCCGTCTGTTCCTGCGGGCTTTGGTCTAATTACGCAGCGTTATAAGCCAAGCGCCCGGCCATGAAAAGCGCAGTCTCGGCCTGACAGATAAGGGTTTTACCCAAGTTTTCCCGAGGGGGAAGGGGCTACAGTGGCATTCCTGAAAGTTTCGCCACCAATTCGGGTAGTTTGCGTGCCCCGAATTTCTCAAGCAGGCGTGCGCGATAGGCTTCGATCGTCCGATAACTAAGGCCCAATTCAACCCCGATTTCCTTTGCGGACAGGCCACGGCAAGACATGATGGCAACCTCACGCTCGCGAACAGTCAGTTCGACCAGGGGACGTTCTTCCGAGATGTCGGAAAAGCTCCAGATGCCATGTCGGAACGGATCGTCCGGTGTTAACGAGCGCCCGCGGGCACGGCACCAGAACAGATCGCTGTTGCGCCTCCGCATGACCCGCTCATCCGTGTAATACCCGGTGTCGCGCATCACCTGCAGGCTGCGTGCGCCTATGCGCTCCCAATCGGCGACCGAGGGGTACAGATGCAACAGAGGCATGTTCCGATAATCCGCAACCTCGCCGCCAAAGGTGCGGGCGAACTGCAGGTTGCAGCGCCGGATAATCCGGTTTTCCAATTCGACTAACCCGATTGGCGCATATTCAAAGGCGGGATCGCTCATCCAGCTATCGTGCCGGGAATTGGGTGAAATGAGAAGGGGCAGTACGCAGATTCTGATCACGGCTGGCGGACGATGCGGCGTGCAAATGTGTTAAATTTGTAAAGTGGCTATGAAAATTTGTGCATAACTAATAGAAAAGAAAAACAAGTTTTGAAAACATCGTTAGGAAATGGCTAATTAAGTTCGTGTAAGATAGGGGTAAGGGTATGCGCGATACGCTGACAGGCAGTCGCATTCGGGAAAGGCGTCAGATCGCCGGGATGCGCCAGGCTGAGCTGGCGCGGCGGGTCGGGATATCGGCATCTTACCTTAATCTTATCGAACACAACCGCCGCCGGATCGGTGGCAAGTTGCTGGTCAATATAGCGACGGTGCTGGCAGTGGAACCTTCGGTGCTGACACAGGGGATCGAAGCCACATTGATTGCCGCGCTACGCGAGGCGGCGGCTGATGCCGTTGGTCAACAGGCTGAACTGGACGGGTTAGAAGAATTCGCGGGCCGGTTCCCTGGATGGGCGGGTGTACTGGCTCAGATGCATCGGCGTGTGGTGTCGTTGGAGCGCACTGTCGAAACGTTATCCGACAGGTTGACCCATGATCCCCATGTGGCGGCGTCCATGCACGAGGTCTTGTCAACCGCTGCTGCGATTCGTTCAACCGCGGCTATTCTGGCGGACACGCAAGAAATCGAACCCGAATGGCGGGACCGGTTCCACAGCAACCTGCATCAGGATGCGGAACGCTTGGCGGATAGCTCGAAATCGCTTGTGGCTTACCTTGATGAAAGCGATTCCACCGGGGATCATCGGGGCGTTCCGCTGGAGGATGTCGAGGCGTTTTTCGACGCCAACGGGCATCATTTCCCGCAGATCGAACAGGGTGGGCCCGGCGCTGAAATTGATCTGAGCGATCTGGATTCGGCGACCGCCAAATCCCTGACACGAGACTTTCTTGACATCTATGCTGCAGATGCCCGGGCCATGCCGCTAGAGGATGTGCAAGCGGCTTTGGCAGAATCTGCGTTGAACCCGCTGCAATTGGCGTCCCGGTTTTCGGTGGATCTTGCGACGGTGCTGCGTCGGTTGGCGGCCCTGCCGGACGGGTATCTGGGCCGCCCGACGGGTCTGGTGGTGTGTGACGCATCCGGCAGCATTCTGTTCAACAAATCCGTCCCCGGCTTTGCTATGCCGCGTTTTGGCGAAGCCTGCCCCCTGTGGCCTCTGTTTCAGGCCCTGAACAGGCCCTTGGTGCCCATTCGGCAACGCATTGTACAGCTTGGCCGGACGGCCGCTGTCTTCGACTGTTATGCCTATGCCTGGCCGCAATCCGTTTCCGGGTACGACGAGGGGCCAGTTTATCGCTCGGTGATGCTGGTACGCTCGGTCGAAGACGTGGCGCATGACGAACAGGCCGTGGCCCGGGTTGGGCCCAGTTGCAGGGTCTGCCCGCACAGTGACTGCAAGTCGCGGCGCGAACCGTCAATTCTGAGCGAAGGTTTTTGACAGTTTCCTGACACTGCGCGTAAGCTGTTGGAGACGGGTCTGCCAGTTTGTAGCCCGTCACGGGGAGGACAGATAATGAGCCGTAAGGTTCTGTTAATTGAGGATGAGCCCAACATCGCCGAGGCCATTCGGTTTCTACTGACGCGTGAGGGTTGGCAGGTGGAAACCCATGCCGAAGGCGCGGACGCGTTGCAGGTCATTCAGGGGGCAAGCCCGGATTTGGTCATTCTGGACGTGATGTTGCCGGGCAAAAGTGGGATGGAGATTCTACGCGACTTGCGTGAGCTTGAGGATATGCAGGGCCTTCCGGTTTTGATGCTGACAGCCCGCGGCCAGTCCCGAGATCGCGAAATGGCCGAAAACGCCGGTGTAAGCCGCTTCATGACCAAGCCGTTTTCCAATACCGAGATGCTGACGGCAGTGCGCGACCTGCATGCGCAGGCGACACAGTCATGAGCACCGGCGAAGACCGGCCGCCCTCGGGGGTTCGGCCTTCGCTGTTTCTTGAGCGACAGAGTTATCGCCGACGCAGGCTGTCAGACGCCGCGCGCCTGTTGCCGTTTTTGGGGGCGGCGCTGCTGGCAATTCCGTTGCTGTGGCCAGATGAGCCGGGTGCGCCGGAAGGGGTGCCTCTGTCCTCAGCGATCTTTTACATCTTTGCCTGCTGGGCGGGCCTGATTGTTGCCAGCCTAGTGTTTGGCTTTGCTGCCCGGCGTATGGCCATTCCGGACGATTCCGAGCCCGAGACGGATTGATGGCCACGCTGAACGTCCTTATTCTGGTCTGCCTTGCCTATGTTGTTCTGCTGTTCGGGGTCGCTTTTGCCGCGGATCGGATGGCGGCGGCCGGGCGGGGGGCTTGGCTGCGATCTCCGCTGATCTACACACTGTCGCTGTCGATCTATTGTACGGCTTGGACGTTTTATGGCGCCGTGGGCAACGCCGCGCGTTCGGGGTTAGAGTTTGTGACCATTTACCTGGGGCCAACGCTGGTGATGGTCGGTTGGTGGTGGGGACTGCGCAAACTGGTGCGGGTCGGGCGCAGTCAGCGGGTGACCTCGATCGCTGACCTGATTTCTTCACGCTATGGCAAATCCAATACGCTGGCGATCTGTGTGACCATTCTGGCTGTGCTAGGCGGAACCCCCTACATCGCGTTGCAACTGCAATCCATTACCCTGTCATTTTCTATCTTTGCCGAGGCTGACCCCTCGGGGCTTTATCGCGAAGGTGCCAGTGTTTTCTGGGTTGCTGCAGGGTTGGCCATCTTTGCGATCCTGTTTGGGACCCGGAACCTGGATGCCAATGAAAGGCACCACGGAGTAGTGACGGCCATCGCATTGGAATCCGTGGTCAAGCTGTTCGCGCTTTTGGCGGTTGGTGCCTTTGTGGTCTGGGGCGTTGCGGGGGGCGTGGGGCCGATGATGGACCGGATCGACGCCTCTGAGATCGGTCAGTGGAATGTGGATGCGGGGCGCTGGACAACGTTTATTTTCCTCTCTGCCGCGGCTTTTATCTGCCTGCCGCGTATGTTTCAGGTGATGGTGGTTGAAAACGCGGATGAAGGGCACCTGAGGACCGCTGCCTGGGCCTTTCCGCTGTATCTGCTGTTGATGAGCCTTTTTGTGGTGCCGATCGCGGTCGTTGGTCTGGACCTGATGCCCGAAGGGTCAAATCCCGATCTGTTTGTCCTGACTGTACCCTTGTCTCAGGGCAATGATTGGTTGGCGATGTTGTCCTTTATCGGCGGCTTCTCTTCGGCCACATCGATGGTCATCGTTACCGCAATGGCGTTGTCGACCATGGTGTCAAACCATTTGGTCATGCCAATCTGGCTGAGCACGCAGGAAGGGTCCGGCTCAGTTTCGGGGGACGTTCGGAATGTCGTTCTGATGGCGCGTCGGGTGTCGATCGCTGTCATCATGGCGCTGGGTTTCTTTTACTACCGCCTGTCCGGTGGCGGCGCGGCTTTGGCGTCAATCGGATTGGTGGCCTTTGCCGGGATTTCTCAAATCCTGCCCGCACTAGTCGGCGGTCTGTTCTGGCGCGGTGCTACGCGGACCGGCGCGCTGGTGGGCCTGACGGTAGGTTTCCTGCTTTGGATATACACACTGCTGTTGCCGGGGATGAGTGGGGCGTTGATACCCGAAACGGTCGTTCTAAACGGGCCCTTCGGGTGGGGTTGGCTGCGCCCGCAGGCCCTGTTTGGGATCGAAGGTATGGACCCGATGGTACACACCGTTATGTGGTCACTGTCCCTGAATACGGTGGCGTTCTGTGTTGCATCGTTGCTAAGCGTTCCCAGCCCGTTGGAACGCCTGCAAGGGGCGCAATTCGTTAACGTTTTCGACCATTCGGTCGCGCCGCGCGGCTGGACGGGATCGGTGGCTCAGAGCGAAGACTTGATGATCATGACCCAGCGGATATTGGGGGCGGGCCCGGCGCAAGACTTCTTTCATGCCGAGGCAGAACAGCAGGGTGGTCGCTCTAGCCTGCCGGAACCCACGCCCGCCTTTCTGGAACGTCTGGAACGGGAACTCAGCGGCTCTGTCGGTGCGGCCACAGCGCATGCGATGATTGGCCAGATCGTCGGGGGATCATCCGTTTCGGTCGAAGACCTGTTGGCGGTGGCCGACGAATCCGCTCAGTTGCTGGAATATTCCAGCCAACTGGAGGTCAAATCCGCCGAGCTGTCCCGCACCGCGCGGCAATTGCGCGAGGCAAACACCAAGCTCACGCAAATCTCGGAACAGAAGGATAGTTTCCTTAGCCAGGTCAGCCATGAGTTGCGCACACCCATGACCTCGATCCGCGCGTTTTCCGAGATCATGCGTGACACCGACGGGCTGAGCCCCGAAGAACAGACGCGCTATGCCGCGATCATTCATGACGAAGCTTTGCGCCTGACGCGATTGTTGGATGACCTACTTGATCTTAGCGTACTGGAAAGCGGACAGGTCAGCCTGAACGTGGGCGGGGATACGCTTCGCTCGGTTCTGGATCGGGCGGTGTCCAGTGCATTGGCCGGAACCGGGCAAACACTGACCGTCAAACGCGCGAAAGCGTCCGAGCGTATCCCGCTGTTAACCGATCTGGATCGGCTGGGGCAGGTGTTCATCAATTTGATTTCCAATGCTCAGAAATATTGCGATGCCGACGAGCCCGAACTGACAATCTCGGCCCATGATGTTGGTGGGCAAGTTGTGATTGATTTTGCCGATAACGGCAGTGGCATCCCGCCCGAGGCGCGCTCGATGGTGTTCGAAAAATTCGCCCGTGTTGGCGTCGACAAGGCCGGGGGTGCCGGGTTGGGTTTGGCGATCTGCCGCGAGATTATGCAGCGCCTGGGCGGTGAAATCACCTATCTGCCCGGTCAGGGCGGGGCGGCCTTCCGTGTTCGGTTGCCACTGGCTTATCGGCAGGCCGCGCAGTGATGTGCTTGTAAAGACATTCGTAACCAGCACCGGTTTAGACAGGGTGTCAGACGCGGAAAAACACAGCGGATTCTGGTATGTCGCAAACGGTCAGCGCAGCATTGGCGCGCAAGCTTTCAGCGGGACGGGAAGAGCAGGGCGATAAGCCACGCTCGATCTTGCGGGCGCTGCGGCTGGCTTTTGCCCGCGCGGCCGGGGACAATTTGCAACTCCCGCTTGTTGTCATAGGGGCCAAACAATCCAACCGTACGCCCGACATGCTGGCGGGGCCGGTTGGGGAAGATTGGTTGATGCTGCAGTTTATGAACAGCGATGGAATCTCTGCCGCTGTCTGCATGGATCTGGGCGCTGTTTCAGCCATCGTTCAAGTGCAAACGATTGGTGAGGTAAAGGCAGGTGATCCTGCTCCACGTGCCTTCACGCACACGGATGGTGCGATGGTTGCCCCGTTGGTCGAGCAGGTCTTGGCACGGTCTGTGGAACTGGTGGATGCGCCCTTGGATCGATCCAGTTTGTTGGGGTATGAATTTTCGACGCGTTTGGCAGATTTGCGCACATTGTCGCTGGCGATGATTGAAGATACGTATCGGGTGTTTGACCTTACCGTGGAACTGGGCGGTGGCCTGCGGCAGGGCCAGATTTCTGTCTTCCTGCCCGATCATCCGGCAGAGCAGGAGGGGGAGGTCAGGCAAGAGGACATAGGTCCAAATCTTGAACAGGCTTCGGGTGTTTTGCGGGCAGAGTTAAACGCGGTGATCTGCCGAATGACTCTGCCGCTGGCGTCGCTGTCTGACCTTGCCGTTGGGGATGTGCTGCCGTTGACGGGATCACGGCTGGATCGGGCGCAGGTCTTGACGATCGACCGCGCGCGCGCTGCCGTTGGTCGCTTGGGGCAATGTGGCGGGATGCGCGCCGTGCGCCTGAACGAATGCGCACCGCTTACGGCGTTGACCCAATCTGAAGCCGAGGAGTTTCTGGAGGCCCGGTCGCCTGTGGCATCACATCAGGAACCGGACATGCCCGCACAACCAGAGATGTCGCAGATGCCTGTCCCGTTCGATTCAATCGCACCGGAGGATTTGGAAACGAACCTGAATTTCGCCGACTCAGATCAAATGGTTGCCGAAATTTCGCAGTTGGCCGGGTTGTCGACGCCCACAACTGATCCCAATAACCCTAGCTAGTTTACTCAGTGTCGCCGCGGATCTGCTCAAGGATCGGGCGCAGGTTGTCCAGCGTGTAACCCGCTTTGGTGGTCGCGTTCAGGATGTCGTCCGCACTCATCCGATCGCACTGCCCCAATGCCCACACTACCGAACACCGCGTGCCCGAGGCGCAATAGGCCAGAACCGGTCCGCCGCAGCTTTCGGCTAACTCGCGTTGCAGGGCCACATTTTCAGGGGTCATGGTCTGGTGGGTCAGTTCCAGAACCTCGTATTCCATACCCGCCGCACGCACCGCGTCGCCGATGGCGTCTGATTGCATGTCCGCAGGAACCTCGACATTGGGCCGGTTGCAAATCACTTTGACAAAACCGGCATCGGCGATGGCTGGGACGTCCTCGACCGAAATTTGCGGCGAGACGGCGTAGCGGGGGGTAATCGGGCGAATCTCCATGGCAATTGCTTAGGCCGCGTTGGCGGCTCTGTCCAGTTGCGCACCAAGGGTAGGGGCCGCAACCATGCCCACAATCATGGCGATCAGGAACACAATTCCGCCAACTCCCCCATAGCCAAGCGAGGCAAGGGCCGGTCCGGGGCACAGCCCAACCAATCCCCAACCCATACCAAACAGAACAGAGCCAAAGATCAACTGGCGGTCCAATTCGGGTGCGGCTTTTTGCGGAAACCTCCCTCCGGTCAGTGGGCGGCGGTTGGACGTCAACCGCCATGCGACAAGCATGGGAAGGATCGCCCCAGCCATCACAAAGGCGAGCGTTGGATCCCATTGTCCGAACAAATCCAACCAGCCCTGCACTTTGGTTGTGTCGGTCATACCAGAGATCAGCAGGCCGATTCCGAACAACGATCCTGCAAGAAATGAAATGACTACGCGCATCAGATCAGCCCCCAGACATGGCGCAGCAGAGCGACCGTTGCGATCCCAGCCATGATGTAGACGATTGTGGCGACAATGCCCCGCAAGGAAAATCGGGATATTCCGCAAACGCCGTGCCCCGATGTACACCCATTGGCGATGCGTGTGCCCAAGCCCACCAATAGACCGGCAATAATCACGAGAGTGATGTTCCCGGTCAGATGAGTTTGGGCCGCGGGCAAGAGCAGGGGTCGCAGCAACAAGGGCACTCCGATCAATCCCGCAAGAAAAGCCAGCCGTTCAAGTGATCGATCACTGCCGTCGACCAGTCCGCCCAGAATGCCACTGGCCCCCATGATGCGCCCATTGCCCAGTAAATAGAGGGCAGCACCCAGCCCAATCAGAAGACCTCCGCCAAGGCCCCATATCCATTCAGGTTGCATAGTTTGTCCTTTGCACGACAGCCGCCAATGTTTCAGAGTTTGTTCAGTGGCAGTTTCAGGTAAACGTCGCCATCTTCATCGGCTGGCGGCATCTGCCCTGCACGCATATTCACCTGCAGCGACGGCAGAATTAGGCGGGGCATGGGCAGCGTTGCATCACGGGCGTCGCGCATTTCAACGAACTCTTCGACAGAGCGTCCATGACCAATATGGACGTTCAGCGCCTTTTGCTCTCCCACGGTTGTTTCCCAAGCATATTCGTCACGCCCCGGCGCCATGTAATCATGCCCCACAAAGACGCGCGTCTGATCCGGTAGTGCCAGAATTTTTTGGATCGATTCGTATAGCGTTGCGGACGACCCACCTGGAAAATCACAGCGCGCCGTGCCGAAATCGGGCATGAACAGAGTGTCGCCGACAAACGCGGCATCGCCAATCACATAGGTCAGGCAGGCCGGAGTGTGGCCGGGCGTATGCAGAACATCGCCGCGCATCTGACCAACGTGAAAGCTGTCGCCTTCGCGGAACAGGGCGTCGAACTGACTGCCGTCCCGCTGAAATTCGGTCCCTTCGTTAAAGATTTTACCGAATGTTTCCTGAATGGTAACGATCTGATCCCCGATCCCGATCTTGCCGCCCAGCTTTTCCTGCAGATAGGGGGCAGCGGATAAGTGGTCGGCGTGCACATGGCTCTCCAGAATCCATTCAACCCGCAGGTTGTTCGCCCGCACGTACTCGATGATCTTATCGGCTGCGTGCGTACCCGTCCGGCCAGAGGCGTGGTCAAAATCCAGAACGCTGTCGATAATCGCGCATGCAAGCCCTTCGGGCTCTTGCGCCAAGTAGGAAACCGTAAAGGTCTCGGGGTCGAAAAACGCTTTTACTTTTGGTGTCATGTGGTCCTCCGCCTATGTCGGTAATTCATATATCAATTACGGAATATATTGCAATCAACACTGCGTGATTTGATGCGGGTCAATGCAGGGTAGCCTCGTTTCGAGTAAAAATTAATCAAATCGCCCCCGGTCGCAAAAATAGTCCGACGAACAGGCGGTTTTCCGCGCGATTGTGTGGCAATCTATACGGGTCTTAAAACGGTCACATATATCAGACTAAATGAAGACATTTGGGAGGATAGAAATGTCGTCAGTCAATTTATACTCAGAAGCCGAACAACTTGAAGAAAAGCTCAGCGGAGCGTGCCTTGATACACGTCTGGCATTGCAACCAAGTGTGGCCAAAGTGATTCAACGGATGCGCCAGCAGGGAATGCATGTCCCGTCGCGCCTACGTCGTTTGGATGCAGCCCTGTGCGAAGATGCGATGGAAGCGCGCTTTGATAATCTGCCCGTTTGAATTCAACGGTCAGCCAAAAGAAATCCCGACGATCACCACCATCAGGCCAAGAACCGACAAAAACAGTGATGCCAGGTTCCACGGCAATACACCTTGAACAACAGCGCGCAGTTCCTCGTCCGACAAGCCGGACTTGCGCGCCTTCATCACACGCAGGATACACCAAACCAGGCCGCAGAGCCCGGCAAGCGACAGGGCGGCACCGCCCCAGGTGATGAATTCGAACATGGTTCCCCACATTTGCTTGTCAATTCCACCAGCGCTTAGCGGATCGCCACTGCTCACACAAGCCCGGCTGGATTGGGTGCTTGCGGCCCGTGCGGCAGCGATGTATCCGGCGTAGAGCCCGCTGTCACAGCATCAGATATCCACCTCTGGGAGAGACATTTATGGATGACATGACCGAAGATCAGGCCACTGCGAATTATCGTGTTACCGCGGGTGAGCTGCGCCAGTTCATCGAACGCTTTGAACGCCTGGACGCAGAAAAGAAAGACCTTGCGGAACAGCAAAAAGAGGTGATGGCGGAGGCCAAAGCCCGTGGATACGACACCAAGGTCATGCGCAAAGTAATCGCGCTGCGCAAGCGCGACAAGGACGATATTGCCGAAGAAGAGGCGGTGCTTGAGATGTACAAGGAAGCGCTGGGCATGAGCTGAAACAGGGCTGGGTCCGTCTGACGATTCTTGTCATGCGGGTCCCTCACATTCACGATCAGGGTTTTAGAACACGCACGCCCGGTACGGCACCAAGCCGTTCAAGATCCTGTTCGTACAGTTCGGAAAACGCGTCCACGATCTCGGTGGACCAGCCAGGCAAGTCCAACTCTTCCTCGATTTTCTCAGGCAGCGCGTGCTCTTCAAAAATCTGAGCCAAATGTTCATGCAGGGCTGACCTGTCTTGCGGCTCAATTTGGTTGCTCAGGGCCAGCACTTTGGTTTGTCCGGCTTCATCCAGCAAAGTCGCCAACAGGTCATATTCATCCACCAGCGTCGTACTGTCGTCCAAGCCAGTTAAAGACCGTATAATGTCCCCCCAGATAAACGGGGTGTCCTCATTGCTCCACAATGTGATTTGAACGCTGGGGGCGAGGTCCTGAATGTCTTCGATCATGCCGATCCAGCTAAGGCAGCTCAGGTCAGTGTTTCGAACAATTTCGGCACGCTCACCTTCGGGCAGCGACATTAGGAGTTTGGGGATAAAGCTGCCCGGATTTCTGAGCCCTATGAACAATTCAAGTTGGTGTTCATCAAAGGCTTGCTCCAACAGCGCCATTCTGCGACCGGCTAAAGGATACAACTGCCCTTCCTGCAAGGCATCAGCCGGTTCACCCGCGAATCTTCCACTGGAAAAGATCGCGCGCTGGGTATGTGCATCGTTTGGCAGAATGCTATTGAGGTTTTGGGATAATTCGACGGCCTCAGTTCCTAACTTTTCAAAAATAGGATTGAAGCTCCTGTTGTATCGCCGCGGGCCAAAAATCTTGACCCCGTTATTTTTCAGGATGTCTGAGTTTTTCTTCAACGAGTTCAGCACGCGGCCTTCATCTGTAAAAGCCGCGCCCGCGTGGATAGCAACCTTCATTTTCGGTTCTCGTCCTTGCTTTCAACTCTTCTAGTCGGGTTACAGCCTGCGGTCGGAACAGTCAAATCCACACCATTCTGCCCGGTTGTTTCTTCGCGTTGCCAAGAAATCCGACATTCACTAAGTTAAGATAAAAATATGGGCTTGCAGTCTCCAACAAGAGAAAGTAATCGACACTCAGTGCCCCTATAGCTCAGCTGGTAGAGCAACTGATTTGTAATCAGTAGGTCCGCGGTTCGAGTCCGTGTGGGGGCACCAAACCAGACGCAGAAGCGTTGCAATCCGCTAACGCTCTGAAAGGTAAAGTCAGATTCACGGTTCGAAACCCTTGTTTATGGCTGTAGACCGCTGGAGCGGCAAAGATCATTCGAAGCATAGATTTTCGCCATTCGAGCGTTGACTTTTTCCATATATCAAAAGGGCTTGAGAGAATCCGCATTGCCGGTTCGAACGCATCTGAGAAGTCTGGGCTGTTTTGGTCGAATTCTCTTAATTTGTGCTCCTCATGGGCCTTTTCATTGTGTAGTTTTTCTAGCTTTCTCTCCAGGGCCGAAGACACAACTTCCAACTCAGTGTCTACGTACTTGTCAGTCGTCTTTTCGATTTCACTGTTTATCTGAGAGATTCGCTTTCTGCGCTCCTTACGTGACTGTTTATCCTTGAGCCTCCGAAGCTCCCACGCATCTCGCAGCATTTGGGAAAAGACCTTCACGAAACCAGGCTCGGGTTGAATCTGGCGCAACAAAGATTCGAACTCACCTTCAATCTGCTCTCTTCGAATTGACTTTCCGGCCCTGCTGCATCCGTGTTTTCGGCAAATGTAGTAAGGATAGTGCTTTGATCTTCCTCCTGACCAATTCGAGGTCATGAAGTTCCCGCAAGCTTCACAAAGGACGAATCCACGGAGAGGAAAATCCTCGCTGACATCTTGCCTGACACGAGCCACCACCTTTCCATCCAAACGCTTCAGAATTTTCTGATGTTCCTCATATGAGATCAGTGGAGAATGCTTTCCTTTGGTGAGTGGGATGTTCCACTTGAGGTTGCTGTAGCGCCCTGCATATAACGGGCGCCGCAATATCGCTGAGACGTATGAGTAAGTAAGTTTGCTTTTTCCGATATAGCGCATGAATGTAGGATCATTCTCAAGGAACGATTTGGATTCTCCCACAGTTTCGAAGCGACCAGCGGCAAACCCTGATAACATCTCTGATAGAATGGATGCCACGGGCTCGTCCCTTACAACCTTTTTTCGCCCTTGATTGTCCGAACGAACATACAGGTAGCCAACCGGCAAGCGGCTGAAAGCATAATATCCGTTCAACATTCGACCACGAGTGCGGCTCTTGTTTGTCTCTGCATTTTTTTGGCTAAAGTGCTGAGAGAACACTGCTTGCATCATCTCAAACAGGATTTCATCGGCGCTTTCGCCAAAGCGAAGTCGAGGGCTTACCAATTTACCGCCCGCGCTTTCGATTTCCTCCTTTATTCGCAAGTATGCCTTCATACCTCGGGCAAGCCGAGAGACGTCATCAATGATGACGGCTTTCGTATGCCCTTTAGATCGTTTTAGATAACTAAGCAGACTGCTCATGCCTTTTCTTTTATCCAATCGACCCGACGCTATATCTCTAAATTCTTTTTCGACATCTAAGTTGTTTTTAAGTGCAAACTCGCGGCATATGGTTAGCTGCGATTCTAACCCATCGCCTTCCTTAATTTGCTTGGAACTCGAAACTCTGACATAAATTACTGCCGCGATCTTTGTGTCAAGGTTGCTCATTTTTAATTCTCCCTTTTTATTCGATGTAATTCCGCTATTTTTGATATTTCATTCACTAATATTCGCAATAGCGAGCACGATTTGCCATGAGGCCCATAAATGTGATCTTCCAATTCTCCTTTGACCCGCTACCCAGTTGAGCTCGGTGCAATATTTTTCGAAATTCTCATTAAATTTCGCCGTCACACATAGAGAACTTGTTCGCGTAGCCAACGCGTCTACGTCTGAACATACCGCGCCCCAACCATTTGAAATTGCGCCGACTGTGCTGGCTCCCTTGGTCGACTTCCACGAGATGCTTGGCTTATCTTTCTTTTCCTTTTTTGATCGGATCATTTCACGAACCATTTATTACATTAACTGACTTCCCTATTGCCTCAAATGAAACTCAATTCGTCAAGGGTAATGAAAAAACAAGCCCGGTGGAGTAGCGTCACTAATTCTAGACCAGTTCATTTATCCTTGAATTCCTGGTGCTAAAATTCTGTGAGGTCTATTCTTTCAAAATCTCCTATCGGACTCATCTATTCATGTTGGCAAGAATAAATTTGGCGCCCATTAGATCTAAAAATACGAATATTGCCTTGAAGTCTTGGTAAGTATTTTGGTGTGGAATTCCATTTGCCATTGGGAAAATGGTAGCCAGTCAAACTCAAAATTCTACCGAAAAAAAGCGAATCAGTCAGGAGTGCTGTCGCGATTTTCGGGCCTACCTGTTAGCAATTGACTTGAGTCCCAAGTCTTCTCAACTTAGGAGAAAATTCCTGAGTTTGGGGTTTCCCGAATGGAAGTACAGGTAGCGCCATGCCGCTCATGAAGTGGGATCAGTTTTGAACACTACGGTCGCAGGCATCTCCAGGGATGGCCAGCGGAGGCAAACTGGCCTCGTTCAGCCATGATAGATAGATCGCAGAAAACAACACTGACGATAGTCACAACTGCCACCGAACAATGAACTTCTCGATCTGAATGACGTTGGCTTGGAGCTTCGCTCGCAGCCTCGATGCCAGGATGCCTGCCGTGGGCGTGTCCTCATGCTGCGTGATGAGTCCATCATTGCCAGTCCACCGGATGTCGAAGAAATCAGGGCAGGGTATCTCCATGCCGCGGACGGTTGCTTTCTCGTATTCCTCGAAAAACCACTCCCTAACGGTTCGCTTGATAGTAAGCGGTGCTGCCCAGGACGGCATCCTGCTGACCGAGGAACAGATGGCGGCGCTGGAGAAGGCCAAGCAGCAGAGGGAGGCGCATGGCGAGATCGAGAGCCACCATCCCGGTTACCTTGGCAGCCAAGACACCTACTATGTGGGCACGATGAAAGGCGTGGGGCGCATCTACCAGCAGACCTTTGTCGATACCTTTGCCCGCGTGGCGATCTGCAAGCTCTATACCGAGAAGACGGCGATCTCCGCCGCAGACCTGCTGAATGACCGGGTGATCCCGTTCTTCGCCGAACAAGGCATCAACCTGCTGCGCATCCTGACCGACCGGGGCACCGAGTATTGCGGCAAGGTCGAAAACCACGCCTACCAGCTTTATCTGGCGGTCGTGGATGTGGATCATTCCAGGACCAAAGCAAACAGCCCACAGACCAACGGCATCTGCGAGCGCTTCCACAGGACCATCAAGGATGAGTTCTACGACATTGCCTTCCGCAAAAAGCTCTACCGCTCGGTGGAGGAGTTGCAGACCGATCTGGATATTTGGCTGGCCAAATACAACGAACAGCGGCCACATTCGGGAAGATACTGCTACGGCAAAACACCTATGCAGACCTTCCGAGAAACGCTACACATCGCCGTGGACAAGACAATCAGGGGTTCCGATCAATCGGACGGCCAACAACCCATTCTCAGCCCTGTTCGCTGAGGTGTCCGTCAGATCAAGTCTGAAGTTTTACATCTCATTGTTCTTCGGTAAGCCGTTTCAAACCAAGCTCCAGCTTCGCTCCAGTGCTTACAACTCGCGTTGCCTCTCGAAACCAGAGCCGATCTTCGGCGGATACCTCGAGAAGGAACCACTTTGCCAACTCGTTGTGATTGTGCGTGTAGAGCTGCGTTAGTGCAGTTGTTCCGTCGTCAAGTTTGTCTCTCACGTTTGCTCCGTATTCTATCAGTGTGCGAAAAAGCCAGGGATCTCCTATTTCAGCCGCAAAAAGAAACGGAGTCATTCCGTCGCAAGAGACTTTTGTGGTGATGTCTGCCCCTGCGTCTAGAAGGGACAAAACGATCTCTTTACAGTTTACAAGTTCGCTCTGTTGCTTCTGAAAATACTCATCCATTTGCGGCACGATCCGAGGGTTTTTGTTGATAAAACTCTCCCACGCTTCTGCATGCCTATGCCTGAATGGAGATGGTGTCTGCCAATGCCGGTCACCCCAAATGGACACCTTTTGAGCACGTTGGTGAGGATCAAGGAAGTCTTCCAACAACCTTTGTGGCGACCGGAAGTTATTTGCTGCTGCAAATAAAGGCGAACCTCCTTGCGGCCCTTCAATTTCGAAATCTGCACCTTTAGAAAGCAAAGATTCAACAAAACCCGAGTGGCGCTCCTTTATTGCTTCATGCAAGCATGTCTCGCCATTTTTTGCCTTCGTATCGATTGTAGCCTTCTTTGTGGCGTCGATTAGTTCGTAAAAGACATCTTTGTCACCTCGCTTAATCGCAAAAAACAAAGGTGACCTTTCCCGCTTATCGAGGTCGCCTGGATCAGCTCCCTTCTTCAAAAGTGCTTGGATATTTTCCCTGTCGAGGAGGAATGTGTAAATATGAAGCTGGCTCACGGGTCCATCGCCCCAATCCCTAAGTCTCCTGCCCGGGTTAGATAAATCTGGTGTCCGGCCTTTCCATTTAGCTGCTGCGGGAAACCCGACTTTCGATGTCTTTATTGGCAGGCAACCAAGTGCTTCAGGATAAGAATTTGGAAACAAAGACTTGAAAGAAGTATCCGTCTCCTGAGGCATTACCTCTAGTCCGATTGTTTCACAACGCGCAGTCCAGCGGTTGCGAATTTGCTTTTCGTTGATGGCGGCTGAAGTGGCGAACAAGTAGGTCATTGCGCATTCAAATCCGGCGGCACTATGGTAGCTGAACGCTGCGCCCGCTTCATCAAAACACTTCAGCGCGGCCTTGCGATCTCCAAGCTGTGCCAAGTGCATCCCTTCCATCAAAGAAAGGTTAGCCAGACTGAAGCTATCGCAAAGCTCTTCCTTAAGCAGCTCGATACAAGCTTCGGCCCTTGCTACATCTCCAGCCACCTTCTCTCTACTAGGGGCTGTGAGCTCCGAGAGCTCCAATAAGTTTTTACAACGGGCTTCTCGAAATTGCTCATGCGAAATAGAGTTTTGGAGTTTTATTTCTTCAAGGACCGTCTCGACCGACTTCTCGTAACGCGAAGTGTGCCGAGAAGTATCTACCATTTCGAGACAGCAATAGTTTCTGTATGCATTCGCAAGTGCCAAAGCAAAACCGAGATCAAAGTCATATTTGCTCTGGATTGCTAAGATCTTCGAAACGCTCATGCCGGACTTACGCGACCATCGACCGATCTCAGTTTCCCAACTGCGCGCCTCTATCGGAATTTTTTTTTGTAGGTCAGCAGATAGCGCCCGGATGGTTTTACCCTGAAGACGTGCATTCCATACAACGGAGACACCTTCCGCAGGATGACCAATAACATCTTCAACCTTGAAACCGAGTTTCTGCGAAAGCGGCGTCAGGAGTTCGACAAACAAAGAAACAGCGTAGCTGTCAAAGACGCTTCTAACTTCAATAGCACCACGAGATCCGCACTCGAGTTCTCGGACGGCAAAAAAGTAGTGGTCCTTATAGTTGACCAGAGTTTCTAGAATCCCAGTAGAATCGGGGCAGGACTTCAACAAACTCGAAAGCTTTTTTAGTGAGAGTTCGCGGATTTCTTCAGAAAGAAAACCCTGTAGATCAGCCATTCGTTGAAGTTTCTTGTCGAGAGCAGAGTTGTTCTCACCGTCAACGTGCGTGAAATTACGAAGTATAAACTCTAAGATTTCGCCGGGTTGTGGGATTGGCTTCATTGGGAGGCTATTCGTTTTAGATTCTCTAGCTGCATGCGCGTGTTCAGGTAAGCTCTCCGGCAGCTTGGGGATCTTGCTACGACCAAAATTCCGCCATTCGCTAACCGCAATTTGCCGTGCTTTCGACCAATTGCAAAGCGTGCTCCTGCTTTTACTTCTTGACGGATCATTTTGTCTATATCTCTGTTTTTACAGTACTTCATGTGTGAGATTTGGGGGGAGGTGATGAAAGCCTCATCACCTCGATGATATTATTTTTTTGTCTGCTTTGCCGCAGCAGCCTGGGCACGGGCCGGAAAGCTGCCTTTACTCACTTTGCCACCGTTGCTTTTCGCGGAGGCACTCTGTACTCGCGCAGCAGCTTTTGCAGTCATTGGTTTTGATTTTCTCATAACGTCTTCCTTGTTGCGTTGTAGATGGCCAATATTTGGCAAGCACCAAGAAACAAATCGAGAGACATACTCGGGACACCAATCTTCATTTTTAGGGAAGGTCGGGTTGAGGTTGCGCGTCCAACGGGCTCAGTAACCCCTTTTACGCATACTACTCAGTGAAGCCGCCAAATCTCTCATACAGTATCACTGACACTGCGACACGCGGTCTGCTCGTCTTTGCCCTGTGTAATCAAGACCCTGCGCTAGAGACTTCGAAATGGGTATTCACCACACGCAACAAGTGCTCAAAGTCACCCTGGACGGCGTCCTCGAGGAAGGCCCGAACTCTGGCTTGTTCGGCTCCGGCTTTTTCGGCTGCGGTCTGGCAGCGTGCCAGCACTTCAAAGGCGTTGCCGCTTGTCCTGGGCAGGTCGATGGTTGCAAGTTTTTTCATGTCAAATCCTCATCTAGAATACCGGGCAACCATTGCAGGTCGAAATTAATCTCAGGTATAAGAATTGCGGATTTTGCCCCGATCCAGAGACTGATTGGGATTTAACATAAGTTGCGATTATAGAGTGATTGCGCTTTCGTCAGCCTGCTACCCGCTGCATCCGAACATCGACCAGTCGTGAAACTTCGATAGGTGACAGCCTTGAGCCCTAAGTTCAAAATGCTTCTTCGCACTCAAAGGTCTGCGATGCGCAGCAAGCGGACTTTGCAAAGTTTGGTGGCCATCTCTGCTGTGCTGCTTCGTCAAATCAGACATATGAAAGCCGTTGCGTTAATGCTGGGTATCAGTGACAGATTGTAGCACGTTTATGCGAGTTTGGTTTCAGCAAAGATATACGATGAGCAGAGCAATTCCGACAAAACTGATACAAAGTTTGAGGGATGAGTTAGCATCCGCGATATCAGATTATAAGGCCTATGAAGTGCCGGGTGTCTGCGCACGATTGGGTTTGGCCGAAGGAAGCGAAGAAGAAGCGTTTCAGAGTAAGTACAAGTATGCGTCCAGCAGGTTGGCAGCAGTTGAGGTCGAACCACTCGTAAAAATGGCTCGTTCGCTTCTTCAAGAGATCGACGCTTTCAACCTCCTTGAGTTGGTTGATAAGATCGCGGATCTGGAACGGCCCGAGATTACTAGCATCACGCGCCGAAGATTAGTCAAACTGCTGACCGTGGGCCCACTGGTGAGTGAAGTTGATGATTTTACGTTTGTGGCGGCTGTCTTTCCACTGGAAAACATGTCCGCACCCCATCGAAATGATAATCGCACACTCGAAGAATACTTAATCCAACACACAATTCGAAACGATGATCTGACTCAACAGGAGTACTTGGAAGCTCTTGGGCTGCTGACTTGCTCCACCCGTTTGTTGTTTAGCTTTATCGAACAGCTCACCTCTGCCGAATATCAAAGTGAGGAACGCCAGAGGATACTATCTGGGAAGGTCGACGATTTGCTGCGCCATGATGGGTACACGCTGTCTGAAGCCGGAAGAATCTCAGGATCACCGATTTTCGAGGTAAACCCGCTGCCAGAAGGAAATCCGGCTGATATTGAGATCACGGCGACCCTGAGCACCTTTAACCCGGATCAAATTGGCGAAAGATGGCAAAGTGCACTCGACAGCAGGTCAAAAGACGCTGAACGCGCAATCACATTGGCCCGAACTCTATTGGAAGACGTTTGCAAGTGGATCTTGCACGAGGCAGGTGAAAGCTGGGAAGAAAAAGATGATCTTCCAGTTCTATACAAAAAACTCTCCAAGACGCTAAGGTTGGCCCCTGATGATTACACGGAACAAGTATTCAAACAGATTTTGAGTGGGTCACAATCGGTTGTGACGGCACTCGGTGCGCTCAGAAACAAGCTGGGAGATGCTCATAGTATTGGACCGAAGCGCATCAAACCAGCGGCTAGACACGCAGAGTTGGCCGTCAACTTGTCAGGTACTATGGCCACGTTTCTTGTTTCCACTTGGAACGCGAGGCAAGCAGAAAAGTAGAAACACAGATACTGGTTGGCAGGTTTGGCTGAGCAGCCTCATCTGACTGGTCCAAGTTGATTGTTAGTGCATCATTGGCCTGTGATCCATTGAGATGATGGTTTCGGGCGCTGGCGGGCGGTAGCCCAGTGCACTGTGGGGACGTTTTGTGTTGTAGTGTCTCCTCCATTGTTCGATCAAGATTTGTGCTTCGCGCAGGCTGTAGAAGATTTCGCCGTTGAGCAGCTCGTCTCTGAACCTGCCATTGAAGCTTTCACAATATCCGTTCTCCCAAGGGCTTCCAGGTTCGATGTAGGCTGTCTTGGCCCCGACAGCAGCCATCCAATCCCTGACGGCCAGGGCAACAAATTCCGGCCCATTGTCTGAACGAATGAAACCGGGCGCGCCACGCAGGATGAACAGATCCGTTAGAGCATCAATCACGTCCGTTGAGTTCAGCTTGCGCTTCACTCTAATCGTCAGGCACTCCCGGCTGTGCTCATCAAGGATGTTCAGCGTCCGAAAGGCTTTGCCATCGTCGGTTCGACAATGAATGAGGTCATAGCTCCATACATGATTGCGATACTCCGGCCTCAGCCGAACACACGACCCATCGTTCAGCCAGAGCCGTCCTTTCTTCGGTTGTTTCACTGGCACTTTCAGCCCCTCTCGTCGCCACAGGCGTTCAACCCGCCCGTCGCTAACAGACCATCCAGCCTCTCTCAGCAGCGCTGCGATCCTGCGATAGCCATATCGGCCGTACTGTCGGGTCAACTCGATCATGTCGGCCACCAGTCGGTCTTCGTCTGCGCGACCTTGTGGGACGCGCCGTTGCGTGGACCGGTGTTGCCCCAGCACGCGGCAGGCGCGTCTCTCGGAAACGTTCAGCTGGTTGCGTACATGGTTAATACAAGCACGACGACGAGCGGGGCTCAGTAGTTTCCCTTTGTGGCTTCCGTCAGGATCAGTTTGTCCAGCGTCAGATCTGAAACTGCGCGTCTCAGCCGCTCGTTCTCTTTCTGAAGCCGTTTCAGTTCCTTCAATTGATCAACACCCATTCCACCGTACTTCTTCCGCCAGCGGTAATAGGTTTGTTCGACAACTCCGATCTGTCTGATCGCATCAAGACGGGACATGCCTTGCCCCATCAGAACTTCAACCTGCCGTAACTTCGAGACAATCTCTTCAGGCTTCGGTCTCTTATTTGCCATTCGTGGCCCTCCGTTTCCTAAACATAACGGTGGACCAGTTCAGTTGGGGAGGCTCAAGACCAGACGTTCGCAGGGCGAAGGCACGTTGGTACAACGAGCACTCCGCTGCCAATCTCTGCGCCCCGGACAAGCGACCGAAGGAAGCCCAAAACAGACATTGCGATTGCAGTCCGTACTCCGGTAGCTTTCACATTATGAATGTACTACCTTACCTCTCCGAGCATTACTCAGACCCTAAAACATATCCTCCTGGTGTGGCTTTCCTGGACGGACAGTATTTGCCGATTTCGGAAGCCAAGATTTCGGTGCTGGACTATGGGCTACTTCATTCTGACGCGACGTATGATGTCGTCCATGTTTGGAACGGAGCTTTCTTTCGACTCGAAAATCACCTTGATCGGTTCTTTGCAGGTTTGGAAAAGCTGCATATGTCGATTGAGTATAACCGAGAACAGGTCATCGAGATACTGCACAACTGCGTCGCACTGTCAGGGTTAAAGAACTCCTACGTCGAGTTCATTTGCACACGCGGTATGTCTCCGACATTCAGTCGGGATCCACGTGATGCGGTCAACCAGTTCATTGCATTCGCAATACCGTTTGGATCGGTGGCCAATCCAGAGCAGATGAAACATGGACTAAATGCAGCAATATCATCCTTAGTCCGCATTTCTCCAAAGTCAGTCGATCCGACCGTGAAGAACTATCATTGGTTGGATCTGGTCAAAGGCCTCTACGAGGCTTACGACCGCGGTGCTGACACTGCGATCCTTGTCGATACAAATGGTAACGTATCTGAAGGGCCCGGATTCAATATTTTTGCCGTCATCGACGGAAAAGTTCTAACACCGAAGTTCGGTGTGCTTCTCGGGGTCACTCGTCAGACGGTCTTCGACATTTGCACGAACCTGGATATCGACTGCTCAGCCGTCGACATACCCCAAGACCAACTCCTAGTTGCAGACGAAGTCTTTATATCTTCAACCGCCGGTGGGATCATGCCAGTGACCAAAGTAAATGGACGAAATATCGGTGCTGGATCTCCCGGCCAAATCACAAGTCAGATTACCATGAGTTATTGGGAACTACACAAGGAAGAGAACAAAAGGATGTTTGTCAGATACTTGGATGACAAATAGCATTCAGTCGGTGTCTGGTTGGCTCGGAGAAACGGAAGCTTTTCTGCAAGACGGACCCCGGCAAGACACGCCAAAATAGCGGACCAAAACAGAGCTTTTCTGTGACCGGTCTCAGCCCTAAGCGGACATTCGAGTCTCGGGTAGCAGCTGCGCGGAAGCCCCCCGAACTAGTATTCGGCAACCAATAGATGTGCATCATTTACCGTCCCGTACCTAGTTGTTTGGGAAGACTAGCTTGGTTTCATCAGTTCAGATATGCCGTGCCAAGTGAGCGGTGTCAGGATGCGCCGCGGAAATTTCTTTTTTGGAGAGCAATTTGGAACACGCTGAATACATTGCATTGGCCGGTGTGGTCGCAACACTTCTGGGAGTGTTTGTGACTTGGAAACTGGCGAAGAGACAGTTTGCAATGAAAAAACTAACTTACTCTTATGACATCGAAAGGCTCGTCAAAAACGACGACCCTGATCTATCGCTAGATCTCAAAGTACTATATCGCGGTGAGGAACTTCCTGAGCCCACATTGATGACGTTAGAAATTACAAATTCCGGCCATAGCGCAGTCGAGGACGCAGAAGTTGTCGTGCAACTCCCAGGCTCCACTTACTTGATCCCTGGACATTTTATTGATCTCCCACCTGGATATCTGTCTCTGTGGGACATCGAAAGAACCGATGCTGAAGAATGCACTGTGAAGCTCAAGCATATCAACCCGAGACAGACTGCCAAAATGCGGTTTCTGATGGACGAGATGCCGCAGGGAAATCCTCAGCTGGCCTGTCCGATGCCAAACGTCGAGTTCGACAAAGCTAGTGTTGCTAAGATGGGTGTAATGGCAGAAATTGTCGTGTCGTTCGTTGCCCCACAGGTATTGGGTGCCACGCGGCTACGCTGAGCGTGTGAGCTGCACGCCTGGGAAGCCCATATCTTAAGAAACGCAGGGAGCATCAACCAATAAACTCACTCTCCCACCTCTAGCCATATAGCTACTGCAACAAGCCGCAGGCAGCCCCAAGCGGACATTCGTAACAAGTATTTTCAGCTCCTGCTTCGGACCATAGGCCGTCAGAGATTGATAGGAGGTGTCGTCACACTGGTTAGCATCGCCGTTGCAAACAGGATCAGGACAACAGCCAACATCTCCATTGAAATCGACCGCCGGAGAGCAATTTCCGCGCCACGCTTCTCAGCCCTGAGAGCCGGAACAAATCTCAGCTTGTTCAGCGCCGCCAGGCCAAGAAGGGCAGAAACGATAACGACCTTGGCCAAAAGTACCAATCCATAGGCCGTTCCGAACAAGGCGACCACAGAGCCCGAAAGCAGCCATGCGAGTGCTGCGCCAGCAACAATCAGGACGGCAACTCCGTAAGCAGCGACATTGCCAAAATGGTGCAGTAGATCGGCCCCAGTGGGAGTGAGCGCCGCTTTGTGCAGGGGCAGAAGAGCGCCAACCCAAAAGGCGACTGCCAGAAGATGAAGAACCAGTAAGACTGCGAGAGGCGCCCTGGGCTCTCCAAGCGAGTGTCCCACCTGAGCAAAGGAAATCGCTATGGCAAGGCTGCCCGCCAAAGCGACCCACTGCCCTACGCGGGGGAGCAGGATTGCCAATATCGCGAGTTCGCCCACCCCTCGCCAAATCGCAGCGGTGCCAAGCGGGCTGTCCCAGACAATGCCAAGCATCATTGGGTCCGTCGCGCCCTCAAAGCCCATTCCGGATATCCGCGCCGCTCTGATGCCGAAACGTAGAGCCAGAACGGCGAGACCGAGAAGCGCCGCACCGACCGAGAGGTGACGTGCAAGGCGCAAAACGGACGCCTCGGCGCGCGTGGCAAAGAGAACGGTGAACAGGATGCTGCCCATCGCCAGCAGCGCCGCGCCGTAGCCAAGTGCTTTCGCCAAAATGGCCAAGACGACAACACCGTCAATGGGGGCCAGTCCGGTCACTCAGCGACCGTGAAAGAGAAGCTGCCCTGCATCGGGTGACCGTCTGACGCCATACCTCGCCAGTCGAAGCGGTAGCTTCCCGGTGCAAGCTCTTCCAACGGCATGGCCCGGAATTCTGTGGCGGGGTCCATACCTGTCTCGCGTTCAATTTCGACGTCGCCATCTGAGGAGGTCAGCGTAATCGAAATGATGCGCATCGGATCATCGAAACGCATGGAAATCTCCGGCGCGTTCGTGACAGTCGCGCCGTCAGCCGGTGTCGTTGCTTCAGACTTTGAATGCGCAGCCGCAAGCATCGGAGCCATTGCAACGGCCAAACCGAAAAGAGTTTGTTTGATCATCTGAGTTGTTTCCTATTCGGACTGGGCATTCAGTTCGTCATGATACTCACGAAGGTCATCGGGCCAGGTTGATTTGATAAAGGATAGCACCGCAATGATTTCGTCATCGCTGAGCACACCTTCATAGACCGGCATACCAGTTGCGTGCGCATTCTCTATCAGCCCGGCCAGGCCAAATTTGGTCAGGGTGAAAAGCGTTTCATCATCGTGGTGCCACGTATGCCCTGTGGCGTCATGCGGAGGTGCCGGTAGCAAACCATCCTCGCCGCGTATCCGCCAGTTTGGCTGTCCTTCCAGGCGTGCTCCGTGGCAGGCAGCACATTGTTCCGCGTAAATTATTTGGCCAATGGCGACCAGTTCAGCGTCATCCGGTGTCAATAGACCGACCGCTTTGGTGGGCTGGGCCAGAACGAATGCTACGGTGAAACCGGCGAGCGTAAGCCCGCCGGTGACCAATAATGTTGTGCGCCCAGCCATCAGGTGTCGAACGGCTGCGCGGTGCCCGCGCGGTAGTACACCGTTCCGGTTCCAGCCTTTCCCCCAAATGCAATGACATCATAGCGGGCGGACGGATCGTCGCCCATACCAGGGGACCCCACTGGCATGCCGGGAACAGCAAGCCCTGTGATGTCAGGCCGATCCTTCAACACGGCTTCCAGTGCTTCAAACGGCACATGGCCTTCAAAGACATAACCATCGGCTTCTATGGTGTGACAGGATGCGAGGTTCAACGGGATACCCCGCGCTGACTTCTGTGCCTCGGGGTCGGTCAGTTCCTCAACGGTAACGGCGTAGCCACGTGCGCGAGCCAAGTCGGCCCATGCGTGACAACATCCGCAACCTGGTGAGCTGAGCACGTGCATTGGGGTGCCTGCACGAACGGGAAGAGCGGTCGCGATGAGAGCAGTTGCAGACAGTGCTGTGAAGTAACGACGTGTGATCATGTCTGTCGGTCCTTTGAAGTGAAATTTGAACGGATTGCGGGCGAGCGCCCGTAGCCATTCAGGCTTTCGGAGGACCGGTGGGGACACCCAGTGCGAGGCTCGAATAATCGGAACCAGCGTGCGTCACACCACCCACTGAGATCACCAATGGAGCAATCGGCGAAATCCCCGCCGTGGCGACAAAATCACCAAAACAGGATGTTGAACCCATGCCGCTACTGGTGTCGCAACAATCCGCAGCAGCTTTTTCGGCATCAGCCAACGGATCGTCGCCCGCCATTTGAGCATGATGACCAGAATGATCCGATCCATGGGTCAAGCCATGCTTCGCGGACGCTGCGGATGCGCCAGAGAATGCAACAACTAGAAATATCGACAGGACCAGGCGAAACATACCAAATACCTACTGGGGGTATGTGGTTTTGACAAGTTGCGAGGATGGGTCGCCATATACATCCTAGTTGCACTCATTATGGGTGCGCCACATCTCTGGATCATGCCCGTCCGGAACAGTGGAACACAGATCACCTGAAATTCCGGTAAGACTGATTATTGACTGACTTGCGCATTAGTTGGCAACGGCAATGTCAGCAGGTAGGCGTTTAGCCCAAGGTGTTGCCGGTGATGAAGGTGTACGAGCTTTCAACCAGATCGATGACGACATCCAACTCTTCGGGTGTCGTCGGTGTATAGATCATAACAAAGCCGCTCCACCCAGGACGTTGATTGGCCCACGGGTGCGCTACGGCCCAACCCGCCTCAACTGCCCGTCGCGCCATTGCGGGGTCTAGCGAAGCGTGCAAGCTGCCATCAGGATGCATGTGCGCAAACTCAAACCCACCAACGATAGAGTTCGGGTGAGACAACAACATGTCGGGATCAAGTTGAAAACCAATCGCGCCAGGTAGTGATATGCGTGTGGGGCCTAGTGTGACCCCCGGGAATTGCGCAACACGCTCCAGCAATAGCTGGGCCAATTCGGCATCAATTTTGACACCAATCTGAGTATGCGGTACGCCGCTTGTCGTTTCCGGACGGGGCGAGGTGCGCTCTGGCAAGGAGCGCTCTTGTGCGGATACCATCGGGCACATCAATGCCACCACCGTTACAGCAACCGCCAATGTTCTCAGGTAGACATTCATCGCTTTGACCATCCGCCAAAATTAAAGATTGAGTGCTCAGCGCCGTATCGGTGCCCCTGCACACATCATTCAGCTTTTAGCGCTTCGATATTGATCAAGAGCTCTATTTCGTCGCTCACCGCAGGTGCAAAGGCCCCAAGTCCGAACTCAGACCGCACGATAGTCGCCGTGGCTGCCAGACCCAAGGTCGGCGTGCCCTCTTTTTGGCCAAACGGGTATGGCGCTGACTTGTTAAGCGTTGTTTCCAGAACCACAGGTTTGGTGATGCCATTCATGGTCAGGTCGCCAGAAATATTCGCGGTATTGTCCCCGGTCACTTCAATGCTGGTTGAGGCGAAGGTGACCACGTCATCGTCACTCGCGCTGAAAAAGTCATCGGACATGAAGTGTTGCAGACGGGCGTCCCAGCCGGTGATCATGGATTTTACAGGCATAGACACTGTGACAGATGACGCAGACGGATCATCTTCATTGAACTCTATCTCGCCGCTAAAACCTGAGAACATTCCAAACGTTTCTGAGAACCCGATGTGGTTGTAGCTGAACAAGACCTGGCTGTGTCCAGGATCCAGCTCGTAAGTGCCACTCTCGGACAGCGCGGTTGTCGCACCAATCGATAAGAGTACCGCCAGCGGGGTTGCTGCCACTTTGAACATTGATACGCTCCCATTTTGACAAGACGTGTTCGCGGAATTGAGTATTGAGCTTTAGTTTTTAGCCGGCCATACTTTTAGTACAAAATGTTCTGCTATGCAACAATATGTTCTATAGGAGGGGCGATTGAAAGAAGATCCCAGGCTGATCGCCACACGACAGGCCGCACTTGATGCGGCGCAAAGGATACTGATGGATGAGGGCGTGCTGCACGTAACTCATGGCGCGGTTTCAAAGGCAACGGGCATTTCGCGCAGCACACTTTACAGGCACTGGCCAGATGCGCGCAGTCTGCGTGATGCAGCATTCAGGCGCATCGCAACCCCGCCGAACATACCGCCCAAAACCCATGGCCCGCTACGATCTGATCTGCGCTGGTTGCTCGGAGTACTGATGGGAGCCTTAAATGACACACCATGGGGCCAGATCGCGCCTCAGGTGGTCGCTGCTGCGTCCACAGATGCAGAAGCGCGGTTGGTGATCACTGAATTCATGAAAGACAGGTTCACAAGTGTTAAAGCAGTATTTGCAGCCGCAATAGACCGTGGTGAGATCACAGCCGACGTTTCGATTGACCAGCTCATAGAACTAGCAATCGCGGCACCTTATTTCCGCAAGCTCATTCGTCACGAGGCACTGGACGAAGAGTGGTTGGACAAACATGTCGATCTGCTTTGCAGCATCGCGAAAACCAATTCGGGACAGTGACCATCGCCTGACTATGCAATCAAAGCGGCCAATAAACATAACAGTTTCCAAGATCGCAGTATGGCTACGTTCGCCGCTTGACATCAGCACGTCGCAGGGTCAATTCGATGCGCTCCTCACAACGTTGACGACTGCACTCTGATTTGTCGCTGCCGCTAATTCACAATGCAACATGAATACCTTTGGGTTCAGTGTCGCCCACGGCAATGTCGACTTTCGGGAACCGGCCAAACAATGCAATGTCCAGTATCCTCCTCGGATGCGCCTTTCTCTGACTTGCACATAAGTGACTTGAAGCAGCCCAAACTGAACCTTCTCACCCAAGCATTGCAATTTAGTAAACTCGCAACGAAGCGGCATTTAGACTTTTTCCGCCCAAAAACCGCTTCCAAAACGCGATCCCCCAGACTGACTTGGTAATGTCAGATTCAATGCGGGCGTCACGCGTACCAATGCTGCCCGATTAGTCCGTTGCGAAGCAATAAAACAGACCTGCCCCGCCTGAACGTGGCAGATGTTCCTCTCCGCAACCGCGCGAGCCGTGCGATGAGTTCCAGGACACCATGTTTCGGGCATCGTTGAGACCGATACGGTCATGATGCCCGACAATCGCAGATCCATCCTCGCTGTTCGAAGTCCAGTTACTGCATGTTGTGTCACCGCCTGCCGTAGAGAAGTAACCTGCGGAATCGGAGCCGGTCAGAATGTCATGTTTGTTCGGCTGGCTACCACGCCCATTGACGGGGTTACCGTTTTCGTCGAGCGCTGTCTGTAGACTAATGTTCACGCTGTCGCGGTGCAGTTCTTCAACATTGTTGGCGATGAGCTCTCCATTGGCATTGTACCAGGGGCCTGATCCGATCCGGTCGCGTGCAGAAATGCCATTGGTGATCGTCATCGGGTCGGTGCTGCGGTCAATGGACATTGAAGTGCTCAGATAGGCCGCAAATGTTTTGGAAGAACCGGCCGCGGAAGCGAGTGCATTACAATGGGCATCGGCGCCTTCGAGGCCGCCTAGATTGGCACCGTCCCCCTTGCCCACACTAGTGATGAAAAACGTCATCTCCTCGCCTGCCGATTGCGCCTGTGCCGCCGTTGCGAAACAGCAGATTACGAGTGCAGCAACCCCATGAACAGGTGTTCTTTTGGTGAACTTCGGCATGTGTTTCTCCCTTCGTGCTGTGTAATCACTGATGCTAGTCGTATGTAACCATCGGGTCCGGATGTATGACACTATGGTGCTGGTGCGATTCACTACAGCCGGTTGTGCATGACCGACCCTCTGGCCCTAATCTTTACTACCCTACTCCAGTCTTACGTGTTAAGTACGGTCGCTCACCTGTTCCCAGGATCATTTGTAAAGAGTGACTGAGGGTCGTGACGGAATGACACAAAAAATCGCTCTTTGGTCCATTCCGATATCCATTGCGGTACTGGCCCTAAAACTGTTGGCTTGGTGGCTGACAGGCTCGGTGGCGTTGTTGTCGGACGCAATGGAATCTACCGTGAATGTCGTTGCGGCGTTGCTGGCATACTTCGCAGTTCGCGTTGCAAACAAGCCTCCTGACGAAAACCACCCGTTTGGTCACAAAAAAGCTGAGTATCTTTCCGCCGTCGCCGAGGGCGTACTGATTGTGCTGGCAGCTTTCCTGATCATCAGAGAAGCTGTGCTGGCGCTCCCTAACCCGCATCTTGAGGATGCGCCGCTGCTTGGAATTGCCGTCAATGTCATTGCAACAGGTGTGAATGGCGCATGGGCCTACCTATTGCTCAAAATCGGCCGGCGCGAGGGTTCGCCTGCATTGGAGGCAAGCGCCCGGCACATTTTTACGGATGTCATGACTTCAGTTGGTGTCATAGCAGGTCTGATACTTGCACTTGTCACCGGCTGGCTGATCCTCGACCCGATTCTGGCAATTCTTGTTGCACTGAACATCTTGTGGGAGGGATGGAAAGTTATTCGGGCATCCATCGATGGCCTGATGGATGTGAGCCTTTCAGACCATGACTTGCGGGCTATTTCTAACGCAATCGAAGCAAATCTCGGCGCAGCCTTAGAGTACCACGACCTCAAAGGGCGCAGATCCGCGAATGTCATCTTCGTGGAGTTTCATCTTGTTGTGGACGGCACAATGCCAGTCAGCGCGGCGCATGATATATGCAATGACATCGAGGAAGAATTGGATCGTTTGTATCCGGGTTCCGTCTTTGTCATTCACCTCGAACCTGATGACGAGTTGAAGGGTGACGGGGTTAATTCCCACTAAACTGGTCAAATGGCTCAGCAAAAACTCTATTGGTTTGACTGATCTGACTAAGACGTTCGGCTTGAAATTCGTCAGACCTAAGCCCGATGTGGGAAAGCCGAACCAGAAGTAACCTGTCTCCAACGTCGCGAAGCGTGACGCTTAGAAATGGAGGCGAACATGAAAATTCAAAGAAAGCTGGGTCAACTTCTTAGTACAGCAGCGTTGGCTTCGTTGATTGCGGCTACGCCTTATGTGCCAGCGTTTGATGCCGATGGTCGCCTACATTTTGAACCGTCCTATGCCTTTGCCAAGAGCGGCAAGGGGAAAGACGGGGATGGTCGCGACGATGATCGGGATGATGATCGTAACGACGACAGAGATGATGACCGCGACGACAACTCGGGGTCAGGTAATAGCGGCCGTGGTGGTGACCGGGACGATGATCGTGATGACGATAGAGACGATGATCGCGACGACGACCGAGATGATGATCGTGACGACAATTCGGGATCAGGAAAAAGTGGTCGCGACGACGATGACGATGATGATGATGATGATGATGCCTCCAAACGCTCCAACAAAGGCAGCGGAAAGAAGGATCGGTCTCAAACAGGGGGCAAGCCGTCGGGCTCGGCTGGGATAACAAAGATCGAAACAAACGCTAACGGCATTGAAGTGCGTTACGCCGACGGAACCAAGGAGGAGATCGAAAACGGGCGGTATGAAAGAAAGAATGCTCAGAACCGAACTGTTGAGGAGCGCCCCGCGACTGGTGCTGACGTCTCAAGGCTCCGGTCTTTGGCAAATGGCATCTCAATCGGCAACGTGCGCTCTTCAGGGCAAAGCGGCGCTGCTGGAAGTCGGCCCACGAAAATCGAACGCCAGGGCAACAACATCGAAGTGAACTATGCCAATGGTTGGAAAGAGGAGATCGAGTTTGGGCGCTACGAGTTGAAAGACCCGTACAACCGAACTGTTGTTGAAAGAAACGCAACGGCCTCTGATCGCAGGAGGTTGCAGTCGGTTGCCAACTGAACAGCAACTCCAGTCGATAATCCGTTGGCGGCTTCTTTGAGTGAGGGGCCGTCATCGTCTTCAAAGAGACCGCAGTTAATCTCCCTTGTTCCAAACATCATGCGCAATGAGCGCGGCCTCTACCCGATTTCGCGCATGAAGCTTGGACAGGATTGCCGTCATGTAGTGCTTCACGGTCTTTTCCTGAAGGTCTAACTCATCAGCGATTTCACGATTGCTCAGTCCCTTGGCCACGCGTCGAAGTATTTCTTCCTCACGATGCGTAAGATCATCGAGAATGCTGCTGTTGATAGACATGCCAGTGTCAGCGCTGATTTGAAGCAATACCCGCGAGGCCAAGCCCGGAGAAACGAACCCTTCACCTGCGGCGATGCTGTGTAAGGAAGCGGTCAATTCGCTCGCGGTTACGCCCTTTACAATGTACCCAATCGCGCCCGCCTCCAAGGCGTCCGCGACATCGCTGCTGTTCTCTGAGACCGTTAAGATTGCAATGATGGGCGGATTTGCCATTGCCGCAATTTCACGTGTTGCGCTTATCCCGCCACCGGGCATCGAGAGGTCAAGAATGGCTATGTCCGGCTGATGCGTGACGACCAGCGATACTGCATCTTCCGCGCTGGACCCAGCAGCCAAAACTTCAAAACCATCAGCTTCATCCAGCGTGCGTTGCAAGCCATCCCTGAATATCGGGTGATCATCAGCTATTACGACAGATGTAGTCATGATGTGCCTAACTTTCTGGGAAAGAGTGTCATAGAAATGGTCGTGCCCTCACCCGGTCTCGATGCGACTTCGAACCTGCCGCCAATACTCTCGACCCGATCTCGCAAGCCCATAAGCCCCTGGCCACCATCGTCTCGCAACGCGGCTTCTTCTGACCTGTCAAATCCAGGTCCGTCGTCTTTGACCTTTACAACTATGCGGTCGTTCTGCGCCTCAGAAATAACAGTGCACTTGGAAGCTGGAGCATATCTCGCGGCATTGGAAAGCGTCTCCTGAAGGAAACGAAAAACGCACAGCTTGTCGGACAATGACAACCTTGGGGCCTGGCTACCCAGGAATGAAATATCCGGTCGCAACGGGCTGTGTTCGGCGTGATCCTCTACGGCTCTCTTCACAACATCGGCAAGCGCCAGGTTGTCGATGTCCGGGGCGGACAGCCCTCGCGATATTGCACGAATTTCAACCAGAGATTTTTGCAAAGACTGCTGAATTCCCTCTGCCTCTTTAGGCCTTTCGGACTCTTTGGAAAACGCCGCCTCCAGTCTAAGGGCAGCGAGCGACAGGTATTGTGCAGGACCATCATGCAGCTCGGCACCGAGTTTCTTGAGGAACCGATCTGTTTGCGTGGCATATCTTTCTGACGCCTCGACCACACGCGACCGCAGCAGTGCATTCTGCTCAGCCATCCTTTCACTTTCTGTCAAGCGCTGTTTAAGAAGAGTCCCCTGTCGTCGAATTGTTTTGTCGCCAATTGCGACGATGGAATACAAGACAATCGTACTTGCAAGAAATGCGGAACCGACGACCAACCAACTCGTTCGCCTGGCCTTGGCTAAGTCTAACTCCAGCTGGTCAGCTCTTTCGTAGAACTCCGCGACCGCGATGATTTCGCCGGACCAGAGTTCGCGGATAGGGCTGTAAACTTCAAGTAGTGGTATCCCCAGTGCTGCCTCGGCAGCGCTTTCGGCATGATCAAGCTCTTCAAAAGAGCCGGAGATATTTCCACCCCATGCTCGTTTCAGATCATCCGTTGGATTGAAACGGTTTCCTATGATGTCTGTATCCGAGGCATGTGCAATCACGCCGCCTTGCTTCCAGAATTTGTAGGAAACAATGCGGTCACGCATTGGCTGGCTCATGAAAATCTCGTCCAGCGCTAGGCTCGCCTGCTCGGAAAGGCGGTAGCCATGTGCCAATTCCTGGCTGAGCGGGGATACTACGCTTTCCATATACAGCGCCGCGGAGTTGGCGGAGTTTTGCACGACTGCGTTCTGGATTCGATTAGACACCCAGACCCCGACGATTGCGGTAGCAGTACCCATCACGAAAATGCTGGCCGCAAGAAAGACTCGCGACAACGACCAATTTCCAATCGTCAGGTCAGTTACTTTGGCTCTCATCGTGAAATCGACTATGAACTACAATCTGTTATCGCACCACGGACCTTGGTCTGACGTGATCTGGCTAAATCTCGGATACTGAGCTTCTGCCCAGTGGCCGGAGTCAGATATCATCCATCGTTCTCAGTCTTTGCAGCATCGGGCAGTGAACGTTACCGCTATCACAATTGGCCGTAAGCTCACTCAAGGCGTGCTCCAGTTGTCTGAGCTCATCAATCTTGCTTCGAACGCTGGCAATGTGTGCCTCGGCCAATTCTTTCACTGACCGGCAATCTTCAGCACTTCCTTCTGACAGCTCTAAAAGCACCTTTGCGTCAGATAGAGGAAACCCCAGGTCGCGGCACTTCTTCAAAAATCGAAGTCTTCCCACATCGTTTGCTGAATAGAGGCGACGATTGTTCAGAGCTCGTGCGGGTCCTGGTACGATACCTTCGCGTTCGTAGTAGCGGATAGTTTCTATGCCGACCCCGCTTTGCCGGGAAGCCTCACCAATCGCAATCATGTGAAGTGCCTCCACTTGATCCTGTAGTTACTACAGGAGTTATACGCTCTGAATGCCGGTGCCTCAACACAATCAAATAGAGTACCTCGGGAGCAAAAGATGAAGAAATATTTGAGCCTCAGCTACTTGGGATCGGTTTCAGCTCTGGGGGTCGCGACATGCTGTGTTCTTCCAATGGCCATGATGTTGCTCGGCTTGGGTGGCAGTTGGTTGGCGATATTCGGAAAAATAGCGGCAGCAAGCTACTATGTTCTCGCCATCTCAACAGCGCTGGTCGCGGTTTCGTTGTTCGTAGCGCATCGAAACGGGACGTTGGCAAATCTGAAATGGTGGCTTGTCGGAAGCACGGCGACTACCGCGTTGGCATGGGTCATCGTGTTCAATGAGGCTCAAATCAACGATTATCTAATCATGCAGATGTGAGACAATGACAAAACAAACTGTGGTGCTGAATAGCATTTTGACCTGCCCTCGGTGTGGGCACGTTGAAACCGAGAAAATGCCAACTGAATCGTGCCAGTGGTTTTATGAATGCAAGTCATGCAAGGCAGTCTTGAAACCGTTAGAAGGCGATTGCTGTGTTTTTTGTTCCTACGCAACTGTCCCGTGCCCGCCAATTCAGTTAGGTGATTGCTGTTGTGGATGAGCGGGCCGCAACCGCAATATCCGACAAAGATGTTGAGTGTCTTAATTGGCTCGTCCGCCAAAGTTTGCAATGTCTGCTTTCTGCGCTAAGCCGGAATTGCAAAGTCTTGAGTTCAATGTCTGCTTTGGGCTGAGGCTGTGTGAAAACTCCGGCCCACGAGCTCTCTCGTCGCGCTCGTTTTGAGCGCCTGAGCAAAAGCTCTCTCAGAAGTGCGAGAGAATGCACATAGAAGGTGTTTTCGGCGTATTTCGCCAGACTGTCAGAGTTTTCACACAGCCTCGGCTGCGAGCGGTCTATCGCACCATTTCAGAAATCGCCGGCACTGACCCTTTTTAGACCTGCTTTGGGGCGAGTTTGTTCCACTCATCCGCGCTCATGCTTTTTCGCGCTAGCCCATCCTCTGACGCGAACTGAGCTGCTTTGACGAGGAGAAAGGCCACCGTGATGGCGTCTACCTCGCAGCGTTTCTCGAATTCTTCGGTAGTTTCATTGGGCCTTTCTTCTGACATTCCCATTCCCCTCTGTATCTGACGCTTTCGGGTAATTGGCTCACTTTGCATAATACTTCGTCGCCCTAAGAAAGCCAGTTCTCGGGCGTGCGAGCGCTTCTTCAGGAGAGGCTCTAATTCTGCAAACAACCTCGTCCTCCAGCGCAAGTGATTTGCAACGGTGTTGAAGGGCGGGAGATCGGCTCTGATACTCCTCATTGTTCGTTTTGATGGGCGTCATCTGGCGACACATCCCGCTCATTTTCAGACGTTGCCATTCTCCCGAACAGCCAACTCGGCGATTTTTCGAACCAGATACCAAACGCTGCTGCGGCGCGCGTGACCCTTGATCCAGCCGGTGACATTCTTGACCAGGATATCGAGATGCGGGGCTTCGTCTTCGAATACTCTGACTTTGTAGTCGGAGATATCCGCAAGCCCGGACATGTTTCCTGCACGGGCTTCCGCGATTGGGGTACGGTTTACGTAAACAACAACTCTTAGCATTTTCGCCTTTCCTATTTTGTGGTGTCTGCATGCTTGGGTCCTCGTGGATCCGTCCTAGTTCCACGAGTGGGTTTTGGTCTTTTGATGCAGAAGGCCGCGCACCAGCCGTCTCAAAACCCGCACTGATCGGTGCCGTCCATAGGTACTCACCAAAGCTTCAACATCGCCGAGATCCAGCCGAAAGAACTCAGGCCTCAACCCAAACTCAGCAGCGAATTCGCTCACCAGGCTTTGAATGATCGCAGGCAGTTGTTCTTGGGTCGGGGGCGGGATTTCATAGATTGTGCAGCGGCTGAGAAGAGGGGCAGGAACGCCATTCAGATCATTTGCGGTCAGAATCCAACTCACGTGCGAGGCGTCAACGTCAGCAGCCAAGTATTTCTCTCGATATCGTCTGGCCTCAGAGGGCTCGAGCAACGCAAGAAGTTCGCCGGTGATATCTCCGTTTCGACTCGCGTGCGTCTTGTCGATTTCGTCGAGAATGATCGCTGGATTAAGGAGGCGTGCCGTTGCAACGGCCTCCGTCACGATCCCAGCATGCGCAGAACTCCAACCCACCGAAAGTCCAAACAAATGGTTCTCCGACTTGCCGCCGACATTTGCGCTCTGTGCGTAAAGGCCGAGAGCTTTACATGCTGCCTTTGCAAAAGCCGTTTTGCCGACGCCGGGCTCACCAACCAGTAGGGTGGGTTGGATATGGAGGATGTCAGATCCGATGCTCCATCGGCACTCAATATCATGGACCATCCCCTCGATGACGAAGTTGCAATGAGGGAACCTGTGGGAAACTTCACGAAGTTCGTTCAACTCATCAAGTGAGGCCAGCCGGGCAAATTGGTTGCTCCAGGTTGTGAGCTGTTTGATATGTTCCGGCATCTCTTTTCTGAGTGTGCGCGGCAGGTACTCAAAGTCCACCTTGTCCAGAAGATACCGGGCAGCAGTGGTCTTCTCACCCTCTGCACGAGAAGCTTCCATGCTCATATCGGCTGTATGACGTTCGGAGATGAGGCCCATGACCTCTTTCCAGCGCTTCAGGCTCGTCATCTGTTCCACCGTGTCTTGGGCAAAGACCGCCAGAGCAGGATCGATTTCCCTCAAACGGTTAATTTCCGTCTGCCGCCAGTTGTCAGGCTCATCGCTAAATTTTGCGGTTTCTTCAGATCGATTATTGATCACCTTGAGAAGCTCTTCAGAACTGGCTCTTTCCAAAATCATTTGCTTCACGATTTCCCAGGACGCACGGGAGTTGGCTGCTCTCAAAACAGGGCGGAGGATGTCTGCCTCGTCATGGCAGAAGCCAGCCAGCGCAAAAATCTCATCTTCTTCCCAGGTTGTTTCACTCATCGGGTCACCAACCTTTCGCCACACAGGCGGGGCATCGGTGACCCGATGCGCCCCAGGCAATTTGGCCGACATAGCCGCAGCTCCGACATTGAAGCACATCTCGCTTGGCACGAGTATTTAAACGCACTGTGGGAAAGGTCTCCATCCGCTCAGTGGCCGCCTCGTGCGCGTGCCAACAGCATAAATTGACGTGCCAAGCAGCAATGACTTGAGTTGTGGAGGCGTTGCCGCACCGCTCGCAAGACATCTCTGCTTCCTGCACGGCTTGCTGCAACCGCAGTTGAATGAATGTGTCTTCCTGCACGCCGTCTAGGTAGATCCGAAGCGAGCCGAATTTTTGCTTGATCTGTCCGACCGTGAGATAGCTTTCCTCTCGCTGATCGCAGTGCTTCTTGATCGCTTCAAAACACTCAGTGACAATCCGAACCCAGCCCAGATTGTCTTTTCCCAGATGCTTCTCAACGGAGCCGCGGATGTCATCGTAGTCGAAGGTGTCAGTCATCCGTCAGATCCCCGGTTCCAGGGGGCTCGGACTCTTGCGCTGAAGCGATTTCCTCCAGCGCAGCAATGAGACGATGCAGGCCTTTTTCTGTCTCTGCCGCCACCGTCGATTTGAGAGCGGAGAAGTGTTCGTCCGGTAAGTCGAACAGGCATTCAGCGACGTTTTGATGCCTGATACTTTCAGGGTCGAATTCGTGAAAAGGGAATACCAACCGCAGAATGGCATCTGGAGGAAGAAGGCGCTTATCTTCCTTCCCATCGTCTGAGTACATGCGACCTGTATCGCCATGGAACAGAAGCGTTTCTTTCAGCTCACCAGTCTCGATGCGCGTTTTGACTTCAGATAGAAGCTCGTCGTTGGCGTAGAGCTTCAGGCGTCTTCTCAGATCTTCATTTGTTTTGGGGTCTTGTGACATGGAATGCCTCCAAAGAATGGTAGGAGGCGTCGGAATCGAACCGACTCGTGCACTCTGATCTGGAGCTATCACAGGGGTATAAGCCCCGCCCGCATACCAATGCTGCCTCCCGCGTGTTTCGCGTGGGCTATCGACCTCAGGTCGATATTCGCTGGCAGTGGATGCGTGTGTTGGTCATGCGGTGAAGCTGAACCAGCGCGGGCCGTCGTGTCAAGATGAAGTGAGCAATACATCGTGGTTTACCGCGTAGTTCCGGGAACTTTCTATCATGGGTTGTGTGAATTGCTGCCTCCCGACCGTATCAGGCAAGTATATTTCGCCACTCAAGGTGAGAATCGGTCGGTGATTCTGATCTAATGAAGAGCGCCCGAACGTTCTGTTTCTCGGTCGGCGCAACCGGGGTTTATGTATTCGCGTCTTCGCTGACACCGCTGGAGAGTGGTTCTTGTTTTATCGAACGTAGTGCGACGGGTTCCATGATCGGCGTGGAACCCGCCCAGATCTCACCAGTCTTTTTTCACGCAGCAGGGGCACCTCCGCCTGTCATCGGAACGGTCAATATGTCCAACATAACCGCAAACAGCACAGGTAAGGTGCTCGGCTGCGTCCGTTCGGCGGAAATAGCGGCGTTTGTGCTCGTTGAACCGTCTGGCAGCTTCTTCATGTGCACACCAACAGCATAACGTCATGATCCAGCTCTCTAAAATCTGAGGGCGTGCCGCGTTCCCGCATCGCTCGCAGCTCTGGTTTGCCCTATTGATAGTAGCTGCGACCCAGCTGCGGATGCGTTCATCCTCAGATGCCTTGCTGAAGTAGATCCGGAGCTCGCCGAATTTTTCTTTGATCTGGAGAATCTTTGGATAGTCGATCCCAATCTCGTCACTGCGTGCTTTGATCTGCTCAAAAAGCTCGGTCACGATCCCTGACCAACCCAGTGGGGTCTCACCCAATTCGTGTTCAACGCTTGTTTTAATATCGTCGTAGTCGACCACATTGATGGTGGCTTCGGTTTCGGACATGCCGCGTCCTCCTGGAATTCCGCCGGTAGGGGGTCAGCTCCGATTGGGTTCCGGCAGCACTTCGCTGGACAAAATGGTCTTTGCTTGGAGTGTCAACTTCAAGTTGTAGTATCTATTACTACAGGAAAGTCGCGTTTCTTTGTGCCGGATTTGCAACTGCTTCTCGTCGCGCATGACCTCAGGGAATTTTGGCTCGGTCGTGGGGTTTTCTCCTAGAGCGCATGCTTCCCATGCTTGCCTTGTTCCAACCGTGCGATCTCGGCTTTCAACAGCGCGATCCTCTGCGACGTCTGATGTTCCGCAATCAGATCGAGAAACATCTTAGTCTTGCCGCCGTGCTTCATGCCATAGCGCTCGTAGACCATCGCATTAAACACATCCAGCTTCGCCTTCGGAATCCGGAACTGGATGTGTTCATATTGTTCAATCGCTGTTTTTGTCATCGAATCCACCTTTATTGTCTGGTCGGTCATTTCAAACCTTTGTATTTTTTAGAGAGTTCAGAAAGGGTCAGTTTCAGGGATAAGCCAAGTTCCCGCTGCAACAGTCTTTGCTGGAAAAATGGCTTGATGAGATTGCTTTTCCTTGCAATTGCCAAGCAGTATCAAGGCATTGCTAACAACGAATACTTGATCGAACGGAAGCTACAACTTGACTACACCAAATGAACTTGGTCCCCACAACGCAATTTGGCTCGGCGACGGTGAGTGGATTAGCTGGGATGAGATCAACTGGCAGATTCAGTGCAAGGAATGGCGAGCAAGGTATCCGAACGCCCGGCTCTCACTCGTGCCTATTTTCGAGCAACTATTGGATGCTGCTGCCGCGTATTATGATGCCACCGGCAGCCATCTTCAGGTCTACGGTGACATCGGTGAGCTTTATGGCGCCATTACCTACGGCCTTGAACTTCATAGGAACTACGCACAGGGGTCAGACGGCCGCATGGGCAATGATTTCGTTGAGGTAAAGACGATTACACCATTCAAGAATAGAGACGAGGTCGTCGTCAACATGGATGGGAACTTCAGCAAACTGCTGGTGGTTCGTATTAACGAAGACTTTGACCTGTCTCACAAACTTGTCGACCGCAAGGACATACCCAAGCGAAAGGGGAAAGTCATAGTTAAATGGGCTGACATGTAATCAGGTATGCAAGGAGTCACTATCCTTTCCTTGTGGTAAGTGACAACACAGAGTTAGCCAATGAACGCGGATTCTAGGGGGTGCAGATCATCTGATTTACTACCTTTGACCAGTCTGCGAGTTCCTCCAAGATCCGGTTCGAAGTTTGTTCGTTTGGGGGCACCACGAAGCTCATGAAATTACTTAAATATCAAAGCGTTAGAGCGCTGTCGCTAGATTCGAAGGTGACACAAGAGGTGACGTTATGCCTCTAGTCATCGCTGAACTTGGAGCGATCATGATCTTAGTAAAGCACGTAACGCGGAAGAAAGAGGGTAGTGTTAACCAAGTCCTAAACGGTCACGGTCGTGAGAACGAGGTGAACCTCTTTTTGGATGTCTGCGTGCAACAGCTGCCATCGACATATTTAATCCGAAATGATCGACCATCGCCGTCCAAGCCAATTTCCAGCAGCTTCTGGCACGGGCCGCCAAAATATTCAGAACAGTTTCTTTTTTGATGCACCCAGTGACGTTTCGATAGGGGCAGGCGCTACGGGCTGTTCAGCTCAACTCGATGGTATTGCCGAAAAAATAGATGCTGGAAGGTTTCGTTATACTTTGTATGAACTCCACCCAATCTTCTCCGTAAACCTGCTCGAAAGATTCCGGGTAGGCCCAGACTGCATTGTGGTAGGTAAATGTGGTCAGCAAAACACCTAGCGTGCAGGCGCTGGCAAATTCCTTTTGCTTACCTTTGAAAAGCATCGAAACAAACAGACCAGCCATGCTTGCAAGACCAATTCCGACAATGTCTTGCGCGCCGGGTTGCCCACTTCCGGGCACGTTAACCAGCTGAGACTGAAAATAGCGTGTCAGAAATACTGCAATGGCACCTAGGAAAAAGGCTCCGATGAAAGAACCTGGGTATGCCAATCGTACCCAGATGCTGTCTGTTCTGCCAGGAGTGGCTTTGCTGGCGGCAACTTCGGCGCGCTGATTGATGCTTGAAACGCGGTCCTGAAAGGACTTTTGTTCTTTCTGCATAATAATACTCAGGGACCTTGATGAATCATCTCAATCAAACACCCCTCGGAGTAGCGAAGCTGTAATGAGCGTGCAGCCCAGGCGCGTGTGATCCTGTTCTGAGTAGAGCTTGCGCATCATTTTGGGAAATCACATGAGGTTGCGTAGCAAGCGTGTGGGTCGGCAACAAGCTGCGTGCTTCTTGGCCCACGCAAGCATTTGCAGCCGGGATGTTTGCCGGTTCTCTTGGCGGCAAGCAACTTGCGGCTTTTCAATCACTTTGGTTGGCAGTATGAGTTTCGGAGGTCACCCGCTTTACAGCTTTGGTGGCGCGCGGATGTGGCGAAACTGGTAAACGCAAGGGACTTAAAATCCCTCGCCCTAGGGCTTGCGGGTTCGATCCCCGCCATCCGCACCAATTTTTACTGAAATGAGATGGTGCCAGATTGCCTTTGCCCGAGATTACAGCCGGCTTGGCAGGCAATGCGGCGACTGTTCAGTAAGATGGATGGAAGCTGAAGCGGGCTTTTGAGTACGGTTCTATTGATGTGTGATCAGACCGGGAAACCAAGTTGGTTGATCAGGCGCCAGATATCACGGTTTGCATTCGACAATTGCGCTACGATGCTTTCGATTTCCTGAATGGCCTTTTCATCAACCGTGTCTTCACGCCCCAGCTTAATATCGGTCTTTCGGTCCGCAATGCGCATCAGGATGGTCTTGGGGTTCCCGCTGTCAGCATCAAAGGAATAGATGCAATGGTTATACCTGTTCCGAATGGACGACAGTTTGGCCAGCCGTCGCGTGTGGGCCAGGATCGGATCGCGAATTTCGGCAGGGCGGCCTTCCATCTTGGCAAGACGTTCAACCAGATCGATCCGGGCGCGCGTCGTGTTGAGCGTCAAGAAGATGATAACGGCGACGTCCTTGTTGGTGCCGCTCAGCCCGGCAATCAGGTGGATCAACAGGCTTTCTGTGTTGGTCCACATGTAGTTCAGTTTGCCGACCAGCAAGATTAAGCGGTCAAAGCGGGTTTCCAGCGTCTCAGTCAATGGTTTGTCCGTGCGCTTCATCGGACGCCACTTCGAAATAGAACTGTGCTGCCGCGGTCCGGTTGCTTACACCGATCTTGCCGGCAACATTGTGCATGTGCAGCTTTACCGTGTGCTCAGTGATGCCGAGGTTCGACGCGATGATCTTGTTGCTTTGCCCTTTCGAGACAAGGTGCAGAACCTGTTTTTCCCGCCGCGTCAGCCGGGAATAGATCGGATTAGGTTTCTTTGGATTTTGCTCTGGCTTTGCGGGTGTTTCACGCAGCAAGCGGGGTTTGTTCTGATTTTGCAGATTTGACACGCAATCAGCCATAAAGCACGGCAGATACAATTCCTCATGCATCAGCAGGCGCAGAATGGACCGCCACACATCCGGTGCAACATTCATGGGAAGATAGCCGACATCCCCGAACTGCCCCCGATCCCAGTTTTCGAACAGAAAACGGGCCGAGTCCTCTTTGCGGTACGCAAAGGCCAAACAACCTGATCCGGTTGCTTCGGTATAGACCTGCGGGCGGGCCAGCAAATCGTCTAACATAATCTGATCGACAACAACAACTTTGCCAGCCGCGGCAACCGGGGCGCCGGAAGTTTTCAAGTCGGCGATGTCGTCATACCGATGAGCGGCCACACCGAATTCGGATTGAACGCTTCGCAGTGTCTGGTTGGAAAAGAAGAGTTCCTTGCCGATGAAATTAATCGAGAAATCTTCGGTACTAACATCAAGTTGGGCAATATTATCCTGTAACGGATTGCTCATTATTTCCCCCTATAAACCCACGCCACAAAATCGGTGACGAAATCGTAAACAACAATCGGAACACAAATTAACGGCAAATTAGCCGACAGTCCTGACCGACTATACCTGAAAGTCTAATTTTCTTCAATAATTCGTATCGCCCTGCCAATTGGGACTAGAACTATTGATTAAGTTCGCCATGGCCGTTCTCGTAAAAGTAGAGAAAAATTATGGATTTAACCGAGTGGTCGAATTTCCGCCGCATTTTCGTGTATTTGCGCGTTAATTTTGGGTTAATTTTTAAAATTTTAAATTAAATCAGCATCTTGCCATATCTAATGCTTTAGGGCAGCTATTCAGGCAGCCTTCCCGCTGCAACCATGTCCCTGCTTCAATTTGAGAAGCTTGGTTCCTGACGTGTCCGCGATTCGTGAATTTGCACGAATCTTGATTATCGCGGACAGCGCATCGGCTTAGCCGGGAAAGGAAGGTGGTGAACGAATCAACCAAATGAAACCGCTTCATGCGCGTATTGCGCCTGAATGCTCAAATTTTTGTTTCAACTGCGCCAGTAGCCGTTTTGTAGATGAATGACGGTCGGGCGCTTAAAAAGTGGAATTTTGAAATGAGACGCAACCATCAACAACCCGTCAATGATATTACAGCCATCGGCGAAGTAGAAGTCGATGAAGCATATGTTCATGTCGAAGCAGACGTGACCGTTGAAGAAGCAGAAATTGACGCGAACAATAATGAGCAAAGTCAGGGTCAGGACCAAGGCCAGGACCAGGATCAGGGTCAGGATCAAGACCAGGGGCAGGATCAGGGTCAGGAACAGGGTCAGGAACAGACTGCAGACGCGGACCAGCAACAAGGTCAGGACCAAGGTCAGGATCAGGACCAAACTCAAACCAACGGTGACAACACCAACGATAACTCCAACTCTGTAAACATCGACTTTGGTGAGGAAGGTCTCCGCCCCAATGACGATGATCTGGTTGATGTCGATGTGTATGAAGGTGGCTCGGTCGAGGACATCATCACGGTCGGAAACGACTTTAACTACGATCCGGGCGACGACATGAACCTGGATATTTCGTTGGACGGTCAAGGCAACGACATGCTGGCCATCAACAACCAGTTGGCCGAACTGAATGACGATGACCACCTGGGCGCGGCACGTGTGTCGAATGACGGTGGTACCTTCGAACAGCACGGTGATGCCCATGGTGGCGAAGCCAACGCTGCTGAAGGTATTGCATCGCACGCAGACGGCGGTGACTCCGGTGACGGTGGATCAACTGACGGCGGCAATGCAATGTCGTACACCAAAGGCGCATCTGCCTATGCCGGTGGTGGCGATGCGGGTGATGCTGACGCCGACGCAGATGCCGGAAACGGCGGCGACTCGGGTGATGCAACGACCTTGGGTCTGAACGTTGGTAAAGGCTACGCAAGCGCTGACGGTTCCGGTGACGGTGGCGACAGCGGCGATGCAAGTGCCGACTCGAGCGCCGACAATCAAGGTGACTCGGACGCGTCGGATGCGGACAGTGACGGTGGTGACGGTGGTAATGCCGGATCGATCGGTCTGGGTCTGGGTGTTGGTCTTTCAGGCGCTGGCAATGACGGCGACTCAACCGGCGGTGACAATGACTCCGATGCTGACGCTGACCAAGACAGCGATGCAGACGTCGATTCCTCGACTGGAGACGCAGACGGCGGCGACAGCGGTGCTGGCAACTTGGGTCTGGGCCTTGCAGGTAGTCTTGCGGGCAGCCTTGCCGGTAGCGACGCCAGCGGCGACGGTGGCAACAGTGACGGTGGCAATGCCAATGGCGGCGACGGTAGCAATAACGACGCAACTGGCGGCGCGGGTACCGGTGGTGCCGGTGGTGCTGGCAGCCCTGACGACGACTTCGAAGCTCCGTCAAATGGTGGCGGTGCCGGTGGACCTGGAACTGGCGGCAACGCGTTGAACGAGAACATCACCGGTGGCGGAACTGGCGGTAATGGAGCCGGTGGTTCAGGTGACGGTGGTGACGCGGATGCGGACGCAGATGCGACTGCGGATGCTCAAGGTGTCGGTAACCAGGATGCGGATTCCGCGGGCGGTGCCGGTGGGTCCAACAATTCCGATGGTTCGGCAGATGCTAGCGGATCCGCTGACGCGATGGCCGACGGCGTCGGTGGCGGCGGCGGAGCACTGGATCTGGATGCAACTTCGGATGCCAGCGGTTCTGGGTCTGTAGACGCTGACAACGACGCTGGTGATGGCGCAGCTTCCAGCCTTTGGGCGGTTGCGGACACTGACGGATCCGCTGACGCGATGGCTGACGCAATCTCTGGCTATGGCGGCGCAGGCAGCTCCGACAACGATGCAACGGCTACCGGATACGGTACATCGGACGGTACGTCCACGTCGGGCATCGGTGGCGGCGGCGGTGCTGCACAAGCCATGGGTGGCCAAGGCGGTAACTCGCACGGCTTCGTCGATATTGGTGACACCAAAGGTGGCATGCAGCAAGGCGGCGACGCATCGGGTGCGAACTCGGGCGCAGGTGGTGCCGGTGGCAACGCTGGTGACTGGGGCTCGGGCAACGGTGGCGATGGCATCGTCAACGGTGAGTCGCACGCATCGGCCGCAGCGGTCGTCGATACTTCGGCGTTCAACCAGTCGATCGTCATGGGTGCCAACGTTCTTGGTAACTCGGTCGATACGACCATGGTTGGCGGCAACATGTCGTCCAGCTACTCCAGCGACGACACCGACGTTTAATCGGAATCAGAGCCCGCTTTGGCGGGCTCTGACCTCTTAAAAACTGCCGGGGGCGCATTATGCGGCCTCGGCCCAACTTAACCTAAACCGGAAATTTCAGGCCGGGGAGGGGAAAGGAAACTAAAATGGCACTCGACAGTATTACGGAACAAATTGCACATTTTGTTGGCACTTTTGAACTTACGACCGAACAGGCCCGTTGGCGTGATTTTTATGAAGAATTTACTGCTCTGCGTAAGAAAGCAGAACTTGAGGGTCTCGAAGATCCGGCCCGCATCAATGTCAAAGCCAATCTGAAAATGGATCCGGGCGATTACGGCCCGGTGCCTTACAAGTTTGGACCCGCACAAGATGATGTCCCCCCACCAACGGAAAATTCTGGTCTGATTGATGGTGCTGATGGGGCACCCGGCCCTGCGATCGGTCCGGATGCCATCTTGCCCGAAGATGCGCCGGGATTCAGCTCGTTTGTGCAGATGAACATCATTCTGGAGCCCGAATACATCACCGAGCTGATTGGATCAGCGGTCACCTACACGGTGCAGAAAATCCATCTGATCGACAACGATGTCGTGGGCGAAGGTGACTTCCGCGATGTCGAGGCCCTGATGGCGCAAGCCGACGCGCTGCAAAGCGCGGCACTGTCCTTGCATGCCATATCGACCCCATCGATCCACATCCAGGACTATCAGTCCGGTGAGGCTGTCGAACAACTCATCGAACAAATGCAATCGCCCATTAATCTTGAGATTGAAGGCGTAACGGTACATCAGTTCCACGGCGAGGATGCCTCGGGCATCATCGTGAATGGCGAGTATGTCGATGAAATTCCGGACTTTTTGAAGCTGCTGCCGGAACATCACAAGGAAGATTCGGAGGACGAAGACGCCGAGGACGAGTTGGCCGAGGCATTGCCGGCCGAATGGGATCAATCCGAAGACCCCGAATTTGAAGACGGTCATTCGGTGGTCGCAGGTGGCAACTATGCCGTCAACGAGGTCGCGGTATCAGTTGGCTGGGTCGATGCGCCCAACATCGTGGTCGGTGGGCAGGCGATCAACCTGACCGCTGTCAGCCAGGTCGCTGTCGTCTCTGATGTCGACCAAGGTGCGCCGGGTGCGCAAAGCGACACGCATGTTGTCCAGTCTTCAAACATCGCGACCGAAGCCAACGAGGCATCATGGGTGGAACACAATGTCTCGGATAATCCCGATCAGGACCCGATTGTCATGATCGACTGGATTTCCGGTGATCTGCTGGTGACCAATTTCATTGAGCAGCTTATCGACGCCACGGATATTGACCACATCAATACGGAAATCTCAGCTTCGTCCACAGCCTATACGCTGGGCGATAATGATATGGCTAATGTGACCAACATCATTCAGCTGGGCAGCTACTATGATGTGATCATTATTGGCGGCGATATGGTCTCGATCGACGTTGTGAACCAGACCATCGTTTTGTTGGACAATGATGTGGTTCACGGCGCAAGCCCGACGGATGCCGAAGACAATCTTGTAATGAACCAGGTATCGTTGACGACCGAAGGGGAAGACACCCACGAAGAGTTAAGCGACAATCTGGCCAGCACGGTATCTTTGCAAGAGGTGGATACCGATGCACTGGAAGACGCGTTGTTGAACGATCCGATGTTTGCCGGAACAGAAGTGGTGCGGGTTCTCAAGATCGAAGGTGACCTGCTGCAGATCAACGTCATTGACCAGGTCACCATGTTGCAGGATGACGACGATGTTTACGTCGAAAACTCAAGCGGAGAAGGGGTTTCCGCGCTGGGTGCGGGCAACGCGCTATTGAATTCGGCCAACGTGACCAAAATGGGAATCGACTCTGTCGTGATGGCGCAAGAGGGCGAATATTCGGATGTGATGTTGCATCAGGCCAGCCTTATCGACAGTCCAGAAGAGGAAAATGCCGAGCTTGTCAACGAAGCGATCGCGATGTTGCTGGAGGATGTAGACGGGCCGGGCAATTCGGAAAACGCCCCAGGCCAGAGCAATCTGACGTCCTCAGAAGCGGCTGCCATCGACGACGGCCTGCAATCTATGCTAGCGTAGTAACCCTGTTTGTTACGAGTGTTTTGAAAGTTTTAACATGTCGATTGTTTTTCCGTCGCGCCCGAGACGATACGCCAGTCCGTTGGATCGTAACGCTGGTGCCGTTTCCAAGCCGCCAAGTGCGAGCAAATCAGATTTGAAACGGAAAAAAGTTCTCGGATTGCGCTTGAGCGAAGATTTACGCGTTAGTAATCCGCCAGACGGTGAACGGGAGGCAGTCGCCAAAAGCGATGCGAGCGCCGGCAAAACCGTGAAAGCTGATCCTGAACATCACGAAGTGAAAGAGGAACCGCACCTGCGCGCCGGACCTTCCCCCCGGCGCAAGCAGCCGCAGCCTGCCGAAGACAATGACCAACAGGGCAGCGGTGATGGGGTGGCCGATGTCGAGGGCCCCGATCCTGAACCCGTCAATAAAACGAGCGACCGTACACCCCCCGCGTCGCGCTCGAGTGGCGGTGATCGCATGGGCACCACTATCGAGGCCAAAGCGAACGAGCCAATGCTGCGCAGTAGTTCTGGCGGCGGCGATGGCAAGGGGCCACCCCAAACATTTCACAAGCGAACGCCGCCTGAAGATTTTCAGGCGACGTTGCGCACTTCGTTACGCGCGATCTATCGCAATCTGGCTTTTGTGCTGGTTCTGACCTGTGCAACGAATGTTCTGATTTTGGCGATCCCGATCTATCTGTTCCAGATCAGTGACCGCGTCCTGACTAGCCGGTCGTTGGACACGCTGATCATGTTGACCGCCATTGTCGCCGGGGCAGTGATTTTCCAATCCGCCTTCGATGCGGTGCGGCGGTTCATGCTGATGCGCACCGCGGTTGAGGTGGCAGCCCGTCTGGGTGCCCCGGTTCTCAGCGCTGCGGCGCATGCGTCGCTGCATGGCTCTGGGCGGGAATACCAAACACTGGGTGATTTGCAGCAAGTGCGCAGCTTTTTGGTCTCGGGGACGCTAATTTCCTTCCTGGACGTGCCCTTCGCACCATTGTTCATCCTGATGATCTTTTTGGTTCACCCGCAGCTTGGGATGATCGTGATCGTTACGGCGGTTTTGCTGATGACAATTGCATTCATCAACCAGCGTATGACGGCCAAACCCTTTGCCGAAGCCAACAAGGCGCAGTCCATGGCCAACATGCATCTGGATTCGATGTCGCGAAATAGTCAGATCATCAACGCTCTGGCAATGATCCCCGAGGCCGTGCGCATCTGGGGACGCGACACCGCACAATCCCTGACATGGCAGGTCCGCGCGCAGGACCGGAATGTGATTTTCGCGGCCATTTCGCGGGCGGTGCGTTTGCTGACGCAGATCGGCATTCTGGGTTGGGGCGCGTTTCTGGCTTTGCAGGGTGAGATCACCGGCGGCATGGTCATTGCGGCCTCAATTATCGCGGGCCGCGCTTTCGCGCCGATCGAGGGTTCGATCGAAGGCTGGAACGGCTTCCTTCTGACACGCGGAGCCTATGGCCGGATCAATCAATTGCTATCCAACTCGGCCCTGCAATTCGAAAAGCTGCGCTTGCCGCGCCCCGAGGGTCGGCTGGACGTGGAACGCCTTCTCTATGTGCCTGGCGGCACCAAGCGTGTTGTGCTGAACGGGATCAGTTTCTCGCTGAACCCGGGCGAAACTCTGGCCATCATCGGCAACTCGGGTGCGGGCAAGACCACGCTGGGCAAAACGCTGGTTGGGTCAATCCTGCCCACATCCGGCAGCGTCCGGCTGGACCTGATGGATATTCGCAACTGGGATCCGCGTCAGTTTGGCGAAAGCATCGGCTATCTTCCGCAGGACGTGCAATTGTTCCCCGGTACGATCAAAGACAATATCGGCCGGATGCGGGACGACGCGACCGACGAACAAATCCACGACGCCGCCGTTCTCGCCGATGTACACAACATGATCGCCACGTTACCGCAAGGCTATGAAACCGTGGTGGCTGCGGATGGGTCACCCTTGTCAGGTGGTCAGAAACAGCGCATCGCACTGGCACGGGCCTTCTTTGGCAATCCGCGCATGGTGGTTCTGGACGAGCCGAACTCGAACCTGGACGTTGCTGGCGACAGGGCCCTTGCCCGGGCCATCGAACAGGCACGGGAAAGTAAGATTACCGTCGTAGTGATCACGCAGAAACCAACGCTGCTGAACGTGGTCGACAAGATCATGCTGCTGACGGATGGCCGTGTGGCGCTGTTTGGTCATCGCGAACAGGTTCTGCAACAACTGAACGGGCCGCGTAATAATCAGCCCGGCATTCAAAACAAATAAGGGGGGTGCGACATGAATGAACTGGTACCCGTGAACAACGATCCCAATGATCCGACCGTCTGGTATGCCGAAGTTCCACGCTCGATCAATCGTCTGGTTGTAATTGGGCTTACCATGCTTGTCGTTTGCTTTGGCGGTTTTGGCGTCTGGTCGTTCAGTGCACCGCTGGCCGCTGCTGTGATCGCACAAGGTAGTTTTGTCGCGACAGGTCGCAACAAGATCGTGCAGCACCTTGAAGGCGGTATCATCGAGGAAATCCAGGTTGTTGAAGGTCAGGCCATCAAAGCCGGGCAAGTGATGATGACGCTGGATCAGACCTCGGCCGAAGCCAATGAGCGTGAATTGTTCATCCGTAAAATCCGCCTGCAGGCCATGTCAGATCGTCTGAATGCCGAGTACAATGAACTGCAGCGGCTGGAGTTCTCGCCTGACCTTATTGCCAATTCAGAAGATACAGAAGTTCTGTCCATTCTCGATGGGCAAAAGATCACTTTTGATCTGTCCCGCAAGACGCTGTTGAACGACATCGCTCTGCTCGAACGCAACATGGAAGCTCTGAGAATTCGCTCCAGCGGGTTCAATGCACAGTTGGACAGCATGGTGCGGCGCTCGGAAATCCTGCAGGAAGAACTCGAAACCAAGCAGGCGCTGTTCGAAAAAGGCCTGGTGCGCAAAGGTGAGCTGAACACGATCCGTCGGGTTCAGGCCGAAGCGGAAGGGCAACAAGCACGGCTGCAGGCCGAAGCGGCTGAGATCAGCCAGATGCTGTTGAAATACGAAGAACAGATTACCCGCACCCGTGCTGCCTATCGTGAGGCCGCGCTGGATGAGTTGGGCGTGATCGAAGCCGATCTGGAAAGTGTCCGTGAAAAAGCTCGCCAGGCCCGCAGCGTTCTGGACCGCGCCGTTGTGCGGGCTCCGGTATCCGGCACAGTGGTGCGACTGCACTATCATACGCCGGGTGGTGTGATCGAAACCGGTGAACCCATTGCTGAGATTCTACCCGCAGACGCTCCGCTGATCATCGAAGCGCAAATTCCGCGCACCGAGATCGACAGTGTCGTGACAGGGCAGGACGCCACCGTGCGTCTGGTCGCCCTGAATCAGAGGACAACACCGGTGCTGCAAGGGCAGGTGTTCTATCTGTCTGCGGACTCGGTGATCGAGGATTCAACCGGAGCCCCGCAAGAGGTCTATCTGGCCCGCATTTCACTGGAACCAGAAGAGATTGAACGCGTGCGCGGCTTTATCCCAACACCGGGTATGCCCGCCGAGATCATGATCCAGACCGAAGAGCGGACCTTTGCGGCCTATATCGCGAAACCTGTGACGGACAGCATGTCGCGCGCATTCCGCGAACAATAACAGGGGCGGTCTACACCTTCCATTTTTCGCATGTTAGCCTTCGATGATATTCACCGGAGGATTACTGATGCCATTGACAGTAAAAGCCATGATGGAGGCCGCAAATGCGGTCGTCGAACGTGTAGACACCGATTTTGCCCAACAGGTCATGGAACAGGGCGGGTTGCTTCTGGATGTGCGCGATGCCGTTGAATTGCAGCAGACGGGCCGGGCCAATGGTGCCCACCACATCCCGCGCAGCATGCTGGAATTTCGCGCCGATGATAGCTTGCAATCTCACGACCCCGAGCTTCGGAAAAATCGCCCCATCGTTCTTTATTGCGCCGCTGGTGGCCGCGCCGCTTTGGCCGGTAAGCTGCTGAAAGACATGGGATATGAGCAGGTCTACAATCTTGGCGGATTGCCCGATTGGATTAATGGTGGGGGTGAGGTGTCGTCCTAAAGGATCAGGCGTTCAGAAACGCCCTAACGGCGGCTTCGAATTCGCGCGGTTTTTCGGCGTGCAGCCAGTGGCCTGCACCGGGGATTTTGGCAAACCTCGCGGCCGGGAATAGCGTGCGGATCAGGTCACGGTGTTCAGGCAGGACATAGTCAGAATCGCCGCCCGAAAGAAACAGGGTCGGACCATCCCAGGTTGCGTCCAGCTGCGGAAAACCCATGATTTTGGGCATCTCGGCGGCCAGAACATCCAGGTTCAGTAGCCAGCGTTGCCCCTGAACATCCAGCGACTGCGTGAAAAAGCTTTGAAGCGCTTTTTCTACACCCAGTTCGGCCAATTGCTGTGACGCATCCGAACGTCGCTCGACTTTTGACAGGTCAACGGCGCGCATCGCCTCGATGAACTGGATCTGGCTATGAGAATAGGTGACTGGCGCGATGTCGGCGACCACCAGTTTGCGCAGCAGTTCGCCGTGTTGCAGCGCCAGCGTCATCGCTGCCTTGCCGCCCATCGAATGGCCCACCACGTCGGCTTTGCCGCCAAAATGCGCGATCACTTCGGCCAGATCATTGGCAAGGTCGCCATAGCTGTGCTGCTCGGTCCACATGCTGTACGCGTGGTTGCGCATATCAACGGCCACGACCTGCCGCTCATCGGCCAGCCGTCTGGCAATTACGCCCCAGTTCCGGGCCGAGCCGTACAGCCCATGCGCAATCAGCAAAGGGGGGTTCGCGGTCGGTTCACCATGTATGATCGTGTTCAGCATGAAGTCGTGATACCCGCCGTGAATAGAAACGACCAGCCCCATTGTCGCCTTCGCAAGAGGCGGTTAGATTGGCGGGCTTGGAGGCTTCGTCATGTCGGAAAAAACAGATATCCAAACCCAGATCGCGCAGACGGTTCAGTTGCTGCGCAAAAAGTTGGGGGTGCGGGACAAGACGCTGACGGCTTCGATCCGCAAGGCCAAGCGACAACTGCCCCGGCGGATTTACAAACAGGCCTTGCTGTTGGCCAGTGCCGAGCCGATGGCGGCACATCCAAAGCTGCGGCTGGTTCTGGATACCCCGAAACTTGCTCGTGCGTCAGAAGAGGTTCAGGCGCATCTCAGCGGTATCAATCGCGCCGACCGGCGGCTGGGCTGGTTCCTGGGGATGCTGGGAGGACTGGCGTTCAACCTGATCGCTTTAACGATTCTGTTGCTTGTCTTCTTGTGGTGGCAGGGTTTTATCTGATCCGTATGGAAAACGGCGCCTCAAAGGCGCCGTTCAAGTATTTGATTTTCGACCTGATTACAGGTTCGGATAGAGTGGGAATTTGGCGCAGAGGTCTGCGACCTCGGCTTTGACCTTGGCTTCGACGGCGCTGTTGCCGTCTTCGCCATTGGCGGCCAGCCCGTCGA
>NZ_JBQFSR010000012.1:0-115641 GCF_056538105.1 Ruegeria sp. BH6
GGCAGGGTGTGATAGGGCCTTTGGTCCGGACGGCGCGGTGTGCGCCAGCGGTGCAGGCTGGGCAGAAAGAAATGCTGACTGTCCTGCAACTGCAAACGGGTGGTCGGGTCCGGCGACGAGGTCAGAAGCAGACGCGCCGTTTCCAGAACCCCTGCAGCAACAAAGACACGAGTTGCTTGCAGGGTTTCCCCATTGTCCAACGTTACCGCAACGTGGTCGGCATGTTCCTGGAACCGACGGGCCAGACCGGTGTGGTACTGAAACGCAGAGTGATGGCGCAAGTCATCGAACGTTTTTCTGGCTGAATAGATGTACCCCCAGGGGCATCCATGCAGGCATTGACCGCAATACCGGCAATCGGGCTCAACGGCCAAACGGGCCAGTCCGGCATGGGCGCCCAGCTCTGACAGGCCGCTTTTCTGATGCTCCAGCAGCTGCAACATCTGCTGCGCCTGTGGGGATGGGGTCAATGGCACCCGGTCCTGCATCGAAAGGGCAGGGAACAGAGCCTGCAATGCATCCTGCCGACCGCTTATCGGAAGGAACTGGGCGACGGCTTGGTAATGCGGTGACAGGTCCTCAATGCTGATCGGCCAGTCGGCGATATCTTCGGCGCGGTTGGGCAAAACCGCCGACCCCCAAAGGTTGGACAACCCGCCAGTGGCATGCGAGGCCCGCAAGCCGATTTGATCCGGCGACACCAGTGTCTTGGCGCCCGGCACCATGGCAAAATCCGACCCGAACCGGCGCACCTGCCCGGGCGGTGTGTCGAATTGCGGGGCCTGCCATTTTTTTTGGTCATCAACAGACCAGGTGTCGGGATCCGAAGCCGCAAGTTTGTCACGGCGGTCTTGCGCTGGGGCCTCCAGCCTGCCGCCCGGGTCCAGCATCAGAACCTGACGCCCCCGGTTCAGCAAAGCCATGGCCACAGACACGCCGGACGGCCCGGAGCCGATCACCAGATCAGTCACAGATGGGAACCTGACGGCTCATGCGGAAACCGGGGCCTGCATTTCAGTGATGATATCTTCGATAGTCTGCTGCAGCGTGCGCATCGGGCGGAATCCAGTGACGCGCTCCAGCTTTGACACATCGGGCAGCCGGCGCTGCATATCCTCGAACCCTTCGGGATATACCGCGTCATAGGGAACATAGCGGATTTCCGAGTTGGACCCGGTGAGTTCAATGACCTTTTCAGCCAAAGCGCGGATTGTGACTTCTTCGTTCGAGCCGATATTGAACACCTCGCCTTTTGCCTGTGGTGCGTTCATCAGCAACCCCAATGCCTTGACGACATCGGCCACGTGACCGAAGCAACGCGACTGCTCGCCACTGCCATGCACCATCAGGGGCGCACCCTCCAGCGCGGCTTTCACGAAATTCGGCAACACCATGCCATAGCGGCCCGTCTGTCGCGGCCCGGTGGTGTTAAAAAACCGCAGAACCGTGACCGGCAGACCGGATTCGCGCGCATGGGCCAGCGCCAGAAACTCATCCAGCGTTTTGGCACAGGCGTAGGACCAGCGCAGGTTGCGCGTGGCCCCAATGGTCAGATCGTCGTCTTCCTGAAATGGGAATTTTGTACTTTTCCCGTAAACCTCGGAAGTGGAGGCGACAAATGTATAGGTCTTGCTCGGCAAGGCCGCATCCAGAACATTCTCGGTGCCGGCGACATTGGTTAGGATCGAGCGGCTGGGTTCATCCATGATCAGTTTGACACCAACGGCGGCGGCCAGATGAAAAACAACATCGGCCGGGCGAACCAGATCGGTGACCATCTGGCGATCCAGAATTGAGCCTTCCGTGAATGTGAAATTTGGGTGGTCCGCAACAGAGGCCAGATTTGCCACCCGCCCAGTCGAGAGATCATCAAGGACCGTGACCGTGTGGCCATCCCGGATCAGTTGTTCCGTCAGATGAGAGCCTATAAACCCGGCGCCTCCGGTAACCAGAATATGCATTTGTTCGTACCTGTTACTTGTTCAAAACCAATATACCCGGATCGTACAACCCGCGCTGCGTATCCGGCTATAGCCGCAGACGGAAAAGATCTGTTCACCACGGTTGCCCGCGTATTGCCGCGCGCACCCCTCGCATTGTCTTGCGCGCCGTCAGATAGGCTTTGCCGCGCCCTTCCAAATGCGCTTTCCAACGGGCGATGTCGGTAAAGTAAAACATCTCGAGCCGGGGCAGATCGTGGATATCGTCCCCCGCCTTGGCCACGCCCAGCCTGGTGCCGACCGAAGTGTCGTAATGCTGAGCGATCTGTCTGAGTACGCTGCTATTCGACGCGCCGTAAGGCGGTGCGAAATGTCTGACAGGCTGGCCCAGCCGCGCGGCAATGTCCTGACCGGAGCCACTTACTTCCTCTTCCAGCATGAGCGTATCCAGCGTGGTGAGATCGGGGTGGTTGACACTATGCGCGCCAAAACAGACCCCTTCCCCTGCCAGGGCTTCGATCCTGTCCCAACCCATCAGGGGGCGGGGCGGGATGTTGCCTCCGACCCAGTGGTCCATCCCGCCCATCAGGCCCGAGGGCAGATAGACGATGGGGCAGAAGCCATGATCGCGCAGAATGGGCCAGGCGGTATCGGCGAAATCTTCGAACCCGTCATCGAAACTGATGATGACCACGCGGGGGTCGGGCGGGTTGGCCAGCGCATCGGGCGTGACCACCGGCAGGCCGGATGCCGCCAGCGCCTGCATCTGGGCCTTGAACACCTCGGGCGCGATTGAGGTCGGTCCAGACGCATCCGAGATCGAATGATACATCAGGATATCGGCCTGCCAGGCGGTCATGGGTCAGTCTTCCACCACATGAGTAGCAAAGACCTCGCGATATTTATTCCATTTCGCGCGGTCGACCTGACCTGTGCCGTTGATACAATCCGCCGCGCCATAGGCCATGGCAAAGGCGTGGTGGGTGTTGTCATGGGCGAACAATCCCTGACGTCCAAATACGAGCAATCCGTCCAGATTTGAGAGCCACTGATCAACCGTATCAAACCGCGCCTCATACCCCACGTCGTAAACCGGATAGGCGTGGCTCAGCCGTCGGGATTCACAGCGGCGCACCGGCACGGTGACCGGCAGGCCCAGCTGGTCCAACCATTTGGTGAACTCCTGCCCCAGTTCTTCGTCGGACATGGACCACCACTTTTCATCCGGGTCGCAGGGCAGTTCGGCGCACAGCACGGTCACGCCCTTCGGCGCGCCACTGGCGTTATAGTTCTTAGGCTCCGACATCCGGCTGATCGGGATCGACAATTCCGGAAAGTAATGCGCGTCGAACTCGGTGAACTGGTCTGTCTCGAGTACCAGATACAGCAGGATCATGCCCCTAAACCGGATGGCGCGGGCGGCATCGACCACTTCCGGCGGAGGGGCGTCGATCAGGCGCGTCAACCCGGTCAGAGGAATGGTCGACAGGATCAGATCGCCGGTCACATGCCGCTCGCTGTCGCCGTCGCGGATCGTCAACCCGGTGATACGGTCGCCGTCGCGGTCAATCCCAGTGATTTCGGTGTTGAACATGAAGGTGGCGCCATTTGTGCGCGCGCTTTCAAGCATTGCGTCGGAGATTTGTCCGAACCCTTTGCGCGGATAGAAAAACCGCCCGGCGGTTTCGCTGCGCAGCCCAGGCACCAGGCGCAGCATCTTCATCAGGATCTTGCCGACCGATCCGCTGCCGACCCGGCGCTCGGCCAGCTTGACGGCCAGCTTTTCCGGATCCAGCCCCCAGAGTTTGCGCACGTAGGGGAAATAGAAATTGTCCGAAATCGTTGGCCCCAACCCGTCATAAAGCACGGTCGAGAATGTCTCGGGGCCCGTGCTTTTCTTGCGAAAAGGTTTCAGCACCATGTCCCCGACCAGCGATGCGGCAAAGGGTTTGGGCAGACGCATCAGGGCATCGGTCAGTTTCAGCGGGAAGTGAATCCATTTGCCGCCCAGCCGGATACGCCCATGGCGCGGGCGCAGCAGCAGATCGTCACCCAACAGCGTTTTCACATCCTGCAGCACCTCAGGCTCTGCCGCAGGGTGAAACCGGTGCGAGCCATAATCGCAAATCACGCCTTCGACCGGGAACGAGGCCGAATTGCCGCCTGCAATGGGTGCGCGTTCGATCACGGTCACCTTTGCCTGCCCGGTCAGGGCGTATGCTGCGGCCAGACCAGCGGGTCCGGCACCGAGTATGATGATTTCAGGCTTATCCTCGCCTGTTGGCCGGGAAACATCCGTCACTTGCACTCTTCCTTTTGGGAATTCGCCGGAGCGCTAAACCGCATCCCGGACATTGTCAGAACCAGCGCGCCAAACCCGCCCGCTGTAAACAGAACAACCTGCCAGACCAGCCCGGCTGCCACGACGGCAGGCGCGCTGGCACCAAAGGGGGTCAGAAAGCCCGCCAGCGTGGCCTCGCGCAGGCCCAGCCCGTTCAACGACACCGGCAGAACTGCGATAATCTTGGCCAGAGGCCAGGCAAATATCCACGGTCCGGCTGCCACATCGACACCCGCCGCGATGGCCAGCCACCAGGCCAGCATGACCAACAACAACTGGATCAAAACCGACGCGATAAAGGCCGCCGCCAGCGTGCCGGGCTTGCGGCCCAACCTGGTCAGCGCATCGGCCAGACGACGCGCAAAGCCCTTACCAGGCAGAGACGGGACATAGCGCCAGGGCAGGGGCAGCAGGCGCGGCAATGCGACCATACCCGCCAGCGCCGCAAGCAAGACCAGCGCCACAGGCCAGATCATATGTCCGCCCTCGGCCCGTTCCCATGTCAGGACAAGCCCAAGGCAGGACAAGGTCAACAAGGCCACCATGTCGATCAGCCGATCCACGGTTGCGCCTGCGACGACCCGCGCCCCGTCTTTCATTGCCGCTTGTGCCATCCCGGCGCGCACCGTATCGCCCCCAATCGCGCCCGGCAGGCACAGATTGGCAGCCAGACCGGCAAAATGCGCCCGGACAGCCAGCAGGGGCGAAAGCCCGCGGCCCAGCAGCAGCCACCATTTCAGCGCTGCACCCACATGGGCCAACAGGAACAGGACCAGTACGCTCAGGAACACCCAGATCGGGATTGCCTTGAATGCCGCCACGATAGCCTCGGCCGGAAGGATCCAGAACAGGATCGCCAACACCAAAGCCGACCCGGCCAGCCGGATCAGCCAGCGCCGTTGAGTTGGATCGGAAAGCATGCCGCCGCTCATATCAGGGTCTGAGGTGCAGCCGCGAAATCATGTCGGCAATCAACCCCAACGACCAGATCATGATCGCCGCCAGGAATGAGAACACCGCCGTTTCGCTGAGGTTCCAGTAGAACATGTCGATAATGAACTTCACCGTACCCAACGTGAAAAACACCAGTCCCAACGGGATGAACACCCGCAGCGGGTTGAACAGAGTGCTGATGCGCAGGATCAGGATGATGAAGTTCAGAAAATCGATCGGTCGGATTTTTGATTTACCCACCCGCTTACCGTATTCGATCGGCGTATAGATCATCCGCTTGCCATTCGAGGTCATGCACAGTGTGATCGTGGTGGTGAACGAGAAATTCTGTGGCAGCAGTGGCAGGAACGGGATCAGCTCGGATTTGCGGAACACACGCAGCCCGGAATTGAGGTCGTTGATCTTGCGCTCGGCCAGGAATGAGGCAAAGGCGAACAGGAACTTCTTGGCCGGCCGCCGCAGCAGCGGCACGTTCTTCATTGCGGCGCCCCGATCGCCCACCACCATGTCCTGATCGCGGCACATGGCCAGCATGCCCGGCAGGTAACGCGCCGGATAGGTGCTGTCGGCATCAAGGATGGCCAAGTATTCGTATTGCGCCATCCGCACCCCGCGCTTGAGGCTGGCGCCGTATCCGGAATTGACGTCGTTGAAGGTGACGGTGGCACCGCTGGCCTCGGCTTCGGCGCGGGTGTTGTCCTGGCTGGCATCGTCGACCACGATGATCTCGTACGGAATACCCAGCGGTTCGAGATGGGCCCGCACATCTTCAACAGTGCCACGGACGGCGTTTTCTTCGTTATAGGCAGGGATGACCACGCTCAGGCTCATGCCAGAAGTGTCCGGCGTGCCGGTTGGGATGTTGTCCGGGGTGATCTGCTCGGCAACCTTGTTCATGAAAATGAAATCCCTTTGCGTACTTAATATGTATTCTGCCCCGTTTGGCATGCATGCTGTTCAGGGTGTGACGGGCTCAATTCCCATCGCTGCCTATAGTATTCAAACACAGACAAGCTGAATATAGACAATAATTTTGACCAAATTCGGTTTTTCTAACATCAAGTCCCGCGTGTCACTTGCCGCATTTTACGCCACCTTGTTGTAATCCTACCCTGTAATTCAAAAATGGCGGTCATGGCTTTGGTTTTCCCTGCCGGGCCGGGCGGATTAATCGTGGTTTTTCTGATAAACACGGATGCTTTTTAACCACGAGGTTACGAAAATATTGTTTCCAAAATAAGATCAATAATGACCTGACCGTCCGGTTGATCCTTAAGTGACTTGAAACTCTTGCTGTACAGCCCCGGTGCCCGTTGGCGAAATATTGAGACGTTGGCAGGATATGCCCAATGTCCACGACTATTGTCCGAGGGGTTTTGAGAATGGAAGCTGGTTGGTCGCAGCGCCAAAGAAGGATGGGTGGTCTCGACAGCATTGTTTCTGAACCGCTACGCTACACTTCAGAATGTCGGCGGTTTCGTGCGGCAGTAGGGCAGTGGGAAGGATTCTGATGTCGCGGGGGCGGCGTTTCACCAGCGGCGTTGCCTGGATGTCTGTTGGCGTCTGGGCCGAACAGGCATTCAATTTCATAATCATCGCCATTCTTGCGCGGTTGCTTGGGGCCGAGGCCTTTGGCCTGGTGGCAATGGCTGCCGCCTTTGTCCTGTTTTCCGAATTTCTGGTCCGCGAAACCATATCCGAGATTTTGCTGACCCATGACACGCTGACGCCCGAACGGCTGAATTCGGTCTTTTGGCTGCTGGCACTTCTGGGGGCTTGTCTGACCGTGCTGATCATTCTGGGTGCGGGGCCGGTATCGACCTTTTATGACGAAGCGATTGCCGGGCAATTGCTGATTGGATTGTCGCCAACGGTGCTGATGATCTCGCTCACGGCGGTGCCTGTGGCGCTGTTGCGGCGCGAGATGCGGTTTCGTGTTCTTGCCCTGCGCGCGGTGCTTGGGGCCATCGTTGGCGGGGCTGTCGGGATCGGAATGGCCCTTGCGGGCTACGGGGTCTGGAGCCTGGTTGGTCAGCGGGTGGCGATGACCGCCACCAATATCGTGATGGCCTGGGGGGCCGTATCGTGGCGGCCGAGTTTTCACGTCTCGGGGCATCAGATCCGGCAGGATCTGCATTTCAGCCACCGCATCATCGGGCTGCGCGCGGCCGAATTGGTGGCGGTGCAGTCCCCTGCGGTTCTGATCGGGGCGATGCTGGGTCCGGTCTCAGCCGGGTATTATGCGATTGCCTGGCGGGTTGTGGAAACGGCGTCGTTCCTGACCATCACGCCATTGCGCATGGTCTCGCAGCCCGCTTTTGCGGCGGTGACGCGCGGGGGCGGCAAGGCGTCCGAGATGCTTTTGGATGTCATGCGCCTGACGGGGTTCGTGACCTTTCCGGCCTTTGCCGGATTGGCGGTTCTGTCGGAGCCGGTGCTGGTTCTGCTGTTTGGACAGAAGTGGATTCCGGCCGCGCCGGTTCTGAGCCTGATGTCCGTTTTCGGAATGTATCTCTGCACCGAAAGGGTGCAGCAGACATTCTGCCTGGCGTCTGGTCAGCCAGGCAGGCTGGCCGTGCTGTCATGGATCGAGGTGGTGCTTGCGGCCATTGCGATCACGGTTACCGCCCCGTATGGCGTGTCGGTCGTCACAACAGCCTTTATCGCCGTCTTTCTGATCATGTGGCCGTTCAAATTCGCAAATCTGGCAAGGATCTCGGGGCAGCCTGCGCTTAGGCTGGCGTCGCTGCATGCCCTGCCCCTGATCTCGGCGGGGGTCATGGCGGCGGGTGTTGTGGGATGCCTGGCGCTTTTGGGTGATCAGACAAACATCCTGCGTCTGGGCGTGGGCATCGTGACAGGTGTGGTGATTTACACCTGCCTCGCCTTTGTGACGATGCGGGACAGGTTTGCTGTGCTCAGGGCTCTGGCCGCCCGGGTGTGATCTCACCAGATGGGGCTGCCCATTCGGAACGTGATTTTCTGTTCATCGCCGTCCTGTTTTTTCAGGTAAGCGATGACCTCGTTGCCCGCTTCCAGCGGATCAAATCCGAAACGGCCCAGAGCTTTATCTCCGTCCCGGGTCAGATCAACCGGTTGGGCTGCTGCGCCGTTGACCCCGACCAGGGCTGTGTCGACATCGGCTGCGCCGATCTGCAGTTCGATCTCAATCGGGGTATCGCGCCTTAGCGGTTCATGCAGGATCAGCTGTGCTACTGCGCCTTTGGCATCAACCGGGTTCACGCGCGACGGTATATAGGCGTCCGGATTCACACGCCAATATATGACGGAAAGCATGCCCAGCAGGAGCAGCGGATAGATCCAGCGCAGAACGCCCATCCCGCGCCAGATGCGCCTGAAAGAGCCCCCCGCCGAAGTCGCAGCAGGGGCCAGACGGGCCGCGTAAATCAGCGAGCCGGTAAAGGCCAGACCTGTGGCCACAAGCCCCAGCACAATCCAGAGCGCCATTGAAAACGCACCGCCCCAAAGCCCGTAATGAAGCAGTTCCATCAACAGTTCCAATGTGCCCAGCCCCTTTAGGTCGCCCGGTGTGTGGACGCCAAGAACCTCAAGCGTCAGCGGATCTACGGCGACGGTGCTGCCGCCGCGAAGATGGGAAAAATCCGGATGCGGACCGCCGAATTTCAAAGCACCGCGCTTGCCGCCGGGAATGATCAGGATGTTCGGCTCAAGGCCGGGCAGGGCGGCGCGCGCATGCGCTTCGGCCTGGTCGATAAGGGCCCCGTCAAACCCTTCGGGCAGGGCGGTTTCGCGCGGGGCAGGGGGTGGGAATTTCAGCTTTTCCCCTTCAATCCCCAAACCGCCCAGCAGGAAATAAAAACTGGTGATGGCAATCACAAGAATCAGCGGCAATGTCCACAAGGCCGTCAGCCGATGGGCCCCCCCGGCCCATGACCGGAGCCCGCCCGCGCTGCTGGGCCACCTGAAAAACCCTTTCCAGAACCGCCGGTATGTGATCAGCCCGCTGACCATCTGAAACAGCAGCAGGATCGACGTTGCGCTGAAAAGAATGAACACGATTCTGTTGTCAGTCAGAAACGTATCGTGAAGGCCCGCAAGAATGCTGGCAAACCCCGGGTCGCCTGTCTCATAGACGACGGCACCTGTGGTGGGGTCCGTCCAGTAGCTTACGCGTTCCCCCCATCCCGAGCGCCCGAACGTACGGTCCACAAACCACGGGGCAGGCCGCTTGAGGATCACAAACGCATCGCCTTCGGGGTGGGCGGTTTTGATGCCCTCGTAGATGTCGCCGAAACTTGCCGTGCGCTCTTCTTCAGCGATGGAAGTCCAGATCGCGGGTCTGCCTATGGATTCAAGCTCGAACCCGGCCACAAGCAATGTACCCGTCAGAAACATGAAAGTGAAAAAGACGGAAAGATATAAACCGATCCAGGTGTGAAGCCGGAATAACTGGTTACGAAATTTACGAGTCATGTGAACACAATCGACCAATGGATTCGGGTGATAGTAAAGCAATTAATTGGGTCGAAAAGAAGGACGCAAGAACGCAGGCGATATCCATGCCCCGGGGATTTAGACCGGGTCTGTGGCGGCAAGCACACTGCATTCTAAAACATTCCTGCCGATTGACTGTTGCGCGAATCTGCAATTGCACAGGATGGTATAAGCGTGACCGAGCCGGCGGTGTGTAACCGGCATTCGTAGATGTTAAGCAAAGAAATGATATGAAAACGATTTCTATTGTCTCGCCGTGTTTCAATGAAGAAGACAATGTCGCGGATTGCTACGAAACCGTTAAAGCAATTTTCGACAAGGATCTGCCCGGTTATAGGCGCGAGCATATTTTCATCGACAATGCGTCGACCGACCGGACAGTCGAAATCCTTCGCAACATTGCGAAAAACGATCCCGATGTGAAGGTGGTGGTGAATGCTCGGAATTTCGGCGTATTTCGGTCTGCCTTCAACGGGTTGCGTTATGCCGAAGGGGATGCGGTTATCGTCATTTTGCCGGTGGACCTGCAGGATCCCCCCGAAATGATCCCGGAATTCGTCGAGCTTTGGGAAAGCGGATATGACGTCGTCGCCGGCGCGCGCAGCACCAGGGAAGAAGGGTTCATGATGCGCAGGGCGCGCGGCATTTTTTACTCTATTGTCAATGGGTTGTCGGATGTATGGCTGGAACCGTCGGTAGGAGAATTTCAGCTGATCGACCGCAAGGTTCTGAAGGCTGTCCTGTCCCATAACGACCACTATCCGTATATCCGTGGCATCATCGCAAGCTGCGGGTTCCGCAGGATTATTGTGCCTTATGTCTGGCGGGCCCGGAAAAGAGGTTTATCGAAACACAGCCTGATGGCGCTGACCGATCAGGCGCTGAATGCCATTTTCTCATTCACGCGCGCACCGATGCGGTTCTGTACATTCAGCGGGTTGGCGATTGCCGCAAGCTGCATTCTGTTTTCCCTGTTTGCCGTGCTGATGTATTTTCTTGATCCGAACCAAGCCCCGCGCGGAACCACGACCATCATTGTGGCGCTGTTTTTCCTGTCGGGGATTCAGATGCTGTTCATCGGCATGTTGGGAGAATACATCACTTCGATCCACAATCAGGTCCGAGGCGGCCCGATTGTCACCGAACAGGAACGTATCAACATTGAAGGCCCTGCCCGGGATCCGGCGCTGATCAAAGACGAGCATTCGGCATGAGAGCATGTCTGGTTCCACTGCGGTGGTGCGGTGGTGCGTTGATACTTTGGGCATGCGGCGGGCCGGTCTGGGCCGCGGATGCTGTGGTTACAAACGCCACACTGGCCGAGATGCGTATCTGGTTTGCCGCGATGGCGGCGGCATCGGTGCTTTTGCTGGCTGTGTTCTGGCCTCGCGGGAAATTGCTGTTCGGTCTTTTGGGCGCGGTGGTGCTTTTGGGCAGCGCGGCCAGATTGTGGCTGACACAGCCGCTTTGGTTTCCAAGGCTCGAGATTTCGGCGGACCCGCCTGAAAACCTGATCATGCTGGCGGTACTGGCCGCGCAGGCGGGGCTGGCGCTTTTCGTCCTGATGCGGCCTGCCGGGCGGGCGGCAATACGTGGCCTGTTCGCGCAGGCCGGGGGAGTACGCCTGGCCCTGCTGGTGGTGCTGATCGCGGCTTTCAGCGTATCAGCCACGCCTTACATCAACTATGGCTACTATACCGCCTTCGGGATGCAGATCGGCGTCGGAGGTGTTCTGTCTCTTGTCCAGATCGCCACGCTGGTTGCGATTTTCACGGTTTCGGGCCCCGATCAAGCCCCGCGCCTTCCGGTGTCCGGCCTAGCCATCTTCGCCACTTTGGCCAGCGCGGCACTCGCCTGGACGGCCTTTGATCGTGTGCCGCATGTGGAAGATGAACTGTGTTATCTTTTCCAGGCCCGTATCTTTGCCAGCGGCGCCCTATGGAGCCCGGCACCACCCGAGGCCGCCCAGCCTGCGCTGGAGTATTTCCTGCTCGATATTCGGGATGACCGATGGCTCTCGGTCTTTGCGCCGGGCTGGTCTGCGATCCTGTCCATCGGTGTGCTCATAGGGGCACCCTGGCTGATCAACCCGCTGCTGACAGGGGCCTCGGTCTGGCTGACCCATGACATCCTGCGGCGCACTGTCAGTCAGGAGCGTGCCGATCTGGTGGCCCTGCTGATGGCGACCTCACCGTGGGTTCTGGCCGTGGGCGCGTCTTTGATGGCGCATTCGGCGACAGTCTTCATGATTCTTGTTGGCCTGTGGTGCCTTTTGCGGGCGGGGCCAGGATCGACGCTGCGCAGTGTTGCATTGACGTTTGTTGCCGGGCTGGCCCTGGGCTGGGTTTTTGTGATCCGGCCACTCGACGGGGTAATCGTAGGGGGCCTGGCGGGCCTGTGGCTGCTGCGCCGCCTTCCTGCCGGATTCGGGCAGGTCACGACCTATGCCGTGGGCGGGGTTCTGTCCGGGTCAGCCTTCCTGTTGTTCAATTACGCCTTCACCGGGCAGATTCTGCTGACGCCACAGGCGGATTACTTCGTCCGCATCTGGGGGGAAACCGGTAATGCCTTTGGGTTCGGCCCAACCGTCGGGCCGCCCGCGAAAGACTTTGGCGCGCTCGACACGTGGCCCGGTCACAGCCCGCTGGAAGGGCTGGTGAACATGCTGCACGGGTTTGCGGCGCTCAATATGGAGCTTCTGGGCTGGGTTTTCGGATCACTCATACCGATCTGGGTTGCCCTGCTCTGGCGCAATAGCCTGACTAAGTTCGACTGGGCGATGATTCTGGTTTTCGTCACCATCATCGGCGCACTGTTCTTTTATTGGTTTATCGGCGGGTTCTATATCGGCCCGCGATACTGGTACACAGCGGCGCTGCCGGCGCTGGTTCTGGCTGGGGCCGGGATTGAAGAGGTCCGCCGCCGCCTGCCCAAAAAATACCACGGTCGTCTGGGTGGCGTTGTCCTGTTGTTATGCGCGATCTCGGTCGTCAGCTTCACAACATGGCGCGGTGTTTCGAAATATCAGGACTATGGCAACTATTCCGGCGACGTAAGACGGATGGCGCAGGCCGAAGATATTGGGAACGCGCTGGTGTTTGTGTCCTCGCAACGCAATATCGGGTCCGCGCTTTACCTCAACGATCCATTCCTGCCGCCCGACAAGCCGATTTTCCTGCGCGATCTGGGGGTAGAGCAAAACGCAGCCGTGATCGAGGCCTTCCCGGGGCGCGAGGTTATCTATCTGGGAGGCCCCGACTAGGCGAAAGGATTATTCGGCGGCGTGCCGGGTATCACCATTCACGAAGTTGCGCCGGAAATCATTGGCAAACATCGTGCGTGTAAACCGCCCCAGCCCCGAGGCGTGTTCGCCAAAGGTTTCGATCCGGGACAACAGGGTGGTTTTCACTCTCGGATCGACCTGGGTCTGGAAATTGCGCGGTTCATCGAACTGGTAATCATGCAATGCGCCTTCATACCCCGAATTCCGCCAGGCCTCGACATCGAATGACGAACTCCAGACGGGTTCATGCTCCAGGGTCTCGGAGAACGGCACATGCAGCATCACGGCGCTGTAGTAATTGATGATCGTATCAAGCATTGTGTGCGCTTGGTGGTCATCCTTGTCCAAAAGGTCGCTGATGGCCTGCTTCAGGAAATCAAGCGCCTCGTCCAGCACGATGAACCTGCCAATCATTGAGTATTTGCTGAGCAGATTGCCCCCCAGTTCTCCGCTGATCAGGTCATCATAATTTTCCTGCGCCCAAGCGGCACAATCTTCTCGGGTTTCGAACAGTTCCTGCTGGTTCTCTTCCAGATACCCGGCCACCGCATCCCGGAAAGGCTCGGGGGCCTGAGCGAGAATCTCCTGCATATGTTTGACGATTAGGAAGGGCCGGATGCCGCGGGACCGCGCCAGCCGGAAGGCTTCTTCGAAATTGTCTTCGTAGTAGAAGATCGTCAGCAGCAGATGGAAAACGCGGGTATCCAGATAGTCCTGGAACGAGAAATTCTCGGACTGCACCACCATTTCTTCGGTCTCGACCACGGTTGGGCCGGTATATTTACCCAGGCAACGGGCGACGACCCGGTGCAGGGTCTTGAATCCGAATTTCTCGCGGCTGTCGGGATTGGCCAGCGGTGCGCCGTGCAGCAGCATCAACTGATGTGCAGCCACCCGGCTGACTCCGGTTTCGATCAGCTTGTCCACCGCATCCATGAAGGATTCCTTGGTTTCACCCGGCATGCACAGGATCAGTTCGCCGTAGGACTGCATGCCCTTTGAATGCAGTTCTTGCTGGACCTCGGTATAGGTATCCAGACTGATATTGTCGCGGTTGATGTTCTTCAGAACTTCCGGATTCAGAGACTGAACCGACGAGGTCATGGGCAACCGGCCCTTGGCCTTGCGCATCACCTTGATGATCCGGTCGCCCCGGTTCTTGCCGGTAGTTGTGCGGATGTATTTGGGCCAGTCGTACCGTTCCATCAGATGGCCCAGATAATCGGCCACCTCTTCATCCTGCACATACATGCCGAAATTGTCGTCGGCAAAACAGAGCGGGCTGGCGTGGTTGATGCGGGCCACGATGTAATCCAGATCAGCCTTGGTGCGTTCGAACGAATGGCGGAATACCTTCGAGTTCGATTTGACCGCCGAGTTGCAGAACGCACAGGTGAAGGGGCAGCCGCGCGCCAACTGCATCAGTGCAAAAAGCCCGGTGTCGAAGAACTTATCCATCAATCCGGCAAGATAGGGCGAGGGGATTTCGTCCAGATCACGGATGCGGGGCGGTTCGCCCCCCCGCAGGATCTCGCCGCTTTGGGGGTGGACGTAAAGCGCGCCATCGACCGCTTCTTCCCACATGCCCTCGCGGCGGGCACCGACATCGATGAATCGCTGCAGCGTGCTCAGAAAGGCGCGTTCGCCTTCGTAGGTGGGACCGCGCACATGCATGTCGATCTGCGGCATGGTCCGGATCCAGCTGTCCTGTTCGTCTTCGGTCAACGGAAAGTTGGGACCACCCATCAGGGTCAGGGTGTCTGGGCTGACCGCTTTGATATAATCGGCGAAAGACAGGGCCAGATGGTGGTTCCAGGAATAACTGGAAAAGCCGATCACATCCGGGGCGGCGGTGTCGATCGCGGTTCTGAGCTCTTGCGGGTCGCGAAATATCTCGACCTCAATCGGCGTTGGGCTTTTGGCATAAGCTTTGGGGAAAGTCGCAAGATTCCCGACACCCAGGGGATAGGTGTCCGATGTTGCAGTGACAAGGTTATGACCAAGATCGGCAAGATAAAGACGCATCGACGATTACCCTTCTGGTACTGATTAATAAATATGCTCCGATATGATGCCACGCCGGACAGACCGGCAGCGGATCGAAAGTGTTTCTATATGCGGTTTCAGGATCACTATATCAGACCTCTGCCTGCCACGGAAATCGCTCGGTGAGTGCCCTGGAAACAAGTATAAAGGCCAGAACGGCAGCCGGCAGGACCACCAGCCCCTGCGCGACGATTGGCTGTAGCCCGGCCATCAGCAACCCCTCCAGCGAGAGGGCGTTGAATATGTAGACCGCCCCGTAAGACAGCAGGTAAAGTGGCAGTTTTCCAAACCCCTTGGTGTCGAATACAAGCCGGGCGTGGGTCATGAAATTCCACATCATGCCGACAATGAAGGCCAGGATCAGGGCCACCTGCGGCGGCAGGCCCGCAAGATTCAGAACGCTGAAAAGCGCAAAGCCAAAGGCGGTATTCACCACGCCGACTAGGGCGAAAAGCATAAAGGACTGCTTGCGAAGAACAGGTGCGCGTTTCATCCCGGTTCCTTTTTGGCCCCCAGAATCCGGGCCACCCCCGAGACGATATCATGGTGCGGCGCAAATCCGGCCTCGTCCCGCAGCCGGGTCACGTCTGCCGCCAGCCGATCCGGGTCGTCCGGTGCGCGCGCGATGGCACCCAGCCGGATCAGGTCGGGGTGATGCATCTGGTTTGCGACCTCTTCAATCAGGTCTCGCACCGGGATTGCGGTACCGCTGGCAACATTGACCGCGCCGGTCACATCGGTTTCCAGCAGCCGTAACAGCGCGCGGGCCAGATCGTCCACATGCAGGAAATCCCGCTCCTGCAGCCCGTCGGTACAGTCCACCGGCTGACCGGCCCGCAGGTTTGAGATCAGATCGCCAAGCAACCGTCCCGGCGGCTCACCTGATCCGTAAACAAAAAAGATACGCGCCCAGACCAGAGACAAGCCAAGCGCATCCTGTCCCTTACACAGCGCCAGACCGGTCCCGGCCTTGGCTGCCCCATACAGGGTGCGGGGTTGGAGGGGGCTTGTTTCGGTCAGCTCCGCAACTGACCAGTCATATTCAGCGCAGCTTCCGGCGCAGACCGCGCGCTGGCCGCCTGCGCGCGCGAAGCCCCGCACCAGATGCAGTGTGGCCGCCATCCAGTCCAGATTGGCCCCAGAGGTCCAGCGGTCGCGCGGTCCGTCATGCCACGCCAGATGAACCAGATGGCTGGCGCGGGCTGTTTCAAGGGCTTTGGTCGTCGCATCGGGGTCCAGCAGATCGCAGGGGATGTCGCTGGCCGGGTTCCGGCCCAGCGTCACCACCTCATGGCCCGCCTTTGTCAGAGCCGCGGCCGTCGCGCGCCCGATCAGGCCGGTTGCGCCGGTCAGCAGAACCCGTGCCATCAGCTGATCCTGACCTCGGGCACGGCAGTTGCGAACCGGGTCCCGTGGGCTTTGAGGTCGGCCAGCTGATCCGTGACTTCCTCGCGGATATTCCACGGCAAGATCAGCACGTAATTGGGTGGTGCCGCGCGCAGCGTCTCGACCCCGTGCACGGGGATATGGCTGCCAGGCAGCAGGGTGTTCTGCTTGGCCGGGTTACGGTCGACGCAGTAGGAAATCAGATCGGGGCCGATCCCGGCATAGTTCAACAGCGTGTTGCCCTTGGCTGCGGCACCATAGGCGGCGATGGTGTCGCCGCGGGCTTTAACCTCGCGCAGGAAGGCGAGTAGCCCGTCGCGCAGCGCCTCGACCTGACCGGTGAAACCCATATAGCCTTCGGGCCGATCAAGTTGTGCGGCCGCTTCGTCGGCGCGGACCTTTGCCACACCAATACCTTCGGGATGGTTGGCACCTTCGAGACAGGCATAGACCCGCAGTGATCCGCCATGGGTCGGCAGTTCCTCGACATCGAACACGCGTAGGCCCGCCTTGGCAAAGATCTTCTCGACCGCCAGCAGCGACAGGTAAGAATAATGCTCGTGATAGATCGTGTCGAACTGCACGCTTTTGATCAGGTTGAGAAGATGTGGAAACTCGACCGTGTAAACCGCATCATCTGACAGTAGGGTGGCGATGCCGGCAACGAAATCGTTGATGTCGGGCACATGCGCCAGAACATTAGCCGAGGCGATCAGCGACGGAGGTTTCTCGGTTTCAGAAACCTTTTGGGCCAGCGCCTCGCCAAAGTAGTCGACCAGCGTGCGCACACCTTTCTCCTCAGCGGCAGCAGCTACATTGCCCGATGGCTCGATCCCCAGCACCGGGATGCCCTGTTCGACGAAATACTGCAGTAGATACCCATCATTCGAGGCGATCTCGATCACCAGATCATCCGGCCCCAGATCAAGTCGGGCGACCATCTTCTGGACATAAGCCTTGGCATGGGCCAGCCAGCTATCCGAATAGCTGGAGAAATAGGCGTAATCCGCATTGAATATCTCATCCGCCGGCACCGCATCTTCGACCTGAACCAGATAGCAGCCGTTGCAGACCCAAGCGTGCAGCGGATAGCGCGGACAGGCTGTATTCGCGCGTTCGGGTGGGACGTAGGAATTGGCCAGCGGTGAAAGCCCCAGATCGACCAGTGTCTGGGTCAGGGTTGCGCCACAGCTCCGGCAAACGGGGTGTGTCATTGCGGCATCCTCCAGCGCAGATCCTCGCTCAGCGTGCCATTGCGGATATGCTCTTCGAGCGCCTTCAGCCGCATCAGTGGCGAGGACCTGAAATCGACATCTCCAAAACTGATATCGTTCAGCAGTTGCAGCAGATCCCGGATGGTGCCTTCAAGCGTCTGAACCGGCTGATACGCGGGGGCCAGTTGGCTGTAGAGCGAAAAGTCGACCTTGTACGACCGGTTGTCGGGCGAGGCATCGGGATTGATCGAATAGCTGGCGCCCGGAACCGCATTGGCCACTGCCTGCGCAAGATTGCGGATCTGGTAATTCCATACATCCGACCCGGCATTGACCGCCAGCCATTGGCCACCGGCCTCTTCGGTCCGGGTGATCGCCCAGTCGATGGCCCGCGCCATGTCGCGCACGTCGATGAGCGGCCGCCACGGGCTGCCATCGCTCAGCACGGTGATCTTGCCGGCGGTGACCGCGCAGGCGGCAAAATCGTTCAGCACCAAATCCAGCCGCAGCCGGGGCGACGGCCCGCAGGCGGTGGCAAAACGCAGCGCGGTGCGCAGCATCCCCGGCGTGTCCATGGCCGCCAGCGCCCGTTCGGTCCCGATCTTGCTGCGGGCATAGGCGGTCAGCGGGTTCAAAGGTGCATCCTCGGAGCGGGCATCGCCCTCGGCAAAGCCATAGACCGAACAGCTGGAGGCGAACACAAAGCGCGACACCCCCGCCTCGGCGGCCAGATGCGCCGCCTGAACAATGGCGTCCTGATTGATCTCGGTGGTGACGGCTTCGAACCGCGCGCCCATCGGATCGTTCGAGATGGCGGCCAGCGCAACAACCGCATCGGCCCCCTGAAACAGCCAGGCGTCAATGTCACGAATATCAGCGATGATCTGCTGGTTCAGATATCGTTCGGGCCAAGCGTCATGTGTGGTCAGCCGGTCCGAGAAAAACCCGGGATCAAGGCCGATCAGATTGGCGTTGGGATAGGATTTCCGCAAGTTCGCAGCCACGACCGGGCCAATATAACCCAGATTGCCAAGCAGTATGATTTTCGGAGCGGAACCCAGCGTCATTCCCAGACCTTCCATGGAGCATTGCCTTCCTGCCAGCGTTCCTCGAGCTGACGACGATCGCGGAGCGTGTCCATTGGCTGCCAGAAGCCGTGATGGCGGAAAGCCATCAGGTCGCCCTCTGCAGCCAGTTTTTCCAACGGATCGCGCTCCCAGATTTCCAGATCCCCATGCAGCAGTTCACCGACCGAGGGGTGCAGCACGAAGAACCCGCCATTGATAAAGCCGCCGTCGCCGCCCGGCTTTTCGGCGAAACGTTCGATCTGGTCACCGGCCAGTTCCAGCGCGCCAAAACGCCCCGGCGGCACAACCGCAGTCAGCGTCGCACGTTTGCGGTGGTTCTTATGAAACGCGACCAGTGCACGGATGTCGACATTGCCGACCCCGTCCCCGTAGGTCATGCAAAAGGCCTCTTCATCCTTGAGCAGATGCATGACCCGGCGCAGCCGCCCGCCGGTCTGGCTGTCTTCGCCGGTATCGACCAGCGTCACCCGCCACGGTTCCGATCTGCTGTTTGCAATCTCAAGCTTGCCATTGGCCAGATCGACCGTCACATCCGAATTGTGCAGAAAGAAATTCGCAAAATATTCTTTGATTACATAGCCTTTGTAACCCAGACAGACGACGAAATCGGTAATTCCATGGGCCGCATAAATTTTCATGATGTGCCAGAGGATGGGCCGCTCGCCGATCTCGACCATGGGTTTTGGTATTCTAACGGTTTCTTCGCTGAGCCGGGTGCCCAAACCGCCGGCCAGAATAACGCACTTCATAAAATTGCTCCCTTTGCAATAAGGGGTCAGTCATCAATCATAAACGACGAGCCTTGGCCAGCCATGACCTTGTTCCCGGCAAACATCCAAGCGCAGTAGGCGGAAGCACCATGCCCATGTCAAGATTCACCGGGCAGCGAAGTTCGGGGGGTTGGGAATTGCACCCGAACTGATCCTGATGGGCGTACAATGCGGGGAAGTTGATCGCATTGTTGATGCGGGTTTCCGACCGGTGGTCGGACGGATTTTCACCCTTGCCGCTGCTTGGGCAACCCTCTGGGTGCGCAGGGGGAACACGGCTTTGAGGATCATTCCCTATATGCTTACCGGGCTGTCGGAAAGGTCGCTCCTGCCACCCTTGGTGTGGTAAAAATAAGCCTTGCAACTCAAGCTGTTGAACAGTGCCGGTGGATGCCCTGCCAGTGAACCCGCTTATGGATCGGGTAACCCGCCGGTATCCGCTTTGGCGGGAAAACAGGCATAGGTTATGCGGTGATTTTTTACGGGGCCATCGGCCCGGCCCGTGCGCCATTTTTTCTGCACGCGCTGGCCGCATGAAAATCCCGCGTTCAATATTTAAGCGGCCTGTGAGGATTTTGTTGTGAATCGATGTTATCCTCTTATAGCTTAATGTTAGTTTTTTTGAGTACGGGTGTTAGTTATTTGCAAAAAGATACCGTTCCTGTCGTAATTATCGGTGGCGGGCCTGCCGGGTTGACTGCAGCCCACGAGCTCCAGAAACTTAGTGAGACGCATGTTCCTCAGGTCTACGAGGCCTCGGACATGGTTGGCGGCATTTCACGCACCGAAACCCATAAAGGCTATCGTTTCGACATAGGTGGCCACCGGTTTTTTACAAAAGTGCGCGAAGTCGAAGACATGTGGCACGAGGTGATGGGTGACGATTTCATCACCGTGCAGCGTCTAAGCCGAATTTTCTATCGCGGTAAATTCTACGATTACCCGCTGCGCATCTTCAATGCCCTTGGCAACATAGGCCCCTATGAGACCTATAAGATCATCGGCAGCTTTGTAAAATGGAAGATCCGCCCAAAAAAACAAGAGGATACCTTTGAAGAATGGGTGATCAACCGCTTTGGCGGGCGGCTTTATATGCATTTCTTCCACAGCTATACCAAAAAGGTCTGGGGTATCCCGCCGTCCGAAATTCGGGCGGACTGGGCTGCGCAGCGGATCAAGAACCTGTCATTGCCCAAGGCGGTCTGGAATGCAATTTCTGGTGCCAACGACACCGCCAGTCTGATTGAGGAATTCCAGTATCCGCGCCTGGGCCCCGGCATGATGTGGGAAAAAACCCGTGACTTAATCCGGGAAAAGGGTGGCACGGTTCAGACACATTCCGAAGTGGTCCGGGTGAACCTCAACGGCAACCGGGTCACCTCGATCGATGTGCGCCATTGGGACGAAAGCGGTGACAAAACGACCGAGCGGGTCGAAGGCGAAGAGTTCATCAACTCAATGGCCGTGCGCGACCTTATCCATGCGTTTGATCCGCCGCCGCCGCCAGAAGTCATAGAGGCCGCCGATCGCTTGAGATATCGCGATTTCCTGATCGTGACCCTGATGCTGGATCATGCCGACCCGTTCCCGGATAACTGGATTTACATCCACAGCCCCAAGGTCAAGGTCGGACGTATCCAGAATTTCCGCGCCTGGTCCAAGGAAATGCTGCCCGATCAGAACACTTCGTCCATCGGGATGGAGTATTTCTGCCAGAAGGGGGACGGGCTGTGGTCGTCTTCCGATGAGGAGCTCCGGGAACTTGCCAGCCAGGAACTGGAACAGCTGGGCCTGGCCAAGGCTACCGATGTCATAGACTTTAGCGTGATCCGGCAGCCCAAGGCCTATCCGGTCTATGATGGCGAATACAAGGAAGCGCTGGATACTGTAAGCGATTGGCTGAAGACGCTTGAGAATTTCCAAACCGTCGGGCGCAACGGCCTGCACCGGTATAACAACCAGGACCATTCGATGCTGTCCGCCATGTATGCGGCCCGCAATATCATGGGCGAGGAAAACGACGTCTGGGATGTCAATGTCGAACGGTCCTATCACGAGGAATTCGAGGCAAAGCCGAAAAAGAAAACCTCTGAGACAGCGTTAGAGAAAGGAAGCCGTACTCGAATGAGCGGGTGAGCTTCGGGGCTCACCTGTCTGTGCAGGAGTTTTTGGGGGATCAGCCTCCTGAGTTTCGAAACGACGGATTGACCGGAACCGTGAAGCAATTTCGATATCTTGTCTTGCTGGCAATTCTGGTCTGCATTGTCTGGAGTGGACAGGATATCGCGGGCCCGATTGCGGCAAAGGCCGCGTTCGCAGACGGGCCGTCGCCCTATTTCATCGCCAGCGATGCGCTGTTTTTGTATGTTTGGGTCCCTCTGGTGGCCGTGTCGGCCTCAGTACTTATTCTCGCCCCCGGTCTGCTATTGGCGCTGGGTATTGCCCAGCCCGAAGACCGTTTCGAACATGTCCTGCTAAAAGGATTTACGCTTTCCCTCTTCGGCGTGTCAACGCTTGCGGCCATCGTGCAGGCTATCAGCGGCATTCAGATGGCGGGAACGGCCTTTATCCTGCTGACCGCACTGCTTTGTCTGCCCGGGATCGGTTTAATCCTTGGAAAGCCAGCGCCGGAACTCTTCCGGGGCCGGAGGTGGGATGTGGCCGGTATGGTTCTGCTGCCCCTGCTGGCTTTGCTGTTGCTAACGCCCAAATTTTATTGGGAATCGCTCAACGATGATGGGGCGCATAGTTTACTGAGCGCGACCCTGTTCATCACCCGTGGCCTGCCGTTCTGGCCCCCGGATTCAGGTCCGCTGACCAGCTATCCGAACCCGAAAATGATGACCGAGGTTTTCCTGCAATCCAGCTTTATTCGGGTGTTTGGTTCGTCCGAGGCCGCCCTTCGGTTTGCGTATCTGCCCGGCGTGTCGGTTTTGTTCGGCGTAACGCTAGCCTTTATCCGTGCACCGGATAACCGCACGACCGTGTGGTCTGTTTGCGGGCTGGGCGGGGGCTTGCTTCTGTTTTCTTTCGCGATGGCGTTTAACCCATCCTACAACCCGTATTTTGCCGACATCGCCATGCCGATGACGCGCGAGCCGCTTATCCTGCTTGGGGTGTTGGGCTACATCCTGTTCTTCTGTGACAAGAAATTCGGCTGGATGGCGGGTGTTTCAACACTGGCGCTTTGCACGGCACCGAACGGCATTCTGCTGATCGGGTTCTTCCTTATGGCGCATCTGCTTTTGGGCCGGTTCCAACCCATCAAGCAGGTGATCCTGGGTGGCCTGATTGCTCTGGCGGTTCTGATGCTGACCTCTTTGGCCATGGCCGTGCTGGAAAAAACGGGCCTGACAGGTGTTTCCGGCGAATTCAGCACAGGGGCCATTCTGCGGCGTCTGCGCTATGTGACGATATTCGATACACATCGGTTCTTGTTCTGGCTGTTGCCCTGCGGGATTTTCCCCGGTCTGACGCTGTTGGCGTGGCGCTGGCAGGACACGCTGTCCAGAACGCTGACGCTGATGACGGTGGCCTATGTGCTGTTCTTCTACGTGCAAGCCTATCGCATTCTGCCGCATCATTTCGCCCCGGTGATTTTGTTGCCGTTGATCGTGTTCTGGCGATTGCGCCCGGTTCAGGCTGCCCCGGCCCCGGCATTTGCACTGGCGCTGGCGGGTCTTGCCTGCGGTGCCTGGCTCAGCTGGCCCGAGACACTACGCCCCTTTACCGTGACCCGGGATCTGGGGCAGCGCATTGCGATTGAAATCGAAGCCGATCCGTTTTTTGACCTTGATGAGATCCGGGTCACGCCGACCCTGATCCGGAATGCCTTTCCCCCGGTCTGGTCCGACGCCGAGTTGCAGGACCAGTACGTGGCGGGAAGCGTCTCGGTCTATATCTATGCGCGGGGGCCGGTTCCGGCTGGCGTTACGCCCAACTATTTTGTCCGCATGGAATCCGAGCCTCTGGCGGCTGGTGAAGCAGTGCTGGGTGACGCTCTGGACGGCAGAGTTCTGGTGACAAACCATTTGCCCGCCTATGAGGCGGACTTTCGCAATGCGGATGCCCCGGTCAGCATTGCGCCTGCGTACCAGGTGCCGCTGGAAACGATTTTTGGCCGCGGCGCTCAAAGCGGTTCGCGTCAGGTCTGGGATATCGCCAAGCTGTTGGGGCTCAGATAGCCGGGGCGGGCAAGGTGCCTATTTCCGATGAAAGGTCTCTTCGCGCTCGTCGTAGTACAGGACGGGGCGCCCCGGAAAGGCGTTGATCACGGCCTCATTCGCGTCGTCCCCCAGATTCTTGGCGTAGACCGGTTTGTCCAATGGGAACCACGGATCATTGAAGAACAACGCCGAGGCGAGTTGGCTTCTGAGTTTAACAAGGACAAGCGGTTGAGCTGTGCCTTCCGTTTCGGGTAGCACGACAGAACGGTAGTGATCATCATAGGTACGATGGTCGTGATATCTTGTGACGCCCCGGTAGGACAAAAAAACCGTCACGGAAAACAAACATAGAATAAGAAGCACGGCATTCAGTTTGCCCGCTGCTGATGAAAGACCGACGGCTTCCAGCCGGGTGCCGGTTTCCAGAAACCCTTTGGTGCTCAGCAACACCAGAGGCGCGATCAACATGAACCAGTATCGGGGTCCTACGTAGAAGCTGGCGACAAACCAATACAGGGCGTGCGCGCCTGCGACTACGATAATGATCGTAAGCATCATTCGGTCTGTTGCATCGACCCGCCCATAGATCAGCAGAACCCAGACAAAGACCAGAGACCCGATCCCCCAACCCATGAAATCGGTATGCAGAGCGCTGATATTCGTCAGTGTGTTGATCAAGCCTTCGAACAGGGAATGCTCGTGCGGGCGCAGTTCCATGTGGCCCCAGCCTTCCGGTGCGCCTATGTTCTGGCCGAACCCAAAGGCGTTGGAGCCATCGATCCAGACCCGGTGATAATAATCCGACAATGTTGTCAGCAGCGGGTCGCCGGTGAAGTAGTAATTGTAGAAGAAGATCAAGCTTCCGGTTGCCACGCATCCCGCGCTGTAGCTGATCACGGTCAGGGGATGGCGCAAAACACCTCCGTGCCATAGCAGAAACAGACCCGTCAGAATTCCAAGTAGCAGGCCGTCGAGATTGCGCGTCAAAAACAACCATCCCAGCGACAACCCGGCAATGAAGACCAGTAAAACGGCCCGTTTCAATTCACCTTCTTCGGCGCGCAGGATCAAAAGCCACGCGAGCAAAAGCAGAAACAGCGCGAATGTATGGGCCATCAGGGATGCGGACATTGCAATAAACCAGGGGGAGGTCGCCAAGATCAGAATGCTGATGCTTGCTGTGCGGGCATTCGTTAACCGCTGCACCACGCCTTGCGCCAGAAAGATGGACGCAACGCCCAGAAGCGGGTTCACCAGCCACGGCGCCCCTAGAAGAACCCCCAATGCCAGCATCGCAGGCCAGCCGGGCGTGAAAGCCGATATCCAATACCCGTCATGGTGATCGAGCAGGTAGTGCTCAAACGCCTCTCGGGGCCCCTCTGGCAAAGCGGGTACATACAGGGCCCCACCTGCATAGGTCTGGGCCTGAAACATGTAGGCAAGCTCATCCTGAACATGAGGAACCCGCTCAAAGGCGAACCATTCCAGTATCAGCGTCGCAGTCAGAAAGACGGCCGCCATGCAACCCGCCCATCGCCAGCCCGTTGGCATTTTCAAGCCTCTGGGCAAGGTGGCCGCGATTGCAATCACCGTCACCAGATTGATGAGCACAAGGATCAGGCCCGCAGCAAGCTGGATGAAATAGACGTCGATTTCGTTCAGGCGCAGATGGTTGAGGATCGGTACGGTGAACGCGCCGCTGAGCAAAAGGAACAGAGCGGTGCGCATTGAACCCAGAGCGCCGATAACCTGCGAGACCTTGTTACTACCTGAATGCTTGGAAAGTACAAAAGCCGCAATGCCGGCCTGCCCCAAAATTATGGCGTACATCGCCATTTCGATTGCCGATCTGGGCGGCAGGCGAAGTGCGGGGTACCAAAGCGGCTGCGTCACATAAAGCTGCGATGCCCCACCCACAAACAGAAGCAACACCATCAAACCTGGCAGCGTCAGATCCCACAGCACAAAAAGGGAAAAGATGGTCAGAGACAGCGCCACCATCAGCACCCACCAATGCGCCAGATCGCGAACGCCAGACAGCGCACCCTGTGCAGAAATGGCGAATATCAGCCCTGCGGCCAGCCCGGCAAAAGCAGCAAGCATAATGCGCCACAGTCGTGACGGCGCGGGCGATGAGTTCATAAAGGCGGTCATGCGCGTGAAGGCTGGTTTGAAGCGTTGGCGTTCTCTCTGTTCAGTTGCAGAACAGTGTCGATAACCGCCACCAGAAACAGCAAGGCGCCGATGGTCGCCAAACGCGAGCTTGGAAAAATCTCGACCCCTTCCACATGAAAGGCCCAGATACCGGCAAGGTTTTCCGATCGCCAGATCAGCAAGGCGCCAAGCCCCGCAAACACGATGCTGATGGCCCGCCCCCTGAAGAGCAGCGCAAGCGGCGCGGCCAGCAGCACAAAGTCATAAATATGCAGCGGGGCCAGCGCGACGATAGCTGCGCTCGCCAATCCGAAAACCTGCCAGGTATGTTCATTGGCGTCGCTGGCCCGCGTCAGCCGGGTGGGGCCGTAACACAGCGCCAGAATGATCGCGAGCGTGATGATCGTTGCAGCAGAACTGCCGACATCAAGACCTGTCACTTCCCATATGATCAGCCGGAGGCCCGTCATGGATTGCGGAAGGTTGGCAATTGTAAAGCCGTCATAGGCGGCCAGATTGCGGAAGAAATCCAGAATGGTGCTGGGGGCGGTGACAAGCGATGGCAGTGTCAGAAGGGCCGAAAGCAGAATGGCCATCAGAACCACTTTCCGGGAATGCGCATCGAACAGCAGGTACAGAACCACAAAGGGCGCACCGATCTGCGGCTTGAGCAATACCAGCGTCAACCCGACGGCTTCGAAGAAGATGCGCCCGCTGACGCGGCTCCATAGCATCGCGGCAATACCAAGCCCTGCGACCAGCGTTGTCTGGCCAACAGAAAACAGGATCGCCGTTGCTTCGAGGATTGCCAGAAGAAAGAACAGCACGCTGAAGAGGGGGACATAGATCTGCCTTCCGGTGAAATCAGCAAGCATCTGACTGCGCTCGGGAAAGGCGGTTGTGAAGGCGCTGGTCAGCAGGCAGCAAATTGCAATGACAATGGTAAGGCCAAAAATATTCCAGACGACATTTGCTGTGTTCAAATCCAGCGCACCCAAAGGCGCGGCAAACACCCACCATGTCGGTGGGTAGGGCCATAGTTCCGGGATATGTCCGGTATCTATATTGGTTTCGCCATGCGCCAGATACGCAGGCCCGTAGGGGTTTATGCCAGCATGCCACATGTCGCCGGCTACCCAGATGAACCGGAAATCATACCCTGCGGGCAGGGTAGACAATTGTGTGATTTTCAACAGCAGGTAAGCCATTGCCAGGGCGCACATGAGCAGCGAAAGACAAAGAATTATACGCCGTGCCAGAACAGGGCTCATGAACAATCGGCGCGGTTCACTGTCTGGTGTCATTTGCGACGAGGCTGTTGCTCTGTCAATTTCGTCCATGAAAAACCGTCACTATTAAACCACCCTTGCCCGGCAAAAAAATTACGATCAACCGCGTAACGGGCTAAAAAACACAGAGCCTATCCTAAAGCATGTTGCTCAAAATCAAAGTATTGTCGGTTGCGTGCGACCAGAAATTCAAAGCACTCAGTGCTGCATGTACATTCCCTGGATTTTGGAAAAATTGTTGCCACCCGGCTAACTCACCCGGTCAGGTCCGCCAGATGCTCAGGTCGCGATCCAGAAGGTGTTCGAGGTCTTCGATTTCCTGCAGCAACCTCTCACGCAGGATCGCGCGTGCGCGGTCTGGCATTTCCACCTCGCGTTTGAGGTTGAATTGGGACAGGCGATCCCTGATTTTCCAGCGCAGTTCCTGTGACATGACACGGGCGATCATTCCGGTGATCGGGTTGGGTTTCATCAGGAAATCCTGAAACAGACGGCTGCGCGGCACGCCGCCGGCATTTACCCGCGATGACAGGTCAGATTGGAAGCTTGTATCGGCCCCGATGAATGCAGTGATGCTGTCGATGACGTCTTTCGGATCGTCCTGAAATTCTTCATAGGTTCGGATCAGGAATTGATTGCGATCGAACAGTTCGAAATAGCGCGACAATTGCTGTGCATAGAGCGGAAAGCGCGAATACCCAAACAGGGGTTGCCAACCTGCGGCAAGCCGTTCGTTTTCGGCGTCCAATGCAGCGGAAAAATCCTCGAGCGGTTCGATCCGTTGCTTTACCGCATAAAGGTAATGGGACAAGGCCTGATCTATTGGATTTCGCAGAATAACCACCATACGCACCCGGGGAATACGGCGATGAATGCGTTCAGGCGCCTTGGGTGCATAAAGATATAGCGGGGATGCTTCTCCGCAGACCGCCTCCACTGGCGCATGGGAAAACAGAGTTTGATAGTCGGCGATCTGCGTGACCGAGTTGTTGACATAGTCCGCGCCCGGCCCAGAGAAATTCAAGGCTTCGCCCTCGAAGGCAAAGAAATTGGGCTCTTTGGCTGATGGCATAAAGATACTCGGGTTTTGCCGCAGATGGCTGTACAGCGCCGTTGTACCGGCCCGCGCGGCGCCAAGGATTAGGAAATCCGGCATCCGTGCTGCGGAGCCCAAAAACTCAGTTTCGGGTGACATGGAGTTTCTGCTTTTGCCCCAGAACGTGATATTCGAACAGGCACCAGACATAAACCGCGGCCGAATAGACGTAGTAGACTTGGTGATACAGCAGGCATTTAAAGGCAAACCACGCCCCACCATGCCCGGCCATCGTGCGCACCAAATCGAAATTTGCAACCAAAGCCGCCACAAGCAGCAGTAAGGGCAGGGGCCAAGTGCCCGGCCAGACGGGCAGGGCCAGAACCGACAGCAGCAGCAAACCCGCAATCGCGGCTCGGGCCCGTTCGGCCATCGAGGTGTTCAGATCGTCTGTCAGCCCTTCCCGCGAGATCATCAGCCGGGCCCAGGGCAGGGCGCGGCAATAGATGTCCGTGCTGAGGCTGTTGCGCATGGTCCAGACCTTCAAATGCTTGCCCTGCAATTGCGGCTCAACAAGAATACGGTATCCGGCATTGGCAATCCGATACCCCAGCTCGATATCTTCAATCGAGGGGACTTCATAGGTTTTTACGTCGAACCCGCCGACCTCAAGGAAGACATCACGCCGGATTGCGCCGCATCCAGCCCAGAAGGTCCGGGCCTCGCGTCGCGCGCGCTGATGGTGGTAGCGGTGCAATAGGTTTTTATAGCGCGAGAACCAGGACTGCCCGTCCGGCGCATCGTCATACGAGCCGAAGACAGCCGCGACATTGTCCTCGGACATGGCGCGGCGGATATGTTCCGGTCCGTCAGGCCAGGCGATGACGTCGGAATCGACGAACCATAGTATATCACCCGTGGCGTGCTGTGCGGCTAGGTTGCGTGCCGCGCCCGGCCCACCATTGACGGGCGTTGTCAGGACCGACGCCCCCATCTCGCGCGCAAGCGCGGCCGTGCCGTCAGGGGATTGATCATCCACAACCAGAACCTGCTGTACCTGACCGGCATTCAGCAACTTAATCAGGGGAGTCAGAACGCGGGGCAACAGATGCTCGGCATTGTAGGCGGGCATCACGACACTGATGGACAGAGATTGATCCGACATCACAAATCCCTTTCGGTAACGACACGCGGGGCTGCGGACCACCTTACGACAAGAAGAAAGGCCGCGGTGAATGGCAATAACCACATCACGCGCGCGCCATAGCGGTCCGCCGGCTGTGATACGCCGCCACAAACCAGCGCGTTGACCGCAATTCCAATTAGGATGAACAGGGCAAACAGCTTGATGTCCCGCGATACGCTGCGCGGTATCAGCAACAGAACCACAATGGTTACAAATGATGCGGCGTAGACGGTGCCATGCAGAATATCGACCGCCTCGATCCACCCGCGATCTTTCGACAACAGGCCGCCCTGAATCAGATTCTGCTCATCGTCGTCCAGCCTGGCAAGATGACGGGCATTGTCCAGCGCCTGTTCCGTCGGGATTGTCATCCAAATGCTGTCGCGCAGAATTTGGCGATAGCCATTCTCGGCCAGTGCCAGTGTTGTGGCAATGGGCCGGGAAAGGAAAACTGCCTTGGCGAAGTCACGCTGGGCCAGCGCAACGTTCTTTCGGTCTTCCGCTGTCATGAGCCGGAATGATCCAAGCCTGGGGGAGCGCTCAAAAATGATATGCGATACCGTCAGTCGATAGGGATCATCAGACCATGAAAGCGCCTCGTGCAAGGCACAGGTCGGTACATCTTCGTTCGGGCAGACCTCGTCCAAGTAGTCCATACCTGGCCCGTCAACAATCAACCGCGCGGTGATGTGAGGTGTGTAGACGACCTCTTTATCTGTTCTGGTTTCCACGGCGATCTGAAATGCTTTGCGTTCGACGACGGCAATCGCGAGAATCATTAAAACCAGCATCACTGCCCGCCAGCGTCCTGGTGTCTTAACGCTTAGGGCGGCCAGGATGACAAAAGGCACCATAAGCCCTGCAATAGCCAGATGTGACGGGTGTGAAATGACGGAAAACACAGCCAGCGCGGTCAGCAGCAACAATTCCCAAACCTGCATGGACCGGCCGAATGCTGTTAATATTGCTATAACGATCAGCAGAACCGGCGCGAATATGTCCGGCATCATGTAGGCGATGTAAAAAGGCAATGAGGTGATGGCTGCAATCAGCAGTGGCACTGCAGTCAGCAGCGTCGTGTTACGGGATTCTTCCAGGGACTTATTGGCCGCGCGCGCCAGCAGCCATACAGCCAGCAATACGCTCGCCAGATGAAAGAACGAAATGGCGGTAAGGGCACTGGCGCGAAAAAAGATAGCCATGACAATGCCGTATATCAGCGACCGAGAGCCGGTGGCTGTACTGTCCTGATCAGCGCGGATCCCTCCTGCCGCATCGCCACCCTCGTTAATAGTCGGCAGAAAAGTGTTCAGCGCCACGTTGCCCTGTCGGATGTAACTGCCGGTGTCATAATAGTAGAGAGGGCCGCCATTGATCAGCAGCACTGACAAGCAAGCAATTACGGCCACGGCAAGCAGCAGGAATGGGCTAACCCTCCAAGTCGATTTATCAGAGGGAACCGATACGTTCATCTCCGTTCTACAGCGTTCTCCGCTGCCACAGCTATGCGCTGAAAATAAGCAATGGTGGCCTTCAGCCCATCCTCCAGCGCTACCTGCGGAGCCCAGCCCAGCTGTTCCCGGGCGCGGGTAATATCCGGCTGGCGCTGGATCGGGTCGTCTTGCGGCAGAGGGCGCATCACCAGTTCGGATTTCGACCCGGTCAGGCGGATCACGGCTTCGGCCAGTTCGCGGATGCTCATCTCGACTGGATTGCCAAGATTGATCGGCCCGGTGACGTCATCGGGGGATTCCATCAGTTTGATCAGCCCGTCGATCAGATCGGATACGAAACAGAAGGATCGGGTCTGACTGCCATCGCCGTAAATGGTGATCGCCTCACCGTTCAGAGCCTGCATGATGAAATTGGACACCACACGCCCGTCATCGGGGTGCATGTTCGGCCCGTAAGTGTTGAAAATCCGCGCCACTTTGATTGGCAGGTTGTGCTGGCGGTAATAGTCAAAGAACAACGTCTCAGCACAGCGTTTGCCTTCGTCATAGCACGAGCGCGGCCCGATCGGATTGACGTGACCAACGTAGTCCTCGGTCTGCGGATGGATTTGCGGGTCTCCATAAACCTCGGATGTCGAGGCCTGCAGGATGCGCGCGCCAATCCGCTTGGCCAGGCCCAGCATGTTGATCGCCCCGTGCACCGCCGTCTTGGTCGTCTGCACCGGATCGTGCTGGTAATGGAAGGGCGAGGCCGGACAGGCCAGATTGTAAATCTGATCCACCTCTACATAGAGCGGAAAGGTCACATCGTGGCGCATGACCTCGAACCGGGGATTGTTCAGCAGATGGTACAGGTTCCCCCTCCGCCCAGTGAAAAAGTTATCGGCGCATAAAACCTCGTGCCCCTGTTCCAGCAGGGCTTCACACAGGTGCGAGCCCAAGAATCCGGCGCCTCCTGTTACCAGAATCCGTTTGGCGTTCAGATGCATATCGTTGTGGTCAAAATCAGACGCGTTCATCAGCGTTCTCTGCAGTTAAGTCCCGACCGGCATTAGCGCGTATCAGTTTTTTAAAAACGGCCGGACACTACAAACGAATAAAATACAGAATTCGGCTGCAAAATTGAGTGCCCGCACTCAGTATGTACATCTTGTCCGACGCTACACGAAGTTTTTGGGGCGACGAAGGATAAATATGAAAGCGTTGCGGATTTCATGATTTTTTTTCCGTAGGATGCAGCCCTCGGAACCCGCTGCTGACGGAGAGTGCAACAATTCGGGAATCGCGCCGATATTGTTTTGACGGCGTCAAAAGACGCTGCGCGAAAGAGGTCGGATTCTTTGAATAGGTGCGAGCAGCGCAAGTACTGGGATTTACCGGCACGGTTGTACCCGATTGCTGCGGGAATAGGGTGGTGAGCCAAGCACACATGGCGAAATGTCGTTCACGATAGGGCAACAGTGCCCGTATAAATCGGCCATTGGGGGCTAAGGCCACATAAGAAAACACAAAAAAAACATATTGATGCTAAAAACGCTCGCGTCCAAGTGACAAATTATGTAGTTGTTAAGTAAGTGTTAACGGGTGCTGCCGAAGGCAAAGACATTCAGTGCGCCATAATTAATGAGTTACGAGGGTGGAATAGATGCTTAAATCCTTAAAGGCGATGGCGTTCGCTTTGGCAGCCGCCGTATTGATGACCGGAACGGCAAGCGCCGTGACAACGGTGACAACCGGCGCAGGTCCTTACGACATCACGTCCGACAACCTTTTCATCGGCACAGCAACAAGCCCGGGTGGCCCGGGTAGTTATACAGTCGATTTCTTTTCGCCCGTTGATCCGCTGGGCGGGAAGGCAAACGCGTCGGTTACGATCAATGTGTTTGGCCTGTTCACCGGTCTGACCATGAGCTGGGTCGACACGGCCAATCCCGGCGGTGTGCCATTTGCCACGGCTGCGATCCTGGGCAACGGCTTCCAGACGACGCTCAACACACTTTTCAGCAGCGCAAGCACCAGCCTGAACCAGACCCTGGTGTTCTCGTGGGCGTCTTCGGCCACTCCGACAAATGGCGGGGAGATTGGGTTTGACTTTGACGTTGCTGCGGTGCCGCTGCCTGCCGGAGGTGTGTTGCTTCTGACCGCGCTTGGCGGGCTGGGCCTGATGCGCCGCCGCAAGATTGCGGCCTAAGAACAGCTTCATAACAGATGTTATGGTAAAAGGGTCGATGCACGGCCCTTTTTTCGTGTCCGGGTCAGATTTTGCCGCCGATCGCCTGCCGCAGCATCCAGATCATGCGCGTGCACCTTAACCGGATCAGCGTCACGACAGCCTTCAGGGTCTCACCCGGTGACACCAGTTTGCGACTTGCCAGAATTTTAGGAGTATGCACCACCGCGCTGGCGGGCATGGCCAGACCGCGAAGGGCCCATCGCAGGCGTGCGGCCAATCCGCCGCCGTTCAACTGATAGGCTTCCTGCGTTGTCCGCCGCCATTTGGTCTTGAGCGCGGGCCAGTCCTGCCGCGACGGATGGCTGACCTTGAACCGGTCTTCATAGATCAGAGAATACCCGCGCGACACCGCCCGCATGGTCCATTCCCGATCTTCGGACACGCCATTGATGAACCCGCCAATCGCATCAAACACATCGCGTCGGGTCAGCAGGTTGCCCGCACCGGAAAATCCCTGAACTTCGATATATCTGCGGAAGTTGAAGGCAAAAACAGCCTCAAACGCCTCGGCACCGCTGCGTGGTGGCGGGGTTTCGTCAAAAACATCGACCCGTCCCCCGATCAGATCGGCCCGGTTTGCAATCTCGCGGCCGACCGTCAGCCAGTCAGACTCGGGCACACAATCGGCATCGATGAAAAACAACCGCTGCGCCGTGGTTTCGGCCACGCCCCTGTTGCGAGCATGGGCTGCGCCCTTTTGGGATTCGGTTATAAACCGAACCTGTGGAAAGGCCTGGCTTATCCCATCCAGCGAGACCGGTGAGGCATTGTCCACCACCATGATTTCGGTGTTGGCGATGTCATTTTCCATCAACGCCCGCAGGCAGCGCTTGAGCCTGGGAAGATCGTTGTAATGGGGAATTATGACAGCATCTGCCGGACCCGGATCAGTAAGAGCCGTACTCATAGCCGAAAGCCTCGCTGATATAGCGGCATTTGGTCAGCACGATGCCCATGACCTTTGTCAGTTCCGCCAGCTGCTGTTCGGCCACATCGATATGGTCGATGCTGGTTTCCTCGGCCGCACCCAACAGCAGGGCGCAGTCAACGTTCTTCAGAAACCCGTGGCTGTCGTCGCTTGCCATCAGCGGTGGGGTATCGAACAGCATGATATCCGGCTGATACTCTTCCTCGATCCGTTCCAGCGTTTCGATCATTGCCCGGCTTTGTAAAACCTCGGCCGGATTGCGTGTCGAAGAGTAATTCAGCCCGAAGATGACATTCTGACCATGGCGCAGCGCATGCTGCTGAAACGCGATGTTTCCGTGAATAACATCGGCCATACTGTAATTGCCCGTCTGGCGCAGGATCTCGGCCAGCCCCATGCGCCGCATGTCAAAATCGATGACAATCGTACGCAGGTCCTTCTGTCGGCCCAGGCTAAAGGCCAGATTGGCGGCCGCCGTGCTTTTGCCGCAGCCGCTATAGGGAGAGGTCAAAGCCACGCGACGCCAGCCGTTGGACTGAATCTGCTGCAGCATCTTTGTCCGCAACATGTCATAGGGCGCGGCCTCGGCTCCGCCATGATAGGCAATCAGGCGATTGCGCGTAATCAGGTGCTGGTCAATCTGCAACTCGGGCAGAGCATCCCAGGTCCCGCCCCGGTTTTCCGGTAGAACTGGCTGCGGTGCTTCGGGCGGCACGGGCGGTTCTGTCTGGCGGCTTGCGCGCTCATCGCGGGCTTTGCGAATTGCCTCCTGAAGACGGTCCATTACGTCCTATCCAATCCTGTAGAAGCAAAAATCACCAATAAACCTCCAACTTGTCGATCACTTTTTCAGCGATCAGATCCAGCGGTAAATAATAGGTATGTACGGCCCAGACCGCTGCGGGAACGCCGATCATAATAGCCATGATCACCATGATCCAGGCGACCCGGCGCCGGATTATCTCGCCACGGGAGGGCGCATAGGGAATGGTGGCTATCGGCCAGACATCTAGCTTGTTGATCAGGTCTTCGGGCCGGCGCACGGATCGGTTCAGAAGCTCCAGCAGCACAACTAGGGCCGTGCCCAGCAAAATCCCAAAGGCAATGCCGCCTGCGGCAATGAACATGCGGTTGGGTTTGGTCGGCGAACTTGGTGCCACGGGATATTCGATCACTGAAATGCGCTGACCTTGCGAGGTCACTTCGATCCGCTCACCGGTCGATGCTGCGGCCAAACGGTCGACAGCGTTGTTGTACTGGGCCTGGATGTTGTCATGATCCCGCTGCAGTTCCGCCAGCGTGATCGCGTTGGCCGGAGTCTGATCGATGGTCAGCGTCAGCTTGGCAAGGCGATCCGCAATCGAAACGCTCTGATCCTCCAGCGCTGTGATCTCGGAATCAAGCTGGGCCAGTTGCAGATCCACTGACGAGTTCCCCGTCTGAGGGTTGACCGGTGCGGTATTGGCCACCTGCTCGGCGGCCACCGTTTTTTCCAACTGCGCGATTCTGGCCCTCAAGAGTTTGATTTGCGGATTGACTTCCGAATAGATCGCAAGCTTTGCGTCAAGCTCGCGTCGCAACTGCTCCAACTCCAACTGCGCAGATGTCTGGGTTTGCGGAGCTACGTTACTAATCTGGCCGGTCGAATTGTAAATCTCCAGTAGATTCTCCCGCTGGCTTTTTTTTGCAAAAATCTGCTGATCCGTTTGTTCTAGATTGGTCTGCAATGCCCCTTGTTGTGCCAGCCGGAACTGCAGGCTGCTTGGCAAGGCACCGGAGTTCTCTCTTTCGAATTCCAGAATGCGGGCGCTTCGCTTATCCAATGCATTGCCAAGGCGCTCCACTTCCTGCTGGAAAAAGCTCAGCGTGTCCGATGCGCGCCCTTTGCGGTAAGATACGTCGAGCTTCTGGATTTCTGTCAGATATTCATTGAGCACGCCGGCGGCAATTTGACCGGACCTGGCCTCAAAAGAAATGCTCATCAGGCTGGCTTGGTTCAGGCCCGAGTTGATGCGGATATCTGTGTTCGCCCGCATCGCATCTACGATTTGATCCGGAGATGCGTCGTCCTGATTGTCCAGAACCAGCTGCTTTCGCGCGATATCCAGAAGGACCGGCCGTGTAAGCAGACGTTGTTCAACGATCTGCAACTGTTCGCCGGCCGAGGTATTGACTGTGCTGGCCGCAAGGTTGCCCGGAATCTGCGGCGATTCAACGATCAGCCGCATCTGCGACACATATGTCGAAGGCAAGCTCATCGCGATGATGACGGACGTCACCGAAACAACCAGCGCCACAACAAGGAAATATGGGAGCCGCCTCAGAAAAATGGAAGAATAGTAACGAACCGGACCCATTTCAGCCTATCAGCTCCTTCTCAAGCGAGTTGCCACCAAAGAACACACCATCCTCGACCACCTGATTGACGACGCCTTCATCCACCTTGTCCGCTTCACTTGTCCAGGCGTAGAGCAGGGCGAAATCACAAAACTGATTCACAAGACGCGGCACACCGCGTGTCTGCTGGAAAATCATCTTGCAGGCGTTTTCCGTGAACTCTTCGCCCGAGCCGCCGGCGATCTTCATTCTGTGTTTAATATAGCGTTCGACCGAGGCCTCATCCATTCGTTCCAGATGAAAACTTGCGGTCACCCTTTGCGTCAGCTGGCGCATCTTGGGATCCATGACCAAATCCCGCAATTCGGGCTGCCCAACCAGAACAAGCTGGATCAACTCGTCCGTATTGGCATTAATATTGGTCAACATGCGGATTTCTTCTAATCCCTCGACCGTCAGGTTCTGCGCCTCGTCAAAAATCAGAACCACACGCCGCCCTGCGGCATACTCCGAGACAAGAAAATCCTGCAGCGCCCGGAACAGCTGTACATAGGCCGCATCTTTTTCGATCGGCAGGCCCAATGCGTGCAGCACCCACTGCAACAACTCTCCGCGCCCGCCCTGCGCGTTCGAGATCAGCCCAACCGTAATCTCCTGCTGCATTTCGCTCAGAAGGTGCTGAACCAATGTTGTTTTTCCGGCACCAATTTCACCCGTCAGTACCGTGATCGGCGCGCAGCTCATGATGCCGAATTGCAGGACAGAATAGCCGCGCTTGTGCAGCGGAGACCAATACAAGAACCCGGGGTCCGGAAGCAGCGTGAAAGGGCGCCGGTCCAGCCCAAAGAATTCTAAATAAAACCCGTCATTGGACGCCATTGCACCACGGTTGCCTTCCGCCTTGTCAAACCCTGTACTGGCCCCCCGGAGATTACCCAAACCCATACTCTGAACCACCAGAAACCTCTTACTCAACGAGCATATCACATAAATCTAAAGTACCTGGGCATCACTCTGCCATAAAATGAAGATAGCAATCAGCACTAAACTTCACACGTATTGATTTGACTTTGTTACCCTCTCAATCAAGACGGGTGCCCGCGGCGATGCCTGTCAAACTCCTGAGAAACCTGACCAGAAAAGCGGCAAACAAGTCAAAGGCAGAGAAGGCAGACAAAATCTCTGCCGCCTTCAATAGTTCCCGATGGGGAACCAAAGAACCCATAACCTTCTCATTGTGCTCAATTGCCAAACAGATACTTGAAGAACTTCGATCAGATCAGGCCCTACAACACGGAATTTCTTCCTATTTTCATGAACGCCAGGCAGCCCAGACAGGATTAATGTTTTGCAAGATGACCGGAATTTGTTAACAATTGCGGGCAGAATGGTCTGCCGGCTTGTGTGTAACGGCAGGGCGAAAAGACATAATAATATGGAATATTTTACATATAAACTGAGGTTGAGCGTAGTCGGTTTATGAGTTCGGTAGTCAGTTCATGGCTTTTTGTGTGCGCTGGGGGTTTAAATAGTGACAATTCATTCAAAGGATGTAGCCGACGCTGGCTACTCTGAAATCCCTGTTATACCCGCTTCGGCGAACACCCCAAGCCTCTACAGAAGCTTAGGGAAACGTGCCTTTGATCTGGCGTTTGTGTTTCTGGCGACTCCATTTGTTGTGCCGCTGGTATTCTTTCTGGCGGTGTTTCTGGCTTGTCAGGGCGTAACCCCGTTCTACCGGCAGGATCGGGTTGGCAAAAACGGCCAGACCTTCAAAATGCTCAAGCTGCGCACCATGGTGCATGATGCTGAGGCGGTGCTTAAGGAACATCTGGCATCCAACCCCGAGGCCCGGGATGAGTGGAACCGCAACCAGAAGCTCCGCAATGACCCACGCATCATCAAGTTCGGATCGCTTCTGCGTAAATCATCCATGGATGAACTGCCGCAGTTCTGGAACGTTTTTGTAGGCGATATGTCTATGGTCGGGCCCCGCCCGATGATGGTTAACCAGCGAGAACTCTATCCTGGCAAGTTCTATAACTCCATGCGTCCCGGCCTTTCGGGACCATGGCAGGTGTCCAGACGCAGTCAATCTTCCTTTGCCGAGCGCGCGTATCACGACACTGAATATTGGAAGAACATGTCTTTCGCCTCGGATCTGTCCATCCTGATGCGGACGGTTTCCGTTGTGCTGCGCGGCACCGGCTGTTGACGACGTGACCCGTTGCCGGATGTAATCAGGCCTACCACCTTTTTCCTTCGGCACCGGGTAAATGAACATGTCAATCATAAGAAGAATGTCCCTTCTGGCCAGCAATCGTCTGGCGATTGTCTTTTTCGTCTTGTCCTTGGCTCTCAGCGCCTGCGACTCGGCCGAAGAAAGGGCCGAAGCGCATTTCCAAGCCGGGCTGGCGCATCTGGAAAACGGTGATGTTGAACGCGCGCTGGTCGAATTCAGGAATGTCTTCAAGCTGAACGGTCAGCACAAAGAGGCCCGGTTGACCTTTGCCCGGCTGGAGCGCGACCGGGGCAATATCTCTGCCGCATACCGACAATATCTGCTGCTGGTCGAACAATATCCGGACAACCTTGAAGGACATCGCGCTTTGGCGGAGATGGCCCTGGATATTGGGAACTGGGAGGACCTGCGTCGCTATGCGGGGGCGGCAAAGGACCTTGCCCCCGATGACATCGAAATCAAATCGCTCAACAACACGCTGGCCTATACCGATGCGGTCAAGGCCAACAATGATGCCGGGGCGAACCGGACCATCGACACGGCCCATGAAATCCTGAATGACCGCCCCGACCTGATGACCGCGCGGCAGATTGTCATCGATGATCTGGTCCGCTCCCAGGATTGGGCGGCTGTGCTGGACGAAACCGATACGGCCCTTGGCTTTACCCCGGAGCAGAGCAATTTATATGCCATTCGGCTGCGCGCGTTGCAGGAGTTGCAAAGACCCGATGAAATCGAAAAACAGCTGCTGCAAATGCTACAGGTTTTCCCTGGAGATACCGGCGTGCAACAGACGCTTTTCGAGCATTATATCGACCAGAACAATGTGGATGCCGCCGAAGGCGTTTTACGCGACCAAGTAGATCTGGAAGCACAGGATTCACTTTCGGTACAAAGACTTATCGCGTTTTTGGCAGAACACCGTGGCTCTGACGCGGCAATTGCCGAGTTGGATGACATCATCGCAACCGGGGGGGCCAATACGCCGCGCTTCAAAACCATGCGGGCGGCGCTGAAGTTCCAACTCGGAGACACCCAAACCGCGCTTGGCGAGATGCGGGATTTGCTTGAAGGCGCCGAACGCACCACCCAGACCCGCGACAGCGAAGTGGAACTGGCCCGGATGCTGTTGATTGTCGGCCAGTCCGACGAGGGGCGGGCTGTGATCGAACAGGTTCTGACCGAAGACCCGACACAGACTGAAGCGGTAAAGCTGAAGGCCGCCTGGCTGATCGAGGAAGAACAAACCGGCGATGCGATCGTGCTGTTGCGCGAAGCGCTGCACCAGACCCCCCGGGATTCGCGGCTGATGACCCTGATGGCCCGCGCGCATGAGCGCAACGGCGACCGGGAACTGATGGGGGAAATGCTGGCGCTTGCGACAGAGGTGTCCCAGAACGCGCCGGAAGAGACGCTGAACTATGCCCAGTTTCTGGTTGCCGGGGGCGATCTGGAAATCGCCGAACGTATTCTGATCGACGCCCTGCAGCAAAATCCCGAGAATCCGGATTTATTGCTGGCACTCGGCAGCGTCTATCTGAACCTGCAGAACTGGGAGCGTCTTGAGGTAGTGCTGAACACTGTCCGCGCTCTGGACGATCCCGATGCGTTACGGCGGTCAAATGAACTTAGGGCACAGATGCTGGCGACCCAGGAACGCAAGGATGAACTGGAAGCCTTTTTGCAGGAACTGGCAAATGATCCTGAATTCGGGCTGTCCGCCGACATTGCCCTCATCCGGCTGATGCTGACGCAGGGCGACGTGGCCGGTGCCACCGAACGCCTGGATGAGTTGCTTGCGGAAGATCCGGACTCACTGACCCTGCGGTTTGTGAAAGCCCGCGTTCTGACCGGTGAAGGAAAGCTTGACGACGCCGAACAACTCTACCGCGCGATCCTCAAGGATCAACCGGATGCGGCCCGCGCTTGGGCCTCATTGTTTTCGCTGCACAATCAGCGCGCGCAGCCCCAGCAGGCCCGCGCCGTACTGGAGGAAGCACTGACCGCCCTGCCCGAGAACCCGGATCTTCTGATGCTGCAGGCGGCAGAACACGAACGCGCCGGAGAGCTGGATCAGGCGATTGCGGTCTATGAAACGCTGTACCCGCTCAGCAACCGGTCGCTGGTCGTGGCCAACAATCTGGCAAGCCTTCTGACGACCCACCGCAGCGATGACGAAAGCCTGGAGCAGGCACAGCATCTGGTGCGGCGGCTGCGCGGCACAAGAGTACCCGCCTATCAGGACACCTATGGCTGGGTTGCCTATCGGCTGGGCCGTTATGAAGAGGCACTTATTTATCTCGAACCGGCGGCCCGCGCCTTCCCGGACCAGCCTTTGGTTCTTTACCATCTGGGCAAGGCATATGCCGCAGTTGATCGGAATGACGACGCGCTGCGTGCATTTCAGGCCGCGCAGAAGACCGGAATTTCCCTGAATGTCTCCCCAACACTTGAGGAGGAAATGGAACAATTGAGTGCGGCAAGCATCGCTGGACAATAATGGGCAATAAAAAGAGCGCTGTATTTCTGCCGCATCTTGCAGTCTTCAAACATCCTGTGGATTGCCTAGAAAGTTGAAGACAGGCATAAATGAAGAGAAAAAGTGAAAGATTTGAGTATGCGTACAGTTATTGGATTATTGACCACTCTTGTCCTTGCCATGGTCGTGGCAACGGGATCATGGGCACAAGGCTCATATCAAATCCAGCCGGGCGATGCACTTCAGGTCGAAGTTCTGGAGGACCCAACCCTCAACCGAACCATTTTGGTTCTGCCCGATGGCTCCATCAACTTCCCTCTTGTCGGTTCGTTGAGGGCAGCCGGTCAGTCCACCAACGGGCTAAGCTCATCCCTATCTTCGGCGCTGTCTAGGAATTTCAATACACCGCCGACCGTATTTATCTCGGTGGCTTCGCTTGCACCGCCTCCACTGCTGGGCGCGCTTGCCCCGACCGGACCGACGATCGAGGTCTTCATAATGGGCGAGGTCACCATACCCGGAAAGTACCTTGCGACAGAAGGTACAACCATTCTTCAGGTTTTGGCGCAGGCTGGCGGCCTGACCAATTTCGCGGCCCGCAAACGCGTCGAATTGCGTCGGGCTGACACTAAAACAGGCGTGATGAAAAAATACACTTATAACTACAATGGCTCGGGCGGCGGCATTCAAGGTAATACCATACTTAAGCCCGGAGACGTTGTTGTCGTACCAGCACGCCGCTTGTTCGAATAGGGGCTATACAGGTGGGGAAATTCAGGAACAAGCTATCCTCTGCGTTGGGGGGCGGGATAGTTTTTGCCGTTTCACTGACGCCAGCAATCGGTCAACAGACCCAAATACCACAGGCATCCGTACAGCAGACGACGGCACTGCCAACAACTTCTGCGCAAACGAACCTGCAGCAGGCTACTGCGCCATCAACGCTTGTGCAGCAAACACCTAGCCAACAGTTGATCGCGCAACAAGCCCTACAGAACCCGGCCCGTCAGGTTGGCCTGCCCACGGCCATCCAACCGACCGGCACAGGAACCGGCCTGAGTGTTACACTGGATTATCTGACGTCGCTCAGGCATGACAACAACCTCAGGCTGACTGACCCGTCGCTTGGATCGACAACATGGTGGGAAAACACGCTTGCCCTGAATGTCCTGAGGCAAGCATCCGATTCCACTTTGGCCATAGATCTGTCGGGCTTATACCGGATCGCCAACGAGCCAATCATAGGGACAGAATCGTCGTTTTCAGATCCATCCGCGCAGCTGGCATATCAGCGTACGCGCGCAAACAGCCAACTTGGCCTGCAACTGGGGTACCGCGAGCAGGATCTGGCCTTCAACCGATCGCTGACAGACACCAATTTCGATGGCATAATCGATTCCGCTGACGTGATCGGCACCGTCGGAGATCAGATAAACACCGACGCGATCCTGAACTGGGCTGTGGGCCTGAATGCCCCCTTGGGATTCCAACTCGACTACCGCCACCGCGAGCGCCGCTATAGCAATACCATCGATCCAAACCTGTTCGAGAACAGCTCGGACATTTACACCGCTACCACGCTGTTCCGGATTTCACCAATTCTGCAGGGAAACCTGAGGGTCAATTACGAAGATTTTACGGCGGATGACAGCGTCCAAACCGACCGGCAGACAACGACCGTCACGGCGGGCGGAACCTATAATATCTCTGCCATAACCACTGTCACCGCCAATGCCGGATACACTCAGGTTGACGACACGGAACGCGCCACCAATACGAATGATGTAACTGAAGATTTCGTCTGGAATTTTGCCTGGAACAAGACGCTGGCCGACGGCAATGCCGATGTTCAGATTGACCAGATTTTCGGGGTAAACGGCTCCAGACTTAACGCAACTGCCGGACGCAGCTATCGGCGGGCCACCGGATCATTAGCTTTCAATGTCGGGTTCACCCGGGGGCCGTTTGATGAGATCACCCCGATCGGTCAGATCGACTATTCGTACCAACTGCCTAGTTCCCGGATCGGGGCGACGATCCAACGCCGGGTCGGCACCAGCACCGACAGTCTGGAAACCCGTCAGACGCTGGCCTTCCTGACATATGACTATTTCATTAACTCAGTGTCCGGCCTGTCCTTCAGCCTTGACTTCATTGACCAAGAAACCGAAGGATCGGGGCCGTCGAACCCACGTCAACGCGGCACGTTCAATGCGTCCTACAGCCGCGCGATTACAAGAGACTGGGCGATGAACGTCGGATATCAATACGAAAGCGATGATCAGAACGGCTTTAAGGCAAGCTCGAGTTCGATCTTTTTGACCCTTGGGCGGCGCTTCACCCTTAAGCCCTGACGCGTTTTCACCGCAGTTTGTAACGTTGAACAAAACCGTCCCAATGATCTGATTGTTTTGGCAGGGGATCAAAAGCCCGCGACCCCGAACTGCCGGAATTCCAGATCACATCCGATTGTGCATGATGAAAAGCGATGCAGGATTTCGAATCGAACGATAGTCGCACCAAGGTGATTGAGGCGGCCCGACTGTCCCTGCCGGCCCTCAACGCCGCCGGGCTGTTCTGGTTTGTCCTGCTGCTGTTCGGATCGGTTCCCGTTCTCTGGATCGGAATTGTCTCGTTAGGCGCGGCGTGGAGCACCCCTGAATACAGCCACGGACCGCTGATCCCCATCATCTCGCTGTATCTGTTCCTGCGCGAGCTGCGCAATTACCCGTCCGCCACTCCAGCGGTTCATGACCGCTGGCCGGGCATCGCGGTCATCGCCGTGGCCCTGGCCATCGCCATTCTCGGCAATCTGGCGCGTATTCCGGATATCGTCACCTATGCGATGATAATCTGGACCGGCGGCGTCATGCTGACCGTGTTCGGCTGGCAGCGCGGCAAATATCACCAACTGCCCGTGATCCATCTGGTCTTCATGCTGCCCTTGCCGCAGTTCGTCTACTGGAAACTGACGGTTTTTCTGCAATGGGTGTCGTCCGAGCTTGGGGTCTGGTTCGTACAGCTGGCCGGGGTTTCGGTCTTTATCGAAGGCAATGTCATTGATTTGGGAGTCTATAAACTGCAGGTGGCCGAGGCCTGTTCCGGACTGCGCTATCTGTTCCCGATCCTCAGCTTCTCGTATCTGTTCGCCCTGCTCTATCGCGGCCCGGTCTGGCACAAGGCCGTGCTGCTGATCTCGGCCGCGCCGCTGACCGTTCTGATGAACTCGGTCCGCATCGGCGTGATCGGCGTTCTGGTCAACCATCATGGTATCGAACAGGCCGAAGGGTTCATGCATTTCTTCGAAGGCTGGATCATCTTCCTGCTCTGCGTGGCCATCCTGTTTCTCATGGCGATCGGGTTGCAGCGCCTTGCCCCTGATCCGAAACCCTTTGCCGAGACCATCGATCTGGATACCGACGGGCTGGGGGCCATCGCGCTGCGCATTTTCAGTATCCGCGCCTCGGTCGCGCTGGCGGTGGCGGCGCTGCTGACACTTGCCGTATCAACCGCCTGGACTCTGCGGCCAGCCTCGGACGTGCAGCCCATCGAGCGTGATCCGTTTGTCCTGTACCCACGCCAGCTTGGACCCTGGTCGGGATCGACCACCAGCCTCAACCCCGAGGTAGAAAACACGCTGGGGGCCAGTGATTATCTGAATGCCACCTATATCGACACCGGTTCCGGCGATTACGTGAACATGTTTGTGGCCTTCTACAACAAGCAAACCGATGGAGACGGCATCCACTCCCCCGAGGTCTGTTTGCCGGTCGGCGGCTGGGAAATCTTCAGCCTGGAACTGTATGAGATCAATCCCGGCGACACCCCATATGGCAGTTTCACCGTCAACCGCGCGGTGATCCAGAAAGAGCTGTCAAAACAGCTTGTCTATTACTGGTTCGAACAGCGCGGAAAACGCATGGTCAACGATTTCCGCGCCAAGATCAGCGTCATTCAGGACGGGTTCACCTTGGGCCGGACCGATGGCGCGTTGGTCCGCTTTGTGACCCCCATCCTGCCCGGCGAAACCGAAGCCGACGCGGATGCCAGACTGCAGCGCTTCATGGAATCCAGCCTGAGGCCGCTGCCCCGCTTTGTCCCGCAATGACAGCCATTTTCAGATATGAATGACCAACCCATTTCTTTACCCGGTTCAGCACGACGCATGTGAAGGAGATGCAACCAGAGCACGATCAATTTATACGGCTGCCAAGCCTTTGCCTCATGACAGGTGTATCTAAAATTTCAAATCACTTCTGAACCTAATAACTGTATGGTGAGGTGGTTCTGATTGTTGGCCGACAAAACGTTTAATTATTGAGTGTATGAAAAAGTATGAGTGTACGGCAAAGATGAATACGTCTATCGATAGTGACGTCCAGCGCACGGTTCTGGTACTGACCATATTCGTCAGTCTTTTTCCGTTGTTCGTGACGCCCGTTCTGCCTTTGACGGATTTCTATGCCCACATTGCACGCTACTATGTTCTGGCAAACCTACCGGATTCAAAATCGCTGCAACAGCATTACGAAGCTGCCTGGCATTTGCTGCCAAATCTCGGTCTCGATATTGTCGGCGTGAGCATCATGAAGGTGCTTCACCCATTGCTTGGGGCCAAGTTGATCGCCGGGCTTATCATCGCCGCACCCTTTGTTGGCGTCCTTTACCTGTCGCATGTCCTGCACGGCCGGATCGCGATACTGAACGTGCTGCTGGCCGGGCTGATTGCATATAACCACATCCTGATCTGGGGATTTTCGAACTTTCTGCTTGGGCTTGGCGTTCTTTTGGGCGCAACCGGGTATTGGATTACAACACAGGACCGCCCGAAACGCCAGCTGCTCGTGGCATCTGTGCTGGGTCTTCTGCTGTTTTTTATCCACGGCTTCGCATTCGCGCTTTGGGGTCTGATACTGGGTATGGTCGAGCTGTCACTGGCGCTTCGCGCCGGTTACCCGGGTTTTGCCACACCTGCGCGACGGGCTGGCAGGCTGGCCTTGATCGCCGTCGCCCCGGTCCTGCTGTTCCTGCAGACGAAAACCGCAGGCGGGGGCGCAGCCTCATCAGTTTCAAACCTGCTGGCACATGCTGAAAAAGGAACCTTGTGGGAGCGGCTGAGCACCGAGGTTTTCCTGCGCATCGACGGCTTTCTGCGGGTGGCGGATTCAACCTGGCGTGCATTCGATTACGGGTTCGGCATTGTTTTGTGGGGGGCGCTGATCTGCGGCCTGCTGACCGGTGTCTGGCACATCGACAAACGCATGAAACTTGCCGTTGCGCTTTGCGCCGTGCTGGTTGTGATCATACCGCCCAACCTGTTTGGGGTCGGACATCTCAGCGAGCGGACCCCGCTTCTGTTGCTGACGCTTCTGGCCGCCAGCCTGTCCCTGGACCCAGACGCAAAACCGTCTTACCGGCAAGCGGCAATCGCAACGCTTGCCGGGTTGTTGTTGATCCGGAACCTGGTGCTGACCACCGGGTGGTATCAGGATGGCAGGAACTACGCGGCCTTCCTCGACGCGCTCAACACCCACGACACGCTCAGTCTAGGTGCAGGGGCTTATCTGGAGGACACCAGAAATCCGCAGATGTTCAGACCCAGTTGTATCCCCTTGTCATTTCTCATGGTGTTCAACGGGACCGCTGTGCCGACATTCGCCAATCCCACACAGCAGCCCATCCGGCTGGTCGGACCGCTGAACGATATACAGACGGCAACCCGGCAGATCAGCGGAGATACGGAATACACGGTGCCCTCGGCGCTGGCTGTCTTGTCACAGGCACAGGCGGATACCGTCGTGGTCTGTGCGGTGGATTCCTTCCGGCAACAGGTCGATGGCTTCAGGATACTGGCCGCAACCGAGCCGTGGACGCTGTATCAACGCGCAACATCCCCATAGCCCCGCCTTCAGGATATGATCGACCCAGAGACCCATAGATGAAAGCAAGCGCTGCGAGCATATCACCCACAGGGACCGCCAGGTTCATCGCGGACCGCGCGGACGGTCGCGATAACAATTTCAACCTGATCCGCATTCTTGCGGCCAGTGGTGTTCTGGTGTCGCATGCCTACCCTATTAGCTGGGGCGGCGAGGCCCCACAGCCGCTTGAAAAGCTGCTGCACGGCCTGACATTGGGAACGGTCTGTGTGTGGATTTTCTTCGCCATTTCCGGGTTCTTCATCACGCGCAGCTTTGACCGGCAATCATCCGTGGTTTCGTTCCTGACAGCCCGGATCTTACGGCTGTTTCCCGCCCTTGCCACAGTGCTTTTCGTGACCATCCTGGTAGCCGGCTTTGTGGTGACCGACGCTGATCCTGCTGTGTTCTGGACCGCAACCGGCGAATATTTCGCGCGCAACATGCTGTTGTTCGATCTGAAATACAACCTGCCTGGCGTGTTCGAATCCAACCCCGGCGGTGCGGGGATCAACGGCTCGCTCTGGTCGCTGTCCTATGAGGTCACCTGTTATACCGGTGTCTTTATTTGCGGCCTTCTTGGCCTGCTTAAAAGCCGAAAGGTCTTTGCCGGGATAACACTACTGTTCCTGTGCATCTATGCCGCAACGATGGCTTTGCAGCTTAACCCGCGCATCGAACAGCTTGCAGAGCTTGGGCTGACATTCCTTACAGGGATGGTGTTTTACATCTGGCGCGACAAAATTCCCCTGTCATGGGGCGTGCTTTTCGGGGCGACAGCCGTGACCGTCGTCGCCTGGTTCACACCGCTGTTCATGCCCGTGTTTGCCGTCAGCCTGTCTTATGCAGTGTTCTTTGCCGGATACGCCAAAGTACCACTGCTGCTGAACTACAATCGGCTGGGCGACTATTCCTATGGCGTTTACATTTACGCCTTTCCCATCCAGCAGCTTGTGGCGCAATCGGGGGTCACGACCCCTGCCATAAACATGGCCATCGCGATGCCCTTCACCCTGATCTGCGCCGTTCTGTCCTGGCATCTGGTTGAAGCGCCCGCCATGAAACTGAGGCACCGGATCAAAGCGCCGGGGCGGATCAAGGCCAAACAAACCGCCAAATAGGCGGGCCTTACCCTTTCCAAATCCGCTGATACGCCGCGATCAGGGCGGGCACCTGATGGGGCCAGGCCATTTCCGCCTCAACCCGCGCGCGACCATAACGGCCCATGGTGGCGCGGCGGTCTTCATCCGCCAACAGCTCGGTGATCTTGTTTGCCATGTCCACCGGATCATTGGCGCGCGCGTACAGAGACGCCTCTTGCGCTGAATACCGGCCTTCGGTCACGTCGAACTGAACGATCGGTTTTTCAAACGCCATATATTCGAGGATCTTGTTCATGGTGGATTTGTCGTTCATCTCGTTCACCCGGTCCGGGTTCACGCAGACATCGGCGGTCGACAGCACTTCGAACAGGTCATGATCCGGTGCGCGGCCAGTGAAGGTGACATAATCCGACAGCCCCATATCCACCGATTGCTGGCGCAGTTTGTCCAGACTGGGACCACCGCCCACAAGGCAGAACTGGATATCGTCGCGCCCATGGACCTGCACCAGATGCACCACCGACTCCAGCAGTAGGTCGATCCCCTCCTGATCGCCCATCACGCCGACATAGCCCACCATATACGTCCGACCGTTGCGCCAGTCTGGGTTCGGGGTCAGGTGCTGCAAACGGCTGAGGTCCGGGCCCGAGCGGACAACAAAGACATCCTCGGGCGCCATGCGGCCCCGTTCGACAGCGATCCTGCGATAGCTTTCATTGGTGGCAATCGACACCCGCGCCGAGGCGAAGGTCAGCCGCTCGAACGTCTTCATAAGCTTCCAAAAGAAGCCGCGCTTGTCGAATTTGGCCTCATAGAGCTCGGGGTTGATGTCGTGGTGGTCGAACAGGTAGCGCACGCCAAACAGCTTGAAGGGCAGCGCCACCAGAAAGATCAAATCGGGCGGGTTGCAGCCATGGATGACGTGAAAACCGCGGGTGAACTTGATCTTCAGCGCCAGCCAGCTTTCCCAGAACAGCGCCGCGCCATATTCCAGCAGGTACCCCAGCGCCCCGCTGGCATCCAAAGGCAGAGGATGGCGATAGACCTTGATGCCTTCGTCCTCCCAGGCACGTTCCTCATGGCCTTTGCCAGTGGGGCAGATGACCGAGACCAGCGCGCCTGCGGCGGCCAGCGTGCGCGCCTCCATCCAGACGCGGCGATCAAAGGGCACGGGCAGGTTTTCGACCACGATCAGAACTTTCAGCCCCTTCAAAGGTTGGGTCTGGCGCAGTTCCTCAAACGAGATCGGTTGAACGGCAGGCGGAGGGCTAGTCATATTCATAGGTCCGCACCACCTCTGTATCTCCAAGGTTTAAATCACGCACGATCCGGTTTGATCCGATCACCAGATCCCAGGGTCCGGCCTCGGCCGTGGCGCGGTTCACCAGCAAGCTGCCCACATTGGGCAAATGGGTAAAGGCATAGCCCAGGTTCTGGCCCCGCAGGTCAGCAGGTTCGATGCCCGGATCATAGACCGACAGTTGATAGCCTGCGTCCAGCAACCGCCGGGCAATATCAACATTGGGGCTTTCGCGCAGATCATCGGTTCCGGCCTTGAAGGCCAGCCCCGCCATCAGCACCCGGGCCCCTTCGGGCAGCCGCTCCATGATGTCCTGCGCCTGATAGGTCTTATGCGCCTGATTGGTCTGCAACAGGCTGTCGATCAGATGCGTATGCGCGCCCACCTCACTGGCGATATGCTGCAGCGCGCGGACATCCTTGGGCAGGCAGGACCCCCCAAACGCGCCCCCGGGGCGGGTGTAATAGGGTGAGATGTTGAGCTTGGTGTCCGAGACAAAAATCTCATGCATGGTTTTTGCCGACACCCCCATCCGGTGGCAGATCCGGCCGATCTCATTGGCAAAGGCTACCTTGGTTGCGTGCCAGGTATTGTCGACGAACTTGGTGATCTCGGCCTCTTCAAAGGCGGTGTAGAACACCGGGGCATCCAGATTTTCGTGCAGGGCATCCATCACGTCAGACCGGTTTCCGTCCGCGGTTCCGACAACGATCTTGGGCGGGTTGAAGTAATCGTCCACCGCCGACACTTCGCGCAGGAATTCCGGGTTATAGATGATTTCGACGGCCTGCGCCGTCTGATCCCCCAGTTGGCTCCGGAAGATCGGCTCGATCAGCTGGCGCACCGTGCCGGGCCGGAAGGTCGACCGATACGCAACCGTCAACGGTCGCACCCGATCAGGCGACACGGTCTCGGCAATCTGGCGCGTCACCTCGGCCACAAAATCCATGTTATGCGACCCATCGGTCGAGCTGGGCGTACCGACACAGACAATGGCCAGATCCACATCGAACAGGTCCGGTATCTCGACCACAGCATGAACCAGTTTCCTGCTGAGCGCCTCGGTCAGCAGCTCGGCCACTTTCGGTTCCTTGATCGGGGGTTGCCCGGCATTGATTTCCGCGACCTTGTCAGCGTTCACATCAATGCCGACCACTTCGTGCCCTTCGCGGGTCAGACAGCACGCTGCCGTGAAGCCCACATATCCCAAACCAAAAATCGCAATTTTCATACCGCAATACCGCTCTAAAACTCAGCACTCAATTCTCTGCCTGACCGCGACCAAAGACATACAAACCGTCGCGCTTGGCTTCTTTCTGCATTTGGTGTCCAATTCATGGCACCAATTGAGATTACACTTTGAAACAGAATTCAATCTACTGGTACGAGATACGAGTATACTCTGATAAAATGAAACAAAACCGTCGCGAGGCGCATACAAAATAGCACTATGCGGGCAACTATCAATCGTCCGGACAGAAAGCCAGAATCGCGCTCCTATACGTCTCAGGACTCCTCAAAGGATCGCGAATTTGGAAACATTAACGTAGAGATGCGTCGTTTGTTGTGAGTTTAGAAGGTTAATATCTTGAAGCAGCCGTCCGAGCCTGCTCCGGCTAAAAGCACATCTTCCCGCACGTCCGCTCTTGCGGTGGGGGCAACCACATTGTTTGCATCCAGCTTGTTTCGGCAAGTACTGGGGCTGCTTACCCTGATCGTAACAGCCCGGCTGCTGACACCCAAAGATTTCGGCATCGCAGCCTATTTCCTGGTTGCAACAGCCTTCCTTGAGATGATGCAGCGGCAGATCGCCGTCGTTCTCATACGACTTGACGAAGTCAGCCAGGAACACTTGAGCACGGTGTTCACTTTTCAGGTGATCCTCGGTGTCGCCGGGGCGCTGTTTTTTTACGTGACCCAGCCTTTACTTGCCCTGCTTGACATACCCGAGCTGATCCAGCTTGCCCCGGTGCTGTGTGTCTTGTCCCTGATCATCGCCTTGAAAAGTCCGCGCTTTGTCCTTTTTGAACGCAAGCTGCGCTTCAGTTTCGCTGCCGGGGAAGAAACCATAAGCCGGATCGTGTATTCGATTATTGCAATCAGCTTGGCTTGGCTTTGGGGTGATTTCTGGGCAATAATTGTCGCCAGCTTCTGCGCACTCGTAACCCGCAGCATCCTAACATTCAGCATGGCCCCCATGACAATGCGACTGTCCTTGGCCCGCTGGCGCGACTGCTTGTCATTTTCGGTCTGGACCACGGGCGCTCAGGTCTCTCTGTTTTTTTCGAACAACATGCCGCAACTCATCATCGGCGCGACCCTCGGGCTGGCCGATGGCGGTATATTCCGGTTGGGCAACAGGTTGAGCACGCTTGTCACAACACAGCTGTTCGCCCCCTTGCAACGCGTACTTTACCCTGGGCTTGCAGACATATCACGCAATACCGATCGACAGGATGAGGCGTTTAACCGCTTGAACGAACTGCTTCTTGCAATCGTGCTACCCATTTCCCTTGGAATGGCGCTGGTCGCCAATCACATCGTCGTTGTGGTGATCGGCTGGCAATGGCTGGGCGTGGCACAGGTGATCTGGATCCTGGCACCGCTCAAGGCGCTTGAAACGCTGCAGGAAAACGTCCGGTCGGCCTCTTACATTGAAGGGTCGACCAAGATCCTGTTCATCCGGAACACGTTTCTTCTGGTCTTTGTCTGCCTGCTGATGCGCGAAGGCGTTCAGTTCGGCTTTACGGGCGCATTGCTGGCAGCGGGGACCGCCAGTCTGGTTACGATCTTTACGACCCTGATGATCGCGAAGCGCTATGGAACCCGCACGTTCTTTGGGCCACTCACCGTTGCTTGGCGGTCTTTTGCATCCACGCTGGCCATGATCGCGGCTGTGCTGTTTGTCAGCAGCGCCTATGGCAGCGGCGACGCGGTGGGCTGGGCCTATGAAACGGCGGATGACCTGCCGCTGCTGCGCTTCCGGTTTGCGGTCAAGGTTCTGGTCGGAGTGTTTGCCTATATCGGCACGCATCTACTGCTGTGGCAACTGGCCGGAAAGCCCAAGGGTGTTGAAAGCCTGGTTTTTGAACTGGTGGCCAAGATCAGGTCCAGATTCGTCGCGGCGCATTGAGATTCTACCCTGCAGGCTCAGACCGACAGCGCGTCTTTCAGTTCGGATACGATGTGATCGACATGCGCCTCTGACAGATATTGGTGCAACGGCAATGTCAAAGTGCGGTCCTTGATCGCCATCGCCTCCTCCTGACCTGTCCAGCCCAGATTGCGGTTGAAGCCTGCCCACCAGGGCGTTGCCCCGATCCCGCGGTCCTGCAACCGCTGCACGATCCGGTCCCGGTCGTCCACCATGACCGGCATATTGAGCGGACAGGTCGAGGGCGCAAGCGCGGGAACAAGCATCTGTATGCCCGGCATGCCCTCCAGCAGGTCCCGATAGCGTTCCCAGTTCGACCGCCTGATCGCAATGGCCTGAGACACGGAAAAGGCCTGCAGCGGACGTGACGCAAAGAAGCTCATGCGCGCATTCCGCAGGGTCGGGTCGAAATAGTAATGCCAAGGAATATCTTCGAGCTGCCCGTCGGCACGGCCAGCCTGTGGTTCCACCTGATCTGATCCGCGCAAGGCCTGTTTCAACCCTTTGATGCGCTGCGGACCCAGCACATTGACCAAACCGGTGCGGGCCAGCGTCTTTGCCACTCGTTTATGCGGCGCAGGCCGTGAAAACGGATTTGCTGTGGTCAGGTCCGGGGCGTTGATCACCAGCGCGCCCCCCCCCAGGACGGGGAGGAATTTGTAGAAACAGAACACCGACACATCGCCAGTTCGGCCATCCGCCGGAGAAGTGCCGCTCAGCAGGCTCAGCGCGCAATCTTCGATCAGGCGCAGACCGTGCCGGTCACACAATGCGCGCAACTCTGCCAGGGCGGGTTGGATCACTCCAAAATAATGCGTCACATAAATGGCACGCGTCCTCTCCGTAATAAGCGGCGCAATACGCTCTGGATCGGCACACAGATTTTCGGCAACCGGATACTGCAGGACCGAAAGACCAGCGTCGATCAGCGGGTCAACCTCCGATCCGCAATTGTAAGCTGGGACCAGAACCTCGTCCCCCGGCTGCAGGTCAAGAAGATCGCAGGCCGCCCGGATCGCGACACGGGTATTGAAGCTCCAGAAAACCGAACGGTCCTGAAACAGGGCCGCATATCCGCCTGCGGGATCGCGGCGAAACAGATTGGCCAGCCGCATTGGCGGATCACCGCAATAAAGCGCGTTCTTCCCTGTGTCGGTGGTCATCTCACCCACTGCCCCTTAGTAGCTTCGCCAAACGCGACGGCGTGTCAGGCGGCCTTCATCGCAATGTCCAACGGGCACAAACCCCACTTTTTGAATATTGAGTTTGGATGGCACATTGTAATCCCGGCAATTGGTGAAAAAACCCTGAACCCCATCGGCCATCCGGTCGGCGACGATCGCCTTCCAAAGCTGGCCCTGCAAATTCCTACCCCGATATTGCGGCAGGACGTAGATATGCCAGAACAACTCCTCGTACTCATTCAGGGGCACAAAAAAATCGCGGCTATGTGCGGCATCCCGGACCCAGGCCAACGCCTGAACGTGACCGTCTTTTTCCAGCACCCAAAGCCGCCATCCGGCCTCGAGCCACCCCATCGCCCCCCAGTCATGCGCGGCCTCGGGATCATTCAGCAAAGCCAGCGCGTCTTGAGGGAAATCACCCGGCGACAGGATCTCCCGCACCTGCGCCGCATTTTGCCCGGCCTTAGGGCCGCCTTCACGGCTGCCCGCGTCCAGCCGAAAAACCAGATGGCGCTTGCGGACAAAGCTGTCCATCAGGGCCAGCCAGACCTGCCGGGCCAAGGCCCCCGGTCCCCGCTGCGCGGCGCCCAGAATCAGCTGTATCTTACCTTTTTTTACCAGCTTCATGTTTCGTTTCACCAACCATTCGTCCGGGAGTGCAGGGTCAACCCGTGACAGCCCGCTTGACCTTTTTCAGCTTCCCCCGGATCAGACTGCGCACATTCCCTGTCAGATAGACATGCCTGTTCACAATCTTTTCCCGCGCAGAAATGCGCTGAACCACCTGCGGATTGAATTCCGATTTATATTTGTGGATTTTGAATTTCTTTTCGCCAGGAACCGGCGTCCGGTACCCTTCGACATCCAGAACACGGCAGCCCTTTTGTCTGGCCCAGACCATCGCCTCCAGCCACAGGGCCGGCGCGATCCGCAGGTTGCCCGCTACGCGCAGATGGTCCGGTTCGGTGGTGAAATGCCGCCCGTGCACGACATCCTTGCTGCGATACACCAAAAGCCCCGCCAGAAAGACCTCTTGCTGCCAAGCCAAAAGTACGGTTCCCAGATCGCCCGACAACAACACGTCCTCGAACGTCGCCTCGTAGGCAGGCACATCCAGCTCTTGCAGCCCTCGCTGGTGCCGCAACCGGTTCATGCTTTCTAAAAAGATGTGAAATTCATCGGGTGTGCGTGCTGCATGGATCGAAACACCTTGCCGCTCGGCGCGCCGGACCTCGCGCCGTGCGCTTTTGGAAAAAGCCTTCATTATCTCGTCCGGCGTTCCGGTTATGTCGACCCATCCGGTTTGACGAAACTGTTCTTCTTCGGCGATGCGCCACCCTGAGCGCGCAAGAACCGCATCTAGCGTTTCCGCATCTTCTTCGGTCCAGAACGGCGTGACATTCAGACTGCCGACCCGGGCAAGCTCGGGCTGTCGGCACAGGGCTTCCAGAAAGCTTTTCATGTCTGCTGTATTGTCGCAAACCGGTCCGCTCAGGCAAAAGGCACGGGACCAGGCGCCAGGTAGAAACGGATGCGGTTCAAGTGAAAGCAGGGCAACACCTGCAAGCGCCTCACCACGGCGCGCCAAGGCATAAATCACCTTGTTTCCCAGCTTTTGTTCCGAATTTGCAAACAGTGGCGATTGCCGGGGGTGCTGGCGTTTGGCCGCATTCAGGAACGCCACCCACTCAGCGCGTTGCTCTGCGCTCAGGGTATCAATGCATTCAATCTTAACGCTGTCTTGCCCCGCAAAATGCTGCACTGCCAAACTAATACCTCAATACGCTGATATATTTACTTTGAATTCCACAGCTACTTTTTAACAACGGTCATCGTTTGACCGAGTTCAGTGTATTCATAGATTCGAACAATGGCTAAACAATTTGAAGATGTATGCGTTTAAAGAGAATAGGGTTTCATGATTTCATCGTCGCATAGCACACATGCCGAATGCTCTGTTTCCATCGTAATCGTGAACTGGAATACCCGGGATATTCTTCGGGACTGCCTGCTCTCGATCGCACGCGAAACGCAGCACCCGCATGAGGTCATCGTTGTCGACAACGCATCAAGCGACGGATCAGCCGATCTTGTCCGCGATGAGTTTTCCGATGTCCGGCTGATTGCCAACGACGCCAACCGGGGATTTGCCGCCGCGAACAATCAGGGGCTGGAGATCGCGCAGGGCGACAACCTGCTGCTACTCAATCCCGACACTATCATTCTGAATGGCGCAATCGACACCATGCTGGCCTGGCTGGCGCAGCATCCTGACGTCGGCTGTGTCGGATGTCAGGTTCTGGAGGATGAGGACACGATCCAGCGCACCTGTTTTGCCGATCCCGGTCCGGGCAATCTGGCGCTGAGCGAGTTTGGGCTGCGCCGCCTGTCAGCGCAGAACCGGTTCCTCAACCATGCTGAATATGGCGACTGGGACCGGTGCTCGGAACGCGAGGTTGACGTTGTTTCGGGCATGTTCATGCTGGTGCCCCGTCGTGTCTTTGAAGCCGTGGGCCTGCTGGACGAGGCCTTCTTTGTCTACTCGGAAGAGGCCGATTGGTGCCGCCGCATTCGCGATGCAGGCTGGCGTTGCGTCTTTGCGCCCGAGGCGCAGATCCTGCATCTGGATGGCGGTGGAAAAAGCACCGTTCAGATCCGGTCACGCATGTTCGTACAGATGCAGAAAAGCAAGATGATCTACCTGCGCAAACACTATGGTCTGAGTGGCGCGCTCCTGGGCCGGATGATCTTTGTCGGCTCTTCCATATTGCGCTTCGCCCTGTCAGCCGCGAACCGGCGGGACGAGGCCGCCGCAAGGCGGCGTCTGGCGCGAGCCTCGCTGCGGTATCACCTGACCCGGCAGGAGCCGACAGAGTGAAGGACACGGGCACCCAGATGATGTTTCAATGGGTCGATGGGACAGAGCCCCTTGAGGACATCGCCGCAGAATGGACTGCTCTGGCCCAGCGGACAGGGGCGGATATCTATGCCACACCGGTCTGGGTCCTGACCTGGTGGGCCCATTTCGGGCGCGGCAGGGCGCTCAGAACCCTTGTGGTCCACGATGCGCAGGGTCAGCTGGTCGCTCTGCTGCCCTTCATGATCCATTCGGTCTGGGCCGGGCCGGTCAGAATACGCATCGCCAAACTGGCCGCGACGGACCCAAACACGGTGCTTTTCCGGCTGGCGGCCGAAAACCACGTGCTGGCGCAGAGCCTTGCAGAAGCCCTCACCGGCCTGCTAGATGAAGGCCGCGTCCATCTGGTCAGCTTCAGCCCCGCGTCTGAGCGTGGCACCATACTCACCGGTGTTCGGGATGTTGTGACTCAAAACAACAACACCCCGGCCCTGACCCTGTCCGATGCACCCTCTGGCACACATACCGTTTTCGAACTGCCCGACACGTTTGACGGCTATCTTGCAAACCTGTCCAAGAAGCGGCGCAGCCAGTATCGGCGGGACCTGAAACACCTGCAGAAAGATCACGGTCTGACCACTGCGCTGGTCCATCCCGGCAGCAATCAGTTCCGGGATTTTGTCGGCTTTCACAACCGGCAATGGCAAGAGATCGGAAAGGGCGGCCATTTCATAGACTGGCCCGGCAGCGCGGCATTCTACAGCGATCTGGCGGATGCAATGCTACAAAGCCATGAAACCTGGTTCGTCGAACAGCACGGTCGGGACGGCCCCCTTTCCACCCAGTTTTGTCTGGTCTCGGGACAGGTTTGCCACTGGCGGCTGCCCGCCAGATCGACCGACCCGGAACTGGAACGCCTGAGTCTGGGCAAGATCGGCCTGATCCAGATGATCGAGCAACTGATTAGCGCAGGCGTGACCCGGATCGAGGCCGGGATCGGCGCATACGGATACAAACTGATCTATGGCGGTGAATCGGTGGCCACCCACCGTCTGATCGTCTCGCGGCAGTCGGCGTGGTCGTCTTTCCTGATCAAAATCAGCCTCGGCTGGGCGCGCTTTCTGCATCTGGCCTATTACAGGCTCTGGTTCGGTCGCATCGCCCCCCGCCTGCGATCGGTGATCCCGCTGGGGCACAAACCTTTATGGTCCGCCTGGATCAGAACACGGATATGACCCCGGCATGATCACTGAACAGCTGTCCGTAAAAGTTCTGCCCGAACAGGAATGGCCCGCGCTCAGCGCGCGGTTCCGGGACCTGACCTATGAACAGAGCCTGACCTACGCGCTCGCTGCGGCCAAACGGATCGGCGCAACCACGGAATTTGTCGCGTTGTACGATGCAAAGGACAAACCGGTTGCCGCAGCCTGCTTGAGGATCAAAAAGATTCCGGTTCTGAACCGGGGCATTGCGTGGATCGCCGCAGGGCCGTTGACCGCTTCCAACGATTTGCCCGCACCCGGCCCAGACACCCTCTGTTCAATTTTGTCGGGGCTACGCGACCATGTGCATTCCGCAGGGCATGTCCTGCGCCTGCGCTTTCCGGTTCATGCCTCCCCGGCAGAGGATGCGATTGCGCGCGCAGGCTTCACACCGACTGAACGAGCCGCGCCCTACCGCACCGTGCTGATCGACCCGGATCAGGAGGACGACAGCCTGATGCGCGCCCTGCACGGCAAATGGCGCAACCCTCTACGCAATGCGCTGAAAGCCGGGCTGGAGCTGGAAATCGGCCCGATATTGGACCAGTCAGGCCGCTTCAGCCGCCTTTATGAACAGGTGCGGGATGCCAAGGGGTTTCAGCCCGATATCCCTCCGGAATTCTATTATGCGCTGTCAGGGCCGGATTTCGACCATGACGTTCTGATTGCCCGTAAAGATGGCGAGGATATCGGCACCATGACGATCGGGGTGTCAGGCCCGAACGCCATCTATCTGTTTGGGGCCACGTCCGAGGCCGGGCGGAAGCTCAATGCCGGGCACTACCTGATGTGGCAGTCCATGCTGTATTGCCGCGAACGGGGGTTGAAATGCTTCGATCTGGGCGGGATCGATGCCGAGGCAAATCCAAGCGTCACCCGCTTCAAACTGCGCACGGGCGGAACGGACATCATGGCGGCGGGACCCTATGAGGCCCGGCCAAACGGGCTTGGGGCCGGTCTGATCGACGTCGCCGAAACCCTGCACAAAAGGCTGAGGTCCTGATATGGCCCGGCTGATCGGTCTGAACTTCCACGGAATAGGCACTCCGGCGCGCGACCTTGAAGAAGGCGAAGCACCGTATTGGCTGTCCCGGGCCCAGTTTAGCGACGTTCTGGACCGGGTTGCGGCAAGCCCCGATCCGAAGGCCTTTGTTCTGACCTTCGATGACGGCAACCTGTCGGATTACGAGATCGCCCTGCCCGCCCTGAACCAGCGGGGACTGACCGCGACGTTCTTTGTGCTGACGGGGCGGCTTGACGAAACCGGCTCCCTGGCCCGCGACCACGTCAAGGCATTGCTGGCCGCCGGAATGGGCATTGGCAGCCACGGGATCGCCCATGTCGCCTGGAGCGAGTTAGAAGCCGAAACGCTTGAGCAGGAACTGACTCAATCACGCGATGTGTTGCAGGAGCTGTGCGGTGGTCCGGTGACCAAAGCGGGAATACCCTTCGGCCGCTACAACGCCCGCGTCCTGCGCGCCCTGCGCCGCAATGGCTACAGGACGGCATTTTCCAGCGATACCGGGTATATGAGCGACACCGCCTTTCTGCGCCCGCGCACGTCCCTGCGCGGGGATATGACACCGACTGAGATTGACGCGATACTTGCGGGCCAGATGCCCGCTGCCAGACGCCTGCGCCGCGCAGTTGGCATGATCAGAAAGCAGCTTCTGCCTCTGCGATAAGCAACCCTCAGAGAGCGCCCTGCGATCCTGCGGCAGATGATCGGGCATATCCGAATTTCTCCAGAATGTACCCCAGCTCCTGTTCGATATAGGCCAGATGCTCGGGTTCCAGTTCGTCTTTCCACTGCCCGCTACGACCGCTGCGGATATGGGCGCGTTCATTGATTTCCGTGGCAGAGACCTTGCTGCGCTTTCCGGCCTCGAACAAGCGCATCAAACGGACGCCCAGTTCATGTTCTTTTCCGGTCAGTCCGAGGAAACTGAATATCTCCGAATATAGCTCATCACGCTTATCCCCCATCAGATCGTCATACGAGACCTCGAGAATATCCGGGTCATCCAGATCCCAGGTCTCAAGCGTTTCGCGACTGAAAAAGATGAAATGACGGATTGTCATGAACAGACCTTCGGTCTTGTCCACCGCCTGAAGCTTTTCCTGATATGTCCGCCCACTTTCATCCGGGACATGGGCCCAAAGCTCATTCGTCCACAGGTGATAGTGATAGGAAGATACGATCATATCCCGCGGGTCCCGCATGATATGTATTCCCCGGTATGGTCCGATTTCAGACCAGGGCGTTCGGCTATGGGTCGATAGGAAAACCCGGGTCTTCGATTGCGGGGCTTCTTTCGAAATATCCTCGAACCGGGCATTCAGCCCAAAGGCCAGAAGCTTGAGCACCGCCTTGAAATAGGTGGTCATGGCCTTGTGGTGCGTGCCCACAAAAATTTTGGGCTGCTCTTCTTCAGAAGCCCGCGCCCGCATCCGAATGGCCATCAAAAGCGGAAGGATTTGCCAGAATTCAAGGTTTTTCAGAAGCCCGTAATTCTTGCGAAACGTGATCGGCACCTGAGTTAGTTTTTTCTGCAGTTCCGACCGCTTCGGCTTGCGGCCAATCCCGGCATCTGTCGTAATCTTGCTTTGCTGAACTGACACCTGTCGACTTCCTTATACACTTAATCACCAAACGCACCGTCGCCTTTTGGCCGCTTATGTTTCCTCAGGCCCGAACCGCGTATACCTTATCCGCCGCGTGCGACGTTGGTTCGCCTCGACCTGCAGCTGATCGCTTTCCTCTTTGGTATTGACCATCCAGATCCCCGCACCGAGCAGGAACATCAAAAGGCACAATGTGGCGTCCCAGACATGCACTGTGATGGCTGAAACACAGAACCCGGTCAGGGCGAAAAGATACCCCAACCGGTAACTTTCCAATTTGCTAGACAGCTGGGCGCGCCCCAAGATCACGAAAGTCATCACGATGGCCGCCACGATGAAAATCAGCGACGGCAACCCGTAGCGCAAAGCGACAACCAGCCAGAAATTATCAACACTTCCAACAATCCAGCGCGGGCGCGACCATTCATTGAACCCAATCCCAAAAATCGGATTGTTCAGGACATCGTCAGAGGCAAAAGTAAAAATGAAAATCCGGTTCATCGCCGTCGATTTCTTGAGCGTCAGATAAGCCGCGAAAATCTGGGCCGGAGGCCGGTTTGCGAAAATCTCAAGGAACAAATACAGCCCTGCAAACATGTAAAGCAGCAGGTTCCACTTTCTCTGGAGGAAGGCGAATATGGTCTTCCAGGCCATTAAGGCTATCTGCACCACGATCGACAGCCAGGCCCCGGACGACAGGGATACAAACGTGGCAAGCAAGACGTTGCCGGCCCGGGACATTTTGAACGTGAACCCTTTGCCATATCCCAGGACGTACCAGACCAGCGAGAAGGCAACACTGCAGAACACACCGTACAGGATCGGATGCGGCATCGACCCTTGGGCCCTGTAAAAGCCCAAGCGCGGTTCCTCTTGCACGACATTGTAAACGTTACCGATTTTCCCGAATATCTCGAGGATCAATGACCTGTCCGCAATGAACTGATAGACGCTGAACGGCAGCATCAGCAGCACCGCAATAAATATCCAGCGCACGAAAACCCGAAAGGCGTGTTCATCCCGTATCATCCAGCGGGCGATGAAATACGGGCCAATCGTCTCGATGAACGAGATGCCAATATATTCCCACCTCCACAGGGCATGGTGGTAAAAGATCGCCAGCGCCGCCCACAACGCATAGCCCAGAACAAGAAAATCAGGCGCATAATACCCACCCGAGCCGTCAAGCCAGCGGATCAGGGCCGGAAAAAAGAAAACCAGCAAAACAATGCGATACCCGCTGAGTTGCAGACCCGCGATTTCGAAATAGAGCGGCAGCGTAAAGCCGATGAACAGCAAAGGTATGACAAACGGCCTGGATGTGCGCCCGGTGCTGTCACCCGCCGCCTGCAAATTCCGTCTTGTACCTGTCGATGCCTCCAATGACATTCACCACCACTTTGCGCATATGTTAGCAGAACTATATCCTGCCTGACTGTTATCCCGAAAACAGATCATAGAAAAAAATCACTTTTGATGAATACCATGATTATAGCGGCTTTTGTTCGGTCGCGCCCGGACCGGAATTGGGTGTGATTATGCGACAACATCCTCAAGCGCTTTTTGGTGCAAAGCAATGTCTGCGGCATAATAGTCTTGCACAAACCCCCGGATTTCGGACCGGTCAAACACGGAAGAGTCAGAAGAAGTGCTTGGTTTCATTAATAGTTTCCGGGCCGAGATACGCAGCTTTTCATGTATCGGACCGGGCAAAACCCGCCTGGCAACGGCACTTCCTGCATACATGACACGGCTCAGGCCCTGATAGCGAAACACCGTGGTCTGGTTTGCATGGCCAAGTTCCAACGCATCGGTGCCAATATGACGGGCCAGATCAGAAACGAAACAATCAATCCGTTCGACGGGGTATAGGTTACGAACCAGCCGTTTGCCGTCGATCTCGACAAACCCCGATTGCTGGGCGAAATGGATATAATCCGGTGCGATCACTGCAGGATCGGATTGAAGATAGGCGATGACCTTGCCTACCTCGTCACGGATATCGCTGTCATCAAGCTGCGCGAATTCCTTGCCCAGATACATCTTGGCTCGTTGCGCCATGGCGGACCGGAACCTTTGAACCGGGTCGCGCAAAAGCGCGTAGCTTTCGTAGGTTTTAAACTTTTCGAACGCTTCAGGGTCCAGTTCGCGCAGCAATGATAGCGGCAAATGCCGAAAGTCGATCTCACCCAGTTTCGGATGATGCTCTACTGTTTTCAGGAACCGGCTGTCGGCATCGTGAAAAGGTAAGACAGCGTTTCGAACCGATGTTCCCGCACACTTGGGAACATGAATGAAAATGAAACGATAGCGATCAGATAAAATCATAAATCACGATCATAAACAGAATACAGATCTTACATAGCGTTATGTGAAAAAACAGGTATCGCAATCAGCGACAGGGCGCAATTTTGCGCCCTGTCCAAGATGTTTCAATTTGCCTGCTGGCTACATACAGTAACGTCAGGCAATCAATGCATTGTCGAAAACAGTTGTATCGACAAAATCAACCTCATCATCGATCCCAAAGGCGCTGACCTCACCATCGATATCGGCCCCCCATTGGGATCCAATCGTCCAATTCCGGTTGTTTACATCGCTAAAGTCTAAATCCACGCCGGTTTCATCAATGACAACTTGATCATCAACAAGAACCTGCAAGCGGTCCTCGTCTTCATCCACCAGAACGGTGATCTCATGTTTTTCGAGATCGTTCAGGCCAATGTCCTTTGCTTTGAAGCCTTTGTGGAATTTGGCGTCATTATTGGCGACTTTCACGACCAGCCCATCGTCTTTGAGAATCAAGCCAATTTTCTGGTGATTCCAAACAAGGCGCTGCGCGCTTCCATCGGCTTCGTCCCGGGCAAATTCGATCGTAAATCCAAGCTCACTTGAACCACTGAATTCTTCAAGTCGACCCAAATTTAGGTAGTCGTCTTTTCCATCGAATTCTACAACCGGCCCGGATCCAGTATTCACGACGGTCGTGTCGCCCTTTAGTCCGATTTCGTCTTGATTCAGCAACCCCCCGATATCGAGAACAAAGTCATCAAACATCATCTGAGACGATTGGCTTGAATCTGGTTGCGTGACTCCGCTGTCGGGCTGAGTTGTACCACTGTCAGGCCGGGTCGTCCCGCTGTCAGGTTGGGTCGTCCCGCTATCAGGCTGGGTCTTCCCACTGTCAGGCTGGGTCGTCCCGCTATCGGGTTGCGTGGTCCCACTGTCAGGCTGGGTCGTCCCGCTATCGGGCTGGGTGGTCCCACTGTCAGGCTGGGTTGTTCCGCTGTCAGGCTGGGTTGTTCCGCTGTCAGGTTGGGTCGTCCCGCTATCGGGTTGCGTGGTCCCACCGCCGGGTTGGGTAGTTCCACCACCGGGCTGAGTGGTGCCGCCGCTAGTAGCGGTTCCAACCCAAGCGTCATAAGAGAACGGAAACAGCTGAGCCAAATCCGAACCCGCATTCAAGTTGTCAACGATGCTGCCCGGTATGACGCCATACTGGTTGTATCCATCTTGCGCGCCAGTCGCATAATACGTGAACACGTTGTCATATTGGTGGGTCTGAACCAAAGCATTGTCCGTTACATTCCAGTCCGGTTGGCCGCTAGGCCCGGATATAGCGGACACAACATTCTGCTTGATTGTGACATCCTGGGAACCACCGGACACAAAGATCTTTGGAACCGACACGCCGCCGGTCAAGGCACCGGGCACTGCCAGCACAGTGTTGTTCGCGATTGTCAGATCCTTTGCACCCGCCACCGAGATGCCATGCGTATGTGCATTATAGATCGTATTATTTTCGATCAGCACATTCGTATAGAACATCGCCGGATCGCCGGGATCCGAATGACCGCTTCCCATAAAGATCGACTGAGCCCAATCCCCGGATCCCATGTCGATGACGTTGTCGCGGATTGTGATGTTGCTGCTGGGGCCCAGCAGCTTAGAAAACTGAATAAAGTCGCCGTGATCACCAGAGTTAAGCGATCGCTCGAAGTCGTGAATATAGTTGCCTTCGACCACAACGCCCTGGTTGCCGTCGAGATACATACCATCCGAACGGATCGAATGTATGTCATTGCCCGAGACCGTCACATTGCTGCTGGACCCGATGTTCATCCCTTTGAGCCAGTCGAAAAACTCGCTGTTCGAAATGGTCACGTCGGAACTTGTGCGGACCAATAGGCCCATGCCCCACCCATAGCCATCATCCGTCGCCGAGACCCCCGAGGCCAAGTCGCCCGAGAACGTGGAGTTGTCGATGGTGATGTTCGAGCTGTTGTGAATCTGGAAGGGCTTATAGCTTTTGGCCTCACCGCCAAAAGTATAATCGAAGTTTATTTCTTCGAACGCGATATTCGACGCCCCGTTCAGATTCATCGACGAGATTGTGGCCGGCGCATTCGCGTCCGCCGATTTGATCGTGACGGATGACGCGTATTTGGCCCCGAGATTCAACGCGCCATAATCGCCTGCTGCAAGTAATATTGTTTCCCCACCTGTCGCCTGTGACAAAGCTTGGTTCAGCTCGGCCGCAGAGGTTACCGTGATTGTCGTCGACATATTTCACCTTCTGTTTCATAGGCGCTGTGAGTGGCAGCGCAAGAGATCCCGCACACCCAGGACAGAGGGGACAGCCGCACAAGGGCGACAGATAGGCCAAAATATGGCTATGTTTGGAAACGGTTGCCTGTATTGGGGCAATTATGCCCCATTGCCTTCATTTCCGAGTGGACTCGATACTCGTTACCGGGAATTGTTCCCCTTCCCGTTGCGGTAATCTAGGGTTTGATGGATTGATTCCTTAATCGCAACAATGGACACCAAATCGCCACAATTCAGGCGTGTCCTCGCGTATTCACGGTAGGCATCGGCAATGAGTTGCTAAGTGCCGCTACGTCAATTTCGCCAGAAGGCACGGCCATACGCATAATTCAGTCTCACATTGATCTCACGTTGAGGCGAATAATGGCTTTCGATGGATTGACGCATGTCGGCGGAACACACACCCTCTGTCTGCCTAGACCGTCAGATGTGAGCCTTCAATCACTGACAAGGCACAGCCTAAATGTCCAAATACGGTCACTTCCGAGAAGTGGGTAGCACTGCCTGTATCGTTCCATCAGCAAATTCAGGAACCGCAAGAATTGGCCAGTTTCACATTCCCATCCCTTTTGTTTCCGCGTTTACGACAATAATTCGAGGCCTGCCCACTCAAACAGATTGCAAAACTGGCGCTTACGATCTGAAGTCCGTGAATTAGGCTCATTTGCTGAAAAAATTTGCGACAATACCACGGTCCGAGTGTATAATTTAACAAAGTTGGTTTCCCTGAGTGGTTGTACAGGGCGGTATAAGAGTTCTTAGAGTTACCTGAATGAGATGATCTTATTATGATCGATATTGAGGCACGGCACGAAGTCCAGGGTGGCAGCAATCGCAATTTTGGGTTCGTTTTTGCGTTCGTATTCACAATCATTGGGCTCTGGCCGCTGATCCATAGCGGAGGTCTGCGGTATTGGTCTCTCATTATCGCCGCCGCATTTGTGCTGATAACCCTGCTACGCCCATCGCTGCTGTCCGGAGCAAACCGGCTGTGGACAAAGTTCGGCCTGCTTCTGGGGGCGATTGTGGCCCCCATCGTTATGGCTTTGGTCTATTTTCTTACCGTGACACCAACCGGGCTGATCATGAGGGCCTTGGGAAAGGACCTTTTGAGACAAAAGCTGGATAAAGGCACGAACACATATTGGATTGAGCGCGCGGAAAATGTGGGCCCAATGAGAAATCAATTTTAGGAGTATCAGATGTCGTTTCTGGTAGAGATGTGGCAATTTCTCAGGTTTCGAAAGAAATTCTGGTTGCTTCCGATCCTTGTCATGATGGTGCTTTTCGGCGGACTGATTGTGCTCAGTCAGGGTTCGGCTATCGCTCCGTTCATCTATACTCTGTTCTAGGGCCAGGTCGTGACTGCAATTCTGGGGATCTCTGCGTTCTATCACGATAGCGCTGCGGCCATTGTAGTTGATGGCACTTTGGTCGCCGCCGCGCAGGAAGAGCGTTTTACGCGCAAGAAGCACGATGCGGGGTATCCGTTTCATGCGATCGAATATGTTCTAGGTGAAGCTGGCCTTGGACTTGGCGACGTCGATCACATCGCATTTTATGACAAACCATTCCTAAAGTTCGAACGCCTTTTGGAAACATATGTCTCCTACGCTCCGCGCGGGCTGAAGTCCTTTCGGATGGCCATGCCGGTCTGGCTGCGCGAGAAGCTGTTTCAGAAAGACTTACTTAGCCGGGAACTGCGCCGACACGATCCCGAGTTTCGGCCCGGGGACAAGCTGATGTTCAGTGAGCACCATTTCAGCCACGCTGCCAGTGCTTTCTTTCCCTCTCCTTTTGAAGAGGCGGTCGTTTTGACGCTGGATGGTGTCGGCGAATGGGCGACGACGACGTTAGCGATCGGGCGCGGCAAGGACCTGAAGATTGAAAAGGAAATCCATTTTCCGCATTCGATCGGCCTGCTCTATTCCGCATTCACGTATTACACAGGCTTCAAGGTCAACAGCGGGGAATACAAGGTCATGGGGTTGGCCCCCTACGGCACCCCCCGCTTCAAGGATGTCATTCTGGAGAACCTGATCGACTTGAAGGATGACGGTTCCTTCAGGCTGGACATGCAGTACTTCAACTATGCCGTTGGTCTGACGATGACCAACCAACGTTTCTCTGACCTGTTTGGCGAGCCTGTGCGCCAACCTGAAAAAGACCCACTGACCCAGTTCCACATGGACATCGCGGCCTCGGTTCAAGCCGTGACCGAAGAAATCGTGCTGCGGCTGACCCGCTCTGCCGCGCAGGAATATGGCATCGAAAATCTGTGCATGGCCGGGGGCGTGGCACTGAACTGCGTTGCCAACGGTCATATCCTGCGGGATGGCGCGTTCAAGAATATCTGGGTGCAACCCGCCGCCGGGGATGCCGGAGGTGCAGTTGGGGCCGCTTTGGCGGCATGGCATACGGAACTGCAGCACGAGCGCAAAACCGACGGCCCAACAGACAAAATGAAAGGATCTTACCTGGGGCCGGCCTTTGTACAGGATGACATTGAACGGCGCCTGACCGCCGCGGGGGCAAAATTCTCGACGCTCGAAACCGATGCCGTGATCTCCGAGGCTGCGGCAGCGCTGGCCGATGGTAAGGCGCTTGGCTGGTTCCAAGGCCGGATGGAGTTTGGGCCTCGTGCACTTGGGGGCCGATCGATTATCGGCGATCCGCGATCCCCGTCGATGCAAAAGACGCTGAACCTCAAGGTAAAGTATCGCGAAAGCTTTCGCCCGTTCGCCCCATCAGTCCTGCGCGAAGACGTCAGCGACTGGTTCGAGTTGGATTATGACAGCCCCTACATGTTGCTGGTTGCAGATGTTCAGGAAAAACTGCGCCGTAAGATGACGGCAGAGGAAACGCAACTCTTTGGTATCGAAAAACTCAACGTCGTGCGCTCGGAAATTCCAGCGGTGACCCATGTCGACTATTCTGCCCGCGTTCAGACCGTACATGTCGAAACCAATCCAATGTACCATGCACTGATTACCGAATTTAAACAGCGCACCGGCTGCCCGGTCCTGGTCAACACGTCCTTTAACGTCCGGGGGGAGCCGATCGTCTGCACACCCGAAGATGCCTTCCACTGTTTCATGGGCACGGATCTGGACATGCTGGTCATCGGCCGGTGCGTTCTGCGGAAACCCGATCAGGATCAGGCGCTGAAACAGGATTACAAAGAAGCGTTTGAGCTTGACTAGCACAGGTTCTCTCGTCGCGTTGTTCCTGACGCTTGCAATATGTTGCCCATCTGGCTTCGGTACATGAGACAAAAATGACGCTCGCACGATCGACATTCGACTATCGAAAACTGCTCGGGGTTTTCCTGATGGTCGCAAGCGTGGGCTTTAACAAATGGTCGGTGCAGGCGTTGGTCGCGTCTGACGGGCAGATTGAATCAGAGCTGTTCACCTACATGATCATCGGGATTCAGATTCTGCTGGGAACTGTGGGGCTGTTTTTTCTGAAACTCGGGCGGCAACGTCTGTGGCTCGGCTTGATCCTGCTTGGTTTTGTTCTTTATGTCTGGACTGGGACGCGCCAGCCCACTGAAAGCTTTGAGCATTTCTTTCTGATCTATCTGCCCCGGAGCTTCTACCTGAATCTCCTGCTCAGCATGGCGGCGCTGCTGGCCTATGTTTTCATAACCCGGACTGACCGGCGCCGGGACATTGCCCAGAATGTTGCCCTAAGCGTTGCGACATTTGGATTTGTCGCCCTGCTGATCGAACTGCCCGCCCTGACCGGCTTCATCGACTACCGGCAGGTCTTTATCCCCAAAGGGGTTGGCCTGACCGGCCCCCACAACCGAATCTATAAGCCGGGCGGTTTTTTCCACCGCCCGGCAAACGACCAGTACAGCGAGGTTCGGCCGGGGGATTCCGTGCTGACGCTGGGGGCGCAGACGAACCGCCTGTACGAAGCAGATTACACCTATGATCAGAACGGTTTTCGCAACAGCACCCCAATCGCAAACCCCGATCTGCTGCTTGTCGGCGACAGCTTCATCGAAGGCTACAAGGTTGGCCAGGATGTGACCGTCACCGAGCAGATCATGGCCAGCTCGGATTATACGGCCATAAGCCTCGCCCAAAGCGACTACTCGCTTTACCACGGGCTAAGCGCGATGCTGCACTATCTGGAGGGCTATTCGCCCAAGGTGGTGGTCTGGTTTCTGTTTGAAGGCAACGATCTGCCCTATTTCCCGATCAGCCATGAGCAATTTGTGTCCCGCAGTTCGGCCTCTGCCGAACCGGCCCGGTTCAGCCAAAGGTCGTTCTTTGGCAGCCTGTCTTCCAGTCTGGCCTCGTGGAGTTCGCTGGCGGCACGCAACTTACAGCAGGACAACTATGCGCGGACCCAGTCCGGCAATTTCCCTGACGCGGCGTGGTCCGAGGAAACGGCCATGTATTTCGACTATGGCCCGCCTGAACGGGCCGAGGCGCGCCTGCCCTATCTGAAGGACCTGTTGGTGCAGGGGGATGCGCTGGTTCGGGAAAACGGCGGGACACTTCTGGTCGCGCATATTCCGATGAAAATCGATGTGTACCGTGATCTGCTGGCCTTTCCCGATGACAGCGTTGTGCAGGATTGGGTACCTTTGGAACTGGCGACCACGCTTCAAACATGGGCAGATGAGAACGGCGTAAACTACATGGATTTAACACCTGCTCTGCAGCAGGCCGCCGCTGACGGGACATTGGTCTATTTTCTGGACGATGCGCATTGGACCCCAGAAGGTCATCAGGTCGTCGCCCATACGGTCATTGATCACCTGACGACGAAAGGCTGGTTGGATTAGAGTGCTGATATGAAAATTCTTTCCTTCAAATCCGGGCATGATGGGGCAGTCGCAGGGGTCGACGCGCCAAAACAGCACCTGATGTTTTCCTATGAAGCAGAGAAAGACAGTCTTCCCCGAAATTCGCCAATCGACCCGAATACGCTGATCGATGCCGGGCTATGGTTCAACGAGTTGCCTGATGTTCTTGCCCTTAGCGGCTGGTCCACACGAGGCGAGAACCACACTGCCATATCCGGCGCCGGAAGTTTCGGCATCGACGAAAGCTCTGCAATTGTCGGGACAAAGAATTTTTTCGGGAAGAGGCTGGATTATTATTCTTCCTCGCATGAACGATCGCTTATCTGGGCTACCTATGCGATGTCGCCATTCGAGCAGGGCGAGCCTTGTTATGTTCTGGTCTGGGAAGATGCGCTGGGTGATTTCTATGAAATCGATCGCAACCTGAAGATACATCACATGGGGCGGGTGCTGGCCGCGCCCGGACGCCGGTTTTCATTTCTCTATGCGCTTGCGGATCCCGCTTTTTCGGGAACGAGTGAGACCCTAGGAAAGGATTTTTCCAGCAAGCTGCAATCAGCTAGCGCACATGGGGACGCGCGCGCCATTGACGGCGACGCACGGGGTTTGATTGACACGCTTTTAAACAACGGCGCGGACTCTGGTTTCCTGAACAAGGATGCGTTCAGAGGCTCGCCCTACCACAATATCGGCGTCGCATCCCCAAGGTTTCACAACCTTGCAGCCAAATATTCCGATGCGGTCTTTTCCCGCTTCCATGACTTCGCAACGGCCAACCTGACCAAGCGCTACCCCCTGCTGATTTCCGGTGAATGCGGGTTGAACTATCGCTGGAACACGCGCTGGCGGGACAGCGGTCTGTTTCGTGATGTCTTCATCCCCCCGTGCACCAATGATTCAGGCTGTGCAATCGGCACGGCGGTTGATGCCATGCGCCATTTTACAGGACGGGCCAAGCTGGATTGGACGGTGTATGCCGGCCAGCCCTTTAATGACGACCGGGTTGATATGGAGGGCGTCACCAGCCGTGAGCTAAACCTGAGTGAGGTGGCAGCCGCGCTGCATGATGGAATGGTTATCGGATGGGTCATGGGGAACTGTGAAATCGGCCCGCGGGCGCTTGGGAACCGCTCGATCCTTGCCGCACCGTTTTCTACCGAAACACGCGACCGGGTGAACAAGATCAAAGGGCGTGCGGGTCTAGCGCCGGTTTCACCGGTCTGTCTGGAGGAAGACGTGTCAAGACACTTCGATTGGTCGGGACCGTCGCCGCATATGCTTCATTTTCAGCAAGTCACCGACCCTAGGCTTAAGGCCGTAAACCATGTGGACGGGTCAGCGCGGGTGCAAACCGTAACAAAAGACCAGAATGCAATGCTGCATGATTTGCTGACCGAGTTCAAAGCGACCAGCGGCGTCGGCGTCCTGTGCAACACGTCGCTGAACTTCAAACGCTCGGGCTTCATCAACAAAACGAGTGATCTGTACAAATTCGCGCGCTCTGTCGGGCTTGACGGTTTCGTTGCCGGCAGATCGTTCTATCGGTTCTAAGAGGCGCTCGCGGGCTGATAAAGGTGCCATCATAGACAAGGCTTTTGCATGCCCGTAATGTTTTACCTACCGCCAATGTTATGAAGAGCAACCGCCCATGCGACGTATATACATCTCTGTTGGCATCCTGTTTTGCTCCATGCTTCTGTTAATGGCACCGGCAACACCAGTGCGTGCAGCCCCGGCCTGCACCGAGATGACAGCCGCATCAGTACCCCAGGAGGGTCAGATCATTCATGACGCGCAGGGTCTTTCACAGGCGCTCGGCACGGCCAGCGGCGGCGAAACCATCGTGCTGGCTGGCGGAAATTATGGCGCATTGCGCATCCGGGACGCCTTCAAAACCCCTGTCGTGATCCGGTCCGCAGACATCAGCTCACCCGCCTGCTTTACAGAGCTGCGCCTGAAAGGCGCCGGTAATCTTGCGCTGGATGGGCTGGTGTTCGATTATTCCTACACGGCTGGCGATAAACACCGCACCAACTTCTTCAGCATTGGCAACAGCCACAATATCACCATCACCAATTCCACGTTCGATGGGGATCACAACGCGGGCATCGGGCATGGTCGCGGCCTGTTGATCACGGACAGTTCCAAAGTCACCATTTCAAACAGCACCTTTCGGAGGTGGTGGAAGGCGCTGACCGGAATTCATTCGACATATCTAACGCTCAGCCGAAACCAGTTTTACGACATCCGGGCCGATGGAATGGCCTTTAGCGGAATGGATGACCTAGTGATCGATTATAACCGGTTCCACACGTTCCGCGGTGGCAACAGCCGCGACCACCGGGACATGATCCAGCTTATGCGGACCTCGAACCGGGGCAGCTCGAACATCGTGATACGAGACAATATCTTCGACATAGGGGCCGGAGATTTCACCCAGACGATTTTCATGGGCAAAAGCGGGAAGAATACGAATGACCCTCTGTTGCGTCACAAGAATGTCCTGATCGAAAACAATGTGATCTACAACGCGCATCTGCATGGCATTTCGGTTCACGGGGCAGACAATCTTTCTATCCGCAAAAACTCGATCATCCGGGTGCGCCAGCCGAATGACGGCAAGGTCACGATTCCGCGGATCAATGTCTCATCCTCAACCTATGTCGTGATCGAGCAAAACGTTGTCAGCGCGATCAACGGGTATCAGAACCAGAAGGATTGGGCGGTGCTCAACAACGCCATCGTTCAGGACCAGTCCCCGTCAAGGCCCGGCTACTATGACCGGGAATTCATCTACTATGCGACCGGGGCTGCCAATGGCTTTCACGAATACGGGGTGCGACCCGGTAGCGAGGTCGATCGCCTGAATGCCGGTTCCACACTTGTCAAAAATTATCCGACGCTGCGTTGAGATGTTCTGAGTTCAATGATTACCATTAGAAACCAACACTATAAAAGCTTGCTCCGCCCTGTCTCCAATCACCACCCCGCAGCCCTACCATGATCTCGAACCTTAAAGACAAGGGCCTGTTTTTCAGGTTCCTCGGCATCAGCGCCTTGGGCACAATCGCGGATTACCTGCTGGCGCTGCTGCTGGCTGTGGTTCTGCTTGCGCCACCTGTCCTTGCATCGACCTGCGGCTTTGTCCTCGGCTCGGTCATCAATTACTGCGGGCACAATATCTTCAGCTACAAACATACCAGCCAAAGCACGATCTCTGTCCGGGGATACGTGAAGTACTTTATGGCGGTGGTATCCTCACTGGTCGTACGGCTCGCCGTGGTCGCGGGGTTGGGCTATGTCACCGCCCTGCCCTTCTGGTCCATCCTGCTGGTGGCGATTGGCGCGTCCTTTGCCGTCAACTATGTGATCTCAACCCTCTGGGTATTCCGCAAGCCGGGTTAGGTCCGGCTCGGCTCTGCGCGCCCGGTATAGAATAAAGACCGCCAAGATCAGGCCGAACCCGGCCAGAAGCGCGCCGACCCATTCGCTCCAGTGCCGTGGAAGGGTGATCCTGACATCCGCGTCTGTCGGGGCGAATGTGACAAAGCCGGTTTCCGGGTCGGGGGAGAGTATTAGCGGGGTTCCGTCTGTGGCCTCGGCCTCCAGATGTGACCAATACATCAGCGCAACGCGTAGCCGCGTTTCCGGTTGGCCAGAGCCTTCGACGCGAATGATCCACTGGCGCGGCACCTCCTGCACAGGCTGGATGAAACCGGATTCTGGCGCTTCGATTTCTGCCGCAAGCTCCAGCATATGCCGCGACAATCGCCAGATCGGCTGCCCTTCGGCTTTGACGTCTTCGGCAAGCGGGTCAAACACCGGAGGCGGCAGATATTCCGGCGCGCCAATCATCGCGACCGGTTGCTCGCGCGCCGCAATGCCTTTGGTAATGCGGTCCGGCAGCAGCATCCCCACAACAAGGAACGAGATCACCAGCCCCCCAATACCGACCCACGCAATTCGGCGCGAACGGCGGTCCAAGGCGAAGGCCGTGCTGAGCGCGCCAATCGAAAGGGCAAGCGCCAGATCGGAAATCACCGTCAGCCGGTAGGGGAACTGGACCTTAGCGATAATCCAGTTCTCCCACAGAACACGCGAGACCGAGCTGTTGAGCAGGAGGACAAAAATTGCAGGCACCAACGCCCAGATGATCAGGTTTCTTCTGGTGTCGCCCTGCGTTATCACGACGGCCAGCCCGGCCACGGCGGCGGCGGTCAACTGGCATATCAAAAGGGCGACCTTGTACATGTTGTCGGGCAGGACATCCGCCCCGATCAGGTACCAGCTTTCTGGAATGAGCTCTTTTGTATAAAGACCTTCGGGCGACACATCCCCAAGCAATATTATGGCTGGCAACCAATAGAATGCGGACAGGGCGACCCCCACCAACCCCATGACCGCCAGCAGGACAAGGGACCGCACAAAGCGGGTGCGATGGATCAAAACCCACGCGGCCACGATAACGGCCATAACGTGCACGACCAGAAGCAGGGTCGGAAGATGGCTGAGACCAAGCCCTGCAAGCCCAACCGGCAAGGACCAGACCGGGCGGTGGTCACGCAGGGCCACAAGCACCCCATGCGCGACAAGGGGCACGAAAACATAGGCCGCAAACTCACCCGCCGCCTGACGGACCATCCAGTCAATGCCCACATGATAGGGGGCCAGCGCCCACACGAAGGCCGCCACCAAGGCAGGCTTTGGGGGCAAAAACTGCCGGCTAAAGATCCAGAACGCCACACCTGACAGCCAACAAAGGAAACCGCCGGACAAACCAAAAAGCACCTGCGGGCTGCAATTCGGGCAAACCCACTGTGCGGGGCCCGCAGCGATATAGAACGGAAGAGGCGCATAAAAGAAAAAGTCGAGCCCCCCGACCCCATCCCAAAGGGCAGGCAAGAACCGGGGATAAATCGCATTAACGCTCAGAGCGTCCGCAAAGGCCACCGTCCAACTTATGTTGAAGCCGTAGGAATGCCCCATCGGCATGCCAATCACCGCGAACACCAAAAGGCTGACAGCCAAGGCCGCCAGCGCGGTTAACCCGATCCAGACGTTAATGCGCACTGACTTGTTTCTCCCTGCTCGTCCAGAACTCAGCCTCAATTTTTTTCAAACCCAAACGGGACCGCACTGGAGCCGGTTGAGCAGAGGTTATCACTGAAAAACAAAAAACACCCAGGCTCTCCGCCGAATTCTTTGAACCTGCTGCCAAACCATGATCAATTTATTCTCAACGATACGGAACAAGACATTTGCCAGGGAACCGATGAACATACCCACATCCCAATCACGGGCTGCCACAGCCGCCAACCCAGCCACGCCGACGCTGAGTATCGTCGTTCCCATGTTCAATGAAGAAGACGTCCTGCCCGCCCTGTTCGGGCGCCTCGGGGAGGTCATGGAAAAAATGGGCGAAAGCTACGAAGTCATCTGCGTTAATGACGGCAGCACAGACGGGACTGCCAGAATGCTGGCTGAAGCACATGATCGCGACGACCGGATCAAAGTGCTGAATTTCTCTCGCAACTTTGGAAAAGAGGTCGCGCTGACGGCCGGGCTGGATGCCACCTCGGGCGCGGCCGTTGTTCCGATTGACGCCGACCTGCAGGACCCGCCCGAGCTGATCACAGAGTTTCTGGAAAAGTGGCGCGAAGGGTATGACGTGGTTTATGGTGTCCGGCGCAATCGCGACACCGACACCGTTCTAAAACGCTGGTCAGCAGCGAAATTCTATCAAACAATCAACCGGTTATCCGGCGTGAGCATCCCTGCCAACACCGGGGACTTCCGCCTTATGGACAGGCGCGTCGTTGGCGAGGTCGGCCGGTTGCGAGAGCGCAATCGCTTTATGAAGGGGCTTTTTGCCTGGGTCGGGTTCAGCCACGCCGAGGTCTATTACGACCGACCCGAGCGCGTTGCCGGAAAAACCAAGTTCAATTACTGGCGGCTCTGGAACTTCGCGCTGGACGGGATCACAGGGTTCAGCACGGTTCCGCTGCGGATCGCTGGCTATATCGGAATGCTCACCGCCATCGGAGCGATCTTTTACGGCATCTTTCTGACCCTCAGGACATTGATTTACGGCATTGATGTCCCTGGCTATGCCTCGCTGATGGTCGCGGTCTTGCTGATCGGCGGCCTGCAACTGATCGTATTGGGTGTGATCGGGGAATATCTGGGGCGTCTCTATGAGGAGTCGCGAAAACGCCCGCTGTATATCGTGGAAAGCAGCCTGGGCCTGACGCAGGACAAGTAGTCTTTTGGAAAATGTCCGCCAGAAGACCATCTTCAGAACAATTATTTATTTTTGTACTTATTGTCCACAATTCGAAAACAAGTTGTCCGCTGCACGTCACTTGCGCCGATAGACTAGAACTTGCCCATCCCCAAGCGTTCCAGCGAAGGTCCGTACAAGCTCCAATTGTTCTTCAACATCCGCCCCCAGCCTTGGAATGACACGAAACATTCGGTTCGGGAACAAAACGACCAGCGCCACAGGCCCTGGCTGTGCCATTGCCTCGGAATAACCATCTGCATCACCGATGGTAATCCAATCCGCGCCAAAGTGGCTTTCGAAGACCGGGCCACCCGGGTTGATGGCATAAACCCGCTCTGACGGCCCGCGCATCCCTTCAACAAAATCGAAGGCTCCGGCCAAATCCTGCTTTGGAGCATCGTAGTTGCGCTGCACCAGAAACAGGGACATGACAATCATTGCCAAAACACCCAAGGCGAACAGCACCCGCCCGAGTTGAGGCCGCCTGAGCAGCCGGGCCACCAGATCGGCACCATATCGGCAGCCGACAACGACCAGCACGATGACCGGACCGATATCGACAAAGAAAAACCTCGGCCAGATCCGCATTTCGAGTGACATGAGAATGCCCAGTGTCACGACGATATGCATGGCGATGGCGACAAAAAAAAGCGGCTGCGCCGAATGCGTCCCCATTACGCCAAAGGCAATGGTTACCAGCCCAACGAAGGCGACAATCAGTGACAGTGAGCCGGCGTTTCCGATTGCGGTGCGCAGGCCCTCGACCATGGTCCAGATCGGGTTTTGGTAAACTTGCATCTTGTCGACAGCGGAAGTCGCTGAAACCTCGCCCATGGTTTCCAGGATACTGGGCAAAATCGGCAGATACGCCAAAAGGATCAAAACCAACGCGATGGCAACACCGATCAGTGGCCGCAGCACCCACTCGCGGGTCAGGGTATCCCGGCCGAACCCGGTCGCCAGAGAAATAAGCCAGACAAGTCCCAGGGCGACAAAGAAAAATGCGCCGGTCAAATGCGTGAAAACAGCGGCAGCTGCGGTCAGCCCGAAGGCGAGCCAGATTCCCATCGTCGGATGGCGTACTCCCCGCAGAAAAAGAATGAGACCAAGCATACTCCAGAAAGCAAGCTCGGTATATCCGCGCGCATTCTGTGAGAACCAGACCTGATGATAGGACAGGGCCACAAGCAGAGCGGATATATGTGCAATCCTAGTGTCGGCGACCTCCTTGGCCAGCCACCAGATAGTCGCGACGGTTCCGACGCCGAACAACACGGCTGGGAAACGATACGCCCAGGCTTCCTCACCTAGAATCTGAGAAAACAACTTTGCCTTCATGCTGAAGAAATAATGATGGTTCATCGAGTATTCGCGCATCATCTCGCCCCAGGGCAGACGAACATGCGTGTCCACGGTCCAGATTTCATCATACCAAAGCGGTGTGTTCAGCCCGACAGCCCTCAGCACCGCCGCAAGAAGCAGGATAAACAGAAGAATTGCCAGATCATTGCGGCCAATCGCGGGGGACGGCAGTTTCATGTCAGTTTTTCTGATCACACTCACCTCTCTTCCAAGCATCAAACCAATCCTGACCTTGCGCGGGCCGGAGAATGCTGCCCGTTTAAACCCTTCCGATTATTCCCTTTCCCAAGGCTCGCGTTGAAGCGAATGTACCGGCGCCTATACATTTTGATGAGAATTGTCTCCTGGTTACAGACATTTTCAATACACAGCCCGGGTTGTTGAAAGGTTGAGCAATTCGATCCGCAGGGTGGCAAGAGATACTCAGGAACTTCTGGATATGTCTCGATGTACAATCGGAACGCATCAGTTCTGCACTAAATACTGATCCAACAAGACAGGCATAATCCAGTTTGCACCAAACTCGCTAAGATGATCGTCATCCCTGTAGAGGGGGCGACCGTCCAGTTGGATACGACAGAACTCATCACATAGAATATCTGCTGGACGTGCAAGCGCTACATCAAACTCCCGACCAGCTGCAGCCAGAATTGCGTAAGAGCGGGTGTTGCGGTAATCAAACTCTTCCCGTGTCGGGGGCACGCGCAATCGGGTCCCAAACGCAATGCTGCCCGCGATCGCATCGGGAACGTTGAACCCGATTTCCGGTATCGACCCGACAATAAGAACATCGATACCCCCGCTTTTTAGTCGCTGAAGAAGCCGTTTTAGACCCTGTTTCACGTGTTTTGGATTATCCGCGATCCCGGTAGGCCCCTCATCGGTTGCCGCTAGAACGGCTGATTTGCCCTCTTCGCCCGAAACCCTAACGCCTTCTGTTGCCAAAGCCCAACGCGATGCCACGACAACCATATCCAGATCGGGCAACTGCTCGATATAACTCACCACCATTTCGTTATAGGTATCGCAAGCATGAGCGGGTGCCATATCAGCCCGTCGAACACCCAGCAGCGCAGGACAACCAAACTTTACAAAGGCCTCGCCCGGTATTTTGTTGTTTTTCAGCCAGGAATCGATACCGGGCAACAGAGACCCTGCATGGGAATCCCCCCACACGACGACACGAGGCCCTTCACCAGCTTGGGCTGCTGACCCTATTTTGCAGGGATCCTTACCATCCGCCCACCGTCTGCAGGCATCCATCAGATAATGAGATTCCTTGAATTTGTTCATTTTAGTCGCCAACTCGGCAGGGACCCTGCTTGGGACACCTTCCTTCGCTACAAGTATAACAACCAACCCTAATATGAGCACAGCACCTGCACCTGCGCCCGTGAAGATGCTGCCCATTGAAAAGCCGCCCTTTCCGGCCGGAATACGGAAGGGCCGTTCAATCAGATACAAGCTTGCCGCCGCTAGCAGAATAGACAGAAGAACACAGGCCAGCGCCGTTATCACCGGCAGATCAGCACTGCCGTTTTGCACTCTGGCCGCGACCAAGACCGGCCAATGCCACAGATACAACGAATAAGAAATGAGCCCGATCCAGACGAACGGGCGCAATGCCAGCAGCCTGCCGGCAACCGGGGTGCCGTGCATCCCCGACCAGATCAAAAACGCGGCACCGGCACAGGGCGGCATGGCCATCAATCCAGGGAAAGGCGTATCTTCTGAGATCAACACGATGCTGCCAGCAATCAAGGCCAATCCGATCACCCCGATTACCTCGGCGGCCAACGGGTGGCGGAGTACCGGAAAAGCACCAATCGCCAAAAGTGCACCCAATCCTAGCTCCCACATCCGCATCGGTGTGAGATAGAAATTGGCAATGGGCGCTGCGGTCGTAGCCCATATCGATAACCCCAGAGACATAAGTGAAATCAAAGCAATCACGCCGACCCAAAAGCGGCGCGATTGCTTCGCCATTACCCACAGCAAAATTGGAAAACCAAGATAGAACTGCTCTTCAACCGCCAGAGACCAAGTATGAAGCAGCGGCGCCAGTTCCACCCCTCTGCCAAAGTAATCCCCTGCCGCATCCCAAAACCAAACGTTGGACACAAAAAGAAGTGTTGCGGCCGTGGATTTTGCAAGTGCGCCATATTGGCTGGGCAACAAGAGAAACCAACCGACAGCCAGGCATGCGACAAGCACCATAAAAAGCGCGGGTAGGATGCGTCTGGCCCTGCGTTCGTAGAAGGATAGCAGCGAAAATTGCCCGTCGCGAATTTCCCGTGTGAGAATTTTGGTAATCAGAAAGCCAGAGATGACAAAAAATATGTCCACACCGACGAACCCGCCCGGAACTGCGGCGAAGCTAGCATGATGCAGGACAACGGGCACTACAGCGACAGCGCGAAGCCCATCAATGTCCGGTCTGTAGGAAATTTTCGACACACCGTTCACATAAACCAGTTAACCCAGAAATTTTTCACCGCTTCTACTTTCAAATTCAACCAGGTCTCAGGGTGCATTTTTAGTTTTGGCTTCATACTTTGGAAACCAAACCCCAAAGACCTCTTCGCTTATTCCAACAATCCATCCAGATAGGCGCCGTATTCGTTCTTGGCGAACATCTCCGCCCGCTGGCGCAACTGTTCGTCACTGATCCACCCCAACTGCCAGGCGATCTCTTCCGGACAACCCGTCTGCAACCCCTGACGTTCTTCCAGCGTGCGCACGAAATTGCCTGCGTCCAGCAAGCTGGCATGGGTACCCGTATCCAGCCAGGCATAGCCCCGCCCCATTGTTTCGACCTTCAGCTGGCCTTTTTCCAAATACATCTGCAGCAGATCGGTAATTTCCAACTCACCGCGCGAGGATGGATTGACCTGTCTGGCCCGCTCTGGCGCGGAACTGTCCAAAAAATACAGACCCGTCACCGCGTAATTCGACGGTGGCACCGATGGCTTTTCGATGATCTCGCGCGCGCGTCCATCCGTATCGAACGCAACCACGCCATACCGCTGGGGATCCGCCACATGATAGCCAAACACTGTTCCGCCTTCTGCATGCTGATCTGCCGCCGCCAGCAGCTTGGGCAGGCCATGGCCAAAAAAGATGTTGTCCCCCAGAACCAATGCCGACGGCGCGCCGGCCAGAAACTCTTCGGCAAGGATAAAGGCCTGCGCCAATCCATCAGGACTGGGTTGCACCACATAGGTCAGGTTGACCCCCCACTGGCTGCCATCCCCCAGCGTGCGCTTGAACTGATCCTGATCCTGCGGGGTGGTGATCACGCAGATCTCGCGGATTCCGGCCAACATCAGCACTGACAACGGGTAATAGATCATCGGTTTGTCATAGAGCGGCAGCAGCTGTTTCGACACAGCCATCGTGATCGGATACAGCCGGGTGCCTGATCCCCCCGCAAGTATGATGCCTTTGCGTGTCGTCATGTTGCGCTTTCCAACTCTTTCAGAATATCACTTAAGCCGTGCCTCCAATCAGGACGTGTAATGCCAAAAGTTGTTTCCAGTGAGGAACAATCAAGGCGGGAATTCAATGGGCGTGTAGCAGGGGTGGGATATTCGCTGGACGGAATGTCCGTTACATCACAATTAGTCTCTAATTCGGTAAAAATCGCCCGGGCAAACCCGGCCCAGCTGACATCCGGTGCACCCGCAAAATGGTAGATACCTGCCTTGCCCGCATCATCGGTCAGTTGCTGCGCCATAGACAGGCACGCTGCGGCGATGTCCCGCGCGGGCGTCGGACCGCCGATCTGGTCGGCCACGATAGATAGCTGGTCCCGCTCGGCCCCCAGCCGCCGCATCGTTTTAACGAAGTTATTGCCATGAGCCGACACCACCCAGGAGGTGCGCAGAATGCCATAGACCCCTCCGGCCTGGGTGATCCCCTGCTCCCCTGCTAATTTCGAGCGCCCATACGCCCCCAGCGGCCCAGTCGGATCCGTGGGGACCCAGGGGGCATCACCTGACCCATCAAACACGTAATCCGTCGAAATAGAGACGAAAGGGACGTCCAACGCGGCACATTCCTGCGCCATCGCAGCGGGCGCATCTGCGTTGATGACGGTTGCGAGCACTTCTTCTTCCTCGGCCCGGTCAACGGCCGTATAGGCCGCCGCGTTGATCACCGCCTGTGGAGCCGCCGCGCGGATTGCCGCTGCACAGGAGGCGGGCTGTTCCAGATCAACCTCAGAACGGTCGAGGCATGTCACACCCGCATACGCCGCCAGTTCCCGCGCCACCTGCCCGGTTCGGCCAAAGACAAGGATGGTCATGCTTTCATACCCAATCGCTTGCCAACGCCGTCGCGGTTCTGCAGCGCGCGCCACCAGCTTTCATTGTCCAGATACCACTGAACGGTCCGCTCCAAGCCTTCTTCAACACTGACAGAGGGTCGCCAGCCCAGTTCCTGTCGAATACGGGTCGGGTCGATTGCATAACGCGCATCATGACCCGGACGATCAGCGACAAAGGTGATCAGGTCGGCATAGGGCGTGGCCCTAGGGCGCAGACGATCCAGAATACCGCACAGCATCTGCACCAGTTGCAGGTTGGTGCACTCGTTTTCACCACCAATGTTATAGCTGCGCCCGATCTGACCTTTCTGAACCACCAAAAGCAGTGCCTCGGCGTGGTCTTCGACGTATAACCAGTCTCTAACATTGGACCCATCGCCATAAACCGGCAGTGGATTGCCCGCCAAAGCGTTCAGTATTGTGACCGGGATCAGCTTTTCGGGGAAATGATACGGCCCGTAATTGTTCGAGCAATTCGTCAGCACCACCGGCAAGCCATAGGTTTCGCGCCAAGCACGCACCAGATGGTCGCTGGCGGCCTTGCTGGCCGAATAGGGTGAGCGCGGATCATAAGGCGTTTCTTCGGTGAACTGACCGGTTGACCCCAGCGAGCCATAGACCTCATCGGTTGAGATATGGTGGAACCGGAACCTGTCCGGCCTCCCCTGCTCTTCCCAATACGCTCTGGCTGCTTCAAGCAGATTGTAAGTACCAGTAACATTGGTTTCGATAAAAGCACCGGGCCCATCGATTGAGCGATCCACATGGCTTTCTGCCGCCAGGTGCATGATCGCATCCGGGGCATATTCAGCCAGTGCCCGATCCATGGCAGCCCGATCCCGGATATCAGCCTCTAAAAAGGTATAGTTCGGGTCATTTGCCACCGGGGCCACATTGTCGAGGCACGCTGCATAAGTCAGCGCATCCAGATTGACCACCTGATGTCCGTCCGCAATTGCTCGCCGCACCACGGCCGATCCGATAAAGCCAGCGCCACCTGTCACCAAAAGCTTCATGGCTTGCCCTCCCAGACAAAGGGGCTGTCGAATTCGGCCAGAGCGGGGGCGACCGCGTCCTTATCGGACAGGGCCGGATCACCCGTCAGCCCCCAATCGATGCCGCAACTGTCCCAGCGCACCGCTCTGTCGCAGTCAGGCGCGTAATAATCGGTGCATTTGTAGCAAATCTCGGTGCCGGGTGCGCGCGTGACAAAACCGTGCAGAAACCCCTTGGGCACCAGCACCTGTTTTCCGTTCTCTGCCGTCAGATCGACGCCGACCCACTGCCCGTATGTGGGTGAGCCCTTGCGGATATCGACCACCACATCGAACAACGCCCCCTGCCCGCAGCGCACCAGCTTGTCCTGCGCATGGGGCGGCGACTGGAAATGCATCCCGCGCAGAGTGCCAACACTGGCTGAAACCGAATGGTTATCCTGCACGAAATCCAGGGTAATCCCATGCGCGGCCAGAGTATTCCGGTTCCAACTTTCCGAGAAAAAACCGCGCTCATCGCCGAACCGCTTTGGCGTCAGGATCAGAACGCCCGGTAAGGCGGTATCTTCAATCTGCATGTACTCAAAACCCGTGTTAACACAACATGTTCATAGCAACTGAATACCGGGCTGTCATGAAGGGGGTGCGAATAGAAGAGACCCCTGTTGCACCCAAAGATCAGCCCACACTTTGATCGCGCAGGACAGGCGGAATGACATCCGTTCCCGAAGGTATATTGCCTCTTTTTGGGTACGTCAGGCTGTAACGCGCTTTGTGATCGCCGACACCAGATCGCCCACATTCTGCAAGTTCGCGACCTCTCCGGTGCTGAACTCAAGCCCCGAGAACGCTTTCTCGATGGCGATCAGCAACTGGATGTTCGTCAGCGAATCCCAATCCTCAATGTCTTCGGCGGTGGTCTCAGGGGTCAATGTGATCTCGTCATCCTCGAACACGTCCCGAAAGACCGATGTTAAACGCTGCCATACCTCATCCTCGGTCACGCAAAATCCTCCACTATGTCTATGCTGACGGGAACCGGTTCGAACCCGGCAAGGGTTCGGCTCCACGTTGTGACGCCATCTTCTGTAACACCGTCCTTCTCAAAATTGAGGTCGGCATAGAGGGTTTCGACCAGGCCGTTCTTTGCCGTTGGCCGATAGATGCCCCTGACATGTGAAATCCCGCGGCGTGCGGCTTCCTGCATCAGGTAATTCGCCATTGCGAATTCGGCACCCCGTTTGAACACGCGGCAGCTCATCAGCCAAAGATCGATCGTAAGCGTGTCGCCGTCCACTGTTCCTGCTGCTACGCTGATGAGGCCATTGTCACCAAAGGTATCCTTCAACCTCATATAGGCCGTGAGAGCAGTATCGCTGGCGGCCAGCGCCTCGACCTCGGATCGTGTCATCCTCTGGGTGGTCAGGTTGAACTGGTTGGTCTTGTTGATCAGCTGCGTAATCCGGTCCAGATGCTCGGGCTCGAACGGGCGGATCACGGCTTTCTGGTTCAGCGAGCGCAGATAGCCATCATAATCCACCGCGCTTTCCGCAAGTTCCGTGCGCGAGCGGTTGGCGGCGTATTGTTCAGATTTCTTACGGTCCTCGCTGGTGATCTCGATCGTCTCAAGCCAGCCTGACCGACTGAGAAGATACGGGTATTCTGAAGGATCATCGCCCAGTTCCAGCACGCGCACCTCCGGCAGGCTCTGCCGCACCAAGGCGCGTTCCGCCGGGTTGTCATCGACAAAAACGATCGAGTCGAGCCCGATGTTCAGCTCTTTTGCGATGGCGGCGATGCTGTCGGGCTTGGGTCCCCAGTTCGCCTTGAACGAGACGAAATCGGCGAATTTCAGCGCCATGTCATCCAGTTTGTCGAACGGCGCGCGCGCGTTGGCCTCTTCGTTTTTTGAGGCCACGGCAAGCAGAATGCCCCGCGCCTTCAACTCCAGCAGGTAATTCTGGAAAGCCAGGAACGCCTCGCCTTCGGCACTGCCCTGACCAACCTTGATGCCATTCACCCCGTCATCCCCGACAACGCCGCCCCAAAGCGTATTGTCGAGATCCAGCACGATACATTTCAAGGTCTTGCCGTAGATGGCCGCGATAATCCCCGCCGTGTCGCGCACCAGCGGGATCATGCAGTCGAACGAGACAGGTTGCTTGGCGTGGTACCAGAAGCGGGGGTCGAACCATTGCTGAACCCCATGGCGGGCAGAGAGAAGCTCCACATCCAGTAGGTGGACAAATTTCGGAGCCCGTTCAGTCAGTAGCTGGTTGATGCGGCGCACGAAACTGGTTCGATCCCACGGAAGGCGGCGGCTGAGATGACCGGTCGAGGATGTTGGCGGCAGATGCAGGTTGCCGAGTATGATTTCAGCGCCAGTTTCCCTGTTGAACGTTGCACAGATGTTGTTCAGCCACAGATCGGCAAACCGGTCGGCCAGCGTCGCCACGTCTGCCTCTGTGTCGCCCACAGTAGGCCATTCCCTGATGTCGGACAGCCCAAGCAGAAGAACTGCAATCTGCGGAGAAAACCCGGCAGTGGCGCTTGCAGGATCCAGAAGTTCGGCGACATGAGTGTTGAAATCCGGGCGGTGAATGCGGGCGCGAAGACCAAAACTGTCAAGCTCTGCACGAAGAGGAAGTTCAAGAAAATCCGTCGTCGCGCCGCTGAGAAGCGCAACGCGCAATACGTCGCGCTCGTCGTCAACGGCAGCCCGCTCGATCTTGCGCCATTTGCGGCAGAAAGAGAGGTAATCCTGAATGGATTCGGTTGCACGAAGAGCACCCAGAACCTGGATCCGCGCTGTATCGTTGGAAACATCCGTGCCGAGGCACTCACGCCCGGCCTTAACATTAAAAACCACTTACTCACCCCCAAAAATCAGGGTACTTGTTCAACTAATATCATCAATCACAGTAGCATCGGTATCTTATTCACTTACTAACATATGTCATGTCAGTAACGATTGCACCCAAACTATTACGCGGTTCGTCAGACGTCGTGACCCTTCCGGTATGGTATGTTCGGCGTCGTGGAACTCATCATCGTGCGAGAAAGTACTCAGATCGAGAAACGGTGCTGTCCCAATGCCGTCGCGGATCGCACCGAGATAGTCTTCATACTCGAAAGCAAAACGGGAGCGGGAGTATGACCGCTCCGGCATATTGACGACCGCCACGCCTATTCCGTGTTCGTTGAGAAAATCCAGAAGCTGACGTAGACGCACAGCCGCAGCATCACCGTTCTTGCGCACATCCCAGTCGAAAACAGACTCCCACCAACTGCCGGACATATAGACAGCAAGATCCTCTTCACTCAGGCCGGCGCTTCTGGAAAACTTGTACGGCGAAACGAGCCTGCGCTGTCTTTCGACCTGCGATGTCCACATGTTCAGAAATCCGGCTTTGCGCAAAAAGGCTTCGCCGGGCGGCCATTCTTCGATCGAGCGACCCCAATATGCCGCCCAGGCACGCAATGCAGATCTGAAACGCTCGGGCTGCTTGCCAACGAAGCGGATTTTAGCCAGCGCAGCGCCAAACAGCGTTTTTTTGTGCAGTTCAACCCCGTTTGGACCAGTTGTCACCGACCAGGGGCTGTAGGTATCAACAATTGATTTAAAAGGCCGATCGGGCGGCAGGTTGGCAATGAAACGGGGCCCGAGACCAAGAACGACATAGTCCGGCAATGCGTCTTCACCATAGGCTGCCTCGATCAGTTTCAGCGCGATTGTCACGTCTTCAATCGTGCCCAGACTGATCCCCCCCTGGTAGATGTGGTAATCGGGAAACGCCTCCTGCACCTGCTCCCATCGCAGGTTCTCGCGTACTGTAGAGGGGCCAGCCAACATGATGACGGGTTTATCCTGAACCACAAATTGGGATGGCAGAAGAAAGCGGTACCAGCTTTCCTGTTTATACGGGAACATGAAAAAACTGCGCTCGGCGCTGATGGCCAGCCATGTCAGTGCCGAAAAGACCAACACAACGACGACCCCAATTGTCCCAAGGGTCGCAAGCGAAAGGCGCAGTTTCCTAGAAACCCGTGTAGACAAAATCGACCTCCGTTGCGGAGAAAACAAAGAGAACACCAACAAGCCCGGCTGCGACGAGAATCTTCATGGTCATCCGAAAAGACCGGTTGGGAAAAAGGGTCGACCACATCACATAAGACCTTTCAAAAGCGCAACCACGCTTGGCGTGTCCAACTGGAAGAACAGGAAAGCAAAAGCGGCCGCGTGAAATGTAATCGCTATTCCGACGATCCGTCCGGGCCAGCTTGCCCTAATTTTTCGCAGCCGTTTTTTACCGAAACGCACCGTCAGAACATGATCCCATATCCGATAGATGGCGAGCCACGTCCCATGCACGAGACCAAAGATCAAAAACCCGATTGTGGTGCCGTGCCAAAGGCCAGAAACAAGCATGGTCAGCATGGCCGCAATGATCCCGGCAGCCAGCGGCAAACTGGCGAATGAACTGGAACTGAGGGCCTTTTTATACACCGGGTTGAACACGTAGTCCGTTAACCACAACGTGAGAGTTCTGTGCTGGCGGAGCCAGAAATCAGCGATGTTCTGGGCAAAATACGGGTTGTTGAAATTCTCGGGTGGCCGAATGCCCATCAGACTGCCGATACCGATCACGACGTCGCAGTAGCCGGAAAAATTCATATAAAGAAAAAAGTAGAAGGCTACCAATTGAAGCCAGAATTCACCCAAACTCAACGCAAGGACATCGGTATTGGGCTGTAGCGCAAAACGGAAGATGAATGTTCCAATGACGTATACTTTGACAAGCCCCCAGAGAATTCTCAGCCCGGCATCAAGATGAGCTTCATACGTCATCTCGATGGCTTGGGTACGATCTGCCCATTGGTCGCGAAAATCCTGATACCGTTGGATCGGACCCATCATGAACGTGGTAAACGCCAAGAGGTAGTTGGGATAAACAGCGGGATCAATGCGGTCGATGACACCCGACCGGGCATCAATCATGACATGCAAGATACGAAACAACAGAAAGCTCAAACCAACTGTTTGCAGGAATGACAGGCGTGCTGCTTCCGGCAGGAACAATCCCAGGAATTCATAGTCCAGCATGTAGATAAAAACGAGGACCAGCAGAGTTGCCGAGAGAATTGCCGCCCATCTGGACGCCGTCAGATGCACCCGGGTCAGCACCCACCCTAACCCGGAAAAGAACAAGGTTGACGCCAAACCGATTGGACCAAGAAGCGCAAAAACGAACGCGATATTGGCGCTCAGAAAGCCCGTCGCCCGCACAACTCCCGTCGAAGACGCAACCAAAATGATGGTAAACGTCGAAAACAGCAGGAATTCCCAAGACAACAGATCGATGAACATAACACTCTGGAATAAAACTCAAAAAAGAAAACTAATTACACTTTCCCACGTGTCGGATCCTGAACAAACTAAACTCGAAAACCGGACCGCGAACATGCACTTTACTTGCCAGTTTGTTCGCATTTTGGGGCAAGTCAAATGGAATCCCGGTGTTGTTTCCAAACAAGCATCAGTGTCTCTTTCTCTGGCAAAGAGATGAAAGACATCTCTGAGACAACGATCCTGCAACACAACCCAGTGCACGCCCCGGACCAAAAGAGAGCCATATAGAAGCCAGACTAAAGCGGCTGACCTGGTGCATGGCAGACAACGCCATTCCCTTGAATTGGCGTTCCGTGTTATGGGCGTAATGTTACTTTGTTAAAGGGTTTGCCGTGTTGCAGATTGAGTGTCAGGACCAGTCGAAGGCGATAGATAACAAAACCGGCGACGGGTTGGACTGAAGCCGGATGTGGCGCGTCATTGGTATCAACATCCTGATCCTCGCGGTGCTTCTGGTTTGCCTGGAAGCCGCGCTTGCCTGGCTTGTTGCACGGGACTCTCCGACCGGTATCCGGCCTGTTGACCGGCTGGCCCGGAAAATTTACTGGGCGAATGTTTCGTATGTGCAATACCTCCCGGATTGTGCGCGTTACGATCCTGAACTGGGCTATACATTGCGCCCCGGGAATTGCGTTTTCGAAAACACCGGTTTCTCAACTGAACTCGACGTGAATTCGGCAGGCTATCGCGATAACGAGGCGTCTCTTGATGCGCCAGAGATCGTGGTTTTAGGCGATAGCCAGGCAATGGGTTGGGGTGTTGGACAAGGGAAGACCTTTGCCGACATTATCGAGGCGGAAACCGGACGTAAGACGCTGAATACCGGTGTGTCGTCCTATGGCACCGCCCGAGAGCTTATGGCGCTGGATCGCCTTGATCGCAGCAACCTCAAGACGGTGATTATCCAGTACAGCGACAATGACGGCTACGAAAACCGCCGCTATCTTTCTGAAGGCTCGCTGTCGGCTATGCCGGAAGAAACCTATTCGCAACTCGTTGCCGGAAACGAAAAGGCAGGCGGAGGGTTTGGACACTATCTGCCCGCCCTCTTTCAAGAGGTTCGCGGACGTTTCGGTGGCAGCAGGGAGGCCGACGAAGACAGCGCGTTTCCCATGGCAGAGCTGAAAGACCCCGATGTCCTGATCGAGGTTCTGACCAAATGGGATTGGGGTGCCAACTCGCCACAGCTGATTGTTTTCGACGTCAATACAGGCGGCCGGGGCGGGCATTTCACAGAGGTTCTCTCGACCACCCCAAATCTTGGCCTTTTGCACTCAAAGGTATCTGACTTACAGATCCTGCACACGCCGGACATACTTGATGCAAGTGATTATCTTTTCCCGGATGGGCATTTGTCGGAAGCGGGCCATCAGAAACTGGCCGGTGCAATTGTCGACGTACTTGCCCCAAACTGACCACGCGGCACAGCACGTATCGCCTTCCGTCAACCGGGCTTTGACAGGTTTGAAATGCCCCTGAATTTCGCTAAAATCGGGGGCGGCTTTGCAGGAAGATATTGTTTGATGGTGTCGATTTATACGGTTGAAAGATGAACAGTGCCAAAGCCCCGTTCTGGGCTTTGTATCTTGCGGCGGCGGGTCTTGCAGCCCTGATGTTCCTGCCAACGGCCGGGATCGGTATCGCGCAATCAGGCTTCAACCCCGATGAATGGAGGTTTGCCGCCGGGCTCGAAACCGGGTTTGCCGAAGTGCATGGCCGCTGGGCAACGCATTGGGCGCATGAAGTCATCTTTAGCTGGAACACGCCAATTGCGGTTCTGATCTTTATCCTTTTCGCAGCTTTGTTCGCCGTCGCGGTTCTGATCGCGCATATGGCTGTTGCACCGACCGGACCGGTGATGACCATGGTGTCTGTTCTGCTGGTCTTTCTGGCGGGGTTTTCGCATGTCTATTTGACCGCCGTTTTGCATTTTCAAACGCAGGCTTCGTGGTTTTGCCTTGGTCTTTTGGCCTCTGTGGGTGCGATGACGTTGATTGCGCCCGCGCAGGGGAGTTCACCCTGGGGTCTGGTCTTGCGGGTCATTGTGGCAGCCGAGCTTCTGGCCATCGCGATCGGCTTCTATCAGAGCTACGCGCTTTTGGGCTTTCTGATCCCAGCCATAGTTTTGATCCGTGTCGACCGGTACGGCCACCGGGAAAGCCTGCTCTGCCTTTGTCGTGTCCTTGTCGCCTCGGTGGGTGCTCTGGTGCTGTATCAACTGCAGTTGCGGGCCACCATTTCCGTTCTGGATCTCGTCCCCAATTTTCGCTTCTCAGGCGGCGTGGACCAAACCGTGATCCTTGAGAAACTGTCTGCCCTGCCCAGGATTGAAAGGCGGATTCACAGCGGCGGGCTTGTGGGTATGCCGCATCCCTATCGTGGTATTTTCCTGATCGCGGCAGCAGCGGCAGGCGCAATGGTTCTGTTCACGGCGGTCAGAGCGCTTGTTGCGCCACGCGCCTTTTTAGGCGGGGGATGGTTCGGGGCGATCCGGGTGCTGCTTGGCGGGTTCGGCGCGCTTTGCATCCTGCCGGTTCTGATCTGGTTCCTATATCCGGAACCCTATCTGATCGGGCGAACCATCGGGTTCATGGGCTTTGTCTTTGCCGGTGTTGTTCTGGCCTGCATCACGGTCTTTGCACATGGGCTGGCCCGGCGATCCGCATCCCGACTGATCCCGGCAGGGGGGCTGGCTTTGGTACTAATCTTTGGCCTTTGTCACACGGTGGCCTCATCGCATATCTGGCCTTTGTTTCAACGTGTGGCGGAGCAGGATGTTGATTTGGCAGATGCGATTGTGAAACAGGCCCGCACTATCGACGGGTTCGACATCAAGTCGACCCCGATCCGCTCTGTGGGTGGCCCTGCCGAGCAGACCCAGAGGTTCGGCAGCTTTCAGAGCCCAAGCACGTTTGGCCGCGACATCGATATGAATTCCATTTTCCAGATCCTCTATGGGGCAACCGATTATGCCGGGTCGGTGTTGGCACCGCCGAAACCCTGCGGGGCCTTCCCGGCAGAAGGCTCTGTTTTCATGGCCGAGGACACGCTTTTCGTCTGCCTCGAAGCATCCGCGCCCCTTTCGGCACCATCCACCTGCTTTCCGCTGGGCGCAGGCAGGGACGCTGCGTTGTGCTATTCAGGCACTATCGCAGTTCTGGTTGGTCAAACCTGCGCCGACATAGATCCCGGCACTAGTCAGATCGTTGTCACCCAATTGGACGATTCAGGCGCGCGGCTCAGGCAACATCGCTATTACCCGCAGGCGCTGGCCACCGAGATGAACGGTCTCTGCCACCGGTTTGTCGAAACCACAGGTGAGCCATTCTCAGCATTACGCATCGAGCATGCAGGCACTGCCCCTGAAAGGCACTGGAGTGTCGAACATAAAGCCGAGGATGCCCGCGCACTGAAAGAGATTGTCCCGCCTCGCACGGACCGGAATGATCCGTGACGAAGCGCCGGCTTTGACAACGGTGCGCCGCGTCTTTCCTTCTTTGGTGAGAACTGCCTTTGCGAGGTTCCGGCTTTCATCGGGAAAGTCATTCATACTGTTAAGGGCATGGACTACATTCCAGCCGGTCACCAGATCCTCCTAGGATTAGTCAATCCTTTTTTGCGCTCTCCGGAATGCCAGTTCAAAACAAGTCAGCCGCCGTTGCCATGGGTCCACGTCATCGGTCTCATCACGTCGATCATCATCCGTCCAGATGACGCTGCCGCGCTTGGCCGATTTTGCGAGTTGGTTCAGGTTGGTGTAGCCCCTCCGCACCTAATGCAGGTGCTGTTGCCAGAGATCCATCAGGGCCGAGTCCGGATCTAAGATACCCGACCGGCTGATAGATCAGTCGCTGGATGATCTGGTTGCGGCTCTTTGCCCGAGCGCGGTCACAGTCGTGTCAAAACGCTCCAGCGCGTCCACAGGCAAACGCACAGAAAATACGGTGGTTTCTTTGGTCCTGCTCTCGCTCAAAACTCGCGCGTCCAATTGTCAACTCTTGGGTGAGTCATTTTGTAACACAACTACCTTATCCTGTCATACTCTCCGAGAGGAAACCGGGGGTGATTTTAGAAATCCGTATTTTCTCAAAATGTCCCCGGAACAGTTTTGCTTTTGGGGAAATTTCCACGCCGGGGAAAGGGTCTCGCCCCATTTCCAGCCAGCAGGCGTGGGTGCCCGAGGCCCATTCTGCGCGGCTTTTGCGGGAAGATTAATCAATCCTGATAAGGAATATTTATCGAATATTATAGAACACTTTCCAGCGTTCAAAAGGTTATTTGCAAAATATAGGGAAAGTGCGTGTAAATCGGTAGATGCTTTGATTTATATATGAAATTTTCGTCAAATCACCTTTTGCAGCTGATCCCGATGGGCACACTCCACCAGCGCGCTATAGACGTCATGCGCGTCCTGCAAGTGACCGGGATCGAACCTCTCAGCCTCGGCCAGGTCAGGCTTTGAGTGGAAATATTGCTCAAAACTCTGCCCGTCGGGTGACAGGCCAAGGGTGTCATACAGCCCCTCCATCGTCGCCCGAGGAGACGCGCGCAGATCGTCCTGCAGAAGAAAGATACACTTGTCTTTGTACGCAAACAGGTCCTGAAAGGCGCTGGTCCAGTATTGCAGCCAGTAATCGGGCGTATGGGTGTCTTTCTGATCAGGCGCAAACCCGGAAAACAGAAAGGGTTTATGCAAATCGCCAAACTCGAAATGGCCAATATCCGCCATGTAGCGGGTCACAAAGCTGTCCCGAGACTGCAGCTTGCTGAAGTTGTTGTGCTGCCGCAGCAGGGACTCTGCGTGGCTTTCAGGACGCCGCACCGGAACGACTATCCTGCAATCCGGGAAGGATTTGAGCAGATAAGGAATCCGGGCAATGTTGGCATTGTTTTTCGAGCAATAGCGCGTTTTCTGAACGCTCTGCGATCCAGCCTGCACATTGCGCGCCCGGATGATGCTGCTCATATGGCGACGCAGGAAGTGGTCGGCCTGTTCATCAGAGTCCACAGCTTCCCATAGGGGGATCGAGGCCCCTTTGTACCTGTCCGGCCAGAATATTTTCCAGATGACCTCCTCAAACGCTTCCGCGCTTTCAAGGTCGATCTTCATTCCGTCCCCGTGGGCCCGCTGCTGCCGCCGCACGCCGCGCCTCTGGCCACCAGCCAGTTTGTTCCATAGAACCGGAGCCGTCACAAAAGGCATATCGCGATAGGTATGTGTCGCCACTTCGGGCGCATCATGCAGCGCGTTGAGAACCGCTGTGGTGCCGCCTCGCGCAAGGGAGGTTACGAAAATGGGATTCGCTGCTTCTGGCATCGGAGGGCGCGGCATCAGGCGCGCCTCAATCCGTGCGGCCGCTTTCTGAACCGTCGGACCCGAGAAAGCTAGGTTGTGAACAAACTGGTCTACAGGCGAGTATTGGGACACGCCGTTATCCTGCGGTGTTTCGCTGCGACGCAGACGGCTGACGATCTTAACCGCAGCAAAGGCCAGAACGGACACGATGACGATGTAATCCAGCCGCAGCATCACATCCAGAACTGCACTACCGGGCGCGAGACCCGCAAGATCGGCCAGCAGAATAGGCAGACCCGCCGCAGCCAGCGCCAGAGCGATACGCCATGTCAGGTTCAAACCGCCCAGGATCAGTTGCACCCCTGCCCGCCGCGCTGCAGCTTCCTTGGCATCGTCAGATAACTGGTTGTCAAGCAACGCAGCCACGCCTGCCATGCTTGCGCCAACGATCTTATGGGCAATTCCTGCAATATTCGTCCACCACAGGGCAATAATAAACCCCGCGACGGCCAGCAGCGAAACGGCTATAGCCTGTGTCATTCCGCCGGGTCGGTCTCGTTGCCTGCGTCAGCCGGGCCTTTCCTGCCGCGAAGCAGCCGCTTGAGTGGAAACCAAACCAGCCCGACAATAAGAAAGATACCACCCAGAACTACGGCAATCGTGACTGCAATAGCCCCCAGCCCGGCACCCGGGCCGATATATGCATGCGCCGGGCTTGCCAACATCAGAAACGGCACCCCTGCAAACAGCAACAGCGCAATCAGACGTCCCCCCGCCCATGTTTCCATGAACAATTTCATTGCGTGCATTCCTTCCAATCGGTTTCAAAATAACTCAATGGGTAGAGTTTTGCATTGGTGATTTCACCCACAAATTCGTCATCGTATTTATTGACATATTCCCAGACCACAGTGCCAGCACCATCCACCTCCAGCACGCGTCCGGCATCGAATTCCGTGATCAGAATTCCACCACCGTCGAGAATTTCATGCTGCCCCCGGATGACCGACAGCATCTCCTGACCGGGCTTGCTGCCGAAAACAACCTCCGTCTCCCGGCTGACCGGGTCGATGGTCATGATGTTTGTATCCCGGGGCGCATCGAGCCGAGTTTTGTCACTCCGCGTGTAAGACGTCAGGTATGCGTTGTTGTTGAAGATCGAAATTTTGCCATCCGGGCGGAACTCAGGGTCGTGCTGCCTGATCCAAGGGCCGGTCTGATGCCACCTCACTGTCCGCGTGGCCGGGTCCACCACTATAACAAGGTTCAGACCCCGCATCGAAACCACCCAGTCCCCGGCATTGAACAGCGGGAACTTGTAGGCCAGCTCTGACGGCAGTTCATCAATCTTGTTGGCGTGAAGCAACTCGCTCCGGGTTACGCCTTTCGTTTTGAAATCCTGATTGTTGGCCGTCAGCAACGCGGTCAGGCCACTATCCATGATGATGTCGGGGATCGATACCCGTTCCAGAACCTGCCCCTGTTCGTCAAGCCTCAGCACCACATCTTCCCAGATCGGCGCATCCGTGTCCGCAGTGAAAAAAGGCGGAAACCGATCGGCAACCTCGGCGGCGGTCCAGTCGTCGCGGCCAATCGTCAGATATCCGCCCTGTTCAGACGTCACCAGCGAATGATGAGATTGCTCGTTGAGCGCCCAGAGCAGATTGGAACACTGATCCAGCTTGGCGGTTCCGCAATATTCGTAGCTGAACACAAGGTCGCCCTTCGGCGTCAGCAGTGCCCCGTGCACATCTGTCTCTAAAGGGGTGCCAAGACCGTCACAGGGACGGGTTTCAACATCAGGGTAATGTTCGAAGTAATTCAGAGACCATTTGCGAATCACACTACCGTCGCGATTCACAAGCCGTGCCTGGTTCTCTCCGTCGAAGAACCCCATAAGCAGGACGGCGTCCTTACGATCCGGAGCCTCGTTAATCATAACACCATCGCCCTGTCCGCGTGAGGGTTGAAGATGTTTCTGCAAGGCCGCTCCCGTCAGGGATTGTTCGACAAACACCGTCCTGTACACGAGCCGAAGCTGAGGCGCAGGTGGCCATTGCTTCATTTGCGCGACAATCCCATAGAGGATGGATGCGCAAACGATGGCGAGCAATAGACAAGTCCAGAACAGCCGTTCAGGCAGGTTTTCAAAAAAGTGCTTCACTCTTTGCTCTTCAAACCTCCTAACACTGAACTTGTTACCCGGTAATGCGCCTGCCCTGCGATCCAAGACTAAACCGCTTGGCACAAAAATAGGAACATCAAGGCCCCACATTGCAAGGTCCTAATGACTATGCGGCAAAATCAACTGCATTGTTTCCGGGTTAGACATTTTTGAAGTCGCACCCCCATAGCGGCAAACCTGTCTAAAATGCGCTGCAAAAAGCCCCGCAAATGGGCAGGCTCGCCCCCAAACAGGCGGTTTGAACGGATTAAAGCTTGATCGCCGTCAGCCAAAAATCCAACGTTGCTCCATAGATCTGTGGATTGAGGTTCTTTGATTATGTCTGATCGCCTACTTGCATTGCTGTCGCTGGCTTGTCTGTTGGCAATCACTTTCCTGGCGGGACTTGTGTCTGCCTATCTGTATCTCGCCCCTTACAGGATCGCCGTTCAGGCCTGGGAAGAAGTCAAAGCCTTCATGAAGGAACCTGATCGGCTGATGCCGGTGCGGTATGATTTTGAAGGTGTACGCATTCACGATGCCAACGCCATTGCCCCCGGTTCTACGCTTATCACATCGTATTTCCCGGAATTCGACTGGCATGCAGGTGTTCGGCTGATCGACGAATCCGGCGCTGTCCTGCACTCCTGGGCGCCTGACCCCGGCGAGATTTTCGGCGGGCGGCATAACTACCCATACATTCACGGCTCGCATCTTTTTCCCAACGGCGACATCCTGTTCAACTTCGAATTTATCGGGATCGCCCGGATGTCGGCCTGTGGCGATGTGTTGTGGGCCCTTTCAGAGCCTCGGGCACATCATTCAATCTCGGCAAATGATGACGGCTCGTTCTGGGTGTCCGGCAATCAAGAGCTTCGCTCGCGCGATGGGCGCGATGAAGAGCTTTTGAATATCCTGTCCTTCCCCGTCTACGAAGATTACTTTATGAAAGTCAGCGCCGATGGCGAGGTCCTAAAATCCATCAGCTCGATCGAAGTGTTTGAGAAAAACGGTTTGAGCGACGCATATCTAAGAACGGGCAGGCGTTATAGTGGCGACATCTTTCACCTCAACGACATAGAAGAACTGCCACCGGAGATGGCCGATGAATATCCGCTGTTTGATGCGGGCGACATTGTCGTGTCCCTGCGTGATCTTCATATGGTCATGGTGCTCGATCCAGAGACGCTGGAGGTGAAATGGCACACCAACTCGGCTACTCTCTTTCAGCACGACCCCGATTTCATCGGTGACGGTTGGATAGGCATCTTCGACAACAATTTCGACAGAACCGAAGGGGGCAATTTACAGGGCGGATCGCGCGTGGTGGCCATCCAGCCCCATACAGAAGAACGCGCCATCCTATTCCCCAAACAGTCGGACATGCCGTTTTACACCAAGTGGTCGGGGAAATGGCAAAAGCTGCCCAATGGCAATCTACTGCTGACGGAATCCCGCGCGGGCCGCGCGTTGGAGGTAAACAGCAGTGGTGAACCGGTCTGGGAATGGGTCATGGACCGGTATGACGCTAATCAGGTGCCCGAGGTTATGGAAGCAAGCAGATACCCAATAACCGCAGAAGATGTCGCCATCTGGAACTGCCCATGACATCAGACAGTGTTTCGCGCGCGAAACATCAGCGCGCGCCTTTTGCAAATGGCCGCTAAAAAGGTAGAGTTTTAGATCAATTAGTATCTAACTAACAATGTTTTACGTTATTTTTGGGTTTGAGGTTACGGATGCTGCGACGAATTCTGGGCGAAATTGTCAGTGACATTCCCGATACGCGCCTGACGCTGTCCCAAAACCTTGGACGTTTCAAAGCCTGGCTTGTCGCCAGCCGGACCGATCTAGGCCTGGCTTTTATGATCAGCCTTCTGGTCGGTGCGGGGTACTGGTTTCTGGCCAGCCAGATCCCTCTGGCTTTGATCGACCCGAACCGCGATGCATGGGTCTGGTTCGAGGCCGATCTGATTCGGGTCCATCCGGTGATGCTGGATCGCTATGCCAACAATTACCGAACCAATGTTCACCCGCTGCAGGCCATAATCATGTACACGCCAACCAAAGCGCTGATCGTGGCGGGCCTTTCTGAGCGGCTGGCCGTTCTCGGCGTGCTCTCCGCCACGGCGGGCCTTTGGAGTGCGACCCTGTTCGGCGGGTTCCGAGGACTTGGCCTACCCCGCTTTGACGCTGTTGTTTTCACAGCTCTGGGCGCAGTATCCAGCGCGGCCATCTTCTGGATGCCTGTGCCAGAGGTACACGCCTTTGCCGGTCTGACGGTTACGATTGCCCTAGTCTTTGGAACATTGATGCAGCGCGGGACTATACCGCCGATATTGCAGTCGATTTCCAGCGTGATTGCGTTCTCGATGACGATCACCAATTGGATGGCCGGCATTCTGACCGTGCTTGCCTGTAATTCATACAAACGCGCCTTCCGCATTCTGGTCGACGGCTTTGCAATCGCAACGGTCATCTTCACCCTGCAGCGGATCGCCTTTCCGCGCTCAGACTTCTTCATTCCACGCCTCAAATCGGAATTCGCCTATGTCCTGCACGATTTGGCCGGGGGACCGCTGGACAAGATCCGGGCCTTCTTCGCCTATACCATCGCCATCCCCGAAGTGCCGTTTTTGGACAATCCGGTCTTCCCCGAATGGATGCGCTTGTCCGTGCAATTCTCCCCCGTTCAGACATTGGCATGGGTCGGTCTTGCGGGGCTCGTGCTATGGGCCATCGTATTCATCACAGGCCTGGCCCGGGCCATCCTGACCCCTGGGCCGAATGCGCCGGTCGCGCAGGCATTGCTTTTATACCTGCTGTTCGAAGGGGTGCTGCATTTCTTCTACGGCGATGAGACGTTTTTGTACTCCATGAGCTACGTCCCGGCGATGTTCTTGCTGGCCGGGTTTTCCGTGCTTGGAAAAGGCCGCTTGTTCTTTCTGACCACGGCGGTCATTGCCGTCCCATTTTTGGCCTATAACAACGTTTCCGAGTTTCTGCGTGTCACATCGGATCTGCAGGCCCATGCGGACGGGCTGTTGCAGGCGTCTGGCAATTAACCGGGCCACCCGGTTCCGTGGTTTGGCGATCCCGGACCTATGCTGTCCGGGACTTCAACCACTCACACAAGTCCAAATAGAACCCATCTGACATGCCACGGCCCGACAATGTAAGTTTCGAAGCATCGCGGCTGAGCTGCAGACAGATACCCCCGATCTCTTCGGACAGGGGCGTGTTTGGCTCCGGGCTGGATGTCTTTTCAGGCTTTGGCTGCGCCGCGCTGATCGCCTTAGTTAGAGCCGAAATTTCAACGTCCAGAGTAGAGGATGCTGCAGCGTCCAGCGCTGTGATCAGATGCCCTGCCCGCTTCGGCTCCTCTTTCAGAACCTTCGCAATCGACAACCCCAACCGTTCGGGGATGGCCGAGGCAAAGCGCAGATGATCGTCCAGCGCGTGATAGATCGAGACAAAGGACCCGATCTTTGACCGCTTTGCCCGGCTGGCCGAGGCGAACAGACCACGCAGAGCGGCGGCCTCGTCCGGGTAAACCCCCTGTTCTACTGCGCGCGCCACGATCCGGGCGCGCTCGTAATAGCTCAGCCCGACGCGGATCTCGTTTTCTTCAACCATGGCCACATAGGCATCGGATGCGCTCTGAGGTTGTCTGAGAAACGCCCGAACGGTTGCAAATCGCGCCTCACCTGTTTCGGCCGCCAGCGCCCGCAAGGCGGTCATGCGCCGCCAGCCGGAGATCAGGCCGTACCGTCCATTCTCCAGCTCTACAACCTCGATCGGGGTTTGCTGCCCACGCGCCTTCAGGCTTTCCTTCAGCGCCTCCATCTCAGTGTCATCGGCGGCCATCCGGTCACGCACCAGATAGGTTTCCTCGATAGCCTCCAGCGGCAGGTCCTGCACCAGACGGCCTTCGGCACGCGCGGCGCGCAGTTCCCCGGACAGCTCTTCCAGCGCGGCCTGAGCAGCCGTTGCGCCGGCCACCTGCGCAACCGGGGGTGCGGATCGGGGCGTATCCGTGGGGAACATGGATTTGGCCCCGGGGGAAGAGGGGGTATCTGCCAGATAATCCGGCCGGGCAGGGGTCAGCCGTTTGCGTTTTGCCATCGATTTCTCCTTTTCTGACGTAGTTCAGAGGTGTTTCGCGCGCGAAACATGTCCCTCACAGCGTCAGTTCCGGCGTTCCCGCCTCTTTGGCCTTTTGGGCCAGTTCCTCACCCCGCCAGACCCCGATCAATAGCTTCTTGAACGAGGCATAGGTGGCATCAAAAGTTTCCCGCCCCCGCACATAGGTTTCGCGGTTGAAATCGCGGTAATCAGCTTCGTAGATGCCATTGACCTGTTCCCCGGCCTGCCCGATCAGCGCCGTATAGCCTTGCCAATGCGGCGACAGGGTACGGCCCAGATAGGCTTGCATCAATCCGGCCAGCTCTGCCTGCTGACTGCCGTCATAGCGAGTGATGACCGTGCGCACCGCATCCCACTGAAAGGCCATCTCGGGGCGTCCCAGTGCGCGGGCGGCCATGTTCTCTCCGTCTTCGATCGACTGGAAGGTAGAATGCAGCATGTCAAAAAAGCGCCCGGTGGAATCAAACTCGAGGAATGACGCGCCCATGGGCACCAGCAAAATGTCGGATGCGGCCAGCCCGTTGATCGTCAGATAGCCTAGGGCAGGGGGGGTATCGACAAAGATGATGTCATATTCATCCAACAGGCCATCTTCTTCCAGCGTGTCGGTCAGCGCGTCCCACAGCTTCCAGCTGCGGCCCTGCATACGCCAGACCGGGATCTGGAACTCGGCCCAGTAGAGGTTCAGCTGAGCCCCGATCAGGTCGATATTCGGCCAGTGGGTGGCCTGGATCAGGTCGCTGCTGCGCACTTTCAATGCGTCTGACAGCGTATCGTCGATTGGATGCGGCGCCTCGCCCCGGTCAAGCCGCCCCTGATTGTCGCGGCGCAGATGGGCGGCATAGTGACGGGCGAGCAGCGGGAACACGGTCTGCCATTCATCTGTTATCTTGCCACCGAAGACCGAGGTCATTGACCCCTGACTGTCCAGATCAATGACCAGCACCTTGTAGCCATCCAAAGCCGCGGACATGGCCAGATGCGCACAGGTGGATGTCTTGCCGACGCCGCCCTTGAAGTTTGCCACCGACACGATTTTGGCGGGTAGTCCCTTGGGGCGGTAGGGGCGGTACTCTTTGGCTTTTGATCCTTCCGAGGCGAAATGCGAACGCAGGCGCAGCACCTCATCCAGCGTGAACCACTTGGCCCCGCCTTCTGTTTCCGACTGCCCTTGTGGCAGATCCGGGTTGCCCTTCAGGACCCGGCGGAAATGAGCAGGCGCCACGGGGATCAAATACTTGGTAATCTCCCAGGTTGAAAACAGCCGCAGTTTTTTCTGGCCGTCCTCTTCCAATCCCCGGTTTGCCAGATCGGCCCGACCCCGGGCACAGGCATCCGCGATGTCCGAGAAATCATGTGTACCGGTGGGATCTCCAAGCTCTGCATAAGCCAGATCCGGATCGATATTGAAATACGGAGGGGTTCCCTCTGGAGTGCCTGCTCGCATTGAAAATGCTGCCTGTATGCTATGTTTTCCTCAATATACCACAAAAGGTGGCATATGGAAGTATTATGAGCATAAAATCAAATTTTCTAAGCAAAAATAGTGGGTAAAGGCTGTTTGAAAGGTGGAATTGAGGCGGTTTGCAAAAATTTATTCTGTTAGAATCCTGTTATATTATTAGTTACAGGCTCTATTCACTTTATCTAACTACACGAAAAAAAAGAGATTTTCATCATTTTCGATATCCATAGTGAATCTGATCCCACGATAGAGTGACTCTGAACCCACGTTGAACTGACTCTGAACCCACGATCCGGCGGCTTTACGCCTCCTGTGGATAACTTTACGGTGAGCGTCAATAAAACCACGAACGAAGATTCGGGCAGGAACATATGGGCAGGCTGATATGAGCGGGGCAGGGGCGCTGTTGCCCGACCGCCATCCGACAGGTGATTTTTTTGTATGCGATATCTTCGATGCGCTACCAAAGACCGATATGGGGTCGATGGAGCATCCGATGTTTTCGCTCTCGACCAGGCCGGACCGGCGGATTCTGAATTATGAACATAACGGGGTTGGGATCACGGTGACGCCTTCGGTGCGTGGCCTGGCGACGATTCATGACAAGGACATTCTGATCTTTTGCATCAGTCAGTTGATGGCGGCGATCAATGCGGGCCGGACCGTCAGCCAGGTGCTGCATCTGACGGCGCATGATCTGATGGTGGCCACCAATCGCGAGACCAGCGGCGACGGCTACAAGCGCCTGCGCGAAGCGTTCGAGCGGCTGGCAGGCACCCGGATCACCACCAACATCGTTACCGGCGAGAAAGAGACCACAACCGGCTTTGGCTTGATCGAAAGCTGGGAGATCGTCCGGCGCACCCGGGCGGGCCGGATGGTCAGTGTCAGCGTTAAGCTGTCCGACTGGTTATTTCGTGCGGTGCTGGCGAAATCCGTGCTGACCCTCAGCCGCGATTATTTTCGCCTGCGCAAACCGTTGGAACGGCGGATCTATGAACTGGCGCGCAAACATTGCGGGCGGCAACCTGAATGGCGGATCTCGGTTGAGGTGCTGCTGAAGAAATCGGGTTCGGCCTCACCTAGGCGGGTGTTCCGAAAAATGATCCGCGACATGATCGCTGCCGATCATCTGCCCGATTATGAGATGACCGAAGAGCCGGGCGACCTGATCCGGTTCTCGCGCCGCGGTCAGGTGGTCGAGGGGCCGGACAAGCCGATCCTACCGTCAGGCGCGCTGGAAGAGGCCAGGGCGATGGCGCCGGGCCGGGATGTCTATGCGCTGGAAGCAGACTGGCTGGCCTATTGGGCCGCGTCGGGTCGCCCGCAGATCAGAAATCCGAACAAGGCATTTCTGGGATATGTGGCCAAAAGGGTCGCCGGGCGGGATTAGATGGTTCAGCCGGAATAAGCGGGATCTTGTTTCTGGGTGCGGAGTTTAAATGAGCGGATGGCGAAGATCGCGATGATGGCCACCAGAATGAACATCCAGCCAACCAGCATATAGGCCCCGAACGCCATCAGGATGGAAGCCCCGGAGTACAGAGCGATACCCCCGGCGCACAGGCCGACAAGGATAGCCAATCCGATAATCCCCATCATGTTTTCCAGCCCTCCGGCTTTGATCTTGGTGCGAGCACAACCCAAAGTAGGCGATGGTTTATGCCACAGGCAGATGCCCATAATGATTCCGCGACGAAATCATGGCAAAACTGTGAACCACCTTGGGTTAAAATTTGGTTATTTTTACCTGACGGGGCTTTGCCCCACTACTCGTTCTACACTGCGTATTTTTGAGGCACAAATATACCTGAGCCGAGTATTCCCTAAATCAGATACTTCGGCAATGCTTTGTAAAAGAGGCCACAAGAAATATGCGGAGGTCCGCTTGTCTGCGCACAATCCAGAGTAGATCTGGTGAAGGCGCACTCTGTTATTTCCAGCGTTTTGACCAGACGTCAGGCCGGTTTGACCTGCGACAGGACGATTACGCCTGCGATGACAAGCCCGATCCCGGCGATTTTCTGCAGGTTGAGGGTTTCAGAAAACATAAAGTAACCGACGACCAGAATACCCACCATCGCCAATCCGGTGACGGCCGGGTAGGCGATGCTTAGCTCAAGGCCGCGGATGGCGACAATGAAGCTGCTCAGCAACAGCAAACCACTGATCAAACCGGCCCAAGCCCAGGGCGAAACCACAAGGGCGCGAATATCGAAAGGTCCTGAAAGCTGTTGCACGGCCAGTTTGAACGAGACGTTCGTGCAAATGTTTGCGCAGACGGCAAATAGCAAAGCGGACCAGTATAACGACATTTGTGTTCTCCTTCGTTTCCGGGGCCATCATCAAAGGGTCAGGTATTTCGCAGCCAGGGTCACCAGGACAAAGGCACCACCGACCATGAGGCTTATCTTGTCGCGCAAGGCGAACAGGACCGGGTCATCGGCAACCCGTCCGCGTCGGGCGCCGACCCAGATCCGATTTCCCCAGTACAGCAACAGCAGACACAGCAGCCACAGGATTTCGGGTGTCCGGTAAATCTCCTGCACTTCGGGGCTGTTGATATACAGAGCCAGAATGACAACGGCGGCCGTGATATTGGCCACGCCCAGGCTGAACATGGTTTCGCTGTCAGTATAGGAATAATCCCGGCCATGGACATTGCCGTCTTCCTCGGGTGCCGCTGCCACCTCGATATAGCGCTTCAGATAGCCGAGGCTGACAAAGACAAACATCGAGAATGCCAGAAACCAGGAAGATAGGACAATGCCGGTGGCGGCAGACCCCGCGATGACGCGCAGCGTGTAAAGGGATGCCAGCACCATGACATCCGCTGTCGCGATCTGTTTCAGCCAGAAGGAATAGGCCATGGTGATGATCAGATAGGCGGTCAGCACAACCGCAAAGACAAGCGGCAGGAAAGTCAGCGAAAGGGCAAAGGCGATAACGGGCAGCGCGATGGCCCCGGCAACGCCTGCATGCAGGGACAAATCGCCCGATGGCAGCGGGCGGTGCCGTTTGCTTGTGTGCTGGCGGTCAGCGGCCAGATCAACCAGATCGTTCAGGAAATACACACCCGACGCACAGAGGCTGAAGCAGATAAAGGCCAGAAGAGAGGCAAGAACCGATGAAAAAGGCAGATACTGCTGAGAGGTGAAGATCGGCGCAAAGATCAGGGCGTTCTTTGCATATTGATGCGGCCGCATTGATTTGAGAAAGGCGCGCCACAGCGGCGGGCGTGATGTGATGACTTTCTCGGCTGTGCCCGCCGCCTGCGCCTTTGCCACCTCGGATTCAGGAGCATTTACGAATATGTCCGACGTAGAGGCGGCCCAGATCGGGTTGTCGGCGGCGCTGTCTCCGGCATATGCAAATGCATCACCATGGGCGGCGGCGCGTATCGCGGTCAGCTTGTTGGCGCCTTTCAGGTTGTGATCTGCATCCGTTGCCAGCACGGACTCGAATATCCCCAGATGTGCGGCAACCTTATCGGCATATATGCGGTGCGAAGCTGTCGCGAGAACCAACTGCCTGCCATCCGCTTTCTGCTGTTCCAGGTATTCAAGAAGCGGGGTTTCGTATGGCAGCGTCTCAGCCCTGAGGGTGACCTCCTGGGCAATGCGTTCCTTGGCGTAGGGAATACCTTTGAACAGCCATAAAAGGAGGGGAAAGATATTAAGCGGGTTCCTTTTCAGGAATTGAAGGATGGCCTCGACAAAAAGATCAGTTCTGATCAGCGTCCCGTCCAGATCAACAAAAATTTTCTCGGGCTTTTCACTCATTACAAGAATTCTACTTTTGATTTTTACCTCATTGAAAGTACGTAATTTTAGTAACCTTTTTTCTGTTTCAAAATTGCCGGACGCGTTGCACAGGGCTGACGTGTTCAGAGTTTGACGAGCTTGCCGCTTGTCACGGTAATTTCTGCTTTTTCAAAGACGTTGCGTGTGTCGAAGATCAGCGTCGCCGTGCGCGCGACCAGATCGTAATCCGGGGCGCTGTGATCGGTGATGACGGCCACCGCCGCATATTGTCTCAGGTTCTCGGCCGCCAGCGGCACAGACTCCCGGCCCGCAAGCTGCGGGTATTCACCGCCTTCCGGCAGTCGGGGGAAATACGGGTCGTGATAATCGACCTCGGCCCCCAGCTTCTCCAACTCATCCAGCAGCACCAGCGCCGGGCTGCGGCGGGTGTCTTCGACATCGCGCTTATAGGCGATGCCCATCAGCAAAATATTCTGCCCGGTCAGCGGCTGCCCGGTTTCCGCCAGCGCCGAGCCGTTGCGTGCCGTCAGCTCTGCAGCCATGCGCGCAGCCAGCATCTGCGGGACGGCGTCGTTGCTGGAGCGTGCCAGATTGATGATCGGCGTATCCGACCCCGCATCTGCGGCGCGCCACGCCAGATAGGCGGGGGACACCGGAATGCAGGCCCCGCCAATGCCGGGGCCGGGATAGAAGGGCATAAAGCCAAAGGGCTTGGTGGCCGCTGCCTCGATTACCTCCCAGACGTCCACATCCATCGCCTCAAGCGCAGTTTTCAACTCGTTGACCAAGGCGATATTGACGGTGCGAAAGCTGTTTTCGACCAGTTTCACCGCTTCGGCTGTGGCGGCCGAGCTGACCGGCACCGCGCTGGTGACGATGGCGCGATAGAAATCCTCGACCAGTTGCCGCGACAGCGGATCATCGGCACCTACCACTTTGGGAATACTGTGCGTGTCGAACTTGTCATTGCCGGGGTCTTCGCGTTCCGGCGAGAAGGCCAGAAAGAAATCAGAACCTGCACGCAGACCGCCGGCCTCAAGAATGGGCTGGACCAGAGTTGTCGTGGCTCCGGGCCAGACGCTGCTTTCCAGTACCACCATCTGACCGGGGCGCAGATGCTGCGCGATGGTTTGGGCTGCGGCAGCAACAAAGCGCATGTCCGGGTCCTGCGCATCGGTCAGCGGGGTCGGAACGCAGATCAGCACGATATCGGCCTCGGCCAGTGCGGCAGGGTCCTGCGTGGCGCGGAAACGCCCACTGTCCACAGCCTGCGCGATCCGATCCGACGCCAGATACGAGATGACCTGATCGCCCTGATTGATCCGCGCCACCCGATCGGGGTTGAGGTCAACACCGGTCGTGTCGAACCCCTCATCATAGGCGGTCAGCGCCAGCGGCAGGCCGACATAGCCTAGCCCCACTACAGCGATCCGCGCGTCGCGTGCGGCAATAAGCTGTTTGAGGGACTGATGGTGCGAGGTCTCGTAGTTCATAATTTACCCTGATCTTACAAAGTCAGACTGAAATCAATTCGCGGTATGGCTGTCAAAAATTCTAACCCCTTCCACGGATAGGGGGGAAGGGGTACGAATCCAACATATTTGTCTGCCTGGTTACAGACAGTAGTAACGTGTTTCCAGGAGGAGCTCAATTTTGAGTTCAGGGCGGTATTGTTGAGTGGTTCTCAAAAAAGCTAGCGGGACAATTTAATTATTTTGGGCTTAGTGCCTTCCGAAACGACTTTTCAGCCAGTTCCGCGCCTTTGTTCCAGCTAAAATTTGAGGCCTGCGCCAGCGCCTTTTGCGACAGGGCGCTTTGTAGCCCGGGTTCGGTCAGCAGGCGGATGGTCTGATCCGCAAGCGCCTGGCTGGATTGAGGATCGAAATACAGTCCGCCATCGCCCACCACCTCGGGCAGGCTGCCGCGATCCGAGGACAGGACGGGGGTGCCGCATGACATTGCTTCAAGCGCGGGCAGGCCGAACCCCTCCCACAGCGAGGGGAAGACCAACGCATCGGCCGCATTCAGCAGGGCGGCCAGTTCGGGGTCACCAATCTCGCCGGTGAACAGGATGCTTTCGGATCGGGCGGCGGCGCTGGCCTTGAGGTCCTCAACGTTGTCCCAGAACCGCGCGCCGGTTGTGCGCCCGACGATGGCCAGGCGCGCATCCGGTACCTGTGCCAGAATCTGCGGCATGGCTTCGATCAGACGCAGAACATTCTTGTGCCGGTTAAACCCGCCCAGATAGACCAGAAGCGGTGCGTCAGGAGAGATGTCGTAAGCCTGTCTGGCCTGTATTAGAGCCTGTTTATCGTCAATAGGTCGAAAGACGTCTTCGGCCCCTTCGGAGATCGTGTCGATCCGCGCGCGGGGGATGCGTAGGATACGCGTCAGATCGTTCGCCGAGGCGTCCGAGATTGTCATCACCCGTGTCGCTTGCATCTTGGCCAGCCAGCATTTGGCCTGCCACAGCCGGAAATTCAGACGTTTGGGAAAGATCAGATCGGGAAAGCGTTCGGGGATCGTATCGTGATAACACACCACCGTCGGGCGCCGGGCGGGCAGGGGAAAATAGGAATAAACCGCCGGATAAAAGAAGACATCGCAGTCGATGCGGCGGGCTGCTTTCGCCATTGTCAGCAGATCGGCCCCGCCCCGAGCCTTGGCCCCCGAGGAGGCCTCGGACATCGATGATTCAGCCCCTGCAACAAGGGTTTCGACCCCATCCGGTACGGGTCGTGTTGGTTCCTGATCGAACAATAACGTATAGCGAAAACCGGTATCGCGGGCGGCAAGCGCGGCGATCAGATTGCGGGTGAACCGGCCAAAGCCGCGCTCGTTCTCCCAAGGCGTTGCGTCAACGGCAATATGGATCAAATGTCTTCATCCCTGAAATGAATGGGTAATCTTAAATATAGCCAGATTATTTTTCATAGCGGGCTTCAAGATAAGTACGGGTGGCGGCCAGCCCGGCCTCAAGATCATAGGCAGGTGCGTAACCCAGCCGGGCACGCGCATGATCGATCCGGCAGTGCCCCTTGGTTGCGAAAAGCTCAAGCATATAGCGGTCGGGATGCATCTCACCCTGCGCAGGCAGCCGCCGTTTCACTATGTGTACCAGCTTTTCGAACCTCTCTCGCCCGATCCTGGTGCGCGCGGCGGCGCTGAGCCGGGCGGCAAGCGGCGGGGTATCGGGGACCTCTCCGGTCTCTTCCGGCGGCAGCCCGTCTTTAAGGGTATCCAGCGGGACGTGACGCAGGCTGCCCCGTCCGATGATATCAGCATAGCCGGTCAGTAAATCCGACCAGGCAAAGGGTGCTGCGCCCGATATGATGAACCGCTCCTGCGCCAGATCATCCAGCACGGCGGCGCGAAGCATGGCCTGAACCAGATCGTCCACAAACACTGCGTTACACAGCCCCTCGGGGTCCGGCAGCACCACGCTGCCTGTGGCCATCCAGTCGGCCAGCCGATCGGTCCAGAGCATGCTGCCCGGGCCATAAACCAGCGTTGGTTGCAGGATCACAGCCGGACAATTTCCCTGTATCAGAGCCTGTTCCATCGCCATTTTGGCCTGCCGGTATGGTGTGCCTCCGGCTTGGGATAACGGGCTATCCTCAGTCAGATCCTCCTGCGGCCAGCCGTCATAGACGACGATCGAGCTGATATGGATGATCCGCCCGACCCCGGCGGCGTCAGCGGCCTGTCTGAGGGTGTCGAAGGTATCAAGGTTTTCGGCTGCAGGTGCGCGCATGTCATAGGCCAGATGAAACAGTACGTCCTGATCGCGTAGCGCGTTTTCCATGGCGGCCCTGTCGCCAAGCGCACCGGTTACGACATGTGCCCCCATCCCCTCAAGCGCGCGCGCGCCATGGCGGCTGCGCAGCAGAACGGTGACCTTGGCACCGGTGTCCAGCAGGGTCGGCACAAGCCGTTTGCCGACAAAACCGGTCGCCCCGGTCACGAAGACGGACTTGCCCTTCAGGTGGTCCAATCCGGAGATGTTCACAACGTCATGCCCCCTGCGATCCCGCTTTGTTGCTAACAGCGGCCTTTCAGAAACCTAGCGTGGAGGCAGCGCCTGTGCTACTCCGCTTATAAGTGAATTGTTGTTAAAGATGCCGGGTGTAACCCTGTTGCGCACCCGTGATTGTTAATGAGGAATTGAATGAAGATCGGTGTGATCGGGGCGGCCGGAAAGATCGGCCAGATGCGTGTTCAGAACATTCTTGAGTCTCCTGACGCCGAGTTGGCGGCGGTTCTGGATCTGGAGTTTCACCGGGCCGTGGCCGTGGCGGATGGCGCGCCTGCCTTTACCGATCTCGACCGGTTTTTTGCCACGTCGATGGATGCGGTGGTGATCTCGACCCCGGCGCATATACGTGAACCGCTCTGCCTGCGGGCCTTTGCCGAAGGCCTGCATGTGCTGACCGAAAAGCCGCTGTCCCCGACCGTGGAAGGGGCAAGGCGCATCGTCGATGCCGCGAAAAAGGCGGGTAAGGCTTTAGGGGCCGGGTTCAATATGCGCTACTACCCGTCGTTTGCGCATGTGAAAGAGGTCGCATCCTCGGGCGAGATCGGAGAGATCGACCATGTCCGCGTATATGGCGGCCATGACGGGTTGGGCCATTTCACCCATGATTGGGAATATCAGGCCGAATTTTCCGGCGGCGGTGCGTTGTGGGATGTGGGTATTCACATGACCGACATGGCGCGTTTCATTCTGGGCGAGATTACCAGCGTTTATGGAGTGGCCACCAACACGGTCTGGAACGTGCCGGGGTCCGAGGACAACGCTGTGGCAATCTTCAAGAACCCCGATGGTATTCCGGCGATCTATCAGGCCTGCTGGAACGATTGGAAAGGCTATCAAAGCGTGATCGAGGTGTACGGCTCGCGCGGTATGGTGCGCGGGGCCTATGCGCCGATGCAGAACCTTGTCATCACCATGGACAAGCCCGGTGGTGCGCCCAAACGGGTGCGTAAGTTTTATCCGGAAATCATGGTGCGCGAGAAATTGAAATCCTGGAAATCGACCGCGATCCTGTCCTTTGGCGACGAACTGGCCGATTTCATCCGCCTGACCCGCGGTGAAACCGGCCTGAACTGCGCCGACGGTCATGCGGGCCTGCGCGCGGTCGAAATCGCCGCCGCTGTGCCGGAAAGCACGCGCAGCGGTCAGCCAGTTGAACTGGACAATCTGGGGGACATGACAATCCAATGAGCAGCGACCCGACCCTTTCCATCGTTTTGACCATCGTGCAAGGCGGCAGCTATGTGCGGGATTTTCTGGAAGCAGTGCGCAGTTTCGATGACCCGCCGCCGCTGGATGTGATCATTCCCTATGACGCCAGCGTCGCGGATGTTGCCCAATATGCCGATGACTATCCCGAAGTGCGGTTTCTGGATCTGGGCGTCATCGACCCGATCCGCCCGATCACCTCCGAGGCGGGCAAGCATGAGCTTTACGACCGCCGCCGCTCGGCCGGGCTGGCCGCAGCCACGGGCGATATTATCGGCATTCTCGAAGATCGCGGCCTGCCGCAATCCGATTGGGCGCGTACTATCGTGCGGTTGTATGCAGAAACCGGCAAGAACGTGATCGGCGGCGCGATTGAATGCATGGAGCCGGTCAGCCCACTGAACTGGGCCTTTTACGTCACTGATTTTGGCCGCTACGGGCGGCCGTTTGAAACCGGTCCGGCAGATTGGGTGTCAGACGTGAACCTGACCTATAGCCGCAAAGCCTTGGATGAAACGCAGCATCTATGGAAAGACCGTTATCACGAGCCAATCGTGCATTGGCACCTGATCGAACAGGGTGAGGAGCTGTGGCTCTCGAACGAGGTGGTCGTGCATCACCGCCGGCCCAGGGCGACATTTCGGGAATTGCTGCCCGAGCGGTTCGATTGGGGCCGCCTGTTCGGTGAAATTCGGGTGCGCAATCAAAGCAACGCAAAGCGTCTGATGCTGATCCTGGCGGGGCCACTGATCCCGCCGCTGCTTTGGGTGCGCCACTATAAGCTGCAGGCCAGCAAGGGGCGGGGGATGCGGTACCTCAAGACGCTGCCGTATGTCATGCTGCTGTCGACCGCTTGGACGCTGGGCGAAGTCTGGGGCTACATCACTAAACGTCCCTGATCTGCGGTCCTTTTTAGCGACCTGCCAGAGTGTAATAGGTCTTTTCGAATTGCTGGTGCACCCAATCCGGATCGAACCGGTCTTCGCGGCTGCGTTTCAAAGCATTTTCCGCAAGGGTTCGGCGGCGGTCTTCGTCTGACAAGACATCCGCCACGGCAGCGCAGATCGCATCGATATCGGCGATGGGCACGACCGCGCCAACACTGTCATCAATCAGTTCGACCACGCCGGAACAGGCGGTGGCCACCGCCGGGGTTCCGGCCTGGAACGCCTCGGCAATGGTGAAGGGCAGCGCCTCCCATCGCGAGGTCAACAGGAACAGATCCGCCGCCCGCAACAGCCGGATCGGTTTATCGGTGCGGCCAATGAACTGCAGGTGTTCACCAAGCCCCTTATCGCGCGCCAGCGCGTGCAATTGCGCCTCATCCGGCCCGTCTCCGGCAACGATGAAACGATAGCCCGGATGGATGTCTTTCATCCGTGCGACGCAGTCGATCAGAATGTCGATCCCTTTTTGCGGCAGCAGGCGGGCCAGTGTGACAATCAACCGGTCGCCATCCCCAAGCAGTTCGGAGCGCAGGCTGGCAATGCCTTCGGCACTATCCTCGGGTGGGGGGGTGACGCCCAACCCGATGACCTTCAGCTTGTCCCGCGGCACATTCCCGATCACGGCCAGATCTTCGGCTGAACGGTGGCTGGGTGTGATCACCAGATCGCATTTCGCGGCAATCCGGCCGAATGCGGCGATCCGCTCGGGCTCGGACCCGTGATAGGTGACGGCAAGGGGGATACGCCGCCCGGTGCGGGCCAGATTGGCAACCAGCGCAGGGGCAGATTCATGGCAATGGACCAGATCGACTGGATTGTCCGCCAGCCAGCGCTGAAGTTGCCAGGCCGCGACTGCCGTATGACGCAGCCGGTTGACGATGCTGCCACCGTCGCCCGCGACATAGCGGGTGGGCAGGTCAAGGAAATCCGCCTGTTGGTCAGGCCCGGCCCAGATATCGGCGGTACCTGCCAGCGTGACGCGGTGGTTTCGCGCCTGCAGCCAATCGCTAAGCCCAAGGATATGCCGGGTGATACCGCCCATGCCGAACTGGGTGCCCATTTCGACAACATGAAGAGGGTCTGAAGGGGAAGAGGTCTGCATCTGAAGCGGGATCGGGCCAATTTTCTGAACTATTTCCCGATCATAGCATGCGCGCCGTATTTGCACATGCTGTGGTCACGGCCCATGACAGCCCGCATATGTTTGCAGCATGTCCGCAACACCGGCGGCGAAGCGGGTGCCCGCATGGCTTGTGCCTTTCGATTGTCGCAGGGATCGTGTTTCATACCGGAAAGTTATTGGTAATCCGGTACGATCCGCATGCAGTCGTTGCGCATTTTGATGTTCACCACATTTTACCCGCCGTATTCCTTCGGAGGTGACGCCATAGGGATTCAGCGCATGGCCCGGGCGCTGGTGGCGCGCGGGCACGATGTGACTGTGGTGCATGACGAGGACAGCTATCTGATCCTGGGCGGCAAGCCGCAGTCCGAGGGCGACCCTGATGGGGTACGGCGGATCGGGCTGCGCAGCCGCAATGGCATGATGTCGAACCTGCTGACCCAACAGCTTGGCCGACCCGTCATACACGCCGCCCGCATCCGCGAGATACTGGCCGAACGGCAGCCGGATATCATCTGGCACAACAATACATCGCTGATCGGTGGACCCGGCTTGTTGTCGATGGGCGAGGGGTTGAAGGTTTACGAGGCGCATGAACACTGGCTGGTCTGTCCCACCCATGTTCTGTGGCGGCACGAGCGCGAGCTGTGCGACAAGCGTCAATGCCTGCGCTGCGTGTTGAACTACAAACGTCCGCCGCAGCTGTGGCGCTATACCGGCGCACTGGACCGGGCGCTGGATCATATGGACCTGATCATCGCCAAAAGCGAATTCAGCCGCGCCAAGCACCGCGAATTCGGCCTGGGGCAAGAGATGCAGGTGCTGCCGTATTTCCTGCCCGATCTTGACCAAAGCGCCCTGCCGGAACCGGCGGCGCATGATCGTCCCTATTTCCTGTTCGTCGGGCGGTTGGAAAAGATCAAAGGGCTACAGGACGTGTTCCCGGCCTTTGAGCGTTATCCGGATGCCGATCTGCTGATCCTCGGAGACGGGGATTATGCCGATGCGCTAAAGAGCCAAGCCGCAGGCAATGACCGTATCAAATTTCTGGGCCGCAAGACGCTGGAAGAGCTTAACGCCTATTACCGCGGGGCCATCGGGCTGATTGTGCCGTCTGTCTGCTATGAAACCTTCGGCATCATCCTGATTGAAAGCTTCCGATTGGGAACTCCGGTAATTGCCCGCCGGTTGGGTCCGTTCCCCGAGATCGTTGAGCGGGCAGGGGGAGGATCTCTTTTTGAAACCGAGGACGAACTGATCGCGGCAATGCGCAACTTGCAACATCAGCCGGGCCGGCGCGTAGGGCAGGGAACCGCCGCGCGCAAAGCTTTCTTGGATATCTGGCATGAGACCTCGGTGCTTGAGGCTTACGGAGCCGCATTGGCCCGCGCGGCGCACGGCAAAGGCGACCGTGCGTTGGCTCAGGCATTAGAGGCTGGTGCTTTCGAGGTTGGAACCACGCATCAAGCCTCCGTCAGGGTTCTGAGTGATCAGGAAGGGTTTTCTAATGAAATCTGAGAGAACGCCCTACCCGTCGACCGGATCGCTTCTGGGGCGAGTTATTCGATGGATGCGGCGGCTGTTTTGGATCATGTCGTCCGGGGTGTTGGTGGTCTTCGTTATACTGGCCGGGTTACTCTTGCTGGTCGTGGTCGCAAACACGGCGCTGCGTGATCTTGAATTCTCAATGCGGGCGACAGAAGAGTATGAACAACTGCCTGAGCCCGACCTATCACTTCTGCAACATGCCGCGCTTTTTGTAACGGCCCAGTTTCTTCCATTGCGCCAGCCTGGCTATCACCTGGTTACATCTGGTCGTGTTTTCCAGGATTGCGCTGAATGTCCGGAACTGGTCGAGGTTCCTCCGGGCTACTTTCTGCTCGGCTCTCCGGTCTTCGAAAAGGGGCGTTATGCGCATCTGTTTATTTACAAGCCCCTTCGGAAACAGCTGAAACATGCCAACCGGGAAGGTCCAAGGCGTCTGGCTCGCATCCCGCGCCCGGTGGCGTTTTCCCGCTATGAAATCACCTATGGGCAATGGAAACAGGCGCAGGAAGATCCGGACTGGTTCGCGATCACCGGGCGCGAGCCGTTTTTTCCTGATTTAGAGACAGGCTATCGCGATGACCAGCCCATGACGCCGACAGAATGGAGCGATGCAAAAGCTTACGCCGAATATCTGAGCGCCAAGACAGGGCACACTTACCGTTTGCCGACGGACGCAGAATGGGAATACGCCGCCCGGGCCGGATCCGTGACGCGGTTTCCATGGGGTGATGAAGTGGGGAAAAACAATGCTGTCTGCATCAATTGCTCTTCCATTTGGCCCGTGCGCACGATGGCGCCAGTGGGCCTGCATCCGCCCAATGATTTTGGGCTTTATGACATGCATGGCAACGGCTTCGAATGGGTCGAGGATTGTTATGAATCCTATCATGATCCCGTGAAGATCGACGGCTCTCCACTTATCGGGGATGATTGTGAATTCCGGGCCATGCGGGGTGGAGGTTCGTATTCACAAGATTGGCAGAGCCGATCCGGGTTTCGCATCGGACCACATCACTATAATCGCGGATATGGACATGTCTTTCGTCTTGTCCGGGAGTTGGATTAAGCCATTGGCCAAATGTCAGGGGGCCAGCGAGCCAATCCGATGGGCATTGGCCATGACCGAGAAGGTGATGGTCGTGGCCGTGATGCTGGGCAGGCTTGAGGCGTCGACAAGATGCACCCGTGACAACCCTTTGGGTCGCCCGAGGATATCGGATTGCCTCGAACTGGGCGTTTTGGCCATGGGAACCGAGCCGCCCACGTGAAAGCTTGATCCCACATCGCCCGGGCGGCGGGCGAAAGTCAGGGGAATGAGCCCTGCCAGCTTCATGACCTGTGCCAACCGGGATGTTGCCTGGCCCATGACGTTTTCGGTTTCGTCATTGGCATGCACAGTCGAGGCAAGCCGTCCGTCAACGGCCAGCGTCAGATCGATCCGGGCGGAATGGGCCGAATGCAGAAAGGCCTGCGCCACGATCAGTCGCCGCGCCAGTAACCGCCATAAAGGGGCCGATCCGGGCAGTTTAGAGCCGTAACTGTTGATCAGGTCATGGGCATAGAACTCGTTCCATGTATAGACCTGCGCATGGACCAGATGAGGCGAGATCTCGGGGCCGTCCAATTCTATGAATATCTGCGGCAGGGTGTGATAGGGCCTTTGGTCCGGACGGCGCGGTGTGCGCCAGCGGTGCAGGCTGGGCAGAAAGAAATGCTGACTGTCCTGCAACT
>NZ_JBQFSR010000013.1:0-57491 GCF_056538105.1 Ruegeria sp. BH6
AGCCGAAGCCGAAGCCGAAGCCGAAGCCGAAGCCGAAGCCGAAGCCGAAGCCGAAGCCGAAGCCGAAGCCGAAGCCGAAGCCGAAGCCGAAATGGCCGTGGAACCGACCCACGCTGAGCCTGCGGCGCACAAAGAAGAAAAGCGAGGCGGCTTTGTCCCGGCCCTGATCGGAGGTGCAATCGCCGCGGCGATTGGCTTTGCCGCTGGCAGCGCGGGCATGTTCAATTCGGGCCAGTCTGACGCGCTGACAGCCCTTGAATCGAAGTTGAGCGACCAGGCCAGCCAGATTGAAGCGCTGACGAAATCCCTATCCGAATCCCAGTCCGACAGTTCGGACGTAGACAGCAAGATCGCGGCCCTGACTGATCAGGTCACGCCGCTCAGTTCGGATCTGGCGGCGTTGAAAACCAGTCTGGATGGGCTGGCTGGCAAGGTTGGCCCCTTGGCCAGCCGTCTGAACGATCTGGAAAGCGGCGCCCTGACGCAAGGCGCCTCGCCCGAGGTCTCGGCCGCCTTTGAGGCCGAACTGAAGAAACTGCAGGACTCGCTGACCGTGCAGCGGGCTGAGGTCGAGAAAATGGTCTCGGATGCACAAGCGCTTGAGGCGCAGGCCGCGGTCAAGGCACAGGCCGCGACCAATGCCGCGGTTCTGTCTCAGGTGCATGGGCAGTTGGAGGCGGGCCAGCCTTATAACGACCTGGTAGACCAATTGACGGCAGGTGGCGTGAACGTGCCAGAGGCCCTGTCAACACCGTCCACGGAAGGCGTTGCAACTCTTGCCGCCTTGCGCGAGTCCTTTGTGCCCGCAGCCCGTACTGCGCTGGCCGATGCACGTGATGCCGACAAGACAACCGGGCTGGTCGCCTTTCTGCAACGGCAGACCGGCGCGCGATCGGTGACGCCGCAAGAGGGTGACGGCCCGGACGCGGTCCTGTCACGGGCACAGGCAGCCCTGTCCGAAGGGGATATCGCCACCGCGCTGAGCGAGCTTAAATCTCTGCCCGACACGGCACAGGCCGCATTGGCCGATTGGGAACAGGCGGCCCAGACACGTGTGGCTGCCGTGGACGCCGCAAATGCGCTGCAATCCAGCGTAAACTCGAACTGAAGGACCTGCCATGCTGTGGTCATTGTTAAAGATCCTTGTTTTTGTAGCGATTATCGGCCTGCTGGCCATGGGCGCCATGTTCCTGATGGAAACCAGTGGTGGCGTGCAGATCACCGTTGCGGGCACCGAATTTACATTGGGGCCATTGCAATCGGTGATCGCGCTGGGCGTGCTTGTGGCGGCCATCTGGGTGATCTTCAAGCTGCTGACCCTGCTGATTGCGACACTGCATTTCCTCAACGGCGACGAAACTGCCCTGTCGCGCTATTTCGACCGCAGCCGTGAAAAGCGCGGTTACCAGGCGCTGGCGGATGGGTTGATGGCACTTGCTTCGGGTGAGGGGCGCGTGGCGATGAACAAGGCCGCCAAGGCCGAGAAACTGCTGAACAAGCCGGAACTGACCAATCTACTGGTGGCACAGGCTGCCGAGATGAATGGCGATACGAAAAAGGCGTCAGAGACCTACAAGAAACTAGTCACCAATAACGCCACCCGCTTTGTCGGTGTGCGCGGCATCATGAAGCAGAAACTGGCCGAGGGTGATGATGACACCGCCCGAAAGCTTGCTGAAAAGGCGCTGGCGATCAAACCGCGTCACGCTGAAACCCAAGATATTTTGCTGGGCCTGCAGACCAAATCGCAGGACTGGGCCGGTGCGCGATCAACCCTGACGGCCAAGTTGAAGGCGGGCCAACTACCACGCGACGTGTTCAAGCGCCGTGACGCGGTTCTGGCCCTGTCCGAAGCCAAGGACATTCTGGATGACAGCGCCACGGTCGAACAACAGGAACACGCGATCGAGGCCAACCGCCTGTCGCCCGATCTGGTGCCTGCCGCCGCGATGGCCGCGCGTGCCTATATTGAAAAGGGCAAGCCGCGTGCTGCGACCAAGATCCTGAAAAAGGCTTGGGAGGTGCAGCCGCATCCCGATCTGGCCCATGCTTTTGCCGAGATTGCACCGGATGAAACCCCTGCGGCGCGGATTACCCGCTTTGTCGCCCTGACCCGTATCCACCCCGAGGATCTGGAGACCCGCCTGATCCTGGCTGAGTTGAACATCGTCGCCGAGGACTTCCCAGAAGCCCGCCGCGCGCTGGGCGATGTGGTGGAAAAACAGGCCGATGCGCGGGCCTATACCCTGATGGCAGCGATAGAACGGGGCGAAGGGTCCTCGGACGCTGTTGTACAAGGCTGGCTGGCCAAGGCGCTGAACGCGCCCCGCGGGCCGCAATGGGTCTGTGATAATTGCCACGACATTCAGCCCGAATGGGGACCGGTGTGCCAGAACTGCGGCAGCTTTGACACCCTCAGCTGGCAGACCCCGCAAACGCCCGAGATCGCCACGGCCACTGGTGTGCATATGCTGCCGCTGATCGTCGGCGCGCTGGAGGACAAAGTCGAGCCGGAACCCGAGCCCGAATCCGAGCCGGAAGAGGACGTGGTCGAAGAGGCCGAGGCCCCCGAGATCATCGAGATGGAGGCCGAACCTGTCCGCCCTGACGTTGAACCGGTGCGGCCCGATGTCGAACCCGTGGTGGAAAAACAGGCCTGACGCCTTAACGCGCAGTTTCTACGTTGAATGCGTCGTTCCAGAGTTTAAACAGCTCGGCCCGACGGTTCTGATCGCGCGCCACCAGCAGCGCTGGGGACAGGGCGATAAATCGGCGGGCGCTAGGGTTCAGGCCAGTCTCAGCCGCGTCCATCGGGGCGACAAGGCCCGAGGCCGCCAGCAGGGTTTGTGCCTCAGGTGACAGCAGGAAATCCAGAAACCCGGTGGCGGCATCCTTGTTTTCCGCCTGTGCCGGGATCATGAAGGCGCGGGATAGGACCAGCGTGTAATCCTCGGGCAGGATCACCCCCACACCGGGGGCATCGGCATTGGCTACGTAAGAGCCCAGAACGTTATAAGCGATCAAGAACCGCCCCTCGGCCACATCGCGGATGATTTCGGCGGAACAACAGGTGGCCACGGCGTCGATGCGGGCAAACCCCTCGATCAGGGACCCGAATGTCGTAGCCTCAAGACTGTCGCCATAAGCAAACAGGTACCCCAGCCCGGATGCGGCGATATCATAGGTGGCCACCCGCCCGCGTAACAGCTCGGGCTGGGTGCGCATGGCGTCCAACAGGGCAAACCGGTTGCGCGGAACATCCTGATCTGACAGCAGAGATTTGTTATAAGCAATAACCGCGGGTTCCGTGGTGATCCCCCACAGCTCATCCCTCCAACGCCGGGCCGCGGGCAGGGCTTCGGTTCGGGGTGATCTGTAACGATGCCCGCAGGCGGCGTTGACCAGCCAGACCATTTGCTGAATGGCCGAGGAAAAGACCACATCAGCCGGGTTCTCACCATTCTTGCAAACCGTCCGGCTGTGCTGGAACAGCGCGTTTGACCCCCATTGCTCATACGTGATCCGCAGGTCGGGGTTCTGGTCGGCAAACCGCTCAAGAACCGGGGCGATGATGGCGATATCAGTGGTCGAACGGATCAGCATCGGGTCGTCTCCGTCACCGAAGCTGGCCGTGGCCTCCTGCGCGCATGCAAGGCCAGGCAGGGCAAACAGAAGGCAGGTCATAAAGGCGCGGATCATTCCACCCCCCTTGAGGTCGTGGCAGGAAAGCTGAGTGCGGCGCGAAAGCCAATGTTGTCGCTAGTCATTTCAACCTTGCCGTCAAACGCCTCGGCTGTCGATTTCACGATGGACAGTCCCAGCCCGCTGCTGTCCTCGCCCGAGCCGGTGGTACGATTGAACCGATCACCGATTTGTTCGGCGACAGGGGTGGCCGGGCCAGGCCCATGATCGCGCACCCACAATACGGCACGGCCACTTTCTTGCGCAGCCCCAATGCTGACCGGGGGTTGCCCGTGCCGCAGCGCATTGCCCAACAGGTTTTTGGCAGCTTCGGCCAGAGAAAAGGCATCGGCATTTACCAGAACGGGATTTTCTCCGATCTCCAGCCGCACTTCGACCCCGGGGGCGACAAGCTCATGATCGCTTTGTTCCAGCACGTCCAATGCCACCTCGCGCAGATCAACGGGAAGGCGCGGGGCACTGTCGATGCGGTGGATCACCATGGCACGGGACAGCAGTTGGTCCAGCAAAGTGCCCAGCGATCGCGTGCGGCCCAGTAGCCGGTCTAATGCCCGTTTGCGGGCGGGGGGGTCGGGATCATCCTGCGCAATTTCCGCCTGAACCCGGATCGCCGCCACCGGCGTGCGTAGCTGATGCGCCGTGTCGGCAATCAGGTTGCGCATGGTGTCCACCTGCCGGTCCAGCCGTCCCATAAAGCGGTTCATCGCGTTCAGCATCACCTGCAGTTCGCGCGGCAGGCCGTCGCTGGCCATAGGGGTCAGATCGTGAGGATCGCGGCGGGTCAGATCCTCGGACAGGGCCTCAAGCGGGCGCAGGGCGGATCGGGTGACAATCCATGACATCGCCAGCAACAGAACGCCCGCCACCGCCATCGGCAGCAAGGCGTCGCGCATCAGGCCAACGGTCATCATCTGACGCGCGCGCAAGGTCTGCCCGACCAGTATTTCCACCTCGCCCGAAAACTCGCGTTCGGCAAACAGGCGGGCCAGGCGGACAAAGCGCGCAGGTTCTCCGTTCAGATCAGCGGCGAAATAGATCGGAGCAGCACCAGGCTGTTGCGGTATGTCGATCACCGTGTCGCGGTCCAACCCGGTGATAAAAGGGCCATCTGGTACTTGAACCGCATAGAAAATCCGATCTTCAGGGGCTTGCGCCAGCAGTTGAAAGGCGGAAACCGGCAGGTCTACGACGGGTACGCCGTCCTGAATCCGCACGGATTCGGCGATGTCGCTGGCGGCGCCAAGCAAAAGCCTGTCATAAGCCTGCCGCGCCGCCAATCTGCCATTGGCCCAGATCGACAAAGCGACAAGGCAGCCGCCCAGTATCAAAATCAGCATCACCGCGCTGAGAACACGGGCAGTCAGGCTGTGGGGCAGGTGCAGCTTAGCCATCCAGACCGATCCGGTATCCGACACCACGCCGGGTGGTGATGCTGACCGTACTGCCGGTGAACTTTTTGCGCAGGCGGGCGATATACAGCTCAATCGCGTTTTCGCCGACATCGGCATCCTCGAACCCGTAAAGCGAATCGTACAGCCGGGTTTTCGACAGGAATTGCCCCTCATGCCGGATCAGTGCGTCCAGCACAGCGGCCTCGCGCGCAGTCAGGTTCAGGCGTTTGCCCTCCAGCGCGGCGCTGCGGTCCTTGGGGGCATAGATCAGCGGGCCCAGCGTGATCTGCTCGGATTTTCGGTCGGCGTCGCGACGAACCAGGGCGCGCAACCGGGCCTCAAGCTCGCGCTGGTCGAAGGGCTTGCCCAGATAGTCGTCGGCCCCCTTGTCCAGCGCGGCGATCCGATCTTCGACCGAGGTCAGCGCGGTCAGCATCAGCACAGGGATACGGTCACCTGCAGCGCGGATCTTGCTTAGGAAACTCAACCCGGACCCATCGGGTAGATTGATATCCAGTAACATGGCGTCATAGGTTTGGACTGCACGAAAATCACCGGCGGCTTCGACGGTTGTGGCCAGATCACATACGACACCGGACCGGGCGAGATGGGCCATGACACCTTCGGCCAGATCTTCGGCATCTTCGATCATTAATACGCGCATGACCCCTCCCCAAGGCGAACGCCTGAACCCTGACAGGTTCGTGACAGCATTATTCGGTAAACAGATTCAACCTGCAAGAACGGGCCTTGTGTCCTGCGGGGATCGGTTTCGGCTGCACGCGCAGTCCAAAAAGACCAGAGGAGGAGACACGAATGAAACTGTTTGGAACCAGTGGCGCGATTGCGGCTGCTGTCTTTGCCCTGTCCGGCGTTGCGGCCAGCGCGCAGGAATGTATCGCCCCGGCCAACCCCGGTGGCGGATGGGATTTCACCTGTCGTCAGGTGGGTAAATCGCTGCAGGATCTGGGTCTGATCGACCAGACCATGCAAGTGGTGAACCTTGCCGGCGGCGGCGGCGGCGTTGCTTTTGCCGAGGTGGTGAACAAGCGCGGCGAGGATAATGAGCTGATCGTGGCGGCCAGTGCGGCCACTGCCACCCGTCTGGCGCAGGGGGCTTACCCCGGCAATACCATGGATCAGGTGCGGTGGCTGGCGGCCATCGGCGCGGATTACGGCGTGATTGCCGTTGCGGCAGATAGCCCGGTCAACACGCTGCCTGAATTGCTGGACCAGATCAAAGCCGACCCAACCGCCGTGTCGGTTGCGGGTGGCTCGGCCGTGGGTGGTTGGGATCACCTGAAGGTTCTGATCGCGGCCAATGCATATGGCATCGACGATGTGCGCTCGGTCAAATACATCGCCTTTGACGGCGGCGGTGAGGCCGTGACCCAGCTGCTGGCCGGGTCGGTTCAGGCCTTTACCGGCGATATCTCCGAGGCCAAGGGTTTCGTAGACTCGGGCGACATCAAGGTGATCGCGGTGCTGGCACCCGAACGTCTGCCCGGCGAATTCGCCGATTTCCCGACCGCCAAGGAACAGGGCATTGACGCGATCGGCGCCAACTGGCGTGGCTTCTATGCCCCCGGTGGCATGACCGATGACGCCTATGGCGACTGGGTCGGCAAGATCGGTGATCTCTACGCTTCGGATGAATGGAAAGAGGTGATGGCCGCCAACGGTCTGGCACCGCTGGACCTGCAAGGCGCAGATTTCCAGAACTTCGTGGCTGAATCCGTGGGTCAGATCCAGACCATCTCGAAAGAGATCGGGATCATCAAATAACACCACTCACTGTGATCCGGGCGCCTGGCTGTGCCCGGATCCAAATCATTTACCCGAACTATAGGAGACACCGATGAGTGACCGTATCTTCGGGGTCGTCGGACTGCTACTTGCCATCGGATTTGCCTTTTCCGCACTGGCGATCGAGGAAAGCTTTCTGTCTGACGCCGTCGGGCCCAAGGCCTTCCCGCTGATCATTGCTGCCATTCTGGGCCTGTCGAGCATCGTCATCGCCCTGCGCCCTGATACCGAACCCGAATGGCCCGCGCTGGGCCGTCTGGTTGAGATCGGCGCGGCCGTGGTCATGATGATCCTTTACGCCGAATTGCTGCCCGTTGTGGGATTTGTCATCGCCACCGCCTTTGCCGCCACCTATCTGGCCTGGCGTCTGGGGGCCGGGCCGCTGGAAAGCGTGTTGGTTGGCGTCGGCACATCCATAGGTATTTACGTAATTTTCCATCTGGTTCTGGGTCTGTCACTGGCCCGCGGCCCGCTGGGCTTCTGAGGAGAGGGGCATGGAAACATTAGCATCCCTTGGGGACGGTTTCGCCATCGCGCTGACATGGCAGAACCTGATGCTGGCCCTGCTAGGCTGTTTTCTGGGTACAATCATGGGTGCGTTGCCCGGTCTGGGCCCGTCCAATGGTGTGGCCATTCTGATCCCGCTGGCGTTCACGCTAGGTCTGGGGGCGACACCCTCGCTGATCCTGCTGACCAGCGTCTATTACGGTGCAATGTATGGGGGACGGATTTCATCCATTCTTTTGAATATCCCCGGGGATGAGCCCGCGATGATGACCTGTCTGGACGGGCATCCGATGGCCAAAAAAGGGTTCGCAGGTGAGGCACTGTCGCTGTCCGGCATCGCGTCGTTTGTTGGGGCGTTTCTGGCCACTTGGGGCCTGATCTTTCTGGCACCGCAGCTGGTGAAGATCGCGCTGTTGTTTGGACCGGCGGAATATTTCGCCCTGTTCGCGTTGGCCTTTATGACGTTGGGCGGCGTGTCGTCGACCAATCAGGCGAAATCGGCATTTGCCGCCGCATTGGGACTTGGGCTGGCAACCATTGGTGTCGACACACAAACCGGCGTGCCGCGGTTCACCTTTGGCGAGGTGCATCTGTATGACGGGTTGGATTTTCTAGTCGCCATCGTCGGCTTGTTCGCCTTGTCCGAAGTGTTCATCTTTCTTGAACACCGCCACGGCGGATCGGATGCCGAGGGGCGCAAGCTGAATATCGGTCGGCTTTACCCGCCGATGTCGATGGTCAGGAAATGCACACCGACCATGCTGCGCACCTCTTTCCTGGGCTTTATAGCCGGGGTTTTACCGGGTGCAGGCGCTTCGTTGGGCTCGTTCATTTCCTATTCGATGGAAAAGCGGCTGGTCGACAAGGAAAACACCTTTGGCACCGGTGATCCGCGCGGTGTGGCGGCGCCCGAGGCCGGGAACAACGCCGCTGCCGGGGGTGCTCTGGTACCAATGCTGGCGCTGGGCGTACCGGGTTCGGGAACCACGGCCGTGCTGTTGGCGGTCCTGCTGGCGCTGAACATCACGCCGGGGCCGCTGCTGTTCACGCAGAACCCGGATGTGGTCTGGGGTTTGATCGCGGCGCTGTTCATCGCGAACTTTATGCTGCTGGCGATGAATATCCCGATGGTGGGCCTGTTCACGCGGGTTCTGATGGTGCCGTCGCGCATCCTGATGCCCGTCGTGGCGATGGTCAGTTTTGTGGGTATCTATGGCATTTCGGGCTCCAGCTTTGATCTGCTGGTGATGATCGGGTTCGGTGTCATGGGGTGGGTTCTGCGCAAGCTGGACGTACCGCTGGTGCCGGTTATCTTGGGCACGCTTTTGGGCAACTCGATGGAAAACAACCTGCGTCGAGCGGTGACCATCGACAACGGCAACTGGTGGACCCTGATCGACAGCCCGTTGTCCATCGCGCTGTGGACCATTGCCATCATCGGCTTTGTTCTGCCCCTGATCGTGGGCGCACGGGTCAAAGCCAAGATGCACCAGCGCCGCGATGAAGAAGGCGCGATCAGCGATTGATGAATCAGGCGTCGCCGATCACGTGTTGGCGGCGCCGTCCCAGGGTCTTTCGGTTTGGTAATTCGCCTGAATTGTCGTTTCGGATGCCGAGCTGAGGCGTCGTTGGAACCCATATGCAGCAGGTTCTGACCCTGATTGCTTAGATGCGATAGAACTGGCGCGCTGTGCCTCCGAAGACAAGATCGTGGTCTTGTTCGGGAACCAGCGCGCCGTACCTTTCAACCAAAACCGCATAGGTGGAAGACAGGCTGTCGACCGGGAAATTCGACCCGAACATGCACCGATGGGGCCCGAATTGGGTCAGGCATGTGTCCACGATGGGCCGCACGCGGTCGGCGCTCCAGTTGTGATCGAACATGCCAAGACCGGACAGTTTGCATGTCACCTGCGGCAGCGCCGAGAGGTGATGCAGTGCTTGCACCCACCGTTGCAACCCTTGTTCCGACCGGTCATGGGGTGACCCTGCATGGCACAGCGCCACCCGCGTCGCAGGGGCCTGCGCCAGAACGGCGGCGGTCTGCTCCATCAATTCTGGCAGCAATTGCAGGTCAAATGACAGTCCGCGGTCACCCAGTTGTTTCAACCCGTCCAGAAACCTTGGATTGTCCAGCAGGTCGTTTGTGCCGGACAGTTGATCCTCGCCCGGTGCGCGGCCGATGATCTGACGCACCCCACGCACAGAGGGCAGGGTTTGCAAACGGTCCAATTGCGCGGTTACGTCCTGTGCGGTCAGATCACAAAAGGCAACCTGGACCAGTGGCCAATCGGGATTTTGATCGGCAACAGACTGGACCCATTGCGCCTCGGCCCAGGGATCGGCCGCACCTACCTGGATATGGACCGAGGCGGAAAATCCTTGAGCGTCAGCTCGGAACTCGGGCAGCAGATAGTTCCGCTGAATGGGGCTGGGGTCACCGAAGAATCGCACCGCGCCCTTTTCCATCAACCACGGATAATGCACCGCGGTCAGGTCCCACAGATGGTGATGCGCATCAATCCTCATGGTGTTTCAATCCCGGTTGTGCGGGCCAATATATCGACGCCTTGTTGTTTCCAGAAATGCAATAGATCGATGAAGATCCAGTTCTCGGCCAGCTTGTCACCCGCACGGCGATAGATGTCGATCACCCGAAACTCAGCCGCCTTTCCGGTGGCGGGCATCCCCATGAAACCGCCCGTGGGCACGGCGGTGAAATTGGGCCAGCCGAAAAAGCCGCCATAGTGCCCCTCGGCCATGCGGCAGATATGTTGGGTCTTTGAGCGTTCGGTGAAGGCCGCGCGAAACGGGCCGGAATGCTGTTGCGCGTAACGCGCGATTGTGTAGGTGGCACCGATCCCTTCGGGCCCCCACCAGATCATGTCCTCGTGCCAGGTTTGCGCCAGCTCATCCGTCAGGGACAAGCCGCTGTCCCACTGCCCAAGGTCCGCGATCATGGCGTTGATGACCTCCAGCGTCTTGTGAGCTTCGTCGGCGGGCTGATCTTCGGTCAGAATGCCGTCATGTGTCATAGGTCCGGGCTGCACCAGATGCGCTGCGGTCTGTGGCGGAAAGGGGTTCTGACCGGCCTGAACCATCAGGTGCGGAATGTCGAAATACATTGCCGTTTCGGAAATCTTGCCATCTGCAACATTGTGAAATTCGCAATACCGCAGAAGGGCCATCTTGCCAGTGGGGCGGATGCCCAGCCATGGCGCGTCGAACAGACCCATGAGGTGCCCCATCGACACCACCCAGACGCCCCCTTCGGTCAAAGAATTTCGGCCCGCGAAAAAGATATCCTGTCGGCGTTGTAGATGGGTCAGACTGTGTTTCAGCGGCTGCCAGAACCTGCGCGCCACCGCGTCAGGGCCTGCGATTTCGTCGAACGGGTGAAATCCGCGCCACACCAGATTCGGTGCGCAATATTGCTTTGTGACGGTGGCCAACTCATCCCCATAAGCGCGGCTAAGCGCGTCATGGAAGGACAGGATCAGCTTTTTTTCAGTTTGAAAACTCACGGTGCTTTCCGTTCTTTATCAGTGTTTTGCGGGGTCTATTCCGCGAATTCGACTCGGTGGTTTCGCGTATTTTTGCATACGTATGCAAAAAAGTCTTGCCTGATTTGATATATGCGAATTACTGTTTTGCAAACGTATGCAAACGAATCCTTTCAGGGGGCACCATGGCGGAAATTCAATTGCGCAACGTCGGCAAGCGCTGGGGGTCATTCATTGGGGTCCACAATTTCGACCTGACCATCGCGGATCGCGAATTTCTGGTTCTGCTGGGCCCCTCGGGCTGTGGCAAGACCACCACGATGCGCATGATCGCCGGTCTTGAGGACGTCACCGAGGGCGAAATTCTGGTCGATGGCAAGGTGGTCAACGATCTGGAGCCCAAGGACCGCGATGTGGCGATGGTGTTCCAGAGCTACGCGCTCTATCCCAACATGAACGTCTACGAAAACATCCGCTTTCCTTTGAAAGTGCGCGGCATCGACCCGTCGACCCATGACGACAAGGTGCGTCGGGCCAGCGCGATGGTGGAACTGGACGATTTCTTGCACCGCAAACCCGCCGAATTGTCAGGTGGTCAGCGGCAACGTGTGGCGCTGGCCCGCGCCATCGTACGGGAACCGAACGTGTTCCTAATGGACGAGCCGTTGTCGAACCTGGATGCCAAGCTTCGTGTTTCGACCCGAGCTCAGATTAAGAACCTCAGCCACGAACTGGCGGTGACAACCATCTACGTGACCCACGACCAGATCGAGGCGATGACGTTGGCCGACCGAGTTGTTGTGATGAAACAAGGCGTGGTGCAGCAGGTCGGCAGCCCGACCGATATTTACGACCGGCCCGCCAATACTTTTGTGGCCAGCTTTATCGGCTCACCGGCGATGAACCTGATGGATGGCGAGGCTTCGGGCGGTGTGTTCCGCGCCGAACATGTAGCCATTCCGGTCGACGCACCGGACGGTCCGATGACATTGGGCTTCCGCGCTGAAGATGCTGGCCTTGCCGAAGGGCAGGGCGAAATCACCGCACCGATCTACACGCTGGAACTGCTGGGCGATGCGACCATGATCTCGGTCCGGGTCGGCGGTGCGCTGGTATCGGTCAAAGCCGACAAAGCCTTCCGCGCCGAGATTGGAGATCCCGTCTCGTTCTCGGTGCCCAAAGAAATCTGTCACCTCTTCGAAGCTGGAAGCGGTGCGCGGATCGGGGAACAACCCCACGAACAGCCCATACGGGCTTAACACCGGTCCGGACGTCGACGACGGACCGATCCTGACAGGGAGAAACGCATGAAACTCAAGACGATCCTCATGGCAGGTGCCATGTCCATCGCGGCAAGTGGCACATGGGCTGCCTGTTCGTTTGAAAATGACGTACCGCTCAAATCGCTCTCGGCCGGTTTCGAGGCCTGGAAGGCCGTCACCGATGCGATGGCCGAATGCGGCAATTTCAATGCCTCGCTGGACCAGGAATTCCGCGAGAAACAGCCTGAGGCTTTTGCCGCCAGCCCGTCGCTCTATCAGATCGGTGGGGTGTCAAACACGACACTGATCCCGTTGCTGAATGCAGGCACGATCCGTCCGCTGGACGATCTGGTCGAGAAATACGGACAGAACCTGCTGCCAAACCAGCTGATCAAGGTGGATGGCAAGACCATGGCAATCGCCATGATGGTGAACGCGCAGCACATGATGTACCGCAACGACGTTCTGGCCGACCTGGGTATTGCCGAGCCCGCAACCTATGATGACGTTCTGGCCGCCGCCGCCAAGATCAAAGATGCGGGTGTTATGGAATACCCGATCGGCGGCACCTTCAAGACCGGTTGGAACCTCGGTCAGGAATTCATCAACATGTATATGGGTGAAGGCGGATCTTTCTTTGGCGACGGCAACATGCCTGCGATCAATAACGAGCAGGGCGTTAAGGCGTTGGAAACCCTGAAGGCCATGACCGATTATATGGATCCGGAATATCTGGTCTCGGATTCAACTTACGTTCAGCAGCAGTTCCAGCAGGGCAAGATTGCCATGGCAAACCTGTGGGCCAGCCGCGCCGCTGCAATGAATGACGAAGCCGAAAGCCAGGTGGTGGGCAAGGTTACTATGTCGGCGGCTCCGATGGGCTCGGCTGCACCGGCCACCACGATCTGGTGGGACGGTTTCGTTCTGGCCTCGAACATGAGCGACGAAGAGGCCGACGCCGCCTTCCGCGTCATGCTTGAAGGCATGGATGAGGAAATGGTCAGTGCCAACAATGACGCTGCCGTCTGGCTGAACCCGGCCTACAAGGCAGGTGAACTGGCCGCCGGTGCGGCTGCATCCGCCCAAGCCGGGGCCAAGGCATACCCGGCTTCGGGCCCGATGGGCATCATGCACACTGCATTGGGCAACGGTCTGGCTGATTTCATGACCGGCGCCAAGGACGCGCAAACCACACTGGCCGATATCGAGGCGGATTACATCACCGCCGCCAAAGAAGCCGGTTTGATCAACAACTGATCCTCCCGCGGGAGGGCCTCGGCCCTCCTGCACTCTTCCCTTTGAGAACCATGAGAAAGGCAGAGCCATGAATTTCCGGACATTTGCCGCCTTTGTTGGCCCCTCTGTCTTTATGATGCTTCTCTTTATCGCGTTCCCGCTGATCAGCGTGTTCAAGCAGAGTTTCTATGTCACCCAACCGATCTATGAGACGGTTGAAGTTGAAACCTGCACCCCCGGCTTTCTGACCCAGACCTGTGTGACCGAGACGGTTTCGCAACCCCAACTCGACGAAGAGGGTAAGGTCATCATGCAGACCCAGTATGTCGGGCTGGAAAGCTATCGCAACGTGCTGGAGCCTGAACGTGCCTGGCGCGCGATCAGCGAGGGCAGCTGGAATGTGTTGTCCACCATCAACTTCTGGAAAGCGCTGCGGTTCACGCTGACTTTCACGCTGATCACCCTGCCGCTGGTCATCGTCTGCGGGCTGGGGATCGCCGTTTTGATCAACAATGCCGCGCAGGCGATAAAAGGGCCGGTTATCTTTATTTCGCTGTTGCCCTTCATCATTACCCCGGTGATCGGGGTGCTGTCGGTCAACTGGCTGTTTCGCGGCGACGGTATCCTGACGGCGCTGCTGGAGTGGTGGTTGAACCGCGATATCGCCCTGTTTGCGCAGGCCTGGACAATTGAGGTGCTGATGATGCTGTACCGCGTCTGGCACGTCGCCCCCTTTGCCGCCATCGTGTTTTACGCCGGTTTGCAAACGGTCAATCAGGACAGTCTGGAAAGTGCTGTGATTGACGGCGCAACCCGGTGGCAGCGGATGAAATACATCGTCATCCCGCATCTGATGCCGCTGATCATCTTTGTGTCGATGATCCACCTGATGGACAGCTATCGGGTGTTCGAAGAGATCGTCGGTTTCGCAAGTCAGGGCTATGTCATCTCGTTGCAGTGGTTGACCTATGACTTCCTGGTGCCTGATCAGGCGGGCAACCGTTCGATCAGCCGGGCCTCGGCCAGCGCCATGCTCACCATGATCGGTATTGCCATCCTGCTTATCTTCCCGCTGCGCCGGACATGGCGCGATCACAAAGGAGGTCACTGACATGTCCTCGCGCGCGCTTCGCCAACCGCTCAGCCTGCGGCTGACTTCAAACATCTTCCTAGCCTTCTGGTGCATCGTCGCCATCTTCCCGATCTTCTGGATCACGGTGATGAGCTTCAAGTCCCCAGTCGACGCCTTTGACGGTAATGCCCTGAACGTGATCTTCGGGCCGGCGACGCTGGCCAATGGCAAGGGGATTTCGCTGCTGGATATCCTTCTGGGGATCGGGGTGATCTGGGGCACGATTGCTCTGGTGACCAAAAAGATGCCTGGGATGATCAAAGCCTATTCCAAAGAAGGTCAGGAGTGGTTTGGCTGGGTGATTGGCATTCTGGCCACCGTGGTGGCCTTTCTGATCGTATTCTTCGTGATCCTGCCTGCCATTCTGAGCATACTGAACCCGCTCTTTGGCCCTCTGGGGCGGGACATATTGGGGCTGACGACCGAACACTATAAAACCGTTTGGATCGACCGAGGGTTTTCGAACAACTTCAAGAACTCGCTGATCGTAACCACGGGGGTTGTTGTTCTGTCGCTGTCGGTCGGGACACTGGCGGGTTACGGGCTGGCACGGTCGGGTTCGACTCTGGCGTTCTGGCTGCTGATCGTCGCGCTGATCTTCCGCGCGCTGCCACCCTCGGCGCTGGTGGCCAGCTATCTGCCGGTCTTCATCAGCTCCTCCGAATGGCTGGCGCCGATTCTGGGGGAAAACGCACCGACCCTCTACGGCAAGCCTTTCGCGGTGATCGCGGTGCTGGTAGCGATCAACCAGCCTTTTACGATCTGGATGCTGCGGTCATTCTTCCAGAATATCCCGGCCGAACTGGATGAGGCCGCGCGCGTTGATGGCTGCAATCACTTCCAGGCGTTCCGACGCGTGATCATGCCGGTGATGTGGCCGGGAGTGATCACTACCGGGCTGTTCAGCTTCCTGCTGGCGTATAACGACATCCTCGTCACGTCGCTGCTGCTGGATGCGCAGAACCAGACCATGGTTCCCGCCATTGTCGGCATGTTCAACCGCGAGACCACGACAACCGACCAGGTGGTCGCCGTGGCTGCCGCCGTATCGATCACCGCGCCGCTGATCTTTCTTGTTCTGATCTTCCAGCGCCAGATCGTCAGCGGTCTGACTGCCGGAGCGGTGAAAGGGTAATGAGCAAGAACGCACGCCATAACGCCCTGTCGCGCCACCCGGCGCTGAACAGGATGCCCAGGGATTTTCTAAGCATTGGGGTCTCTTGACCCAATCCCTCCCTCGGCAACCTGAAAGGATAGAAAGATGAAAGGTTCCCGCCCCGAACAAGCGGTTCTAACCCGCGACACGGACCTGGACAAAACCGAAGACACGCGCCGCGTGATCGAAACCATGGTCGATGGCCTGAATGACCACCGCATTGATGACATTGGCGAGTTCTTTGCTCAGGGCTTTCGCTGGATGGGCAATCAGGGCTGTGGCACCAAGACCGGCCTGCAAGAGTTTCAGGACAACTGGCAGCGCCCGTTTCAGGCCGCGTTCTCGGACAAGACCTGCATTGATGAGGCCCGCCTGTATATGGGCGAATGGGCCGCAGCGTTCGGCCGCCAAGAGGCGACCCATTCCGGTGAGTTTCTGGGCATCGCCCCCACCGGCAAACGGGTCGAGATCCGGTACATGGATTTCTGGAAAGTGGTCGATGGCAAGATCGTCGACAACTGGGTGAACGTCGATTTCGCACATGTCGCGGCGCAGCTGGGTGTCGATCTGTTCAACGGGGAAGGCTGGGAAGCTTTTGACCGGGGTGAAAAAGTAGCGCCCCGGCCGGAAAACTGAGGATTGGAAACATGACAATCGAGTATCTCAAACGCGGTAAATCTGATGCTGACCGGGCCGAAGATGACGCCAAAACCCGCGCTGTGGTCGAAGCGACCCTGAAAGACATCGAAACCCGTGGCGATGTAGCCGTGCGCGAGCTGAGCGAAAAGTTCGACAATTATTCGCCCCCGTCGTTCCGCCTGTCTCAGCAGGACATTGACGACCTCATCGGACAACTGACCGACCGTGAACTGGCCGATATCAAATTCGCGCAGGAACAGGTGCGCAACTTTGCGCAAGCGCAGCGCGATTCCATGGTGGATATCGAGGTCGAAACCCTGCCCGGCGTCATTCTGGGCCACAAGAACATCCCCGTGCAGTCGGTGGGATGCTATGTGCCCGGTGGCAAATTCCCGATGGTCGCCTCGGCGCATATGTCGGTGGCGACGGCTTCGGTGGCGGGCGTGCCGCGCATCATCGCCTGTACACCTCCGTTCAATGGCAAGCCGAACGCAGCGGTGATTGCCGCGATGCATCTCGGCGGCGCCCATGAGATCTATGTCATGGGCGGCATTCAGGCCATCGGCGCGATGGCGTTGGGCACTGAAACGATTGACCCCGTGCATATGCTGGTCGGCCCGGGCAACGCCTTTGTGGCCGAAGCCAAGCGGCAACTGTTCGGTCGTGTCGGCATTGACCTGTTCGCTGGCCCGACCGAGACCATGGTCATCGCCGACGAGACTGCCGCCGATGCGGAACTCTGCGCGACCGACCTGCTGGGTCAGGCGGAACACGGCTATAACAGTCCTTGCGTGCTGCTGACCAACTCGCGCAAATTGGCCGAGGACACGATGGCCGAGGTCGACCGTCTGCTGGGTATTCTGCCCACGGCAGGCACCGCGAAAGTATCGTGGGACGAATATGGCGAAGTGATCGTTTGCGACACATATGATGAGATGCTGCAGGTCGCCGATGATATCGCATCCGAGCATGTGCAGGTGATGACAGATAGGGATGATTGGTTCCTTGAGAACATGACCTGCTATGGCGCGTTGTTTCTTGGTCCGCGCACCAATGTCTCGAACGGGGATAAGGTGATCGGAACAAACCACACCCTGCCAACGAAGAAAGCCGGGCGCTATACTGGCGGTCTTTGGGTGGGTAAGTATCTGAAAACGCATAGCTATCAAAAGGTTCTGACCGACGAGGCGGCGACGTTGATTGGCGAATATGGGTCGCGCCTGTGCATGCTTGAAGGTTTTGTGGGCCATGCTGAACAGTGCAACGTGCGGGTGCGCCGCTATGGCGGTATCAACGTGCCTTACGGCAAGCCCGCACCGTATCGGGATGCCGCTGAATGAGCGACAAGCACACACAGCATAAGGCCCTGATCGCTTTGCTCAGGGCCGCGATGTATGACTTTTCCGAAGCCGGCGTCCGCAAGGCGCTGGCTGAGGTCACGACATCGGATGCAGTGTTCCACCTATGCCATCCCTTTGGTGACAGTATCGGCAGCGATGCATATTACGACTGCGCCTATAAGGACCTGCTGGACGCATGGCCCGATCTGGAGCGTCGCGACTATATCGTCATGGCCGGGCCGGACGAAAACGGCGCGGACTGGGTCGGGTGCGGGGGGTATTACACCGGTACCTTCACCGGGCCTTGGCTGGATATCCCGCCGACGGGCCATCAGGTCACCATGCGGTTCCACGAATTCTATAGTTTCGTGGACGGACAGGTCGTCGAGGTTCAGGCGCTCTGGGACATCCCTGAGGTGATGATGCAGGCCAACGCCTGGCCGATGGCCCCCAGCCTTGGCCGAGAATGGCATGTGCCCGGACCAGCCACTCAGGACGGGTTCGTGCCCGGACCTTACGATGCGGCCAAGGGCAAGGCGACGTGCCAACACATTATCGACATGCTGGAACACTTGAAAAAACACCCGTCACAAGGTGGCCCCGAAGTGATGGAGATGGAGCGGTTCTGGCATCCGCGTATGAACTGGTACGGGCCTTCGGGCATCGGCACCGGGCGCGGTTACGCGGGATTCCGCAACTGGCACCAGATTCCATTCCTGAACGGCATGCCGGATCGTGGTCAATATGTGGACGACATCACCTATCATTTCTTCGGTGATGGCGAATACGCGGCTGTGACCGGCTGGCCGAACATGATCCAGACCGTGACCCATGATGGTTGGCTGGGAATTGCGCCGTCGGGCAAGAAAATCACCATGCGCAGTCTGGATTTCTGGCGGCTCGAGAATGGGCGTATCCGTGAAAACTGGGTGCTGGTCGATCTTCTGGATGCCTACCGCCAGCTTGGCGTTGACGTTTTCGCCCGTCTGCGTGAATTCAACAAGGCCCGGAATCTGGGCCGCATTGAAACGCCTGATGGAATGAGCTGATGACTGACCTGCCCCGCACCCCTTCGTTTTCGCTGAACGGCAAAACCGCCCTTGTGACCGGCGCGTCCTCGGGGATTGGACAGGGCTGTGCGGTGGCCTTGGCCGAGGCCGGGGCGCATGTGGTCTGCGCCGCGCGTGGGGCAGACCGGCTGGCTGAAACCGTCGCGGCGTTGCAGGCGCAGGGCTGGTCGGCCGAAGCTGCGGTTGTGGATCAGGGCGATTTGAATGCCCTGCAGCAGCTGTTTGATGGGCGCGTCTTTGACGTCGTGGTGAATTCCGCCGGAACCGCGCGCCACAGCGCGGCGATCGACACCACGCCCGAGGATTTCGATGCGGTCACGGATGTAAATCTGCGGTCGGCTTATTTCCTGTCGGCCTATGCGGCCAAGGCATTGATGGCGACGGGCAGGCCGGGCTCGATCATCCATATCTCAAGCCAGATGGGCCATGTCGGCGGGGTCGATCGGGCGCTGTATTGTGCCACCAAGCACGGGCTTGAGGGTATGGTCAAAGCCATGGCAATCGAATGGGGAAAGCTGCGCATCCGCATCAACACAGTCTGCCCGACCTTCATTCGCACACCCTTGACGCAAGCCACCTTCGATGACCCCGAGCGCGCCGCCTGGATCATGGAGAAGATCAAGCTGGACCGTGTCGGTGAGGTCGAAGACATCATGGGCGCGGTGACCTATCTGGCCTCGGACGCCTCGGCTTTGGTGACCGGAACTTCGATGTTGATTGACGGGGGGTGGACAGCGGATTGATGGCAGAAAAAGTCACATCCCTTCAGGTTGCGCAACTGGCAGGCGTCAGTCAGTCGGCGGTTAGCCGGGTGTTCACGCCGGGTGCCTCGGTCAGCAAAAAGACTGAAGAAAAGGTGCGCAAGGCGGCGGCAGAGCTGGGGTATCGACCCAATGTTCTGGCCCGGGCGATGGTATCCGGCAAAAGCCGTATCATCGGTTTGGTGGTCGCCTATCTGGACAACTACTTCTATCCCGAAGCGCTTGAGAAACTGTCCAACGCCCTGCAAGAACAGGGGTATCACGTGCTGATCTTCATGGCTTCGCGCACGGCGGGTAACATTGATGACGTGATGGAGGAAATCCTCGACTATCAGGTGGATGGCGTTGTTTTGGCCTCGGTTGCGATGTCGTCAGATATTGCAACGCGCTGTCAGCAGGCGGGTGTACCCGTGGTGCTGTTCAACCGAAGTCAGGACCTGGACGGGATCACGTCGGTCACGTCGGACAATTATGCCGGTGGCCGCAAGGTGGCCGAATTCCTGGTTGCCGCTGGCCACAGTCGCATTGCTTATATCGCGGGTTGGCAGGGTGCCTCGACCCAGCGTGACCGCGAGGCCGGGTTCCGGGCGGCATTGGCTGAGGCCGGTGAGACCGTGTTTGCCCATGGTGTGGGTGAGTTTCACACGGAAAATGCCCGAACGGCTGCACGTCGCATGTTTGATGTTGCACCGGATGACAGGCCGGATGCCGTGTTCGTGGCCAATGACCATATGGCGCTGGCCGTCATGGATGTCATCCGCTTTGAGCTTGGCCTGCGTGTGCCCGAAGATGTCTCGGTGATCGGATACGATGATGTCCCGCAGGCGGGGTGGCTTGCCTATAACCTCACGACGATCCGACAGCGGGCCAATCTGATGGTTTCTGAAACCGTAGACGCGCTTTTGGATCATATCGAAAACCCGGCAGCCGCCGCGGCGCGCAAGGTGGCCATAGACGGGCCGCTGATTGTACGTACCTCGGCCCGGTTGCCAAAAGGGTGGACCCCACAAAGGACAGACATATGAAAGGCTTCGATCCGAAGTTTCGGGATTTTCCCGACTATATTATCGGTATCACCAAGGAAATTTGGGAAGACCGGGGCATCGCCACGCTGCATGACTATTACAGCAAGGATATCGTCGTGCGCTCGCCTGGATCTGTGGTTCTGGGCAATCAGAACGTCATCGGCGCCACCATGGCAACACTGGCTGAGTTTCCGGATCGGCAGCTGTTGGGCGAGGATGTGATCTGGTCCGGCACGCCGGAAGAGGGGATGTTAAGCTCGCACCGGATAATCTCCACGGCGACGCATTTGGCCGAAGGGGTGTATGGCAAGCCGACCGGCACAAAGCTGCGCTATCGGATTCTGGCCGACTGTCACGCCAAAGATAATCAGATCGACGATGAATGGTTGATCCGCGATCAGGGTGCCATCGTCCGGCAGATGGGCTGGGACCCCAAGGAATACGCTGCCGACCTGATCGCGCGCGAGGGCGGGCCAGAGAACTGCGTCAAACCGCTGACGCCGGAAACCGACCAGCCCGGCCCTTATAAAGGCAAGGGCAATGACAACGAATGGGGTCAGCGCTATGCCTATATCCTGACCAAGATCATGAATGCCGATATGGGCGTGATCGAGGCCGAGTATGACCGCGCCGTGCAATCGGAATATGTCGGCGGTGTCACTGGCCATGGCTGGGATGCGGTGGATCGGTTCTGGATGGGTCTGCGGGCCAGCTTCCCCAATGCGGAATTCAAGGTTGAACACCAGATTGGTCGCGATGATCCGAACATGCCGCCCCGTGCTGCCGTGCGCTGGAGCCTGTGGGGTAAACATGATGGCTGGGGTGCATTTGGCGCCCCAACCGGCGCGCAGGTCTATGTTCTGGGCATCAGCCATGCTGAGTTTGGTGCGCTGATCGGCGGTCAGCCACAGCTGCGGCGCGAGTACACGCTGTTCGACGAAACTTCGGTCTGGAAACAGATCCTGCTGCAGGGTGGAGAGGGTTAGGTGACCACGATGGTCTCATCCCTGAACGCCAGCCAGACTGCACGGCGCTATCATACCCATCGTGCGTCGCTGCGCGCGCGGCGTCTGAACAATCGGCCTCCGGGGGGCGGGAATTGATCCCATCTTTCCCCCAAATCCAAGGAGACACCGTCATGAGTACCATTCAACAACGCATCGTCCGTTATGGCGAGCTGCAACCCTGTAAAACCGCCTTTATCGACGCTCACACTCCGGGCAGCGATCAGAAAGAGAACTTTACCATCATCGGTGGCGGCGTGTCGGAATCGCCCGATCAGCACGTCCACATCACCGACAAGATCGGCTTTAACATCGGTGCAGCGGGTCAGCCGCCGAAATGCCGAAACTCGCTGCACAGCCACACCACGGCCGAGGTGTTCTTTGTCGCGAAAGGCCGCTGGCGGTTCTTCTGGGGACGCTATGGCACGGCCGGAGAATTCACTGCCGAAGAGGGGGATATCTTTAACATCCCCACAGGTATCTTCCGCGGGTTCGAGAATGTCGGTCAGGACTACGGCATGATTATGTCGATCCTCGGTGGCGATGATGCCGGTGGCGGTGTCACATGGGCCCCGCAGGTGATCGAGGACGCACAGGCGCATGGTCTGATGTTGGGCGACAACGGTGTGCTTTATGACAGCAAAAAGGGTCAGGAACTGCCCCACAATGTCCGGCCGATGCCCTTGTTGAACGAAGCAGAGTTGCAAGCCTATCCCGAGGTGCCGGTCGACGCGGTGATCGGCAAATACGTCGCCCGCTATTGGGACCTGATGGCGCTGGGCGCTGATAAACCTGCGCTGGTGATTGGTGAGACCGGTCTTATCAAGGACAAGCCGGGGTTCGAGGTTGATTTCCTGACCCGTGGTTCGGCTTTGAATGATCCGGTCAAAGCTGAAAAGCCGGTGGTTCTGATGCCGGCCAGTGGTCACTGGCGTATCACCGTAGACGGATATGAGGTCACATTGTCAAACGGCGATACCGCGCTGGTGATGCCTGGCGAAACCTACACCGTCGCGCCGTCCATGACCGGGCAGGCAGGCCTGTACCGCATCACGGCGACCGATGACCCCGCCGGAGCCACATGGGTCGGATGACCGTCGATCCGAACGATACCCACGCCGTTTATGAACGGCAGGCCAAAGCCTATGACGAGCAACGCTCGCGGGCTTTGTTCGAAGCGCGCTGGCTGGCGCGCTTCACCGCCAGTCTGAAGCCCGGCGATCACGTCCTTGATCTGGGCTGCGGCACCGGTGAGCCCATTGCCCGATGGTTCAAGGCCGAAGGGTTCACCGTCACAGGTGTCGATTTTTCCGAGGCCATGCTTGAGATCGCCCATAGCCGTTGGCCTGATGGAGACTGGCGGCAGGCCGACATGCGTAATTTCGAACTGGACCAGAGCTTTGATGGTATTGTCGCCTGGAACAGCTTTTTCCATCTGACCGCGGACGAGCAGAAAGACTGCATCGCCCGGATGGCCCGCCATCTGCGCAAGGGCGGAATGTTGATGCTGACCGTTGGCCCCAGCGCAGGTGAGGAACAGGGAACTGTTGGCGGCGAACCCGTGTATCACGCCTCTCTCTCACCCGCCGGTTACGCCACCTGTCTTGAAGAAAACGGGATGATCATGACCGGATTTCTAGCCAAGGATCCGGAGACCCAAAGCCACACAGTACTGATGGCACGCAAGAATTAACGGAGGTTCCATGACCGTAAAGACAACACATGTCGGATCCTTGCCACGAACTCAGGATGTGGTGGATTTCATCTTCGCGCGCGAGCGGGAGGAACCCTTTGACCCCGCTGCCTTTGACGCCTGCATGACTAACGCCGTGGCCGAGACCGTGCGCAAGCAGGTCGAGGCCGGTGTGGATATTGTCAGCGATGGCGAGACCTCAAAGATTTCTTATGCCACCTATGTCAAAGACCGCTACACTGGGTTTTCGGGCGACAGCCCGCGCAATGCGCCCGCTGACCTGAAGATGTTCCCCGGTTTTCTTCAACGGCTGGCTGATGATGGCGGTACGCCCCAATACGCGCGGCCTCAATGTACCGGCGAGGTGCGGTCGAAAGGGCAGGGTGAGCTTGAGAAGGACATCGCCAACCTCAAGGCTGCGATGGCGCAGCACGGGGCCGGGCAGGGCTTTATGAATGCCGCCTCGCCAGGGGTCATCTCGCTGTTTCTGCAGAACGATTTCTACCCCACGCGTGAGGCTTATCTGGCCGCGCTGGCCGATGCGATGAAGGAGGAATACGAAACCATCGTGGCCGCCGGGTTGGATTTGCAGTTGGATTGCCCTGATCTGGCCCTGTCGCGGCACATGCTGTTCACCGACCTGACCGATGAAGAGTTCGTCAAAATCGCCGACATGCATGTCGAGGCCCTGAACCACGCGCTGCAGAATGTTCCGCAGGACCGGGTGCGGGTGCATATCTGCTGGGGCAATTACGAAGGGCCACATTGTTGTGACATCGCCATGGATAAGGTGTTCAGCACTCTGATGGCGACCAAATCCCGCTACGTGCTGTTTGAAACCTCGAACCCGCGCCACGCCCATGAATGGACCGTGTTCCGCGACCGTAATTCCGAGATTCCGGACGACAAGGTTCTGGTTCCCGGTGTGGTCGACACCACCACCAATTTCGTCGAACACCCTGAATTGGTGGCGCAGCGGATCACGCGGTTTACCAATATCGTCGGTGCCGATCGGGTGATCGCGGGCAGCGATTGTGGGTTTGGCACCTTTGCAGGCTTTGGCGCGGTGGATCCCGATATTGCCTATGCCAAGCTGACGGCATTGTCCGAGGGTGCAAAACTGGCCTCGGCATGACACCGCTGGTTCTTTTGCCGGGTATGATGTGCAATGCGCGGTTGTTTCAGCCGCAGATCGCGGCAATGTCCGGGTCGCGCCCCCTGATGACTTTCCCGTTGGCAATGCAAGACAGCGTGCAGGCAATGGCGGCTGATATCCTATCGAACGCGCCGCCGGTTTTTGCATTGGCGGGGCTGTCGATGGGCGGCATCGTTGCGATGGAGGTGGTGCGGCAAGCCCCCGGCCGTGTTGAACGGCTGGCGCTGTTGGACACCAATCCGCTGGCCGAAAAGCCCGAGGTCAAAGCCCGGCGTGGCCCGCAGATGAAGGCCGTTCAGGCGGGTCAGCTGCGGCAGGTGATGCGCGACGAGATGAAGCCCAATTATCTGGCTGACGGCCCGCATCAGGGGGCAATTCTGGACCTGTGCATGGCGATGGCCGTTGATCTGGGACCGGACGTATTCCTTCGCCAATCCCGCGCTTTGATGGATCGCCCGGACCAGACCGAAACACTGGCCGTCTACACGGGTCCCTCACTGGTGATGTGCGGGCGCGAGGATGGCCTGTGCCCGGTCGAGCGGCACCAGTTGATGCACGACCTTCTGCCCAATAGCACGTTACAAATCATCGAAGAGGCCGGGCACCTGCCCACTCTGGAACAACCCAATGACACAACAGCGGCCCTGATCCGCTGGCTGGAGGCTCCATGACACCTTCCCTTCTGACCCTGTTGCGCAAGGTTGACACCCCCACCGTCTGCAACGCCATCGAGGTGGCGCAGGGCAAGCGCGGATTTGACGGCTTCTCGCGCGGCACCATGCTGTGTTCGGCCCCGTCGGAACCTGCGATCGTGGGCTATGCCCGTACGGCAAAGATCGCCGCTGTGCAGCCTCCGTCCGAGGCGCTTGAGGTCATCAGGGAACGCCGGATGGCCTATTACAAATACATGGCCGAAGGTCCCGCACCCTCGGTTGCGGTGATCGAGGATGTCGATTTCCCCAACTGTATCGGTGCCTATTGGGGTGAGATCAACACCACCGTACACAAGGGGTTCGGCATGTCCGGCGCGCTAACCAACGGTGTCATGCGCGACCTTGGCGATCTGCCCCAGGGGTTCCCGGTGGTTGCCGGATCGGTCGGGCCAAGCCATGGTTTTGTCCACGTGCGCGCGGTCGATACGCCGGTCTCGATCTTTGGTCTTTCGGTCAATCCCGGTGATCTGATCCATGCCGATCAGCACGGAGCGCTGGTGATACCAGAGGATGTTGTCGACCAGTTAGAGGACGCAATTCAGAAATTACTGTCCACCGAGCGCATCGTCCTCGACGCTGCCACACAGCCGGGGTTTGATTTCAATGCGTTTCAATCCGCTTGGGAAAAGTTCGAAAAATCCCGGGTCTGACAGGGTAAGACTGACCGGTTCAAACGGACGGGTCTGAACCATCCGGGGTGGTACGCCATCACCGGCGTCGCGATGGCAGGTCAGCCCGCTTTTCTTCCAGAACGGTTCGAAAAAGTACCTTAAGTTCAGATTTCTTCACCAGGGGCAGCCTGCGCCGATAATCCGAAGACAGGTCATCTACTGACACGTCCATCCGGTGCGCTTTCACTAACTTGAAGCGACTGAGAAACGAATTTTTCTTCATTGTTGCGGTCCTTCAAATTCAAAGCCTAAAATTTGCCGCTGCGGACCCGACCCGAACCCTATGGTCGAGAGCTCGAGGATCATTAATCCGTGAGTGATGATCCGCAGCGACAGGGCGCATTTAGGCAAGTCGTTTGCCACCGTAAGGGGGAAGAATCCGGGTTTTTGCGTCATTTATTAACCGACCAGTCAAAAAATGATTGGAAAGCTTACCTTTACGTAAAGATGCTCACTCACCCGGCCCGTTTTCGTGACGTAGCGTCACGAAAGATGCGGGTCACGCTAAGGCCTGTACGGGAACATTTAGCCAGTCTGTCTCCGCAGGAATCTGGCATAGCATAGCCCTAAGGGAGAGACGTCCATTAGATAGAAATTGGGGGAATACGTCACCCGAACACGTATTTGAAACGATCAGAGACAAGCCAAAAATCTGTCGGGGATATGGTGCCCAGGAGAGGACTCGAACCTCCACGTCCATACGGACACTAGCACCTGAAGCTAGCGCGTCTACCAATTCCGCCACCTGGGCAGGTGTCGTGGAGCGGCGTTTAAGCCTACTGACGGGGGGCGTCAACCAGATTCGGGAAGATTTTCACAAGTTTTTTGACCCACCTCCGAAACGCTTGGGAAATTGTCGGGGTTTTCGCGGACGCGCGGCGTTATTGCGCCTTGTTTGCCGGGGCTTTGGGCGGTAGATCGGATCAAGACCAATCAGCAGGAGCCCTCGCATGTCCAAACTGGTCACGATTTATGGCGGATCGGGATTTGTCGGTCGGTATATCGCCCGGCGTATGGCAAATGAAGGATGGCGTGTGCGGGTCGCAGTGCGGCGCCCGAATGAGGCGATGTTCGTCAAACCTTATGGCGTGGTTGGTCAGGTTGAACCCATTTTGTGCAACATCCGCGATGATGCGTCGGTTGCTGCCGTGATGCATGGGGCCGATGCGGTGGTGAACTGCGTGGGTGTGCTGAACGAGCTGGGTAAGAACGAATTTGACGCGGTACAGGCCGAAGGGGCTGAGCGGATCGCGCGCATCGCTGCCGAACAGGGTGTTGCGCGGATGGTGCATATCTCGGCCATCGGCGCGGACGCCACGTCCAAAAGCGAGTATTCCCGCACCAAAGCACAGGGCGAGGCCGGTGTGCTGGCGCATATGCCGAACGCGGTGATCCTGCGCCCGTCGGTTATTTTCGGAACCGAGGACCAGTTCTTTAACCGCTTTGCCGGGATGACCCGGATGGGGCCGTTCCTTCCCTTAGTCGGCGCAGAGACCAAGTTCCAGCCGGTCTATGTGGATGATGTCGCCAAGGCCGCCGTGCAGGGCGTTCTGGGGCAGGCCGAGGGTGGCACTTATGAGCTGGGCGGCCCAGAGGTAAAATCCTTCCGCGCGCTGATGCAGCAGATGCTGGGGGTGATTCATCGCCGCCGGGTGATTGTTGGTGTGCCGTTCTGGGCCGCCCGGATCATGGCGGGTGTGCTGGATATAGCCAAATTTGTCAGTTTTCAGCTGTTTCCCAACCACATTCTGACGCGCGATCAGCTGACGAATCTGCGCCGGGACAATGTGGTGTCGGGCGATGCCAAAGGCTTTGGCGATTTGGGGATCGAACCGGCTACTTTGGAATCCATCTTGCCGGACTACCTGTGGAAGTTCCGTCCCTCGGGTCAGTATGATGAGATTCAGAAATCGGCAGACAACCTGCGTACCTGATCAGCTATAGGCAATCACCAGCAGGATTGCCCCAAGAATCACGCGATATATTACATAAGGCGTAAAGCTGACGCTGCGCAGCAGGCGCATCATCAAGGAAAGCGCCAATAAGGCCGAGATAAAGGCAAAAAAAGCGGCTATGGCACCGTCCTTAGCCAGTTGGGCATCCGCCTCGCGGATCACCTGTGTCGACAGTAATACGCCCGAGGCCAGAATCGTCGGGATCGACATCAGCATCGCGATCCGCGCGCCGTCTTCGCGGCTATACCCCAGGTGCCGCGCACCGGTGATGGTGATACCTGACCGCGAGGTGCCGGGGATCAACGCAAGAACCTGCCACAATCCCATGATGATCGCATCGCGCGGGCCCCAATCGTTGGTTTTCTTGGTTTGGGGCCCCTTTTGGTCCATCCAATACAGCAACAATCCGAAACCCAGCATGGTCCAGCCAATCACCGCCATGGATCGGAGGGACTGGCTGAAACCAGTTGTGAAAAGAATGGCACCGACGATAACCGTGGGAATCGTTGCGATGATCAGGCTCATCGCCAGCCGCGCTTGCGGGGTGTCGATCTGCCCGGTCAGGGCGCTGGGCAGGCCGGCAGCGGCCTGTTTCACATCAGACCAGAAATACAGGATAACCGCGCCCAACGTGCCGACATGCACGGCGACGTCGATGGCCAGCCCCTGATCTTCCATACCGGTTAAGCTGGGCAGCAGGATCAGGTGACCCGAGGAAGAGATCGGCAAGAACTCGGTTATTCCCTGAATAATCGCCGCGAGAATCAACTGAAATAGACTCATTTAACCTGCCGTGCTGCCGCCGCGTATTGTTAGGGGAAATGGGTATAAGTGCGGTGCCGAAAAGGAAAGCACGTAAAAAGGTCCGAAGCGGAACTAAAAATGACGACATTTTCCAATTACTTTTCCTGACGTCGAATATTTTTTTAATTTAGGTCAGCATAATTGACTTTTAATCCGATAAGGTATCTCTTAAACAGGCGCGACCAAGCCAATTCATGGAGTCTGACCCGTGGCCAAGCAACCGATGCTGAAATTTGTGCAGATCGACCGCGTCATGCCTGAAAAGCGTGCCGCCGATGACCGCAAAGAAGACTTTGACGAAATCTATGCTGAATACGCCGCAGCTAAGGCGGAAGAACAGGCTAGTCGCTGCAGCCAATGCGGAGTGCCGTATTGCCAGTCGCATTGCCCGCTGCACAACAACATCCCCGATTGGCTGCGCCTGACCGCCACGGGCCGTCTGGAGGAGGCGTATCAGACGAGCCAGGCCACCAATACCTTCCCGGAAATCTGCGGCCGCATTTGCCCTCAGGATCGTCTTTGTGAAGGTAATTGTGTGATCGAACAATCAGGCCACGGCACGGTTACCATCGGCACGATTGAAAAGTACATCACGGACACCGCCTGGGACAAAGGCTGGGTGACCCCCGTGGCACCTGGTGCCGAGCGCAGCGAAAGCGTCGGTATCATAGGCGGCGGACCCGGTGGATTGGCGGCTGCGGACATGCTGCGCCGGGCTGGCATTCAGGTCACTGTGTATGATCGTCACGACCGTGCCGGTGGCCTGTTGATGTACGGTATTCCAGGCTTCAAGCTGGAAAAGGACATTGTTCAGCGTCGCAACGAATTGCTGGCTGATGGCGGGGTCAAGTTCGAGCTGAACTGCGACGTGGACGCCGCCAAATTCGACGACATTCGCGCCAAGCATGATGCAGTGATCATCGCAACCGGGGTCTATAAATCCCGTGATCTGTCAATGCCAGGCAGTGGCCTGAACGGTATCGAAATTGCCATTGATTTCCTGACCGCTTCGAATCGCAAAAGCTTTGGTGACGCGGTCGAGGATTTCGACAATGGCCGGCTGAATGCCAACGGTAAAAAAGTTGTTGTGATTGGTGGCGGCGATACCGCGATGGACTGCGTACGCACCTCGGTCCGTCAAGGGGCGACCTCGGTCAAATGCCTGTACCGCCGTGACCGGGCAAACATGCCGGGATCGCAGCGTGAAACGCAGAATGCCGAGGAAGAAGGCGTGATCTTTGAATGGCTGAGCGCCCCCAAAGGGTTCACCGGCGATGACAAGGTTTCCGGCGTGATGGTGCAAAAGATGCGTCTGGGTCAGCCAGATGCCACTGGCCGCCAAGCCCCCGAGGTCATCGAAGGTGCGGACTATGTCGAAGAGGCCGATCTGGTCATCAAGGCGCTGGGCTTTGAGCCCGAAGACCTGCCTACGCTGTTTGGTCAGCCCGACCTGCCCGTGACTCGTTGGGGCACCGTTAAGGCCGCGTTCCAAACCGGCGAAACCGAGATGGACGGTGTCTATGCCATTGGTGACATCGTGCGTGGCGCCTCGCTGGTGGTCTGGGCGATCCGTGACGGCCGCGACTGTGCTGATGCGATCATTGACAGGTTCAACAGCAAGGCTGCCGTCGCAGCCGAGTAACACCCAGCCCAGCGACAGGAGGGTCAGGAATGCCTGAACTGCAAGGCCAATGCATGTGCGGTGCGGTCACCGTCACCGCCACCCCAGCGAAGGATGCGCTGGGTGCCTGTCATTGCGACCAGTGCCGCCGCTGGACCAGTTCAATGCTGGTGAGTTTTCAAGCCGAAGAGGGGTATGCCGCGCTGGGGCCGGTCAAGACCTTTACCTCGTCCGACTGGGCCGAGCGCGCCTTTTGCGCCGAATGCGGCTCGGCCCTGTGGTATCGGGTCACCGCGCACGGCGACATGCACGGACACACAGAAATGGCAGCGGGCCTGTTCGAAGATACGGGCCACGGACTGCAACTGGAACTTTTTATAGACAAAAAGCCCAAAGGATATGCGTTCGCAGGTGAGCGCAAGCAAATGACCAAAGCCGAGGTCGAGGCGATGTTTGCCCCCTCGGAAGAAGGAGACAGCCAATGAACAAATATGATGCCGATTGGGTACGGGCCGAAGAAGCCAAACGTGAATGGATGGCAAAAAACGGTCTCTATTCCGAAGAAGAAGAGCATTCTTCCTGTGGCGTGGGTCTTGTTGTGTCCGTTGACGGCAAAGCATCACGCAAGGTTGTCGACGCCGGTATTGATGCGCTGAAAGCGATCTGGCACCGCGGCGCCGTGGATGCTGATGGCAAGACCGGTGATGGTGCGGGCATCCACGTGCAGATCCCGGTTCGTTTTTTCTATGACCAGATCCGCCGCACAGGTCATGAGCCCAATCTGGACCAGTTGATAGCTGTCGGTCAGGTGTTTCTGCCTCGTACCGATTTCGGCGCGCAGGAACAGTGCCGGACCATCGTAGAAACCGAAGTTCTGCGCATGGGCTATTACATCTACGGCTGGCGTCACGTGCCGGTCGATGTGACCTGCTTGGGTGAAAAGGCCAACGCGACCCGACCCGAGATCGAACAGATCCTGATCTCGAACTCGAAAGGTGTAGATGAAGAGACGTTCGAGCGTGAGCTGTACGTCATCCGTCGCCGTATTGAAAAAGCTGCCGCCGCTTCCGGGATTTCGGACCTGTATCTGGCGTCGCTGAGCTGCCGCTCGATCATCTATAAAGGCATGATGCTGGCTGAGCAGGTCGCGGTTTTCTACCCCGACCTGATGGATGAGCGGTTCGAATCCGCCTTTGCGATCTATCACCAGCGTTATTCGACCAACACCTTCCCGCAATGGTGGTTGGCGCAACCGTTCCGGATGCTGGCCCATAATGGTGAAATCAACACCCTGAAGGGCAACGTCAACTGGATGAAAAGTCATGAGATCCGCATGGCCAGTGGCACCTTTGGCGACTATGCCGAAGACATCAAGCCGATCATCGCGGGTGGATCGTCGGATTCGGCCGCATTAGACTCGGTTTTCGAGGTCCTGGTGCGCGCGGGCCGCTCGGCCCCGATGGCGAAAACCATGCTGGTGCCGGAAAGTTGGTCCAAGCAGGCGGTGGAACTGCCGCAGGCCTGGCGTGACATGTATTCCTACTGCAACTCGGTGATGGAGCCGTGGGACGGTCCCGCCGCGCTGGCGATGACCGATGGCCGCTGGGTCTGTGCCGGTCTGGACCGGAACGGGTTGCGCCCGATGCGCTATGTGGTGACGGGCGATGGTCTGGTGATTGCGGGCTCTGAGGCTGGTATGGTGCCCATTGATGAGGCCACTGTGACCGAAAAAGGCGCGCTGGGTCCGGGGCAGATGCTGGCCGTGGATATGAAGAAGGGCAAGCTGTTCCGTGACAAGCAAATCAAGGACAAGCTGGCGCGCGCCCTGCCGTTCGGCGACTGGGTCGGTAAAATCAACGATCTGGACACTACGCTGGGCAGTGTAACCGAACAGCCCTTGTTTAGGGGTGAGGAACTGCGCAAGCGTCAGATCGCGGCTGGATATTCGGTCGAAGAACTTGAGCAGATCCTTGCACCCATGGCCGAGGACGGCAAAGAGGCTTTGGCCTCGATGGGGGATGACACGCCTTCGGCTGTGCTGTCAAAGCAGTACCGTCCGCTGAGTCATTTCTTCCGGCAGAATTTCAGCCAGGTGACCAACCCGCCCATCGACAGCTTGCGCGAATACCGCGTGATGTCGTTGAAGACGCGGTTCGGGAACCTCAAGAACGTGCTGGACGAGGACAGTAGCCAGACCGAGATCATCGTTCTGGAAAGCCCTTTTGTCGGCAACGCTCAGTGGGAAATTCTGGCCGAAAACTTCAACGCGCCGCTGGCTGAGATCGATTGCAGCTTTGAACCCGGTGAGGGCGCGCTGGACCGCGCTTTGATCCGTATCAGAGCCGAAGCGGAAGAGGCCGTGCGTTCTGGTGCAGGGCATCTGGTGCTGACCGATCAGTATTCCGGGCCGGACAAAGTGGCGATGCCGATGATCCTGGCCACAAGCGCGGTACACAGCCATCTGACACGTCAGGGTCTGCGGACCTTCAGCTCGCTCAACGTGCGGTCGGCGGAATGTATCGACCCGCACTATTTTGCCGTGTTGATTGGTTGTGGCGCGACAGTTGTGAACGCCTACCTGGCCGAGGATTCGCTGGCCGACCGCATAGAACGTGGCCTGTTGGATGGCACGCTGACCGAAAATGTGGCCCGCTATCGCGAGGCAATTGATCAGGGTCTTCTCAAGATCATGGCCAAGATGGGTATCTCGGTTGTCTCCTCTTACCGCGGCGGACTGAATTTCGAAGCCGTGGGTCTGAGCCGTGCAATGGTAGCCGAGTATTTCCCAGGCATGATCAGCCGTATCTCGGGCATTGGTATTCACGGCATCCGCGTCAAAGCCGAAGAAATTCACGCCAAGGGCTGGGACAGCGGTCTGGATGTGCTGCCCATCGGTGGTTTCTACAAAGCACGCAAGTCGGGTGAGACTCACGCGTGGGAAGCAACCTCGATGCATATGATGCAGATGGCCTGTAACCGCGCATCTTATGAGCTGTGGAAGCAATATTCGGCCAAGATGCAATCGAACCCGCCGATCCATCTGCGCGACCTGATGGATTTCAAACCCATGGGCAAACCGGTGCCGATCGAAGAGGTGGAATCGATCACCTCGATCCGCAAGCGCTTTGTCACGCCGGGCATGTCGCTGGGCGCACTCAGCCCCGAGGCGCACAAGACGCTGAACGTGGCGATGAACCGGATCGGTGCGAAATCCGACTCGGGCGAGGGTGGTGAAGATCCGGCCCATTTCGTGCCGGAACCCAATGGCGACAATCCGTCAGCCAAGATCAAACAGGTGGCGTCGGGCCGGTTCGGTGTAACCGCCGAGTACCTGAATCAATGTGAAGAGCTGGAGATCAAGGTCGCCCAAGGTGCGAAACCGGGTGAGGGTGGTCAGCTGCCGGGCATGAAGGTCACCGACTTGATCGCGCGTTTACGCCATTCGACCAAGGGCGTGACGCTGATCTCGCCGCCGCCGCACCACGATATCTACTCGATCGAGGATCTGGCGCAGCTGATCTATGATCTGAAACAGATCAACCCGCGCTGCAAGGTGACGGTGAAACTGGTGGCGTCTTCGGGCGTTGGCACGATTGCCGCCGGTGTGGCCAAGGCCAAGGCGGATGTGATCCTGATCTCGGGCCACAACGGTGGTACAGGTGCGTCGCCCGCGACGTCGATCAAATATGCCGGTTTGCCGTGGGAGATGGGCCTGACCGAGGCGCATCAAGTTCTGGCAATGAATAACCTGCGTGATCGCGTCACCCTGCGGACCGATGGTGGTCTGCGGACTGGTCGCGATATCGTCATGGCCGCGATGATGGGGGCCGAGGAATATGGCATCGGCACTGCCGCCCTGATCGCGATGGGCTGTATCATGGTGCGTCAGTGCCAGTCGAACACCTGCCCGGTTGGTGTCTGTACGCAGGACGAGGACCTGCGCGCCAAGTTCACCGGCAATGCAGACAAGGTGGTGAATCTGATCACCTTCTATGCGCAGGAAGTACGCGAGCTTCTGGCCAGCCTCGGCGCGCGTTCGATTGATGAGATCATCGGCCGGGCCGACCTGTTGGCGCAGGTCAGTCGTGGATCGGCGCATCTGGACGATCTCGACCTCAACCCTCTGCTGATCACCGTCGATGGCGCACATGATATCGTCTACAACCGCGACAAGGACCGTAACGCAGTGCCGGATACGCTGGACGCTGAAATCGTGCGGGATGCCGCGCGGTTCCTGAAAGACGGCGAGAAAATGCAGCTGTCCTATGCGGTGCAGAACACGCACCGAACTGTGGGCACCCGCGTCTCAAGCCATATCGTGCAGAACTTTGGCATGCGGAACACGTTCCAGTCCGATCACCTGCACGTCAAACTGCAGGGCTCGGCCGGTCAGTCGCTGGGGGCTTTTGCAGCACCCGGTCTGAAGCTGGAAGTGTCGGGTGACGCCAATGACTATGTCGGCAAGGGTTTGTCGGGTGGTACCATCGTCGTGCGTCCGCCACAGGTCAGCCCGCTGAAGGCGGATGACAACACCATCATCGGCAACACCGTCCTGTACGGCGCCACCGATGGCCACCTGTTTGCCGCTGGTCGCGCGGGCGAGCGATTCGCGGTGCGCAACTCGGGCGCGAAGGTTGTGATCGAGGGCTGCGGTTCGAACGGGTGTGAATACATGACCGGCGGAATCGCGGTGATCCTGGGTGATATTGGTGCCAACTTTGGCGCGGGCATGACCGGCGGTATGGCCTATCTGTACGACCCGGAAGGCAAGGCGCAGGCGCTGATGAACATGGAAACGCTGGTGACCTGCCCGGTGACCGTCGACCATTGGGAAGATCAGCTGAAATCGCTGATCGAAACCCATCAGGCCGAAACCTTCAGCCGTAAGGCCGCCGACATTCTGCAGCATTGGGATGTTGAAAAGGCCAACTTCTTGCAGGTTTGCCCGAAAGAGATGCTGAACAAGCTCAGCCATCCTCTGACCACCGAAGCAACGGCTGTTCCGGCTGAATAACAGGTTGCAACAGACCAGACCCAAACCCGCGCGCCAATTGGCAGCGCGGGTTTTCTTATACCTCTGTTCCGACAACACCCGTTTCAAACGCGCGCCCAACGTCGTATAGCTGTGACATGGCAAAAGCAGCAGTCCGCAAAAAAAGCGGTAAGAAAAAAAAGGCATCCAAAGCCAAAACCCCACTGATGCAACGGCTTCGCCGATGGGTCAGTCGTGGCTTGTTGGCGGCCGTTGTGTTCGTCGTTGCATTGGTCGCTTTGTATTCGGTGGTGAACCCGCCCGTGACCCACACGATCTGGTCTGAATGGCGCCGGTTGGGCAAGGTCGAGCGTGACTGGGTCCCGATAGAAGAGATCTCGCCCGTCATGGCCCGCGCGGTTGTCGCGGCCGAGGATGCGAATTTCTGTCAGCATTGGGGCTTTGACGTCGAGGCCATTCGCGATGCGCTTGAAGATGGCGGATCACGTGGGGCGTCGACAATTACCCAGCAGGTGGTGAAGAACGTGTTCTTGTGGCAGGGCCGCAGCTGGGTACGCAAAGCGCTGGAAACTTCGATCACGCCGGTTGTCGAGATCTTCTGGAGCAAACAGCGTATTCTCGAGGTCTATCTGAACGTCGCTGAAACCGGACAGGGCGTATTTGGGGTCGAAGCGGCGGCCCAAAGCAATTTCAACGTATCCGCTGCCCGGCTGAGTCCGGTTCAGGCGGCCCGGATCGCGGCGATTTTGCCCTCACCCCGCAATCGCTCAGTCACTGATCCGTCAGTGCGGACGCGCAGACGGGCCGCGTCGATCCTGGATGGAGCGGCCACCATCCGCGCAGATGGTCGCGCGGATTGTTTCGAGGATTGAAACTCAACACCCCTCAAGGCTAAAGCTGGGGGGTATACACTGGTTCGATTGGAAGCTCATGGCGCGTTTGTTTCACGTTCCCCTGTCCCCTTATTGCCGCAAGGTTCGTCTGTCTTTGGCGGAAAAGAAGATCGAGGTTGAGCTGGTCGAAGAGAAATACTGGGAGAAAGACCCGGATTTCCTGCGTCGCAACCCTGCCGGAAAGGTGCCGGTGTTGCGACTGGACGGGCAGGTGATGGCGGAAAGCGCGGCGATTTGTGAATATATCGAGGAAACGCGTCCGGAGCCTGCGTTGATGCCGAAAACACCCGAAAGCCGGTACGAAGTGCGGCGTCTGGTGGGATGGTTCGATGATAAGTTTCACCACGAGGTGACCTCGAAACTGCTGTATGAACGGGTGAACAAGAAAGTCACCGGTGAAGGCTATCCGGACAGCAAGAACGTCAAGGAAGGCGCGCGGGCAATCAAATATCATCTGGACTACATGGCCTGGCTTTTGGATCACCGCCGTTGGCTGGCGGGGGATCAGATGACATTGGCCGATTTTGCCGCTGCTGCGCATTTGTCAGCGCTGGATTATATCTCGGACGTGGACTGGAATAGATCGCAAGCGGTGAAAGACTGGTATGCCAAGATCAAGTCACGCCCCGCGTTTCGGTCGATTCTTGCGGATCAGGTGCCTGGATTCCGACCCCCTGCGCATTACGCCGATCTGGATTTCTGATAGGGTGGAACAAGGGCTGTCTGCCCCTTTTTGGCCCTATAGGCCAATTCACCCCCAAGGATATATTTTGGCCAGATGAAGAGCGGATCGGATCTAAAGGAAAAGTTGGTGGCGCAGGCACTGAGCGAGGGCTTTGTGTCTTGCCGGATTTGTCGACCCTGGGATGTACCGCAGGTGCCGTCACGGCTGGAGGCATTTCTTCAGGCTGAGTATCATGGGCAGATGGGATGGATGGCTGAGCGTACCCATTGGCGGGGTGATCCGGCGGCCCTGTGGCCCGAGGCGCGGTCGGTGATCATGCTGGCCGAAAGCTATGCGCCCGAGCATGATCCAACGGACGTATTCGATTACCCGGACAGGGCAGCGATTTCCGTTTATGCGCAGAACAAGGATTATCATGATCTTGTCAAGAAACGGCTGAAGCGGCTGGCGCGCTGGCTGATTGCCGAAAGCGGCGGAGAAGTTAAGGTTTTTGTTGATACCGCGCCTGTTCCAGAGAAGGCCTTAGGCCATGCCGCAGGGCTGGGTTGGCAGGGGAAACATACCAACCTTGTCAGCCGAGATTGGGGAAATTGGGCCTTTATAGGCTCTGTTTTCACGACATTGGACTTGCCGGTCGACGTGGCTGAAACAGATCATTGTGGAAAATGCCGGGCTTGTTTGGATTCATGTCCAACGGATGCGTTTCCGGCCCCGTATCAGTTGGATGCGCGGCGCTGCATTTCGTATCTGACAATCGAACATAAGGGTCCGATTGAGGAAGACCTGCGCGGCAAGCTGGGCAATCGGATTTACGGGTGCGACGATTGTCTGGCGGCCTGTCCGTGGAACAAATTCGCCGTTGCGGCCAGCGATGTCCGGTACGCCGCACGGGACGATCTGAAAGCGCCACCCCTGGCTGAGCTGGCGGTATTGGACGATGCCGCGTTTCGGGCGAAGTTTTCCGGTTCGCCCATCAAACGGATCGGGCGCGATCGGTTCGTGCGTAATGTTCTGTATGCCATCGGCAATTCGGGAATGGCTTCGTTGCGACCGGTGGCGCAAGGATTGGTGGAAGATCCAGACCCAACGGTGGCAGATGCCGCGCGCTGGGCGGTCGAACAACTGGCGTAAGTGCCGCAAACAGGCTGGACGTGTCGGTCCAAACCGCTACACCCATCAGCAGCGAACAGGAAGGAGAACCCGATGGCGCTGGCTTTGGGGGTGGATACGGGTGGAACATACACCGACGCGGTGCTGATCCGGGATGAGCGTGAGGTGATCGCCTCGGCCAAGTCCCTGACCACGCGAGCTGATCTGGCGATCGGTGTGGGTAAGGCTATTCAGGCGGTTCTGGATGCGGCGCAGGTGGCACCGGGGCAGATTTCCATGGCGTCCTTGTCGACCACACTGGCCACGAATGCGCTGGTTGAAGGGCAGGGTGGACGGGTTGCGTTAATCTATATCGGGTTCAAGGATGGTGATCTGGATAAGCACGGATTGCGGGATGCGCTAAAGGGCGATCCGGCGCTGGTAATTTCCGGGGGTCACACCCATGCCGGGGGAGAGACCACGCCGTTGGATGTGACCGCGTTGGACGCATTTTTAGACTCTCATAAAGGCATATCTGGCTTTGCGGTGGCCTCGCAATTCGCCACCCGCAACCCCGCACATGAGCTGGAGGCCGCACGGATCATCACCGACAGGACCGGCGCACCGGTGACATGCTCACATCATCTGTCAGCCAAATTGAACGGCCCGAAACGGGCGGTGACGGCGGTATTGAACGCCCGTTTGATCGGGATGATCGACCGGTTAATCGGGCGTGCACAGGATCGGTTGCTGGAATTGGGCATCACCGCGCCGATGATGGTTGTGCGTGGAGATGGTGCGTTGATGAGTGCCGAACAGGCAAGGGAACGCCCGATTGAGACCATACTCAGCGGACCTGCTGCGTCTATCGTCGGAGCCAGTTGGCTGACCGGGGCAGAGAATGCGCTGGTGTCGGATATCGGTGGAACGACCACGGATGTGGCCCTGATCCGCGATGGCAAACCTGCAATTGATCCAGCGGGCGCGCAGGTCGGCGGTTTCCGCACCATGGTTGAAGCCGTGGCGATGCGTACCCATGGTCTGGGTGGTGACAGTCAGATGCATGTGGTGACCGAAGGTTTGGGTGGCGGTGTGTTTTTGGGGCCGCGACGGGTTTTGCCGGTTTCCCTGATTGCATCTGAGGCACCAGATGTTGTCCACGCGGTTTTGGATATGCAATTGCGGTCCACAACGGTGGGCGAACATGATACCCGGTTTGCCCGCCAGGTCCCAGGCATCCACGCCGAAGGCCTGGGCGCGCGGGAAGAGGCGTTGATGGAGCGGTTGGGCAATAATGTCATGCCGCTCAGCGATCTATTGCGCACCCGGATGGAAAACGGTGCCCTGACGCGCCTGGTGGATCGCGGGATCGTTCAGGTCTCTGGCGTGACGCCTTCGGATGCCAGCCATATGTTGGGCCGGCTGGATGCGTGGGATGCGGATGCGGCGCGTAAAGCGTTGGAGATTGTCGCGCGCAAGCGTGTGGGAACCGGCGACATGTTGGCCGCATCACCGGAAAAGCTGGCGCAGATGATCGTGGACCAGTTGACCGAACAGACCGCATTGACCTTGTTAGAGAGTGCTTTTGCTGAAGAGGCCGATGACTTTGGCGTGCCCTCTGCTGATCTTGCCCGTCACGTTCTGACGCAAAAAGGGCTGGCGCGCCATCGTGGACTTTTGGCGCTGGATACAGCGTTGAATGTGGGTGTGGTGGGTCTTGGGGCCTCGGCCCCCAGCTATTACCCAGCGGTTGGGGAACGACTGCACGCCCGCATGATCCTGCCTGAACACGCGGGCGTGGCCAACGCCATCGGTGCTGTGGTCGGACGGCTGACCCTGCGCCGGTCCGGCACGGTGACATCCCCGTCCGAGGGGCGGTTCAGGGTACATCTTGAGGACGGTCCACAGGATTTCACCGAGTCCGACAAGGCGCTGGACATGCTTGAATCGGTGCTGCGGGACGAGGCAGAGGGCGCTGTGCGTCAGGCCGGGGCTGCGGATATACGGGTCGTGGTTGACCGGGACATCCGCACTGCCCGTATCGAAGCGCAGGAGGTATTCGTCGAGGCTATGGTCACCGTTGAGGCCAGTGGCAGGCCCCGCGTTGCGTCGGAATAGCCCCGCAGGGGGCTATCCGTATTATTCAGCCGCGTCGCGTTTGGGCAGAACCCACCCCGCGCGCGGGAAGTGGCAAGTGTAACCGTTTGGGATACGTTCCAGGTAATCCTGATGTTCGGGCTCGGCGTCCCAGAAATCACTGACGGTCTCGACCTCGGTCACCACTTTGCCGGGCCACAGACCGCTGGCATTCACATCGGCGATCGTATCCAGCGCCACTTGTTTTTGCTCGTCATCGACAAAATAGATGGCCGAGCGATAGCTCATCCCGCGATCATTGCCCTGACGGTTCGGCGTGGTCGGGTCGTGGATCTGAAAGAAAAACTCCAGCAATTCGCGATAGGTTATCTTGGCTGGATCGAAAAAGATCTCAATCCCTTCGGCATGGGTGCCGTGATTGCGATAGGTGGCATTGGGCACGTCACCGCCAGTATAGCCAACGCGCGTGCGCGACACGCCCGGCAATTTGCGGATCAGGTCTTGCATGCCCCAGAAACAGCCCCCGGCAAGAACGGCGCGTTGTTCGGTCATTTGATGTCCTCCACATGGATCAGGTACTCGCCATAACCTTCGGCCTCCATCTCATCGCGATGAATGAATCGCAAGGCGGCAGAGTTGATGCAGTAGCGCAGCCCGCCATGTTCACGCGGGCCGTCCGGGAACACATGCCCCAGATGGCTGTCGCCGTGTTTCGAGCGGACTTCGGTGCGGATCATACCATGGGTGGCGTCGTGAAACTCCTCCACATGCTCATGGATGATGGGCTTTGTGAAACTGGGCCAGCCGCAACCGGATTCGTATTTGTGGGTCGAGGCGAACAACGGCTCGCCCGAGACGATGTCCACGTAAATACCCGGTTCCTTGTTGCTCAGGTATTTGCCGGTTCCCGGGCGCTCAGTTCCGCTGCGCTGCGTGACGTGAAACTCTTCGGGCGACAATGCCGCGATGGCCTCGGGGGATTTAGTGAATTGGGTCATGGGTCCTCCGGTCATTAAGCTTGTGGCATAATCTGGGGGCAGGGGTGCAGAATTCAAAGCCCTATTTCAGTGTCCTCGCGCAGTCGTGCAGGTGATCTGCAATCGGTTTCCGTACGTAATGAGAGCAAAGGGAGGCCATGTAATGATCAGAATGCTTCTACTAACGGCTTTGATAATGCTTGGTCGCGCCGTTCAGGCCGCGCCGCTGGGCGGAGAATTCGCGTCAATCGATGGTGGCACCATTTCGATTGCAGATTGGAGGGGACAACCGGTTCTTGTCGTCAACACTGCGTCACACTGCGGATTTACCGGACAATATGAAGCTCTGCAAAAGGTGCATGAGGTTTATTCTAACCGCGGACTTGTGGTTTTGGCCGTGCCGTCAGACTCGTTCAATCAGGAGTTAGGGTCTGCTGAAGAAGTCTGGCAGTTCTGCGAGTTGAATTATGGACTAACATTGCCAATGACGGATATTACGCCGGTCAGGGGTGCCGATGCCCATCCATTTTACAAGGAGGTAAAGGCGCAAACCGGGTTTGAGCCTGGTTGGAATTTTAACAAAATATTGCTCGATCCCAACGGGGAAGTCGTCGTTACATATGGTGCAAATGTGAAACCAAACTCACCCAAGCTGCTGCGTCAGGTCGATGCTTTATTGCCCTGAGCAGGTTGGCGGGAAAGCTGCACTGCTAAAATGCCCAGTGTCGTGATCCCAACCCCGACAGCATCCAGCGGGCCTAGCTTTTCACCCAATAGAATAGCGGCGATGGTAACGCCGAAGACCGGGTTGAGGAAATGGAAGGTCGCCGCGCGGGTGGCTCCGATCCGGTCCAGCAGCAGAACCCAGATTAGGGTGGCCAACAGGCCCGGGAACAAAGTGGTATAGGTGAAGGCCATCGCCAGGGGCACGGTTGGGTGGATAAAGATCGTCTCGAATATGGGGGCGGCAACAAACAGAACGGCTGAGCCCACAAGCATCTGCAATCCGACTACCATCATGAAATTGCCGCCCGATGTGGCGCCGCGGATGGTCAGTGTGGCAAAAGTCAGCGCCAGTGCCCCGATACAACACAAAGCCACACCAAACAGGTCGAGGCCACCGCCGATGCGGGTGCTCATGATCAGGGCGACGCCAGCAAATCCGGCGATCAGACCCAGCACCGCAACCGGGCGCAGCTTTTCACCCAAAAACAACCATCCGGCCAAAGCGACCAGTAACGGCATGGTGGACGCGATTATAGCCGCCACCGAGGCTTCGACTGTTTGCATCGCATAGAAATTCAGACCCAAATAAAGGGCATTCTGGCAAATTCCGAACAGAATTGTAGCGCGCCACTGGGATCGGGTCAGGTGCCAGCTTTGCCCCATGGCCCGTGCGATAGCCACGCCTATCAATCCCGATATCAAGAACCGCAGTGCCAGCGAGAACAGAGGCGACGCATCGGCAACGATGATCCGGGCTGAGGTAAAAGCCGAGGACCAGATAAAAGCAAAAACCAGCCCCATGGCGATGGCGCGCAGATCCATTGAGCATCCCCCAGTCAGAACGCGGCGACTGTTTCCGAATTTCTATCAGGCCGCAAGCGCCCCTTGCCAAAAAACCACACCTTTGGGGCAAGCGTGAAAACTGCGACGTTTTTATTGATTGACTGGCCAATTAAAGATAAATGCGAAAAATCTGGCTGATTATGGGAGGTTTGTCAGTGCTTCTGGAATACATTCTGTCTTTTGGCGTCCTATTGGCTTTGGGCCTGGTCGCTTTCTTCGTTGTGAAATGGTGGAATCTGCGCTGTGTCGGTGTGACACCTGTTCATCTGTTCACCTTCATCGCGATCCTGTTCACATCCGGTCTGGATGTAGGTCTGATCATGTTCCCGCTGACCGAGTTCGGCGGCTATGCCGAAGATCCAGCCTATGCCTTTGCCAATCCGCTGGCGATCGAGTTCGGGTTCTGGGGCTTTCTGATCTGGGCCTTCTATTTCCTGACCGCATTCTACTTCTGCGTGATCGAACCGCGGGTCAAGTTCTTTGAGATCCCGCTGGTCAAGCTGATCAACAACGTGGTCATCATCGGCACCTGCGCCTTTACGGCCAGCCTGTTCCTGATCTACCTGCCCGGCTACCTGCCCGAGGTCGGAGACGGCGAATCCGTGGTCACCACCTTCTATGTCATCGTATTTGTGGTCATTCTGGCGGCGGCCTATTCGTCGACCGACCTGAAATACGTGCGTATCCTTTCGGTGGGCTCGACCTTTCTGTTTCTGGCGCTAATCTTTGGCATGTGGGTTGCAGCTGGCATGGGCTTTACCGGTTTTGCGGAAACCAGCAGCAATATCGGGGCCTATTTCGCCAACCTGCACAAATTCGTCCTGCCGCTGACCGACTATCACGCCTTCTACCTGTTCTGGTGGTTTGCGTGGTCGATCATGATTGGCCAGTTCACCTCGCGCTTTGTGGGTGGGTTGAAGACCTGGCAATTGCTGGCGGCACTGCTGATCTTCCCGTCGATCCCGTTGGCGATCTGGTTCACCGTTCTCTACTACTATCACCTGAACGGCATCAGCACCGCAGGCATCACCAACATCGCGATGGTGATTGTGGGCGTGACCTTCGTGATCAACTCGCTGGACTCGCTGATTAGGCTCTATACCGACAACCTGAACATGACGGTCGAGCGGTTTGGCAAGGCGATCTATGTGGCAGGCAATGTCGTGCTGCTGTTCGTGCTGACCCTGTTGTTCCAGAGCCAGTGGTTGCAGATCCAATGGATCGGAGCGGTGGTCGTCGGCCTGTACCTGGCCTGCGTGGTCTATATCCTGATCGCCAAGCGCAAAGAGGTACTGAGCATCGATTCGATGCCCGAAGACCGCGACCTGGATTTCCACAAGGTTGAGACGGTTCACTGATCAACTTTGTCGATTAACCAAACAACGGGCGCCAAGGCGCCCGTTGTTTCCATCGGAAAAGCAGGCAGTTTTCGCAGCTTTGCAGAGTAAGATTATTGCTTTGCGTCGGCTTGTGAAATCTAATGTGTATGCGTAGCTTAAGATTATGAAAAGAATAATTCTTTTACTGCTATTCTCATTGCTTGCCTTTGCTTTTGCTTATCAGTCCTATCGATTGGCGGCTCTTGAGAGCCTGAGCGGTCGACAAAATTCCTACATTCGTTTGATTGATGAAACCGCGAAAGTTGGCTGTTTGAAGAAGCACGCTTTCGTCGAGGTTTTAACATCAAAAAACTTGCACCACTGGGTTATTGACGCCGAAAGTTCTTTAGTAAGTAGTGAAAAGCTTCCAGATGAAACAGCTTTGATAGAAGTCTTATTGAGGCCAAATCCCTTCCTTGCGCCTCCAGTTTTCACGAGGTTTTATTTTGACGAGGCGGATTGCTGGTTGCCAATTTAAGTTTTTAAACAGGGTTTTGATCTTTGGGCCGAAAGAACTCATCGCAATCGAAATTGCTTCTAGTCGCTAGGTGCAAAAAAAACGCCCAAAATATCGGAAAGAAACAACGCATAAGAGTTGTTGAAGAGCTATGAAGCCCTACCTCGTCTGTAAGGGCGATAGGAAACTTCATGCTGGAAGAAAAACGCAAAGATCTGGACTCGGAAAAACAGAAGAAACTGCTGTTTAGGCTTGTGGATGAACTCAGCCGGTCTTCGCCGGATTTGTACTATCGCTCGACCAGCGAAATTGCCGCGTATCTCGAGGCATACATTCGCAAAGGGGCAAAACTGTCTGCTGATGACAGGGCTTTGATGATCCGCCTCAACCGCCGCGATTTGGAAGTGCTGCTAAGCCTGCACTGAGGCAAAGAAAAAGGGCCCCCAATCGGCGGCCCTCAATCGCTTGTCCGTATAGACTGGGATCAGCCGTTCACGCTGTCTTTCAGAGCCTTCGCGATGGTCATCTTGACCACCTTGTCGGCTTCTTTCTTGAACTGCTCGCCGGTGGCGGGGTTGCGCACCATGCGCTCGGGGCGCTCGCGGCAGTAGATTTTGCCAACGCCGGGCAGGGTTACCGCACCACCAGCAGACACTTCGCGGGTGATCAGGCCGGTCACGGCCTCCAGCGCGGCGTTTGCAGCTTTCTTGTCGGTTCCCATTTCCTCAGCGAGAGCAGCAACCAGCTGAGTCTTTGTCATAGGCTTTGCCATTTCTTGGTCTCCTTAACGTGCCCGATAAATAGGGCCTCACCGCGTAACTGTAACGGGATATTGTGGGCGAACACAACGAATAGTAGCGTCGAAAACCCTAAAAATAGGGGGATTTCGTTGCTTTTTTGCTTCAGAGAAAGGCCGTTTCGTCAAATGAACGCAATTTCCGGCTGTGCAGACGCTCTAACGGCATGCCGCGCAGGTGTTCCATCGCACGGATTCCGATCGCCAGATGGCGGCTGACCTGAGTGGTATAGAACGCCGACGCCATGCCGGGAAGCTTTAATTCACCATGCAGCGGTTTGTCGGACACACACAGCAATGTGCCGTATGGAACCCGGAACCGATAGCCATTGGCGGCGATGGTGGCGCTTTCCATATCCAGCGCAATCGCGCGGGATTGGCTGAGGCGTTGGACTGGGCCGGATTGGTCGCGCAGTTCCCAGTTGCGGTTGTCGACCGAGGCGACGGTACCTGTCCGCATGATCCGCTTGAGTTCATAGCCTTCCAGTTCGGTGACTTCGGCCACGGCGCGTTCCAACGCGACCTGAATCTCGGCCAGGGGCGGGATCGGCACCCAGACGGGTAGGTCGTCGTCCAGTACCTTGTCTTCGCGTAGATAGGCATGGGCCAGCACAAAATCCCCCAATGCCTGCGTGTTCCGTAACCCGGCGCAATGGCCCACCATCAACCAGGCATGCGGGCGCAGGACGGCAATATGGTCGGTGGCTGTTTTGGCGTTCGACGGCCCCACCCCGATATTGACCAGAGTAATCCCGGACCCATCCTCGCGTTTGAGGTGATAGGTCGGCATTTGCGGCAGTTTCAGGGGTTGGTCCAATGTGCCATCTGGCGAGGTGATCTCGACATTTCCGGTTGAAACAAAGCTGGTATAGCCGCTTTCCGGATCGGCCAGCTGTGATCGGGCATAGTTTTCGAATTCGGACACATAGAACTGGTAGTTGGTGAACAACACGTGGTTCTGGAAATGGCTGGGATCGGTCGCCGTATAATGCGCCAGCCTTGCCAGTGAATAATCCACCCGTTGCGCGGTGAACAAGGCCAGCGGGCCGTGATCCCCTTCGTGATCATGAACCCCGTTAACGATGTCATCATTGGTTGTTGTCAGATCCGGCACGTCGAACACATCGCGCAGCGTAAACCCGGCTGCTCCCTGATGCGGAACCACCAGGTCGGGATTGTTGGCAACAGCGAAATGCACCGGGATCGGCGTGTCCGACGCACCGATGGACACTGGTTGGCCATGGTTGCGGATCAAAAGGGCGATCTGCTGCGTCAGGTAGGAGCGGAACAAATCAGGACGTGTCACCGTGGTTGCATGGGTGCCGGGTTCAGAGACGTGACCAAAACTAAGCCGGCTGTCGACCTGAGCATAGGTTGCCGTTTTGATGCGAATTTCCGGGTAATAGGCCCTGAATCGTTCGGGCGGTGCCTCCCCTTCTATTGCCTTGGCAAAGCTGTCGCAGAGGAACTGGGTCGCCTGATCGTAAATCTGTTCCAGACGAGCCACCGCCGCCGCGGGATCAGTAAACTTTTCGGGTGTAGGAACGTCGGGTGTTCTGATTATTGTCATGCAAGGGGTTCCAAAAGGTCGATCTTTTCAAAGGTCCGCACATCCACCAGCCCAAGGTCTGAAATCCTCAATTCGGGAATCACGACTAAGGCCAGCAGCGAGTGCTGCATATACGCGTTGTTCAACTGGCAGCCGCAGGCCTGCATAGCCGCGACCATCTGTTCTGCTTTCGCCGCCACTTCAGTCGCTGGGCTATCCGACATCAGGCCTGCAATGGGCAGTTCCACCAGTGCCAGTTCCGCGCCATCGCGGAATATAGTGATGCCGCCACCCACCTCGGCCAAACGGTTTACTGCCAGTGCCATCTGGTCTCGGTCGGTGCCGACAACGATCATGTGGTGACTGTCATGCGCCACAGTCGAAGCCATCGCCATTTTGCCTTGATATCCAAAGCCCGAGACAAAGGCGTTTGTCACCCCCCCGGTGGCGCGGTGGCGCTCGACCAGCGCGATCTGGCAGACCTCGCCTTCGCCTTCGACCAACCCGCCGATGATTGGCAGCTCGCATTTCAGCGCCTTTGTGGGGGCCTGATTTTCCACAACGCCAATCACATTGGCCTGCACACGATTGGCACCTGCGGGGGCATTGATTTCGAAATCCGCACCGGTCAGTGCGTGCCCCAAATGTACGGTGTCGCGCGCAGTACCCGGCCAGTTCAGGTGCGGGCAATCTACTGAAATTGCGCCCTTTTCGGCGGCAATCTGACCCCGGGCGATGACCATCTCGATGGGCAGCTCCATCAGGTCCGAGCTGAGAATAATATCCGCTCGCCGTCCCGGAGTGATCGAACCGATCTCACGCTCCAACCCGAAATGGGTGGCCGTATTGATCGTTGCCATCTGCAAGGCCACCAGCGGATCGCAACCACAAGCAATTGCATGGCGCACAACCCGATTCATGTGTCCGTCATTGACCAAGGTGCCGGAATGACAATCATCGGTACACAGGATGAAATTGCGCGGGTCCAATCCTTTATCGGTGACCGCTGTGATCTGGCTTTCCACATCAAACCAAGCCGAGCCCAGCCGCATCATCGACCGCATGCCCTGCCGCACGCGGGCAATGGCATCGGCCTCGCAGGTGCCTTCGTGATCATCCGCTGGTCCGCCGGCCACATATGCTGCAAAATCAGGCCCTAAATCAGGCGAAGCGTAATGCCCACCGACTGTTTTCCCGGCTCGCTGAGTCGCCGCGATTTCAGCCAGCATCTTTGGATCACCGTGAATAACACCGGGGAAATTCATCATCTCGCCCAGCCCGATGATGCCCGGCCAGTTCATGGCCTCTGCCACATCCTCGGCCGTAATTTCATAACCTGTGGTCTCAAGCCCCGGTGCCGACGGCGCACATGACGGCATCTGCGTGAAGATGTTCACCGGCTGCATCAGCGCCTCATCATGCATCATGCGCACGCCGTCCAGCCCCAGCACATTCGCAATCTCATGCGGGTCGGTGAACATCGAGGTGGTGCCATGCGGAATCACCGCGCGGGCAAATTCAGCCGGGGTCAACATCCCCGATTCGATATGCATATGGGCGTCGCACAGTCCCGGCAGCATATAGCGACCATGTGCTTCGATGATCTGCGTGTCGGGGCCAATGCAATGGGACGCGTCGGGCCCAACATACGCGATGCGCCCGGCGGCAATGGCAATGTCGTGATCGGGTAGGGTTTCGCGGCTATGTACATTCACCCAAGTGCCGCCGAGAATGACCAAATCCGCGGCCTCCCGTCCCGCGGCAACGGCAATCAATTTAGGGGCGACATCGGGCCAGCTTGGGAAAGGTGTGTATTCCATGGCTCAACTTTCCTGAATGCAGAGAAAGGTTCAACCCCCACCGTACAGCTGTCATGAAACCGTCACGCAGCGCGTCAGCGCTGCCGGACCCAACCAGAGGAAGTGCCGCACAGCGGCAGTGACGATGGGCGGGAGTACCCCTTATCAAGACTTCGCGTCTGCCTCCATCTCGCGGCACAACCAATCTGCAAAAGCCAGCGCCCCCGGGGTTTCTTCGGCTTGGGGTGACAATAACAGATAATAGGCTTCGGGCATTGGAGCGCGATGGGCAAAGGGGGCCACAAGCCGCCCCTGTTCGATCAAGCCGCGTGCAATAGTGTCGTGGGTCAGGCATAGCCCCCCGCCTGCCATCGCGACGGACAGGCTGACCAAATAGGTTGTCGAGTAAGTGATAGGCGGATTTTCCCAAATTAGAGCCTGTTCTTCGGCCCAATTTGCCCAGTTTGACAGCAGATTCGAACAATCGAACAACGGCTTTAGTTGCAGCGTGTCCAGCATCACTTCATAGCCCGGTGCACAGACTGGGTAATAATAATCGGTCCGCAACAATTCCGTTCGCACCATATCGGATGGGCGCAGAGAAAATCGGATTTCCACGGCGGCCCCTTCGGCCATCTCCCGCGGCTCCCATAATTCGGTAAAAATGTTCAGTTGGACTTCTGGGTGTGCCTCGCGGAATTGCGGCAGGCGCGGGGCCAGCCAATTGACGGCAAACGTGATGTTGCTTTGCACCTGAACGGCGTTTTGCTGCGCGCCTGTGACGGCTTGCGTGCCGCGGACCAGCGTTCGAAACGCCTCGCGCACCACCGGCAGATAGGTGATGCCGGCCTCGGTCAGTTCCAGCGCGCGCGGGCGGCGCAGGAACAGGGGCTGGCCCAGATATCCCTCCAACGATTTGATCTGCTGGCTGACCGCGCTTTGGGTCATGTTCAGGTCGCGGGCAGCGCCGGTGAAGGACAAGTGGCGCGCAGCGGCTTCAAACGTGCGTAACCACCCCAGCGGAGGAAGCTGTTTCTGCATTCGCATAATCCTGCCATTAGCTCAACTTATGAATTAGGACTGTTTTTTTCGTTGGTCAATTTTTTAAAGCGCAGGCAGGCTTTTCCGCAGCCCCAACCACCCTATCGGAGCCCGCAATGACCGTCACAAACCTGCGCCCCAATATCGACCATTGGGAGGACCGCGTAGATCTTGCCGCCACCTTTCGTTGGACAGAACGTCTGAACATGCATGAAGGCGTCGCCAATCATTTCAGTCTGGCAGTGAATGAAAATGGTACGCAGTTTCTGATGAATGCCAATCAGATGCATTTTGCCCGTATCAAGGCCTCGAATCTGTTGCTGCTGGATGCCAATGACCCGGACGTCATGTCCCAGCCCGGGGCGCCTGACCCAACCGCGTGGGGATTGCATGGCTCGATCCACCGCCATTGCCCGCATGCGCGCTGTGTGATGCATGTGCATTCGATCTTTGCCACCGTTCTGGCCTCGCTGGCCGACAGTCGCCTGCCGCCGATCGATCAGAATACGGCCACCTTCTACAATCGCTATGTGGTGGACAACGAATTTGGTGGTCTGGCCTTTGAAAGCGAAGGTGAGCGCTGCGCGTCAATGCTGTCGGATCCGCAGAAGAAGGTCATGATCATGGGCAACCATGGCGTGTTGGTGATCGGAAGCGATCCCGCGGATGCGTTCAACCGGTTGTATTATTTCGAACGTGCGGCCGAAACGTATATCCGTGCGCTGCAAACCGGCCAGCCGTTGCGCGTGTTGTCGGATGAGATTGCCGAAAAGACGGCACAGGAACTGGACGAGTATCCCGACCAGGCCGATGCGCATCTGCGCGAAATCAAGGCTCTGCTGGATGCCGATGGCTCAGACTACGCCACATAAAGGGTAATGCTATGACTGATTCTACTCAGGACCCCGAAGCCGCCCGCTGGAATTACCACCCCGAAGGGCCAGTGGGATTGAATCCGTTGTTCAACTGGCCCCCGCGCCCCGCTGCCGTGCTGAAATGGTATAGCGGTGCCTGGTTGCAGATCACGTCGCTGACGCTGTGCTTGGTGCTGGCGGTGACGGCCTATGTGCTCTTTTTCCCAGCGTTAGAGACTATGAAAAGTTTCGCGCCCGGCTGGATGTTCCGCATTTGGCTGCTGAACATGGTGCCTCAGATTCTAATCGCGGGTGGTCTGCACTGGTGGCTGTACATGCGCAAAGGGCAGGGCATGTACAAAAAGTTCGACCGCCGCGACCTGACCCGCAGCAACGGCACGTTCACCTTTCGCAATCAGGTTTGGGACAATATCTGGTGGACGCTGGGCAGCGCGATGACAGTCGCGACAGTGTATCAGTGGATCATCTACTGGGCGATGGCGAACGGCTATGTGCCCACCGTAACTTGGGCCAACGCGCCGGTCTGGTGCATTGTTTGGCTGGCATTCATCCCGATGTGGTCGGGATTGCATTTTTACTGGGTACATCGGCTGGAACATCACCCCAAGCTGTATAAACACGTGCATGCCGTGCATCACCGCAACGTAAATACGGGGCCGTGGTCAGGCATTTCAAACCATTGGTTTGAAAACATCCTGTACTTCACCACCTACTTCATCCACTTGATCGTGCCCTCGCATCCGCTGCACCTGCTGTTCCATGCCTATTTCCAACAGGTCAGCCCGGTCCTGTCGCATTCCGGATTTGAAAAGCTGCGTGCCCGGGAAACCGATGCCGCCCGCGCAGGGGACTTCTTCCACCAGCTGCATCATCGCTATTTCGAGTGCAACTACGGCACCTCTGAGATTCCGTTCGACAAGTGGTTTGGCACCTATCACGACGGCTCGGCCGAGGCGACGACGCGGACGCGCGCTTTCAAAAAGCAGATGTATACCTAAAAGGTCAGCTCCGCTCGAACAAGGCGATCAGAGCGGTGTCATCCTTGTTGGGGCCTGCGGCGAGGTCCCCATAGATGCGCACCTCAGGCAGGGTCAGGTTTCGAATCTGGCCCTGCGCCAGTTTGTGCAAGGTTTCGGCAAAGCCCATTTTCTCATAGTGTTTTGCGTTGATCGACAGGGCGAACTGTGCGCCGGGGCGGGCAATGCGCAGCAGGGCGAGCAGGGCCTCGGGTCCCAGATGGCCGTGGGTGAAAGTGCCCGAGGATACGATGCCCGCATAGCTGTCGCGCGGGACCGGGATACCCTGGTTCAGATCGGCCTCAATCGCGTCGCGGTAGATATCCTTGCGCATGGCCTGATCCAGCATTTCGGCGCTGATGTCCGTGGCATCAATTGGCCCGACGCCCAGACCGGCCAGAACCGCACCGCACAATCCTGTGCCTGCGCCCACATCCAGAACCGGGCCTTGCCCACCCGCGCTCACAAAGGCACGGGCCGTGTGGATGTGCAGTTGATAGTCTTCCAGCGCGGCAAAGGAATCGTCATAGTCCCCGGCCCACTCGGCATAGAGCCGTTTGTGTTCTTCCGGTGAGTCTAGGGCATAGGCAGCGTGCAGATTGGGCGTTTTGTCACTCATACCCAAAAGAAAGGCGCATTGAGGGATTCGAATCAAGTATTCCGGCGCAATTGCTTGCATCCGCCGGGATTGCGGATCATCTAAGGCGCCATGATAGGAACTCTTTTTTCGTTCGGCCATGGATATTCGGCGCAAGCCTTGTCCCAGCTACTGAATCCACAAGGCTGGCGCATCTACGGCACCACACGCGACCCGGCCCAATCCCCCGCTATTCGCGCATCCGGAGCAGACCCGCTGGTCTGGCCAGGGCAGGTGCCGAATCTGGACGGGGTGACGCATTTGCTGATTTCGACGGCGCCGAAAGCGGACGGAGACCCGGTGCTAGCTGCCCTGCAGGATGAGATTGCCGCGCGGGCTGCACAGTTTGAATGGGTGGGATACCTGTCGACGACCGCAGTCTATGGCGATCATCAGGGTGCATGGGTGGATGAAACTACCCCGCCTGCGCCCACGGCTGAGCGTGGCAGATGGCGGGTGAAGGCTGAACGGCAGTGGATGAGCATCCCTGAGCTGCCCACACATATTTTCCGGCTGGCGGGCATCTATGGTCCCGGTCGCGGTCCGTTTTCCAAGCTCAAACGCGCGGGGATGCGGCGTATTATCAAGCCCGGTCAGGTGTTTTCGCGCATTCACGTCGCGGATATCGCACAGGTTCTGGCCGCCTCGATGGCCGCGCCCAACCCTGGTGCCATATATAACATCTGCGATGATGAGCCGGTGCCACCGCAGGACGTTATCGCCTATGCCGCTGAGCTGCAGGGCCTGCCCTTACCGCCAGAGGTGCCGTTCGACGAGGCTGATCTGACCCCCATGGCCCGCAGTTTCTATAACGAGAATAAGCGGGTCAGGAATGATCGGATCAAGGACGAACTGGGTGTACGTCTGCTTTATCCTGATTACCGCACGGGACTTGAGGCCCTGATGAAAGACGCCTGACGCTCAGCCATCGGCCTTGATCAGATCGGCGGCCTTTTCGGCAATCATGATAGTGGGCGCATTGGTGTTACCGGACACCAGCGTCGGCATAACCGAAGCGTCGATCACGCGCAGCGCATCGATACCGCGTACGCGCAATTCCGGGTCGACCACGGCCATGTCATCCAAACCCATTTTGCAGGTCCCGACCGGGTGATAGATCGTGTCGGCGCGATCGCGGATGTGGTTTTCCCAATCGGCATCGGTTTGCGCGGTTTCGGTTCCGAACATTTCCTTGTGCCGATACTTCTCCAGCGCCGGGGCCTGAATGATGTCACGCGTCATCCGCGCGCCCTTGATCAGTGTTTCCAGATCACGGTCGTCAGACAGAAACGCTGGATCAATGGCAGGGGCGGCGAATGGGTCGGCGCTGTGCAGCCCCACCGTGCCCCGGCTTTCGGGACGCAATTTGCAGACGTGACAAGTAAAGCCGTGACCGTAATGCAATTTGCGGGCATGGTCATCAACCAACGCAATGGTGAAATGCAGCTGAATATCAGGCCGATCCAGATCAGGCGATGTTTTCAGAAAAGCCGCCCCTTCGGCAAACGGCGTGGCCGCCATTGAAACGCCGGTCTTGCGCCAACGAAGCAGGTGCCGCAGCAGGTTCAATGATGCGGCCGCCCCGATCCCGAAACTGTCAGTGTCTTTGGTTTTGTAGGACAGAATAAAATCTAGGTGATCCTGCAGGTTCTGGCCAACGCCGGGCAGGTTATGGCGCACCGTGATGCCGTGTCGGGCAAGGTCCGCGCCATCCCCAATTCCTGACAGTTGCAGCAATTGCGGAGATTTGAGTGCACCGGCACAAATCAGCACTTCTCGTCTGGCCGTAACCACGACGTCGGGCCCTTTGCCTTTTTTCTTGAAGATCACGCCGCTCGCGCGCTTGTCGTCGAATGTCAGCTCTTTTGCCACTGCATGAGTGATGACTTTCAGGTTCGGGCGGTCCATCACCGGAAAGACATAGGCCGCAGCTGCTGAACAACGCTCTCCATTTCGGGCCGGGTCGTGAAATTGGGTCACTTGGTACAGGCCGACCCCCTCATTGTCGCCACGGTTAAAGTCATGCGTGCGGCGGTGCTGCAATTGTTCGGCTGCGCGGATGAAATCATGAGTGATCGGGCGCGGCTCTTTTTGGTGTGAAACCTGAACCGGACCGCTGTCACCATGCAGATCATCGGCTCCGTCCTCATTATTCTCGGACCGTTTGAAATAGGGTAGAACGCTCTCCCAATCCCAGCCGGTGCAGCCCAGATCGGACCAGCCGTCATAGTCCTGACGCTGTCCCCGTATGTAAAGCATCGCATTGATGGCACTGGACCCACCCAGTGCCTTGCCGCGCGGCTGATATCCCCGGCGTCCGTTCAGGCCCGGCTGCGGCACGGTCTCGAACGCCCAGTTGTTGATCTTTGGCCGCCCGGGCAGGGCAGCGACCACGGCCGAGGGCATACGGACCAGAATACTGTCGCCACGACCGCCGGCCTCAAGCAGGCAAACGCGGGTGTTTGGGTCGGCGCTGAGGCGATTGGCCAGTACCGAACCCGCGGACCCGCCGCCAACGATGACGTAGTCGAATTCCATCCTGACTCCCTCAGTGCCGGATCGGGCATGGCTATGCCTGTAACCTTCCGTGGGTCTGACTGTGGCGCAGCGATCGAAAAAAACAATTGGCGCTATTGGGATGTGACCCAAGGTTATTTTGTGGTGCTGCCGGTGAATGGGTCGGAACGCGGTGGAATATGAAAAAACCATAATCGTTTCCTATTGCATTCATCATTAAACAAAACTTTTATGCATGATTTTGATTTGCTACTTCTGGTGGTGACAAGACCAAAGAGTCGCCGATCCCCCCCGAGCGAAAAACGCGTGCCCCTGGGCGCGCGTTAAGGGCGGGTAAAGGTGTCATCTGCATGAGTTCTTGATCGACCAAGTTTGAACCGTGCGAACCTGCCGGAAATTAGCCAGGAATGGAGATCGATATGGATGGAAGTGATAACCCCAAAACGGGCGGATGCCCGGTGATGCATGGCGCCGGAACCCGGTCAAACCGGGATTGGTGGCCCAACCAACTGAACTTGTCGATCCTACACCAGCATGCGCCCGCGTCGAACCCGCTTGGGGGCGATTTTAATTACGCGGAAGAGTTCAAGAAGCTGGACATGAAAGCGCTGAAGGAAGACCTGTACGCGCTGATGACGGATTCTCAGGATTGGTGGCCGGCGGATTACGGTCATTACGGTGGACTGTTCATCCGGATGGCTTGGCACAGCGCTGGGACCTACCGGACCGCAGATGGCCGTGGTGGCGCGTCGACCGGCAACCAACGCTTTGCGCCGCTGAACAGCTGGCCGGACAACGGCAACCTGGATAAGGCGCGCCGTCTGTTGTGGCCAATCAAACAGAAATACGGCAATCAGATTTCCTGGGCAGATCTGATTATTTTGGCCGGTAACTGCGCCATCGAATCCATGGGTGGCAAGACCTTTGGCTTTGCCGGTGGCCGCGAAGACATCTGGGCACCCGAAGAAGACATCTATTGGGGTACGGAAACGGAATGGCTCGCTCCGACAGACAATCCTCACAGCCGCTATTCAGGCGAGCGTGATCTGGAAAACCCGCTGGCCGCCGTGCAGATGGGCCTGATCTATGTGAACCCCGAGGGCCCCGACGGGCAGCCTGATGCGTTGGCCTCTGGTCGTGACATCCGCGACACGTTTGGTCGGATGGCAATGAATGACGAAGAGACAGTCGCATTGGTCGCGGGTGGTCACACTTTTGGCAAGGCACACGGCGCAGGTGATCCCGATCTGGTTGGTCCGGAACCCGAGGCTGCGCCGATCGAGGAAATGGGCCTTGGCTGGATAAACAAGTTCGGTTCGGGCAAGGGTGACGACACCACCACCAGCGGGATCGAAGGGGCGTGGACCGCGAACCCGATCCAATGGGACAATGGCTATTTCGACCTGCTGTTCGGCTATGACTGGAACCTGACCAAAAGCCCCTCGGGCGCCTGGATCTGGGAACCGGTCGGCGTGAAAGAAGAAGATATGGCCCCCGCGGCGCATGATCCGTCGAAAAAGGTCAAGACAATGATGACCACGGCGGACATGGCGATGCGCATGGACCCGATCTATGGCCCGATCTCAAAGCGGTTCCACGAGAACCCGGAAGAGTTCGCGGACGCCTTTGCCCGTGCCTGGTTCAAGCTGACCCACCGCGATATGGGCCCGCGCTCGAACTATATCGGTGATGAGGCCCCGACCGAAGAGTTGTTGTGGCAGGACAATGTACCGGCCGTGGATCACGATCTGATCGACGACATGGATGCGGCTGACCTGAAGAGCAAGATTCTGGCAACCGGCCTGTCGGTCTCTGAACTGGTGTCGACTGCCTGGGCTTCGGCCTCGACATTCCGCGGGTCGGACAAGCGCGGCGGAGCCAATGGCGCCCGCATCCGTCTTTCGCCGCAGAAAGACTGGGACGTGAACGAACCAATGAAGCTGTCCAAGGCGCTGGATGCGTTGGAAGGCGTTCAGAAAGCGTTTAACGATGCGCAGTCGGGCAACAAACGGGTCTCATTGGCCGATGTGATCGTTCTGGGCGGCGCAGCCGGTATTGAACAGGCCGCCAAAGCGGCGGGTCATGAGGTTCAGGTACCGTTCGCCCCGGGCCGCACCGATGCGACGCAGGATCAGACAGATATCGAGTCGTTCTCGGTGATGGAGCCAATTGCAGACGGCTTCCGGAACTATCAAAAGTCCGACTACAGCGTATCGCCCGAAGAGCTATTGATCGACCGGGCGCAGCTACTGGCTCTGTCAGCCCCGGAAATGACGGCGCTGGTTGGCGGGCTTCGGGTAATGGGCGCAACGTTCGGCGACACAACACATGGTGTGTTCACTGACAACGTCGGCACGCTCAGCACCGATTTCTTTACCAACCTGCTGGACATGGGTACTGAGTGGAAGCCTGCGGGCAACGGCGTCTATGAAGGCCGCGACCGCGCCAGCGGGGCGGTCAAGTGGACCGGTACGCGTGTTGATCTGGTCTTTGGGTCGAACTCGCAACTGCGGGCGCTGGTCGAGATCTACGGTCAGGCTGATGCCGGGGGCAAATTCGTCTGCGACTTTGTTTCGGCCTGGAACAAGGTGATGAACGCGGATCGCTTCGATCTGTCATAAACACGCGACTAACGTAATGATTGCGCCGTCCGAAGAGACTCGGGCGGCGTTTTCTTTGGCCCAGCCCCGGGCGCATACCAAGCATTGGGTACGATTCCGCCCATAGACCAACCCTTCCCCCAATTTCAGTGGCCTGTAAGCGGGTTTTTCCCACGAATTGTTAAGTTAACTTATTGATTTCATTAAGGTGGGTAAGTTTCTGCGGGGAAAAGCGAAGTTTTTTCAAAATGGGGGTTGCAGGTCCCAGACCTAATCCGTAAATACCCCTTCACCGGCGCTGCTGAGGCGGTGTTGGGACGCTGGAGACGGCGGAGACGCTCAGGAGAGACTGGGGGCATCTTGAGGGATTTGTTA
>NZ_JBQFSR010000014.1:0-25657 GCF_056538105.1 Ruegeria sp. BH6
CCCGTCAACCGCGTCGACAACGCATATGGCGACCGAAACCTCGTCTGCACATGCCCACCAATGGACGCATACGAAGAAGCCGCAGAATAAACACAAAACACAAAACCCCGCCGGAATACCGGCGGGATTTTTCGCCAATAGGAAACCTGTGTTCCAAATTGCGTACCCACCCTATGTCGTTTTCTGCGGGTGAACGGTCTTTTTTGCTTGCTGGATCTGCGAAGGCCTCATACCCCTGTCCGTGGGACACCCCTCCCCAACGAGGGGCGTGTATCTGGAAGGGTAATACACATGACCATCGAACAACCGGCAACGCGGCCGGCGAATCCGCGTTTTTCCTCGGGCCCCTGCGCCAAACCCCCCACATTTGATCTGTCCAAACTGGCCGATGCCGCGCTGGGTCGGTCGCACCGTGCAGCCGTTGGCAAGGACAAGCTGAAGGCGGCCATTGAAGGCACGCGCGAGGTGCTGGGCATTCCGGCGGATTACAAGATCGGCATCGTTCCCGCCTCGGACACCGGCGCGGTCGAGATGGCGCTGTGGTCTCTGCTTGGCGAACGCAAGGTCGAGATGCTGGCCTGGGAGAGCTTTGGCTCGGGTTGGGTGACCGATGTTGTCAAGCAGCTGAAGATCGACGCCGAGGTGAAAACGGCCGGGTACGGGCAGATCGTTGATCTCGCATCCGTCGATTTCGCCAATGACGTTGTGTTCACATGGAACGGCACCACCTCGGGTGTGCGGGTTCCCAATGGCGACTGGATTGCGGATGACCGTCAGGGTCTGACAATTTGTGATGCGACCAGCGCAGCCTTTGCGATGGACCTGCCCTGGGGCAAGTTGGATGTCACCACATTCAGCTGGCAGAAGGTGCTGGGTGGTGAGGCCGCGCATGGGATTCTGATCCTGTCACCCCGTGCGGTGGAGCGGCTGGAAAGCTATACTCCTGCCTGGCCGCTGCCGAAGATTTTCCGCCTGACCAAAGGCGGTAAGCTGATCGACGGCATCTTTACCGGTGCCACGATCAACACGCCTTCGATGCTGGCGGTCGAAGATTACCTGTTCGCGCTGGATTGGGCGCGCTCAGTTGGTGGTCTGCAAGGGCTGATCGCCCGAGCTGATGCCAATGCCGGTGCGGTGCATGCATTCTGTGACCGGAACGACTGGATCGCCAATCTGGCCGAGGATGCCGCGACGCAGTCGAACACTTCGGTATGCCTGAAGTTCACCGATGACCGCATTCAAGATGGCGCAGTCTTTGCCAAAGCCGTGGCGAAACGGTTGGAGGTCGAGAATATCGCGCTGGATATCGGCGCCTATCGCGACGCGCCTGCGGGCCTGCGCATCTGGTGCGGCGGTACGGTCGAAACCTCGGATATCGAGGCGATGCTGCCCTGGCTGGCCTGGGCTTTTGAGGCCGAGATCGCGGCGCAAACCGAAGCCGCCTGACCTTTTTCACCGGGCCCCATCAGGCCCGGACCTTCCCTACAATTCAAGGACCAGAGATATGGCCCCCAAAGTACTCGTATCTGACAAGCTCAGCGAAACCGCCGTTCAAATCTTCCGGGATCGCGGCATCGATGTGGATTTCATGCCCGATCTTGGCAAGGACAAAGACAAGCTGGCCGAGGTGATCGGTCAGTATGACGGTCTTGCCATCCGTTCGGCCACCAAGGTCACGCCGACCCTGCTTGAAAAGGCTGACAACCTGAAAGTCATTGGCCGCGCTGGCATTGGCACGGACAATGTGGACAAAGAGGCTGCCTCGAAAAAAGGCGTGATCGTGATGAACACGCCTTTTGGCAACATGATCACAACGGCCGAACATGCGATTGCAATGATGTTCGCCGTTGCGCGGCAAATCCCCGAGGCCAGTACCTCGACCCATGCGGGTAAGTGGGAAAAGTCCAAGTTCATGGGAATCGAGCTGACCAACAAGACCCTTGGCGTCATCGGCGCGGGCAATATCGGCGGCATCGTTTGCGAACGCGCCTTGGGCCTGAAGATGAAGGTCATCGCCTATGATCCCTATCTGGGCGAAGAGAAAGCCGCCAAGATGGGCGTAGAGAAAGTCGAACTGGACGAACTGCTGTCACGCGCTGATTTCATCACCCTGCACGTGCCGCTGACGGACCAGACCCGCAATATCCTGAGCCGCGAAAACCTGGCCAAGACCAAGAAAGGCGTGCGCATCGTCAACTGTGCCCGTGGTGGTCTGGTCGACGAGGACGCGCTGTCCGAGGCGCTGCAATCCGGTCATGTGGCCGGTGCGGCCTTTGACGTGTTCAGCGAGGAACCGGCCAAGGAAAACGCCCTGTTCAACCTGCCCAACGTCGTCTGCACGCCGCATCTGGGTGCGGCCACGACCGAGGCGCAGGAAAACGTGGCGCTGCAGGTGGCCGAGCAGATCTCGAACTATCTGCTGACAGGAGCGGTGGAAAACGCGCTGAACATGCCCAGCGTCACCGCCGAAGAAGCCAAGATCATGGGGCCGTGGATCAAGCTGGCCGGTCACTTGGGCAGCTTCATCGGTCAAATGACAGATGAGCCGATCAAGGCGATTAACATCCTCTATGACGGTGTCGCCTCCGAGATGAACCTGGCGGCCCTGAACTGCTCGGTCGTGGCGGGGATCATGAAGAAGTTCAACCCCGAGGTGAACATGGTCTCGGCTCCGGTCGTCGCCAAAGAGCGCGGCATTCAAATCTCGACCACCAACCAGGACAAGTCCGGTGCATTCGAAGGCTATATCAAAGTGACCGTGGTGACCGAAAAGCGCGAACGCTCGATCGGGGGCACGGTCTTCAGCGACGGCAAGCCACGTTTCATCCAGATCAAGGGTATCAATATCGAGGCCGAGGTGGGTGCGCACATGCTCTACACCACCAACGAGGACGTGCCGGGCATCATCGGTGCACTGGGTCAGACCATGGGTGACAATGACGTCAACATCGCCAACTTTACTCTTGGCCGGGCGGAAGCAGGCGGCGAAGCCATTGCGTTGCTTTACGTGGACGAGCCGGTTCCGGCCGAGGCGCGCGCCAAGCTGGCGGAAACCGGTCTGTTCACCCAGATCAAACCGCTGGAGTTCGACGTCGCCTAAGCAGTGTTGAATTTCTGGAACAATTCTTGCCCGCGCCCCTCAAGGCGCGGGTATTTTCTTTTCCTGACACGCATTTCGCGCCAAAAGCCGGGTACGCGTTTATCCGAGGGATTTTCATGACATCCGCCATCTACGCCATCGGCGATATCCACGGGCAGTTAGAGATGCTTGAAAATGCGCTGCACCTTATCGAACAGGACGGTGGGCGGGATGCGCGGATCGTGTTTTTGGGTGACTATGTAGATCGTGGGCCGGATTGTCGTGGCGTTCTGGACCTTTTGGTCGCTGGGCAAAAGGTCGGACGGAACTGGGTTTTTCTGTTGGGCAATCATGACCGGATGTTCGCCAGATTCATGCACGATGGTTCGACCGCCGAGGCCAAATTGCGGATCGGCGAACACTGGCTGCATGCGCGTTTGGGCGGGACCGAGACGTTGGCGTCGTACGGTGTGACGTACACCGAAGAAGAACGCGTTTACAAAATTCTCGACCGCGCAAGGGCAGCGGTGCCGTCGGACCATGTCGACTTTCTGAACCGGCTGGTGACGTACCATCACCAGGATGAGGTTCTGTTCGTCCATGCCGGGATTCGCCCCGGTGTATCGCTGGCCGATCAGACCGAGGAAGACCTGATCTGGATACGGGGCGAGTTTCTGGATGATCCGGGACCGCACCCGTGGCTGGTGGTCCATGGGCACACACCTGCGGAACAGGCTGAGCATCGCGGTAACCGGATCAATCTGGACGGAGGTGCCGGGATGGGGCGACCGTTGGTTCCGGCGGTGTTTGAGGGCCAGGATTGCTGGCTGCTCACCAACGATGGCCGTGTGCCGCTGATCCCTTAACCCTTGGTGAACAGGTCCTTGTAGTCCTCACGCAGGAAATTCTTTTGCACCTTGCCCATCGTGTTGCGCGGCAACTCTTCCAGCACGATCAGTTTGCGCGGGTGTTTGAACCGGGCCAGCGAGTTCTGCACGTTGGCCAGAATGGCCTCGGGGTCCAGTGTCTGTCCCGGCTCGGGCACCAGAATGCCGACCGGTGTTTCGCCGAAATCCGGGTGCGGCACGCCGATCACGGCGCTTTCCAACACGCCCGGCTGGTCATCCAGAACCAGCTCAACCTCTTTGGGGTAAATGTTGTACCCGCCCGAGATGATCAGGTCCTTGCCGCGCCCGACGATGTGGACATACCCGTCCGCATCCAAACGCCCCAGATCGCCGGTGATGAAAAACCCGTCTTCGCGCAGCTCGGCGGCGGTTTTCTCGGGCATTTGCCAATAGCCCTGAAACACGTTGGGGCCGCGCACCTCAAGCATGCCGATCTCACCCTGCGGCAAGTCTGCACCAGTTTCAGGGTCGGTCACCTTCAGTTCGACGCCGGGCAGGGGAAAGCCTACCGTGCCTGGACGACGTTCGCCGTCATGGGGGTTCGAAGTGCTCATGTTGGTCTCGGTCATGCCGTACCTCTCAAGGATACGATGGCCAGTGCGCGCTTCGAACCGCTCATGCGTCTCGGCCAGTAACGGCGCCGAGCCCGAGATGAACAAACGCATGTGCCGGGTCAGATCGTCGGTGAACCGCTCATCGCCCAGTAAGCGGGTGTAAAAGGTTGGAACTCCCATCATCGTCGTGGCCTGCGGCATCAGCCGCAACATGTCTTCAAGATCGAATTTCGGCAAAAAGATCATCGACCCGCCCGCGGACAGCGCCACATTTGTCGCCACGAACAGCCCGTGCGTGTGAAAGATCGGCAGCGCATGCAGCAGCACGTCATCCGCCGTGAACTGCCACTCCTGCACTAGCGTTTCAGCGTTTGACAGCAGATTGGCCTGCGTCAGCATCGCGCCCTTCGATCGCCCTGTTGTGCCCGAGGTATAAAGGAATGCAGCCAGATCATCCTCGGACCGCTGGACCGGCTCAAACGCGGGCAACATCCCCAGCGCCCGCCGCATAAGGCTTCCCGAACCATCGGCGTTGAGCGTTTCTAACCGGGCGTCTTGGGCGGCGGCGATAGGGGCCAGCCCCTGTTCTTTTGCGGCGTCACAGACAACCAGTTTCGCACCGCTGTTTTCGATGAAATATTGCAACTCGGCCGTGGTGTATCCGGTATTCAGCGGCAGAAAGATCAATCCGGTCTGCACGCAGGCAGCATACAGCGCCAGCGCCTGGGGCGATTTTTCCACCTGTACGGCCACGCGTTCACCGGGCTCAAGTTCGTATCCGCTTAGGGTATTGGCGATCTGCGCGGCCATGTCCAGAAAATCGGCATGGGTCAGGATCTGACCATCAGGAAGATGAAGAAACGGTGTGTGTTTGCCCGCGTGAATGCCAAACAGCCGTTCGTACAGCGGGTTACCCATTTCGTCTTTCCTTTGCACCTGCTCAATCTTGGGTGAATCTGTATCGGATTGAGCAGAGGGTAAAGAGAAATCCGGGTGCGGTTTAGAATTGCGTGGTCATGCGATACCCAGCGGCAAAAAACATCTTGGCAAAGGTCACGGGCTGACCCTGCAACCAGGTGATGCGCTCTCCGGTAAAGACCGGTTCTCCTTCGGGGACGTCCAGAAACCCGGCGAGTGTTGTATCGGCACGGCTGGCCAGAAAACTCAGTTCGACATTGGTGAAGGGCAGGGTCTGGATCAGCCACTCATTCGGTCCGATCTGCGAGAAATCTGCCTGCTCCACCTGCGGGACCGAGGCCGTGACGATCCAGCGATCCTCAAACTGAAACGGCGTGTTGCCGTTGAAATGCATGCAGCGAACATGCATCACGCTTTGCCCCGCAGACAGAGCCAATCGGGCGCTTAGCCATTCCGGAGCAGTCTCTAACTTGGAAGAAACCAGCGCATAGCGATACGTGCCGCCCATCGCCTCAACCTCGTCCCGGACCATGGGGATGGTGAAACGGGCCTGTCGCTGCGGTGCGCTCAACACCCGCGTACCAGCCTTGCGCCGGCGTTCCAGATAGCCCTCGTCAGCTAACTCCCGCAGGGCGCGGTTCACTGTTGTACGGGTGCAGGAAAACTCGACCGCAAGATCCTGTTCGTTGGGCAACAGAGAGTCGGGCTGCCACTCGCCCGACCGGATGCGGGACAGAACGGTTTTCTTGATGTCTTTGTAACTAGTGGTGTCACTGGATTGGGGCATGATGACCGTTCCTTTAGACCGAGGCCAGCAGGCCCGCAATCGCGGATCTATAGGCGGATATGATCTGATCACGTGCGACGTGGCGGCCTTGCTTCACCATATGCCGGCCGGCCGACCACAGATCGGTGACCAACCCATCAGGGGCGGCAAAACACAGCCCATCCAGTAATTGATTATCCGCCAATGCGCAGAGCGTCGGGTGGGTCCGGTCAATGGCCATCAGGTCAGCCAACTTGCCCTCGGCAATCTCACCGGCGTCACGTCCAAGCGCTTGGGCCCCACCTCGCGCGGCACCGGTAAAAAGCGCGTGCCCGACCGAGCCTTCGCCCGGTACCAGGACGGCACGTTGTTGATCGCGCAGACGTTGGGAGTATTCCAGAGTGCGGAGTTCCTCGGGCAAAGAAATCCTAATATTAGAGTCTGATCCGACTCCAAATCGCCCGTTTTCCTCGGCATAGGTCGCGCCGTTGAAAATACCATCGCCCAGATTGGCCTCGGTGATCGGGCACAGCCCCGCCACAGCGCCGGACTGGGCCAGCGCGCGGGTTTCGGCATCGGTCATATGGGTGGCATGGATTAGACACCACCGCACGTTCACGTCTGCATTGTCCAGCAGCCAGGCCACCGGACGCTGGCCCAACGCGGATTGTACGTCGGCGACTTCCTGAACCTGTTCGGCGATATGGATATGGACTGGACCCTTGGGTGTGTTTTGCAGCAGTTCGCGCAGGTCTGCCGGTGAAGTTGCACGCAAGGAATGTGGCGCAACCCCCAATATAGAGTCAGTGTGTGGCAGTTTTTTACGGCAATCATCCACCAAATTCAAAAAACGGGACACATCATTGCTGAACCGCAACTGCCCACCTGACAGCGGGTCCTGCGCAACGCCGCCATAGGTGTAGAGGACCGGTAAATGAGTCAGACCGATCCCTGACTGGTGTGCGGCGGAAAAGATACGCTGGCTTAGTTCCGAGAGTTGATCGTAGGCCGCGCCGCCGGGTTGGTTATGGACATAGTGGAATTCACCGACCGAGGCATACCCGGCCTCCTGCATCTCCACGAAAACCAGTGCGGCGATGGCTTCGATCTGGTCGGGCGTCAACCGATCCAGAAAGCGATACATCAGGTTGCGCCATGTCCAGAAACTCTCGCGTCCGGCCATGCGGGTTTCCGTCATGCCCGCCATGGCCCGTTGAAAGGCGTGGCTGTGCAGGTTTGCCAAAGCGGGCAAAAGAACGTCGACGCGTGTATCATCAGGCAGTGCCGACGCCTGGTACCGAACCCGGCTGATACGCCCATGGTCGATTTCTACTCGCACATCGTGAACCCAATCAGAGCCTAATAAAGCTGTCTTGGCATGAATCTGCATTTTGATTTCCATAATGTGTAGACTTCATATCTTTACACATATACATAAAAATCAAACAAGAGGGGAGCCGAAAAGAATCGCCATGACCAGAAAAGCGGTCTTACTCAGCGCCAGGATGGCCACGATGTCAGAAGGGGGCACGCCCTATGGGCTGTGTCGGGATGCAGCGATCGCCGTTAACGGGGCAAAGATTGTCTGGGTCGGCGAACGCCAGGACCTGCCGCCGGAATATGCCGATTGGCCGGTCGAGGATTTCGGTGAACGGTTGATCACTCCGTCGCTGATCGACGCACATACCCACGTGGTGTTTGGCGGAAACCGCGCAACTGAGTTCGAAATGCGGCTGAATGGCGCCTCATACGAGGACATCGCCCGTGCCGGGGGTGGTATCCTCTCCACGGTCAACGCCACGCGGTCCGCCAGCGCTGAGATGCTTTTGTCAGATGCTCTAACCCGCGTGGACGCCCTGATTGCCGAGGGTGTCAGCACCCTTGAGGTCAAGTCGGGCTATGGGTTGGATACCGAGACCGAATTGAAGATGCTGCGCGTTGCCCGCCAGATCGGTGAAACCCGCCCTGTCCGCGTCAAAACCAGCTTTCTGGGCGCACATGCGGTGCCGCCGGAATATGCCGAATGCCCCGACGACTATATTCGCGAGGTCTGCATCCCAACCCTGCGCGCGGCCCATTCCGAGGGGCTGGTGGACGCGGTGGATGGTTTCTGCGAAGGAATCGCCTTTAACCCCGCACAAATCGCCCTGGTTTTTGATGTGGCGCAAGAGCTGGGCCTGCCGGTGAAACTGCATGCCGAGCAGTTGTCCAATCTGGGGGGCGCGCAACTGGCGGCCTCTTACGGGGCTTTGTCGGCGGATCACATCGAATACCTGGATGCCAATGGTGTATCAGCCATGGCAAAGGCCGGAACCACGGCCGTGCTGTTGCCGGGCGCGTTTTACACACTGCGGGAAACGCAGGTGCCACCCGTTGATCTGCTGCGCCAGCATCAAGTGCCAATGGCTTTGGCGACTGACTGCAATCCCGGTTCTTCGCCGCTGACCTCGCTGCTGCTGACCATGAACATGGGCTGCACACTGTTTCGTCTTACGCCTGAAGAGGCGCTGGCTGGTGTCACCCGCAACGCCGCGCGCGCGTTGGGGATCAACGATGCGGGCACTCTCGCGCCGGGGCATAGGGCGGATCTGGCGATCTGGAATGTCACTCATCCGGCGGAACTGGCCTATCGCGTTGGCTTCAACCCACTGCACAAACGCCTTTTCGGAGGGATCGAATGACGTCTCTGATTTTGCAGCCCGGTCAGGTTTCTTTGGCGCAGCTGGCCGAGATCTATTGGGATCAAACGGCTGTTTCACTGGATTCTGACTGCAAGCCCGCAGTCGATGCGGCGGCGCAACGTATTCAGGCGGCGGCTCGGGGCGATGACCCCGTCTATGGCGTCAATACCGGTTTTGGGAAACTGGCCAGCCTCAAAATCGCGGCGCAGGACACCTCGACCCTGCAGCGCAACCTGATCCTCAGCCATTGTTGCGGTGTTGGTCCCGCCATACCGCAAAGGCTGACCCGGCTAATGATGACACTCAAGCTGTTGTCCTTCGGTCGCGGTGCATCGGGCGTGCGGTGGGAGCTGATCGAGCTGTTGCAGCAGATGCTGGCCCGCGGGGTCACTCCGGTGATCCCGGCACAAGGTTCGGTTGGGGCATCGGGCGACCTGGCGCCGTTGGCCCATATGACCGCAGTGGTCATTGGCGCGGGCGAGGCCGAGGTGAACGGCACTGTCCTGCCGGGGGTTGAAGCACTGAAAACAGTTGATTTAGAGCCTATTCAACTGGGTCCCAAGGAAGGACTGGCCTTTATCAACGGCACCCAGTTTTCAACCGCCTTTGCTTTGGCTGGGTTGTTCGAGGCTTGGCGCGCGGCGCAAAGCGCGTTGGTTGTTTCGGCCATGTCGACCGATGCGATCATGGGGTCCACCGCACCCCTGCGGCCTGAAATTCACACTTTGCGTGGTCATCGTGGCCAGACCGAAGCCGCCAGCGCCATGCGCGCCGTGCTGGACGGGTCGGAAATTCGGGAAAGTCACCGTGAGGGCGACACCCGCGTTCAGGATCCTTATTGCATCCGCTGTCAACCGCAGGTCACGGGCGCAGCAATGGATGTATTGCGGCAGGCCGCCGCCACGCTTGAGGTTGAGGCCAACGCAGCCACCGACAATCCGCTGGTTCTGGCCGACGGGATTGTCTCGGGCGGGAATTTCCATGCTGAACCTGTAGGGTTCGCCGCTGATATGATCGCGCTGGCCGTGTCCGAGATCGGTGCTATCGCGCAGCGTCGCATTGCCCTGATGGTGGATCCGACGCTCAGCTTTGATCTGCCGCCTTTCCTGACCCCTGATCCGGGGTTGAATTCTGGCCTTATGATTGCCGAGGTCACCACGGCTGCGTTGATGAGCGAGAACAAGCACCTCGCCAATCCTTGTGTCACCGACAGCACCCCCACCTCGGCCAACCAGGAGGATCATGTTTCGATGGCGGCCCATGGTGCGCGGCGCCTGATCCGAATGGTCGAGAATTTGAACTACATTCTGGGTGTGGAATTACTGTGTGCGTCTCAAGGGGTTGAATTTCGCGCGCCGCTGGTCACCAGCGGGCCCTTGAAGCAGGTCATTGCTCGGTTGCGGGCTGACATTCCGGCCCTGACCGAAGATCGTTATTTGGCCCCTGACTTGGAGACCGCGAAACAACTGGTAGCCGGGGCGTCGATCCTACGGGCCGTTGGCACCCCAATGCCCGAGGTGGTGTGATGCAGGTGGTTAGCGTGCATCACGGGGATGGCCCTATCGTCTTGGGACAACCGCATGGCGGGACCTATGTGCCGGATGACATTGCAGCTCGTCTCAATGACACTGGGCGTGCATTGGGGGACACGGATTGGCACATAAACAGGCTCTATGAAAAGCTTTTGAGTGGTGCGACGGTGGTTCAGTCGCATGTTCATCGCTATGTCATCGACGCCAATCGCGATCCCGACGGTGTTTCGCTTTACCCAGGGCAAAACACGACAACGCTGGTGCCGTTGACCGATTTCGATGGGCAACCGATCTGGCGCGACGGGCAGGAACCGTCAGAGGATGAGATCGGTCAGAGGCGCGAAACCTTCCATGTACCCTATCATGCCGCGCTTGCCGAAGAGTTGGAGCGCGTGCGGGCAAAGCACGGCGTGGCTGTTCTGTTCGATTGCCACTCGATCCGCAGTCGCATTCCATTTCTGTTTGAAGGTATGTTGCCCGACATGAATATTGGGACGGATGGGGGAGTGACCTGTGCGCCAGACATAGAGTCTATTACACATGAATTTGCCGCATCGTCGCCCTACAGCACCGTTCTGAACGGGCGGTTCCGGGGTGGCTGGACGACCCGCCACTATGGCCGTCCGGCCGACGGTCTGCACGCCATACAGATGGAACTGGCGCAATCCACTTACCTGACAGCCGAGGCCGCCCCGTGGAGTTATGACACTGCCAAGGCCGACCGCCTGCGTCGTTGGCTGCGCGATATTCTGGAAGCCATCCAAGACACTGCATTGGAGAAGATCCCATGACCGACCCTCGCAAGAACACGCGCGATATCTATCCGCCGACAGGCCCCGAGCTGAACGCCAAAAGCTGGCTGACTGAGGCCCCGCTGCGGATGTTAATGAACAACCTGCACCCGGACGTGGCCGAAAACCCGCATGAACTGGTGGTTTATGGCGGTATCGGCCGCGCGGCGCGGACTTGGCAGGATTTCGACACTATTGTTGCCGGTTTGAAGGATCTGGAAGAGGACGAAACCCTGATCGTTCAATCCGGCAAGCCGGTCGCCGTTGTGCGGACGCACAAGGACGCGCCCCGCGTGCTGATCGCCAATTCCAACCTAGTGCCCCATTGGGCAACTTGGGATCACTTCAACGAACTCGATAAGAAGGGTCTGATGATGTACGGCCAGATGACGGCCGGCTCGTGGATCTACATTGGCACTCAAGGCATCGTTCAGGGTACGTACGAGACTTTTGCTGAGGCAGGACGTCAACACTATGGCGGCGACTTGACCGGCAAGTGGATTCTGACCGGGGGCTTGGGCGGCATGGGGGGCGCGCAACCGCTGGCCGCCGTTTTTGCCGGTGCCTGCTGTCTTGCGGTCGAATGTAATCCAGACAGTATCGATTTCCGCCTGCGCACCAAATACCTCGACGAAAAGGCCGAGACTCTGGACGAAGCGTTGGAGATGATCGACCGCTGGACCAAAGCGGGCGAGGCAAAATCCGTGGGCCTGTTGGGTAACGCGGCCGAGGTGTTCCCAGAAATCTTCAAAAGAGGGAACGAAGGCGTCCGCCCGTATCCCGATATCGTCACCGACCAGACCAGCGCCCATGATCCGATCAACGGCTACCTGCCAATTGGTTGGTCCATGGCGCAGTGGCGTGAAATGCGTGAAACGGACCCTAAAGCAGTTGAAAAGGCTGCGCGTGCGTCGATGAAACAACACGTCGCCGCGATGGTTGATTTTTGGAACGCGGGCGTGCCGACTCTGGATTACGGTAACAACATCCGGCAGGTGGCACAGGATGAGGGGTTGGAGAACGCTTTTGCCTTCCCCGGCTTCGTTCCCGCCTATATCCGTCCGCTGTTTTGCAAAGGCATCGGTCCGTTCCGCTGGTGTGCGTTGTCAGGCGACCCCGAGGATATCTATAAGACCGACGCCAAGATGAAAGAGCTGTTCCCCGAGAACGAACATCTGCATCGCTGGCTCGACATGGCGCAGGAACGGATTGCGTTTCAGGGCCTGCCTGCGCGGATTTGCTGGATCGGGTTGGGCGACCGCCACCGCGCCGGGTTGGCGTTCAATGAGATGGTCGCCAATGGTGAGCTGAAAGCGCCGGTCGTGATCGGCCGGGATCACTTGGACAGCGGTTCCGTCGCTAGCCCGAACCGCGAGACCGAGGCGATGTTGGACGGGTCTGACGCCGTAAGCGATTGGCCGCTGCTGAATGCTCTGATCAACACCGCCAGCGGCGCGACCTGGGTCTCGCTGCATCACGGTGGTGGGGTCGGCATGGGGTTCTCTCAACATGCGGGTGTGGTGATCTGTGCCGATGGTACCGAGGACGCGGCCCGACGGTTGGAACGTGTGCTGTGGAACGATCCGGCCTCGGGCGTGTGGCGGCATGCGGATGCTGGGTATGAAATTGCAAAGGATTGCGCCCGCGCCCATGGGCTGCGATTGCCTGGCATTCTGGGGTAAACATATCAACTGTCTCTGGTGAATTGGCGGCCCCTGCGTTATGCGCGGGGGAGCCTGCAGGAGACCGATGATGTACGTAGCCACTCTGTTGACCAATCCGAACATGCCGAAGCTCGAGCAGGCTTTGGTCGAGTCGTTGTGCAACGCGTGGGGCGGGGGCGATCTGGTTTGGCTCAGCGAAGATGAGGCGGCGCAGTTCACGTTTCCCGAGCTGCCTGATAATCAGTGGGACGTCTGGGCAGAGCTGCAGTTGTTAGAGGTCGACCTGATCGTGCAGCCGTTCGGGAAACGCCGCAAGCTGATGCTGCTGGCCGATATGGACAGCACCATGATCCAGCAGGAATGTATTGACGAACTGGCCGATGAGGCGGGCGTGGGCGATCGCGTCAAAGACATTACCGCGCGGGCCATGAATGGTGAGCTTGATTTCGAAGGTGCGCTGATTGAACGTGTCGGCCTTCTGAAGGGCCTGGATGAGGCGGTGATCGACAAGGTTCTGAACGAACGCATTACATTGATGCCGGGCGGTAAGGAACTGGTTGCGACGATGCGCCTGAACGGGGGCTATGCGGCCCTGGTGTCGGGTGGGTTTACGGCCTTCACCGCGAGGGTGGCTGATCTGCTTGGCTTTGATGAAAACCGCGCCAATACATTGCTGGCCGAAAAGGGCAAGCTGACCGGCGATGTACAGCGCCCGATTCTGGGCAAACAGGCCAAGGTGGATGCGCTGGCGCAGATTACCAAGCGGCTGGGCCTGTCCGAGGCCGACGTGATTGCTGTGGGCGATGGCGCCAATGATCTGGGCATGCTGAGCCGGGCCGGAACCGGTGTGGCGCTGCATGCCAAACCTTCGGTCGCCGCCAAATGCGATATTCGGATCAATTACGGAGATCTGACGGCATTGCTGTACCTGCAGGGCTATTCCCGCGCGGCCTTTACCGAGGTCTGATCGCAAGGGGCTTCCCTTTATTTAACAAAAATGTTAAACAATGGTCATGAACACGCTTCTGACCGCATTTTCGGCATTGTCCGATGCCACCCGATTCTCGATTGTCGAGCAGTTGATGCAAGACGGTGAACTGCCCGCTGGTGACCTGATAGAAGGGCGCGGCATGTCAGGGGCCGCGATCTCGCGCCATCTGAAGGTGTTGCGCGCCGCCGGGCTGGTGCAGCAGCGAGTGCAGGGCAGTCAACGCATGTATTCCATCCAGCCCGAGGGGCTGCGGACCATCGCGGAATGGACCATCTCGAAACGGCAATTCTGGGAAAGCAGCCTCGACCGTTTGAACGATTTGATTGAAAGGGAGAATTCATGGCCGACCTGAAATTGGAACGCGCGTTTCCCACATCCCAGGAAAACCTGTTTGCCTGGATCAGCGATGGTGCAAAGCTGTTGCAGTGGTGGGGCCCCGAAGGGATGCATGTGCCCGAACATGATTTGGATTTTTCACGCCTTGGGCCGTGGCACTCGGTCATGGTGAATGCCGAAGGGCAGCGATACAAAGTATCCGGGCAGGTGACCCATGTTGATCCGCCGAATTCAGTGGGGTTCACCTGGGCCTGGCATGACGATCAGGATCAGCGCGGAGCGGAAAGCCACGTGACGCTGACGGTCACAGCGACGGAAGCTGGTGCAAAGCTGGTTCTTGATCACCGCGAATTGGCCGATGCCGAGGTCGCGGCCAACCACAACCAGGGTTGGACTTCGTCACTGCGCAAGCTGGAAGCTCAGTTTTAAGATTTTCATTAGGGAGGAAGAGAAATGCCTCAGTTCTTGTTTGTCTATCACGGCGGTCACACCCCAACCGACCCCGCCGAAATCGAAGCGACTATGGCCGCCTGGGGCGCATGGTTCCAGAATATGGGCGATGCGCTGGACATCCCCGGCAACCCGGTGGGCCAGTCCTATACCGTTAGCAACAGCGGTGTTGTCGACAATGGCGGTGCCAACCCGGCCTCGGGGTTCACGGTCATCAGGGCCGACAGCATCGACGCCGCCAACGAGATGGCCAAGGGCTGCCCCATGGTCGTCAACGGATCAGGCTCGGTCGAAGTGGCCGAGATTCATCCGATCGAGATGTGATCGCCTTAGCCGGGGAAACCCGGCGCAGGCTTGATGATGCCGCATTCCAGCCCGCGGCGGCTGTACTGAATGGCGTTCATGAATTTGCGGGTGGCCGGGTGTTCGGCCTCCAGCACACCTAGATGGACCAGAATGGATGCGATGGCACATTCAGCGGCACGCGTGGTGCCGTCTGTGATCTTCAGTGCCACGCCCATGCGTTTTTCCGGAATGATGGCGATGAAAACAGCTTCGGCCCCGGTCTTGATCGCGGCGCGGCCCTCCATCGCGCGCATCAGTTCGGTACAGGCGCGGCTTTCGCCGGCAACCAGTTCGGGATGCTTGATCATCGCAGCGGTCAATTGCTGCGCCGCATCGCTGGCCCGGTCCGACCGGTCGGCGGCCGAGGCAAACCACGCCATCGATCGCGCCAACCCCACCAGCGAGGTGGCAAAGTTCGGCGCTGAACATCCGTCTATCCCATAGGCGGGGCTGGCCTCACCGGTTGTTTCTTCGATGGCTGACAGACAGGCCTGCTGAACTGGGTGGTCGATTTCCAGATACTCCGGCCCGGCCCCCATATGCTGGGCCACGGTCAGGAACCCGCAATGCTTTCCCGAACAGTTATTGTGAATCTGGCAAGGCGTGTCGTCGGCCAGAATCAATCCGTCGCGCGCGGCCATATCCTGCGGCTCTTGCGGGCCGCAGCGCAGATCATGTTCGGACAGGTTCAGATGGTCCAACCAGGCGGTCACGCGGTCAGTGTGGATATGCGCGCCGCTGTGTGAGGCGCAAGCCAGTGCCAGATGCTCGCTGTTCAGCCCATATTTCGCCGCGGCGCCTGAGGTGATCAGCGGCAGACCTTGGATCATCTTGGCCGAAGAGCGGGGGTAGATAATCGCACTTGGATCACCCCAGCATTGTACGATCTGGCCACTGTCATCGCAGATCACCGCGTGGCCCAGATGCAGGCTTTCCAACAAGGGACCGCGCCATAGTTCTGTCATTGGTACCGGCTGCGTCATCAGGCCTCTCCGTAATATGCGCAAAATTCTGCCAATCGCCCTTTCGCCTGTGGCGAAACCTGCGTTAGTGTGTGTATGTCGACAATCATCGGAATACGCAACTTACAGACGAACCGGCAGGGTGCGCAGGCTTTTCCGATGGGTATGAGGTAATAGGTCGAGCTAGGAGGCTGGACAGATGGGATTGAAACTCGTCCGTGTAATCGCGGGCCTGTGCATGGCAGGGATGGCCACTACGGCAACCGCTCAGCAGGCGTCAAGCACCAACCGTGTGGCAGCCAAAACCGATTGGAGCGTGTTCGTCGAAGACGATCCCACCGAATGCTGGAGCGTGTCTGCACCCAAGGAAACCGTCAACACACGCGGTGGCCGGGTGGTCTCGGTCCGCCGCAGCGATATCCTGCTGTTCGTGTTCTATCGTCCCAACGCCGAGGTGAAGGGGCAAGTGACCTTTACCGGCGGCTATCCGTTCGCGGCAGGCTCAACCGTCAATCTTGAAATCGACGGGACCGAGTTTGAACTGATCACCGAAGGCGAATGGGCCTGGCCCGCAACCGAAGGCGAAGACCTCAAGGTGGTTGCAGCGATGAAGCGGGGCACTGAGGCTGTTCTGACCGCCCGGTCCGAGCGTGGGACGCAGACCAAGGACACATTCTCGTTGCTGGGTTTTACGGCAGCGATTGAAGACGCCGAGAAACGCTGCACAAACTGATACGTATCTGAAGACACGCGAGACCCCGTCTTTTGGCGGGGTTTTCTTTTTTTGAAGCGCCAAGTGTCGGCTTTACGCCACGTCTGTCTGCAAGTTTGATCCGTATCAAAGCGAGCCCCTGACATTTCTGAACTAATTAGTTCAGCTGAATAGAAGGAGCTTACGAATGCTGAATAAGCCTATTGTCGCGCTGATGATGGCAGTCGCCGTGTTGTTGAGCGCGTGTGAAAAAGATTCTGAAACCTATCCCGTATCCGGTGAGCAATGTGGACCAGAGGATCCGGTAAAAACTTTGGATGCAGCAGATTGCGATATCCTGCCAGCGGGCATCTGAAGCGGCTTACCTGATAGCATTGATTTCGACCGCATCGGCGTTGACGGTGCGGCCAATCTGTATTTGGGGCGCAGTAGTTCGCGTGCTACCGTCGGCGGTGGGAACCTCTGGCAGGAGCGAGTCATGCGGTACGTATTGATCATATTGTTGTTTTCCTCTGCGGCACTGGCAGACCCAACGTTGGAATGTTCAGACGCAAGTTCTCAGGTGGAAATTGGGGCGTGTGTTGGCGAGATGGAAGATCGGGTCAGTTTGGCGCTGGAGGAGAGCTACGGATTTGCCATGCAATCGGCCAAAGAGTTGGACGAGATCACCGAGCGGGTCGTGGCGCAGCCCGCCTTGGAAGCTTCGCAATCAGCCTGGGCAAGCTACCGCGATGCGCAGTGCGAAGCGGTGGGCGCATCCTATGGCGGAGGGTCCGGTACTGGCATCGCCATCACCGCGTGCCGGGTCGATCTGGGACGCGCGCGTGTGGACGAGTTGCTGCGCTTTGCGAATTGATTGATACGATTCCTTTTGATCTTTGCCAGCGATCCTATATAGAGGCGCATCCCAAGCCAGAATCCGTTGAGATAACCACATGTCGCCCAAAGCGCCGATCACTCAAGATGTCATGACCATCCCCCGCAAATTGCCCGAGGGGAAGATTAACCTTGTCGGCCTGACCCGCGCCCAGCTGCGTGAGGTTTTGATCGAACATGGCACGCCGGAAAAGCAGGCCAAGATGCGCACCGGTCAGATCTGGCAATGGATTTATCAATGGGGTGTGCGCGACTTTGCCGAGATGACCAATCTGGCCAAGGCCTATCGCGCACAACTGGCCGAAAACTTCGTGATCGAAATCCCCGAGGTTGTTACGCGTCAGGTGTCCGAGGACGGCACCCGCAAATACCTGTGCCGTATCGCGGGCGGGCACGAGGTTGAGGTCGTGTACATCCCCGAAGAAGATCGCGGCACGCTGTGCATCTCGTCTCAGGTGGGTTGCACGCTGACCTGTTCCTTCTGTCACACCGGTACGCAAAAACTGGTGCGCAACCTGACCGCGGCCGAGATTGTCGGTCAGGTGATGATGGCGCGCGACGATCTTGAGGAATGGCCGGTTCCAGGCGCGCCCAAGGACGAAACCCGTCTGCTGTCGAACATCGTTCTGATGGGCATGGGTGAGCCGCTGTATAATTTCGAAAACGTCCGCGACGCGATGAAGATCGCCATGGATCCCGAGGGGATTTCCCTGTCGCGCCGCCGCATCACCCTGTCGACCTCGGGTGTTGTGCCTGAAATCGCGCGCACGGCTGAGGAAATCGGTTGTCTGCTGGCGATCTCGTTCCATGCCACCACGGATGAAACCCGTGACGTGTTGGTGCCGATCAACAAGCGCTGGAATATCGAGGAACTGCTGGGTGCGCTGGCCAGCTATCCGAACGCATCGAATTCTGAACGGATCACCTTTGAATATGTGATGCTGGATGGCGTGAACGACAGAGACGAGGATGCGCATCGCCTGATCGACCATATCAGGCGTCATAACATCCCGGCCAAGATTAACCTGATCCCGTTCAATGAATGGCCGGGCGCGCCGTACAAGCGCAGCTCGAACAATCGCATCCGGGCCTTTGCGAATATCATTTACCAGGCGGGTTACGCCTCACCCATCCGCAAGACGCGGGGCGAGGATATCATGGCGGCTTGTGGTCAATTGAAATCGGCCACGGAACGCGCCCGAAAATCGCGCAAACAGATCGAGGCCGAAGCCGGGGTTAAAAGCTGAGGCGTGTTATTGTCGCCAAGTGGTCGACAATAAATAAATTCTCGCATTGCTGTTCTTTGCATGCGAAATTTGGTATGTTTTAAGCGTCGGGGCTGGATCGGCGCATGTCACTCTTGCGCACAAAGCGGTGAAAGCCGTGGTCTGGCCGTGGCGCGTTTGTTCAGGGCCGCTATCTTATTTCAAACATGATAGGCGGCTTTCAGGCGAACCTTAAGAAACAGGTAGGCCATCCATATGTTTTTACGATTTAAACGTGTGTTTTCAATCTCACTGACAGTGCTGTCAATTTCGGGGTTGTCCGCAACCGACGGGTTTGCGCAATCAACTGGTGAAGACGCGCATATCGCCATCGAGAATCCAGCGGATTTGTCCAAGGGGGAAGCATTGCGCATCTATGAATCTCTGCAGCGGCGCATGGCGCGGGGTTATGGCGCTGCACAGCTGGATTTGCTCCTGAATTATCAGAACTGGCCATTGTTCAACGATGCGCCCTATATCTCGGCCACCCATGGTCAGCGGTATGTGAACAGCTATGCTAATCGCATGGCTCATAACTATGGAACGCTGGCCGAGGGGGAAAAGCTGCCCAAAGGCTCGGTTTTGGCCAAGGACAGCGTGACCGTCACGGATGAAGGCAATATCCATCCCGGCGCTTTGTTCGTAATGGAAAAACTGGCCCAAGGCGAAAGCCCCGACACGGGTGACTGGCGTTATATCATGGTGATGCCAGACGGATCGCTGTTCGGGGACACGATGGGTGCGCGCGCAAATTCGGTCGCCTATTGCCATGATTGCCACGAGGCGGTCGCTGACCGGGACTACACCTTTTTCGTGCCCGAAGAATACACCGTCGGCAATTGATCAACTGCGCTTGAGGCGGGCGGCTCCGATCACCTCGATCAGGGTCTGACGCACGGGTTCAGGCTGCGCCTCAACCGCGTTCAGCACCTCGCGCAGTTCTGCGCGCAGGCAGTGCATCTGGTCGATCAGCGAAATCATCATCGACAGCGCGTCGGGTTCCATCTCGTATTGCTCATGCAATTCGCAGGCCAGTTCCAGACGGGCGACGTCGAGGCTGTGATAGACCAAGCCCTGATCAGTTTGTTCGGGGATCACGATCTCGGCGGCCAAGTATTCGGTCAACCGGGTCGAGGTCAGGCGGGTGACGGTTGCGATCAGCTGCTCTTCGGTCAGGGTGCGGGTCATGACGGCATTCCTTTACGCGGATCATAACTGTGGCTCTCGCGCCATGTCTCCATGAATTGCTTTAGGTCTTCGTCGATCTGTCCGGGCATCGCGATTGTCAGTTCGATCAGCTGATCGCCGCGCTCGGTTGAGCCGCGTTTCTTAACCCCTTTGCCGCGCAGGCGCAGTGTCTTGCCGCTGCTGGTGCCCGCAGGAACGCTGACATTAACGCCACCGTCGATGGTGGGTGCAGGGACCTTGCCGCCCAGAATGGCCTCATCAATCGTGATCGGCAGAGTGATATGTATGTCGTCGCCCTGACGATCGAAGACGGGGTGTTTGGCAACCGAGACGGTCACTAGAGCATCACCCGGCGGACCGTCGCCAAAGCCCGGATCGCCTTTGCCGCGCAGGCGGATGGTTTGGCCGTCGGTGATGCCAGCGGGAATCTTGACTTCGATCCGGTCGCCATCGGGCAGGTTCAGTTTCTGGCTGGCCCCAAAAACCGCATCCAGAAAACTGATCTGCAGGCTGTAGCCTCGATTGTGCCCCGGCGCGTGGAATTCATGGGTGCGCTGGCCGTATCCGCCACGGCCCCGCATGAACTCGGCAAAGATGTCCGACATGTCATCGGGGTCTGCAGCCTGTCCCCGATAAGGGTTCCCGGCGGCCTCGGCGTAGTCGCGATAATAATGCTGCTGCGGGCGTTCCTGACCCGAGGCGTCAATCTCACCATTGTCGAATTGCGCCCGCTTTTCGGGGTCTTTGAGCAAGTCGTAAGCGGCGGCTGCCGCCTTAAACTTGGCTTCGGCCTCGGCATCGCCGGGCTTTAGATCCGGGTGACATTCCTTGGCGATACGCCGATAAGCCTTTTTGATTTCGGCGGCGCTGGCGTCTTTGGCGACACCAAGGGCGGAATAGGGATCGTCGCTCATCTCACCTCTCGCGGGTCGGGCTGAACAGGTTGGTTTTATCATGCGATTTCAAGGACCCAAAAGGAAGAGGCTTTTGAAACCGCTCGCAAAACCCCGAAAGTCTGCTAACATATGCACGTTTCGAATTATTTTCTGACGGAGACCCCCATGACGCGCAGAATCAAATCCGCCTTGGCCCTGCTGGCCGGCAATGCCATCGGGTTGCTACTGGCCACGCTGCTGCTGTCAGGGTTTGCGATCAAGCCGATCTCTTTCATCGTCGTGGTGATCGTCTTTACGCTGGTGCAGGTGGTGGCCGAGCCGCTGATCCTGAAGCTGGGCGAGAAAAAAGCACCCGCGCTGAAAGGTGGCATCGCGCTGATCGTTACCTTTGTGGGCTTGCTGATAACCGATCTTGTCACTGCCGGGTTGACGGTTGGAGGTATCTCAAACCTGTTGGCGGCCACGCTTCTGGTCTGGCTGGGGGCGCTGATCGCCAGCATAGTGCTGCCGATCTATGTGTTTACAGAATTGCGTGAGTCCAAGAAAAAATCATAGCGCGTTCAGGCTGATTTCAATCGCCTGCCACAGTTCCTCGACCGGTTCACAGCCGACAGACAGGCGGATGAAGGCGGGGTCGACATCGTCGCCCCAGCGCGCGCGGCGTTCTGCTGAACTGTGGACGCCACCAAAGGAGGTTGCGGGACGCAACATCGGGCAGGCGTTGATAAAGGCCTCGGCCTTGGCCTCGGTCTCAAGCGTGATCGACAGCAGGAACCCAAACCGCGACGTCTGTGCCGTGGCCAGCGCATGCGATGGATCGCTAGGCAGACCGGGATAGCGGATTTGCCGGACCGTCGAGTGGACGGCCAACCGTTCGGCCAGCACCTGCGCCGAGGAACACATACGGTCGAACCGCACATCCAGCGTTTCCAGTCCGCGATGCAACAGCCAAGCCTCATGCGGGCCGGGGATCGCCCCTGAAACCCGGCGCCATTCTACTACCCGTTCCATAATCTGTGCATTGCGGCTGGCCACGTGGCCCATCAACAGGTCGGAATGCCCACCCATGGCTTTCGTATCCGAGGCCACAACCACGTCGATGCCCATATCCAGCGGGCGCTGGCCTAGCGGGGTCAGGGTCGTATTATCAGCAATCGTGATCCCGCCCGCTTCACGTACAGCAGTGGCGATAGCTGGCAGGTTCAGCATGTCCAGCCCGGGGTTTGAGGGGCTTTCGACAAAGACCACATCAAAGCCGTCAAACCCGCCCTCGGTAAAGGTGGCCGTTGGGCGTTCGGTGACCGTTACACCCAGCCCGGACAAGAACTGATCGGCCAGCACGCGCGTGACATAGTACCCATCTGACGGAATCAGCAGGTGCGACCCGGCCTTCAGGGTTGCAAACAATGCGGCTGAAATTGCCCCCATGCCAGACGGAAAAGTCAGGCAGGGCGCACCTTCAAGATGGGCCAGCACATGTTCCAGATGCTCCCAAGTGGGGTTGTCGACTCGGCCGTATGTGGGCAGGCCGTCCGTCACGCCCGGCAAATGATACATACTGCTTTGGGTCAGCGGCAGCGTCACCGGCTCACCCGCGTTCAAGGCATTGCCGCGCAGGTGCAGCATCTCTCCGGTCTTCGGGGCCATGGCTCAGCGTCCCGGTATTTCGTCGCGGGGCGGGGCGGGTTCCCAGTTCTCGATGATCTCGACCGCCTCTTGCGCCGTGTCGACAAACCGGAACAGATCAAGGTCTTCGTCCGAGATGGTGCCCGCGTCCGCAAGCGCCTCCCAGTTGATAACCTTTTCCCAGAACTCGCGGCCAAACAACAGGAAGGGCACGCGCTCCATCCGACCGGTTTGGATCAGGGTCAGGGATTCGAACAGCTCATCCATGGTTCCGAACCCGCCGGGAAAGATGGTGATGGCGCGGGCGCGCATCAGGAAATGCATCTTGCGGATGGCGAAATAGTGGAAGTTGAAGCTGAGCTCGGGGGTCACGTATTCGTTCGGCGCTTGTTCGTGCGGCAACACGATGTTCAGGCCGATGGAACAGCCGCCCGCATCCTGCGCGCCGCGATTCCCCGCCTCCATCACGCCGGGGCCACCGCCGGTGACGATGACGTTCTCGCGGCAGCCGGTTTCATTGGATTTCTCAGTCATCAGCCGGGCGAATTCGCGGGCCTCGTCATAGTACTCCGACAGGTTGGCCAGCGTCTGGGTCCGGGCGGTGTGTTTCTGCGACGGCTCAGGAATACGCGCACCGCCGAACATGACGATGGTCGAGGTGATCTCACGCTCGGTCATGAGCATCTCGGGTTTCAGCAGTTCCAGCTGCAGGCGAACCGGGCGCAGCTCATCCCGGCACAGGAAATCGTCATCGGCAAAGGCAAGGCGATACGCGGGCGAGCGTGTTTGCGGCGTGTCCGGCACCTCGCTCGCGGTCGAGCGGTCGGTCTGCGCGTCGCGGAAAGGGCTGAGGCGGTCTTCTCTCATGAATGATGGTTCCCTGCTTGCGTGTTCTTGAAACAGCTATAGGGTTCGCGGGCAGAGTGCCAGTCACGGAAGAACAAGAATGAATTGGAAGAGTGAAATATTGGCGGCCGCCGACCGGATCAACGGCTACGCGCAGGTGACGCCGGTGATGAAAAGCCGGGCTTTGGGTCTGGATTATCCGGTTGAGATGAAGCTGGAACATCTGCAACATACCGGCAGTTTCAAGGCGCGCGGGGCGTTCAATACATTGCTGAACCAGGATGTGCCCAAGGCGGGTATCGTTGCAGCGTCTGGCGGCAATCATGGTGCAGCGGCGGCCTTTGCAGCGCGTGCTTTGGGCTATCCTGCCAAGATTTTCGTGCCGGAAATGGCGGGGCCGTCGAAAATCACGCTGATCGAACGGACCGGTGCGGATCTGAGCGTGGTGCCGGGCGAATACGCTAACGCGCTGACCAGGGCGCAAGCGCATGAGGATGCAACAGGTGCGATGCAAATCCACGCCTATGACGCGCCCGCAACCGTAGCCGGGCAGGGCACCTGTTTCGCCGAGTGGGAGGCGCAGGGTCTGCAGGCCGACACGGTTCTGATTGCCGTCGGCGGCGGTGGCTTGATCGCGGGCGCGCTGGGCTGGTTGCAGGGCGCGCGCAAGGTTGTGGCGGTCGAGCCCGAAACCTCATGCGCGCTGAACGCGGCACTTCAGGCCGGAGAGCCTGTGGATGTTACCGTTTCGGGTATTGCCGCCAATGCGCTGGGCGCGCGGCGGATCGGGTCGATCTGTTTCGGACTGGCGCAGGGGCTGGCATCGGTTCTGGTCAATGACGAGGCCATCGCCGAAGCCCAGCAGGTTCTGTGGCGCACGCATCGGATTTTGGTAGAGCCAGCGGGCGCGACCGCATTGGCTGCGCTGCTGTCTGGTGCCTATCAGCCGGAACCCAATGAGCGTGTGGCGGTGCTGGTTTGTGGTGGGAACCTCTCGCCGGACCCATTGAACGGCTGAAACTGCAGCAATCAGCCGCAAAGCGCGCATTCTGCGTCGCATTGCGGCCTGTCCCCTGCTTGCGTATAGGCAACACCAACGTGAACAGATTCTGCAGGGAGCCGCCAAATGTCCAACGCGCAACTGGAAGCCGCTATCGAAGCCGCCTGGGAGGCACGCGATACCATCACCCCCGCCACCTCAGGCGAACAACGCGAGGCGATCGAAGATACGCTGAACGCGCTGGACAGCGGTTCGCTGCGTGTGGCCGAAAAGATGGACAGCGGCGACTGGCATGTGAACCAGTGGGCCAAAAAGGCGGTTCTGCTGGGCTTCCGCATCAAGGACATGGAGATTCAGTCGGGCGGTCCGCAGGCCGGCGGCTGGTGGGATAAGGTGGACAGCAAATTCGCGGGTTGGGGCGAGGATCAGTGGCGCACCGCCGGGTTCCGCGCCGTACCGAACTGCGTGGTTCGCAAATCCGCCTATGTCGCGCCCGGCGTGGTGCTGATGCCGTCTTTCGTGAACCTGGGGGCTTATGTCGACGAGGGCACCATGGTCGACACCTGGGCCACCGTGGGGTCCTGCGCACAGATCGGCAAAAACGTACACCTGTCGGGCGGCGTCGGCATCGGTGGTGTGTTGGAACCGATGCAGGCAGGCCCCACCATCATCGAAGACAATTGCTTTATCGGCGCGCGCTCTGAGGTGGTCGAAGGCTGCATCGTGCGCGAAGGCTCGGTTCTGGGCATGGGTGTGTTCATCGGCAGGTCGACCAAGATCGTTGACCGCGAAACCGGCGAGGTCACATATGGCGAAGTGCCGCCCTATTCGGTGGTTGTTGCCGGATCGATGCCATCAAAGAACAATATCAGCCTGTACTGCGCGGTGATCGTGAAACGTGTGGATGAAAAGACCCGCTCGAAAACCGGGATCAATGAATTGTTGCGGGACTAACAGGTCGGAACAAACAGAAATGCCCGAACGACGTTCGGGCATTTCATCTGGTTTAAGTTTGGCTATCGAAACAATCTGGATATCACGCTAGGTGAGGTCTGATCTCGTTTCCTGACCAACACTAGAATATAACCGGTTAGCGATCTTCGCCTTGCCGTTCGACCACGCTGCCTTCACCGCCAGAGTATCCACTGTCGTCGCTGTCGTCGGACTCGCCGTCGTCTGAGCTTTCGCCTTCGCTTTCGCCTTCGCTTTCGCCTTCGCTTTCGCCTTCGCTTTCGCCTTCGCTTTCGCCTTCGCTTTCGCCTTCGCTTTCG
>NZ_JBQFSR010000015.1:0-17139 GCF_056538105.1 Ruegeria sp. BH6
TCGACGGGCTGGCCGCCAATGGCGAAGACGGCAACAGCGCCGTCGAAGCCAAGGTCAAAGCCGAGGTCGCAGACCTCTGCGCCAAATTCCCTCTCTATCCGAACCTGTAAGACGAAGGACCCTTACCCATGAGCTTTCATAACATCGACCAAGCCCCTGCCCGCCTGAACCGCAGCGAACTGGCCGTTCCGGGCAGCCAACCCGGAATGTTCGAAAAGGCCGCACAATCAGATGTAGATGTGATCTTCCTCGATCTGGAAGACGCGGTCGCGCCTGATGAAAAGGAACAGGCCCGCAAGAACATCATCGAGGCGCTGAACGATATCGACTGGGGCAATAAAACCATGTCGGTGCGGATCAACGGGCTGGATACGCATTATATGTATCGCGACGTGGTGGATGTGGTCGAACAGGCTGGCGAACGGCTGGACCTGATCATGATCCCCAAGGTTGGCACCGCTGCGGACGTCTATGCGGTCGATATGCTGGTAACGCAGATTGAGGACGCCAAAGGCTACAAGAAACGGATCGGGTTCGAACACATCATTGAAACCGCGCTTGGGATGCAGAATGTCAGCGAGATTGCGGCAGCTTCCAAACGCAATGAAAGCCTGCATTTCGGAGTGGCTGACTATGCGGCCTCGACCCGCGCACGAACCACGATCATCGGCGGCGTGAACCCCGATTATTCCGTTCTGACGGACCCGGATGCTGACGGAGACCGCATGACGCATTGGGGTGACATGTGGCACTATGCGCTGGCGCGCATGGTGGTTGCGGCACGCGCCAACGGACTGCGTCCAATCGATGGGCCATTTGGCGACTTTCAGGATCCCGACGGCTATCGAGCCGCTGCCAAACGCGCAGCGGTTCTGGGATGTGAAGGCAAATGGGCCATCCACCCCAGCCAAATTGCCCTGGCCAATGAGGTCATGTCGCCATCCGAGGCCGAAGTCACCAAGGCACAGCGCATTCTTGTCGCCATGGCCGAGGCTGAATCGGCGGGCAAAGGCGCTGTGTCTCTGGATGGCCGTCTGATCGACTATGCCTCAATCCGTCAGGCCGAAGTGCTGGTCGAAAAAGCAGGCCAGATCGCAGCGGCTTGATCGCATCATGACTGTGCAATCGTCCATATCGCTGCGCGATAGAGCCGCCGCCATCTTTGCAGAAGCCGTCGCTGCGGCGGACCCGGCGAAGTGCCTGCGCCAGCGGTTGCAATCAGCCCCATTGCCATCACCAGAACATGGCGGGCGCAGCATCCTGATTGCAATTGGGAAGGCTGCCCCTGCCATGATGGAGGAGGCATTGCAGCATGTTCAGGGCGATCACGTCGCCCTGATCGTAACCCATAGCGATAACCGGAGCGAAGTCCCCGGTGCGACGGTTTTGACCAGCGGGCACCCCATCCCGGATGAACGCGGTTTGAAAGCCGGGCGACAGATCATCGCTTTGCTCAGCGCAGCACGTAAGCAGGATCAAATCATTGCACTGATCTCCGGCGGGGGGTCGGCCTTGGTTCCCGCGCCTGTTGATGGTTTGACCCTTTTGGACAAAATTGCGGTCAATGAGGTTTTGTTGTCTTCCGGGCTGGACATCGTTCAGATGAACCTTGTGCGCCAGCACCTGAGCCAGCTCAAAGGCGGCGGGTTTTTGCTGCACGGCGCACCTGCCCCGATCACGGCGTATATCCTGTCGGATGTCATCGGTGATGATCTTCGGGCCGTAGCCAGCGGACCAACCGCCTTACCAATCGGCAGCCACGCGGACGCCCGCAGAACCTGCATCGAGGCCGGGATCTGGCACCGGCTACCAAAAGCCGTCCGAGCCCATCTGGAGAAGAGTATTCCTGAACATACCATAGCAGTTGAGGCAACAAATAGCCTGATTGGGTCGAACACAATTAGTTTGGAAGCCGCGTTTCGCTATGCGGCGCAGAACTACCGTACTGAAATTGTGTCCGACGCGTTGATTGGAGATGTGTCCGACGCGGCTGAACGGATTTTCCAAGCAGCCTTGTCCGCCACTTCGAACCGCCCAACCGCCCTGCTGTTTGGTGGTGAAACGACTGTACGTCTGCAAGGAACGGGTTGCGGCGGGCGCAACCAGGAATTGGCACTGCGCGTCGCCCAACTGACGCAATACCGCACGATACCCGGAAATTGGGTTTTTCTTAGCGGTGGTACGGATGGCCGCGACGGCCCAACCTCGGCGGCTGGCGCGATAGTGGATGCAGGGACGCTCACCCGAATCCGCGCGTCGGGACATGACCCTACCGCTCTGTTGGCGAGCAACGACAGTCATAAGGCTTTGACGCTGTCTAGTGATCTTCTGATGACCGGAGCGACCGGGACCAATGTAGCCGACATTCAGGTAATGCTGCTTGGGTCTAACGTTTGAAAGCCCGCGAATAGATCAGCAGATACTTAGATCTGTATTAAGCGATCTTCAGGTTTCAAACTCATCAAAGAGACACACACCGACCACAATTGCTGGATGCTGGCGGGGAACGATTTCGAACCCAAGCCGAACTATGGCAAAGTGATCAAGGGTGTCGGGGAGTCGTCACACCAACTTATAGTCGACAAAGAAATTCTGATGTTCGAATTTCGAGCGGCCCCTGTTTGTCTCACTCTCGGAGTTAGAGATGGTTGTTTTCAATGCGAACGTTCAGGCCTTAGTACAACCAGTTATCCAGATTCGGTACACTCTCGTTTGCTACCCACGGCGGTTCTATCACAGAGGTCAGGCATGCTATCGGGAATACCGTCTAATAATAGGAATTTGAGTTCTAGAATTTTTCTGTCAGCATCATTATTTTACTAGCAGGAAAAAATGGTGCTATGGTAGACCGAGTTGGATTGGGTAATGCACGTCGTCTTGTTGCAGAACCCGTTCGGACAAGTGTAGCAAGACATTGAAAGAATGAAATTGAAAAAAAACGACAAAGAAATGGCGACAAATCTGACACAGGATCCGCATTCTGTTCGCTCGGGTGACAGAGAAAAAGTTCTTGAAGTTGCCATTGGTCGCGAGGTTCGCGCTTTTCGCAAAAAGCAGAATACTACGGTCGCGGAATTGGCTCAGCTGACCGGATTGTCGATTGGTATGCTGTCCAAGATCGAAAACGGGAACACATCGCCTTCCCTGACGACTTTGCAATCGCTTGCTGATGCGCTTTCAGTTCCTCTGACAAGCTTTTTCAGACAATTTGAAGAGCGCCGCGAGGCGGTTCATACCAAAGCGGGTGAGGGCGTCGAGTTAGAGCGCGAAGGAACACGCGCCAATCATCAATATAATTTGTTGGGGCATATTGGTGCCAACGGTTCTGGCGTAATCGTAGAGCCCTACCTGATCACCCTGACCGTTGAATCCGACGTGTTCCCAACATTTCAACATGATGGAATCGAGACGATCTACATGCTGGAAGGCGAAGTAGATTACCGCCACGGAGACAAGATTTACCCCCTGAAACCGGGTGACACCTTGTTCTTTGACGCCGACGCACCGCATGGTCCGGAACGGTTGGTGAATCTGCCGGCACGCTACATTTCAGTGATCAGCTATCCGCAGACAAATTGACCGGCTTGCGCAACAAGAAATCCGTGGGGCTGTCATAGCCGACGTGGCTGCCGGCACTTACGATTGTAAATCCAAGCCTTGAAAACACACGGTGGTTTTCAGTGAGTTCCACGCGCGTTTCCAGTTCCAACGCTGATAGACCAAGGTCTGCTGCACGACTTGCAGCGTGATCTACCAAAGTGCGGCAGATACCCCGCCCCCGCATTCCTTCCTTCACCGCCAGCTTTCCTAGGTACAAGCTGTTGGCTTTGGGCGTCAAAAACATGCACGCGAATAGCGGTTGGCCCATGGCCCAGATTTCACCACCACCCCTGCAATGCGCCTGCATTCCTTCCACCGTTAGGTTATGGATAGACGAAGGAGGATTAATTCGGGCATCCATATACCGAAATGACGCGCGAAGCAGTGCAAGCGCGTCATACAATGCGAAGTCATCGGGCTGAATGAGCCAAGGTGTTTTGCCTGCATCAGTCATATGAGCCAAAACACGTCAAGGTGATCGCTTACTTTGACAAAGGCGGCTCTGTTTCCAGATCCGGCCATATACCGGGAGAGGTCGGTAATCCGTCGTCAAACTGACTAAGGTAGTCCAACATCATTGGGCGGTTGTCGATAAACCCCTTGTAGGTGGCGAGTTCAACCGGAAGGTCGCGAACAACACGGTGCAGCCGGCGACCCCATTTCGGCACCGTCATCAGATCTTGAAAACTGCAAAGATAACAACGGATTGGGAATACTAGCGCGTTTGATCGCGGCAATCGGAAGAATGTTTGCAATTCGACCCGAAGATGCTGCTTATGGGCTATGTTTTCGGGCGTCAGTGTGGTCTTTTGGATGCCCCATTTATGATAGTTTTCCGGGCTGGTATCCAACAGCGGGTTCACCGTCATGGTCCAGTTCAGCCGCCGTGCTGGCGCGCCCTGTTGAATGTTCAGCAGAAACTTCAGCGCGCGCTTGAAAATCCCCATCTCATGGGCTTTTGGAACCGGCGCGTGCCATTCGAAAAAATTCATGCCGATGTCGAAATCCAGGCTCCAATCGGCCTGGGTCGTGACCATACCAGCGTCCATCCACAGCATCTCGTCCCGCTGGTCCAGCACTGCGAAATCGCCTTGCGCCTGACGGGTAATGTACTCCATCGGCCCGTAAGGCAGCGTGGTTTCATCCATGAAGGTAAAGCTGTGATCGATCCCCAGTGGCTTGTTGATCCAGCGCCACTGGTTGCCGTTGCGGTGCAGTTCGAACAGGTCTGGGTAGTCCTCGGATTTGCTGACCATGATCAGTTCCAGCAAGTCCCAACCTGCCAATGTCATATGCGGCAGAGACTGACAGCGCAGCGGGTCCTGATCCAGAACGATGGCGCGGTCTTTCATTTCCGAGACATAGTGTTCATCCACGTCGAACCGCATCTCATAGACCGAGCCCTCGGGCCCGCCCCTATGCTGCTCCATGTTGACCGAATACATGTAGCTGTCTTCGTGGAACGGAAACGGAAAGCGTTTGATCGCCCATTCCGAGTTGTGGAACGTATAGTCGTCGCGGAAGGACTCGTCGTTGAATTGAATGGTCATGGTGGGCCTCCTCTCAGCGGTCCAGCACGAGGGACTTGCCCTCGAAACGCGATACGCAGGGCATGATTTTTTTGCCTGCTGCCTTTTCTTCGTCGGTCAGCCAATGATCGCGATGAACAAAATTGCCGTCGTGATCCAACACAACGGTTTCGCATTGGCCACAGGCCCCGCCACGGCACAGATACGGGGCGTCGACACCTTCGCGCTCGATAGCCTCCAGAAGGCTTTCGTTTTCACCCACATGAATGACCTTGTCGGAAGACGCCAGACGCACTTCGAACGGTTTGCCGGGCTGAGGCGCCAAGAACTCTTCGTAATGCACGCAATCTTCGGGCCAGCCTTCGGCAGCGGCAGTATTGCGCACCCAATCGATCATGCCCTTTGGTCCGCAGACATAGACATGGGTGCCCAGGGGTTGCCCGCTGAGAAGGTTTTCCAGATCAATCGCCTGATTCTGATCGTCGTAATACAGATGCGTTTCGTTTGGATGCCTGTCTGTCAGTTGGTCCGCATAAGATGCCAGCGCCTGATTGCGACAGGCATAGTGCAGCTCCCAATGACCGTGCAGCAGTTCGAGCTGTTTGATCTGCGCCAGAAACGGGGTGATTCCGATACCACCGGCCAGAAACAGATGTTTGCGGGCCCGCAAATCAAGCGAGAACAGGTTGACCGGGTAGCTGATGGTCATCTCGTCGCCCAGCTTGACCTGACGGTGCATGAACAACGACCCTCCCCTGCCCTGATCATCGCGGCGAACCGAGATCGTATAGGATGATTGATCGAACGGATCGGACATCAGGGAATAAGGGTTGAGCCGCGTGATGCCGCCATCCTGCATTTCGACCACGGTATGTGCACCGCCCGAAAAGGTTGGCAACTGTCTGCCGTCAACGCGTTCGAACCGGAACCGTGTTACTAATTCGTTCAGCGGGGTAATTTCTGTAACTTTGACCTGAATTTTCTCTGCGCCACTCATTCGTAGATTCCCTTCGGCTCGGGCACGTTACCATGATCCTCGGCGTCAACGCGGACGCCCTGATAGGCGGCAAGGCGGCGGGAATAGTGGTCGCGCACAAAAAGGTTTAAACCACAGTGCGAGCAGACAAACGGATCGACCTCGACATCATCGGTAATGCCCTTGCAGTGCACACATTGCATACGGCGCGCAGTCGAGCCGCGATGCTCGGTCTGGATCGCGGTATGTGGCAAGCCAACAGCCATCACCTCATTCATAGCCTGACCCATCATGCCCTCTGTGCCGGTCAGATAGACCTGCAACCCCATATGCGCATCCTCCAGCACACGGCGAATGCGCTGTAGCGCGGCCTCATAGGACGGGCCTTCGTAGAATTGCGCGGGATTCAGCGCTTGCAGTTTTGTCGTGAAATCCGTCCCTTTGGGAATATAGATCAAGTGGGTTTTGGCCATCAGGTCAGGTGTCGCGATGTCAAGAACGGCTTCGGCCCCTTCGGCCTCGGCGATCATGAGATGATGTTCACCTGAGCGAACCTCTAGCGTACCCCAGACCGGGCGGCTTGCGATTGACTTGGGAAATTCGAACTTTGACATTTTGCCCTCAAATAGGAAAAGGGCGCCTCGGTGTGTCCGTTGCGCCCCCTTAAACTCAGCCCTTTGCGGTTCTGATCGATTTGTCCTGGTCGTAGAACGGCATCTCTTCCGCAGTCGCTGCTATTTCTGTCCCGTCGCCGTTTCGTACCGTCAGCTGGGTGCCGGGTGAGGCACAGGCGACTGGCATCCGCGCGATACCTACGTTGTGGCCATTGATCTCGGAATACATGCCGAAGGTGACAACGCCGACCTTTTCGCCGTTTTGCAGCAGGTCCGCACCCTCATCCGCCGGAATTGTACCGTCCAGTTTGACACCGTAGATCTTGAACCGCTCTTTACCTTTCGAGGCGTAGTGGTTCTCGGCACCGATAAAACCAGTTTTGCCCGGTGAGACTGTAAATTCCAGGCCCAACTCCCAAAGGGTATCGCCGCATGTTTCATCGTCGAACGGATAGGTTTCCGAATTGTCGCCTGGATAGAACAGAAGGTAGCTTTCGGTTCGCAGCAGATCGAGTGTCGAGAACTGGACCGGAACGATGCCCATATCCTTGCCTTCGGCCAGGATGTTGTCCCAAAGGTGCACGGCATGCTTGGCCTGACAGAAAATCTCGTACCCGCGTTCACCGGTGTAGCCGGTCCGCGAAATCATCACCGGGCAGCCATAGAGCTTGGTTTGCATGATACCGAAGTAGGCCAGATCACGAATTCCGGGAACATGCTTGGCCAGGAAGTCCACCGCAACCGGTCCCTGCAAAGACATGTCGTGCATGTCGTCGTCAAAGATGACCGAACAATTCTTGCCAGCCGCCACTGATGTCAGCTGCTCCATACCCGTTCCTGTGCCGTGCACGACAAGCCACGTGTTCACTGACAGGCGGTAGATGATGCAATCGTCAACGAACTTGCCTTCGGGATTCAGGATCGACGCATAAGTCGACCGACCCGGCATGATCTTTTCCACGTTCCGCGTAGTAACGCGGTCAATGACATAAGCCGCATCTTCGCCGACCACGTGAACCTTTTTCAGACCCGACACATCCATTAGACCGGCCTTAGTACGGATGGCTTCGTAATCCGCCTTGGCGCGTTCCGGGCTATGGTCATAGAACCATGCGGTTCCCATACCGTTCCAGTCTTCTAACTCGCCGCCGATCTCGGCATGGCGCTGCGCAAGGGCGGACGTCCTCCAAAGAATGGCCATTGTTCAGCTCTCCCGTTGATTGCTTTTTTGTTGACCATATTGAGGCCGATGTCAGATTGAAAATCAACACCCATGTGCAGATTTTTTTCCTGTTGGGAATATTAGGCTGCAATTTGTGCACCCTAATACAAATTACCGAGAATGGCATAAGTGGTTATTTATCAATACCATGGGTTGAATTTCGATGGGCCTAAAAGTGCATGAACCAAATGCCTAAAAGATGTTTGCCCCACATATCTATTGACAGGTCGCCAATGAAATTGTCCCCTGAGTAGATAAATATTCCCAGCAGGAAATTCTTCGCAGAAAGACCTCCTGCTGCAACAACAGGGAGACTACGAAGTGGATGGTAATCTAAATGCACTAACGACGGTCTTTACCGAGTTCTACTACTGGGTAACGGTCGTTTTCATGTTCCTGATCCATGTGGGCTTTTGCATGTACGAGGTCGGTGCCAGTCGTGCCCGCAACCATATGCACACATTGATGAAAAACATCATGATCATCCCGCTGGTAACGGTCACGTTCTTCTTCTTTGGATGGTGGATTTACTGGGCCTTTCCGAACTTTCCGTTCTGGGGCGGTCTGGACACCGAAGCGGGCGCTGCCAATCTGCCCTGGGCAGATACGATGGCGACCAATTTAAGTGACAGAATCACTGGCGTCTTCTGGGCCGCGTTCTTGCTGTTCTCATGGACTGCAGCCTCGATCGTTTCAGGTTCTGTAATCGAGCGGATCAGATCCTCTGCCCTGTGGGTCCATGCTGTGATGATTGGTTCTGTTTGGTGGATCATAGACGCTGCGTGGGGCTGGCACTATGGCGGCTGGATGGTACGCCTTCTAGGATACCACGACGCCTATGCTTCAGGCGTTATCCACGCGATTGCAGGTGGTTACGCGCTTGGCGTGATTATGGTTCTGGGTCCACGCCTGGGTAAATTTGCCAAGGACGGTACGCCGCGGGATATTCCGCCGCACAACCCCTGGATGCTAACCATCGGGATATTCCTTATCTACACAGGTTTCTGGGGCTTCTACGCCGCGTGTAACGTTCCAGCGATCTCGCCTGAGGCAATCGACGGTCAAATCACAGGTGTGACTTGGACCGCAACCAACATCTATCTGGCCCCAACTACGCTCTCCGCGATTACCTTCAACTTCCTGATGTCGCTGTCCGGCGGGTTGATGGCAGCGTATGTGGTTTCCAAAGGCGACGCCTTCTGGACATTCTCGGGCGGTCTGGCCGGAATTATCACCGCCTCGGCAGGTAACGATCTGTATCACCCGATCCAGGCAATGATCATTGCCGCCATCGGTGTCGTGATCGTTTACAAACTGCACTATTGGGTTGAGCGTCGGTTCAAGCTGGATGATGCCGTTGGGGCTGTCGCCGTGCATGGCTACGCAGGGTTCGTTGGCTTGGTGATTTCGGGCTTTGTCCTCTGGGGTGTGCCTTCTTCTCCATATGAAGGCTACGCGACGATTAACCCGGTCGGTCAAATCACTGGTGCTGTCATCATGTTCTTTGTTCTTGGCTTCTTGCCAGGTTGGATTCTGGCGAAAATTCAATCGGCCGCTGGTGTTCTGCGCATCCCGGAAGAAGTTGAACTTCAGGGTCTCGATTACGCTGAACACCATGCCTACGAAGACGCCAAAGCCGCGATTATTGCAGCCGACAAGGAAGAACTGGCTGCCCGTGGCGTAGCAGCTAAGTAAGGGAGAAAAATATGTCTACCAATGGATATACAAATTGGGCCGTGGATCTGGCCGAAGTCGGACCAATCTATCCCTTCCAAGGTTACGAAGTTCTGATGGTCATTGTGGGCGTCATATTCTGGATCGGATGGCATCGCATCCAATTTGTCCGGGAAGGCGAGCACCTTGAGAAAGCCCGTCACACCGGCGACGAAGAAAAAGTGAAAGCACAGCTGGAACGATACTGATCCTGCTTTGAAAGCTGGCAATGGGCATAAATTCAAATTCTTGCCCATTGCCTCTCAGGAAAATTTATTTCCTATGATTATTGATGTCCGTTTGAATTGTTGGTACCGTAGAATCATAACGAAACACACAAGGAGATCTGCCAGCCATGTGCGGAATTGTTGGATTATTCCTCAAAGACCAGTCTCTTGCGCCCCAACTGGGCAATATGCTGACAGACATGCTGATCACGATGACGGATCGCGGCCCCGACAGCGCGGGGATTGCGATTTATGGTGAGGAAACAGGTGGCAAGACTAAGATGACGCTGCAGTCGCCCAATCCCAAGGACGACTTTGCCGGTCTAGCCGAAGAGCTGGGGCAGCACTTGGGCTTGGTGGTAAGCCAGACTGATAATGACACGCACTCTGTGCTAGACGTTCCGGCCGGGCAGTTTGAAGCGGCACGGGCCGCGTTGGCAGAGATCCGGCCTTCGGTCCGGATTATGAGCCGGGGCGAGATGCTGGAGATCTACAAGGAAGTTGGCCTACCCAAAGACGTGGCCGCGCGCTTTGACATCAGCAGCATGAGCGGCACGCATGGCATTGGTCATACACGCATGGCAACGGAATCTGCGGTCACGACGATGGGTGCGCACCCGTTCAACACCGGACCCGATCAGTGTCTGGTTCACAACGGCTCGCTGTCAAACCACAACTCGCTGCGCCGCAAGCTGCGTCGCGAAGGAGTGGTAATCCAAACCGAAAACGATACCGAGGTCGGTGCCGCCTATCTGACCTGGAAGATGATGAACGGGGCCACCTTGGGTGAGGCGCTGGAAAGCAGCCTTGAGGATCTGGATGGCTTCTTCACCTTTGTTGTCGGCACCAAGGATGGGTTCGGCGTGGTCCGCGATCCGATCGCCTGCAAACCGGCAGTAATGGCCGAGACCGATCAATACGTGGCCTTTGGCAGCGAATATCGGGCGCTTGTGAACCTGCCCGGCATTGAAGACGCCCGCGTCTGGGAGCCGGAACCAGCAACGGTTTACTTCTGGTCCCACAACGACAGCCCGACAACGACGGAAAAGGCCGCCTGACATGCAGACCTATGATCTTGAAGCAAACGGCCTGCGCGGGCTGAACGCAACGCTGCAATCGCAATCCACCGAGACGAACCAAACCAGCTGGGAGGTTGTGAACCCCAAGGGCAGCCACGCGATTGCCGTCGGGCTGGACGCGCCCATCGAAGTGACAGTCAAGGGGTCCACCGGCTACTACTGCGCTGGCATGAACCAGCAGGCGACGGTCAAGGTTGAAGGCTCGGTCGGGCCTGGCGTGGCCGAGAACATGATGTCCGGTCAGGTGATCGTCGATGGCGATGCCAGCCAGTATGCCGGGGCCACGGGTCATGGCGGGTTGCTTGTGATCAAGGGCAATGCAAGCTCGCGTTGCGGAATTTCGATGAAAGGCATCGACATCGTTGTGCATGGCAGTATCGGCCACATGTCGGCCTTTATGGCACAGGCCGGTAACCTTGTGGTCTGTGGCGATGCAGGCGACGCGCTTGGCGACTCGCTGTATGAAGCGCGACTGTTCGTGCGCGGCTCGGTCAAAAGTCTCGGCGCTGACTGCATCGAGAAAGAGATGCGCCCCGAGCACCTGGAGATTCTGAAGGACCTGCTGGATCGCGCAGGCGCGGACGCCAGTCCGGAAGAGTTCAAACGCTACGGCTCAGCTCGCGAACTGTACAACTTCGACATCGACAATTCCGCCGCTTACTGAGGAAGAAGGGTATGAAAGATATGGACGATCAGATCCCCCGCACCCTGCCGATCCAGTCGGCGACATTTTCCAACCCGATCAATGCCGAGATCCGCCGCGCCGCAGCCACGGGCATCTATGACATCCGCGGTGGCGGTGCCAAGCGCAAGGTGCCCCATTTTGACGACTTGCTGTTTCTGGGCGCGTCGGTGTCACGATATCCGCTGGAAGGCTATCGCGAACGATGCGACACCTCGGTAACGCTGGGCACGCGCTTTGCCAAGAAACCGATCGAACTGGACATTCCGATCACCATTGCGGGCATGAGCTTTGGCGCGCTCTCTGGCCCGGCGAAAGAAGCCTTGGGCCGGGGCGCATCGGCAGCTGGCACGTCAACCACCACCGGTGACGGCGGTATGACACCCGAGGAACGCGGTCACTCCAGCAAGCTGGTCTACCAGTATCTGCCCTCGCGCTATGGCATGAACCCAAACGACCTGAGGAAGGCCGACGCGATCGAGATCGTGGTCGGTCAGGGTGCCAAACCCGGTGGCGGCGGTATGCTGCTGGGACAGAAGATTAGCGACCGTGTGGCCGAAATGCGCACCTTGCCCAAGGGTATCGACCAGCGCTCGGCCTGTCGCCATCCTGACTGGACCGGCCCGGATGATCTGGAAATCAAGATCCTCGAATTGCGTGAGATTACAGACTGGCAAGTGCCGATCTATGTCAAGGTTGGCGCGACCCGCCCCTATTATGATACGGCATTGGCGGTAAAGGCCGGCGCCGATGTGGTGGTGATGGACGGGATGCAGGGCGGTACGGCCGCGACGCAGGACGTCTTTATCGAACATGTGGGCCTACCGACGCTTTCGTGCATTCGCCCTGCCGTGCAGGCGCTGCAGGATCTGGGTGTGCATCGCGAGGTTCAGCTGGTGATCTCGGGCGGAATCCGCACCGGAGCCGATGTTGCCAAAGCTTTGGCGCTTGGCGCGGATGCGGTGGCCATTGGCACCGCCGCGCTAGTGGCGCTTGGCGACAACGATCCGAAATGGGAAGCCGAGTATCAGAAGCTGGGCACTACCACCGGAGCCTATGACGACTGGCACGAAGGTCAGGATCCAGCAGGCATTACTACACAGGATCCCGATCTTGCCGCCCGTCTAAACCCGGTCGAGGCCGGACGCCATCTGCGCAACTATCTCAAGGTGATGACGCTTGAGGCACAGACCATCGCGCGGGCCTGTGGTCACAACCACTTGCACAACCTCGAACCCGAAGACCTATGCGCCCTGACCATGGAGGCAGCCGCGATGGCCCGAGTGCCATTGGCCGGTACCAGCTGGTACCCGGGCAAAGAAGGGTTCTGAAAAATAATTGCGCGGCTCTCTGACAAGGGCCGCGTTTTGCATTTGAACAACGAAAAACAACAGGGAAAGGAAAGCCATCGTGACAACAGATCTCGCAGCTTTCGCAAAAGAAAAAGGCGTCAAATACTTCATGATCTCTTTCACCGACCTGTTCGGTGGGCAGCGGGCTAAGCTAGTGCCCGCACAGGCGATAGCCGACATGCAAGAAGATGGCGCGGGTTTTGCCGGGTTTGCTACCTGGTTGGACATGACCCCGGCGCATCCTGACATGTTGGCAGTGCCGGACCCCTCCTCAGTCATTCAATTGCCGTGGAAGCCCGAGGTGGCTTGGGTTGCTGGCAACTGTGTGATGGAAGGCAAGGACGTCGCTCAGGCACCACGCAACGTGTTGAGACGCCTGATCGGCGAGGCCGCCGAAATGGGCATGCATGTCAAGACCGGCATCGAGGCCGAGTTCTTCCTGTTGACCCCCGACGGCGAGCAAATCAGCGACCCGTTCGATACCGCCGAAAAGCCCTGCTATGATCAGCAGGCGGTGATGCGCCGCTATGACGTGGTGCGTGAGATCTGCGACTACATGCTGGAATTGGGCTGGGGACCCTATCAGAACGACCACGAAGACGCCAATGGCCAGTTCGAAATGAACTGGGAGTTCGACGATGTCCTGCGCACCGCGGACAAGCACTCCTTCTTCAAGTTCATGACAAAGTCGGTGGCCGAAAAACACGGCTTTCGCGCTACTTTCATGCCCAAGCCCGTTGAAGGGCTGACTGGTAATGGTTGCCACGCCCATATCTCGGTCTGGGATGCGCCTGGGGCAGAGTCCAAAACGAACGTCTTTGCCGGTGAAGGCGAAGGCCCGACTGGCGAGGTTGGGCTGGGTGAACAGGGTAAGTACTTCCTGGGCGGGATCATGAAACATGCAAGTGCTCTGGCCGCGATCACCAACCCGACCGTGAACAGCTACAAGCGCATCAACGCGCCGCGCACCATGTCGGGCGCGACCTGGGCTCCCAATACCGTGACCTGGACTGGCAATAACCGCACTCACATGGTCCGAGTCCCCGGCCCGGGCCGTTTCGAGTTGCGTCTGGCCGACGGGGCCACCAACCCCTATCTGCTGCAGGCGGTCATCATCGCCGCGGGCCTGTCTGGCATCCGATCCAAGGCTGATCCGGGGCGGCGTTGGGACATCGACATGTATGCCGAAGGACACACCGTCACCGACGCCCCTAAACTGCCGCTGAACATGCTCGACGGATTACGCGAATACGACAACGATACTGAGCTGAAAGCCATGATGGGTCAGGAATTCTCAAGCGCATTCCTAAAAATGAAACACCAGGAGTGGAACTCCTTCGTCAGTCATTTCTCACGCTGGGAAAAAGACCACACACTCGACATCTAAACAAATCAGGGGCTGCAGAAATTCTGCTGCCCCACCCCTTCGGTTAAGCAGAGACCCGCACCTCGTGAACATACTGATTTTCCAGCATACACCGGGCGAAAACCCCGGAGCATTTCTGGAGCACATTTCGTCATGCGGTGATACGGCCAGTATTGTGCATCTCTATGATGGTCAACCGATCCCGCAGCTCGACGAGTTTGATTTACTTCTTGTTCTTGGCGGTCCGATGGACGTCTGGGAAATCGAAGCTAACCCATGGCTTGTGCGTGAGAAGCAAGCAATCAGGACTTGGGTTCAAGACTTCAAACGTCCTTATTTTGGTATTTGTCTGGGCCACCAACTTTTGGTTGACGCGTTAGGTGGGAAATGCGCACGCATGCAAAAGCCCGAGATCGGTGTGCATTCCATCAATCTGACCGATAACACGTGGGGTGATCCGCTGTTCGAGCTCTTGCCTCATCAATTCCGGGTGCTTCAATGGCATGGAGTTGAAGCTGTTGATCTGCCAGCCGACTCATCAATTCTGGCACAATCTGATGCCTCTGCTGTTCAGGCATTGCGGGTTTCGGACTGTGCGTGGAGCGTACAATTTCATCCCGAGCTTGTTCAGGGCACGATCCAATCGTGGATGGGCGACCCCGCCAACCATCAATGCGCTGTTGATTGGCTTGGCTCTGCAGATGCAGCGTGGGAAATGGTTTCTGACAGCGAAAAAATAGTTGAAGAACAATTCAAGATAACATCCAGTATCTATAACAGATTGCGACAGATTTGATCACACGCGATCAACCCGGAACCTCAAGGTTCTTTTCGCTGTCTGCTTCAACCCTCCAATCGGGGACATCGTTGACAAGCATCAGCGCAGCGCGACGCAATGTTGCTCGCATTTTGTCCACCACTGGACCGTCCATTTCGCAATCTGCCAACGCGGCGTCAAAAGTTTCCAGCCAAAGCTCGGCATCCGCTTCACGTATCGGCACATGCGCGTGGATTTCTCGCAAGTCCATATGACCAAATCGCTCACGATAATATGCACGACCGCCCAAAAACCCGCTCAGGAATTCGAACTGCGCCTGTCTTGTATGAGACAACCCATGACCGCGAAAATGTAGCCTGTGCAGCGAATGCACCGCCGGGTCGGTCTCCATTCGGTCGTAGAACCGCTCGACAAGAGTCCGCAGCTTTTCTTCGCCACCGAGTTGATCCAAAGCCGATGACATAGGTCTCTTCTCCGAGCTGCCGCTGTCAATAAATATTGCATATCAGGAAAATAAGTTTATCACCAGTGACATGTTGGCGCGGTTGATATCGAGAGAAGAATACGAGTTTTCCGGGTATTCCCAGTTACGCGAGGCGACCGGATGAGTGCCCTTGCATTGGGACTGCTGGCAGCATTGTGCTGGGGTTTTCACGATCTTGCCGTGCGATATGTCAGCCAGACCGTCAGTGTCATTGCCGCATTGATGGCCGTGCTGGTTGCAGGGGCGCTGTTACAGTTCGGTCTTGTGGCAATCTGGGTTGGGTTCGCCACCATGTCCGCCAAGGCCGTGTCATACGCGGTTGTAGCGGGCGGCTTCTACTTACTGGCTGGCCTCAGTATGTATGCTGCGTTTCAGCGCGGGCCTGTACGTCTGGTCGCTCCGCTTGTCGCCAGCTATCCGGTCTTGTCTGTCTCACTTGCGATATGGCGCGGTTCCGAGGTCAGCATCTGGCATTGGCTGGCGATCATTGCCATTGGTGTCGGCGTGTCCATTGTATCGACCCAATCGGACGACAGTACGGAATACCCTGCCGCCGGGCCGACGATTGCCTTTTCCATACTTGCTGCAATCGGGTTCGCTGCAACGTTCGCTTTGGGTCAATATGCAGCCGAACTGGGCGACGAGTTCACTGTTTCACTGATTGGCCGTCTAACCGCTATCCCTGTGCTGGCAGCTATCGCCGTTGCATCTCGCAAGTCGCTTTGGCCGGGCACACGCGCCCTGCCCCTATTGTGCCTAATGGGTGCGCTCGATGCGGTGGCGATTCTATGCGTCGTGTCTGCCGGTGGGTTGCCTAATGCCCAATACGCGTCCGTTACAGCGTCGATCTTCGGGTTGTTGACCGTTGTTTTGGCCTGGGCAATTTTGCGAGAGGAAATGGCTTTCGTTCAATGGCTTGGATGCATCATCGCTTTTGCGGGAATCGGCTACCTCGCGATCTGAGCATCTCCCTTATCCAACGCAACCCTATGGGCCTGATGGGCTGCAATCGCACTGTTCAGTATGCAATCAACTTCGCCCGGACGAACGGGTCCGGGATAGTGCCATGCCCCGGGGCGAATGAGGTCTTTGTGTACCTTTAATTCACTTCGCAGGTTGAGTACGTCAATATGCGCAGGTACATCAGGTAAAAGCAGGACAGCATAGACATCCGCCGCCCCGTTCAGTTGCTTGATCTGAGTTCGACATTCGTCCTGCGACATATCTTTGCCCCAGAATTGCTGATCCAGTGCCATGTCCGTTTGTGCCGCGCGAGTTATCAAAGCGCGGACGCGTGCAACATTCGTCGAAGAGTGGCCAATTGATACAATCACCATACGCGTGGCGCGGCCCGCCAAACGCCAATATTGTAGCACTTTGGAACTGGCAGACTTGCTACCGCCTGAGCGAAGAACGGCAGCAAATCTCAAGCTGTCAGGCCTTCGGGCTCTGGCAAGGCATTGGCGCGACAGCAGGCCGTCAGTGTGTTGGCCAGCAAGCAGGCAATGGTCATCGGT
>NZ_JBQFSR010000016.1:0-6068 GCF_056538105.1 Ruegeria sp. BH6
CCCCTTCACCGGCGCTGCTGAGGCGGTGTTGGGACGCTGGAGACGGCGGAGACGCTCAGGAGAGACTGGGGGCATCTTGAGGGATTTGTTAGGCGGGCGCGCTGAGGTTATTGGCGCAACGGTCTGGTTTTTGGCTCTGGGTGTTATGTTCTTTGACATTGATGGATAACTGAAGAGATATGTGGGCGGTTTGGTTCGTTTCGACGGATTGAATGTCTGTATATCGCGCTAGTAGGTTTCTCGAGCAATCGGGGCCGATGATCTAGTGTCAGCTTCACTGTTTGAGTGGTTCACTGATTTCTTAGGAAGTCTGTGTACATCAAACAGAAGACTTCATCAGGATTAGCCTCCTGATGAGATGTGCAGAGGTTCGAACGTCAAGGATAGCGCAGCAATGTGCTTTCAACTTGAGAGTTTGATCCTGGCTCAGAACGAACGCTGGCGGCAGGCCTAACACATGCAAGTCGAGCGCGCCCTTCGGGGTGAGCGGCGGACGGGTTAGTAACGCGTGGGAATATGCCCAATGGTACGGAATAGCCTCTGGAAACGGAGAGTAATACCGTATGAGCCCTTCGGGGGAAAGATTTATCGCCATTGGATTAGCCCGCGTTAGATTAGGTAGTTGGTGGGGTAATGGCCTACCAAGCCTACGATCTATAGCTGGTTTTAGAGGATGATCAGCAACACTGGGACTGAGACACGGCCCAGACTCCTACGGGAGGCAGCAGTGGGGAATCTTGGACAATGGGGGCAACCCTGATCCAGCCATGCCGCGTGAGTGATGAAGGCCTTAGGGTCGTAAAGCTCTTTCGCCTGTGAAGATAATGACGGTAGCAGGTAAAGAAACCCCGGCTAACTCCGTGCCAGCAGCCGCGGTAATACGGAGGGGGTTAGCGTTGTTCGGAATTACTGGGCGTAAAGCGCACGTAGGCGGATCGGAAAGTTGGGGGTGAAATCCCGGGGCTCAACCCCGGAACTGCCTCCAAAACTATCGGTCTAGAGTTCGAGAGAGGTGAGTGGAATTCCAAGTGTAGAGGTGAAATTCGTAGATATTTGGAGGAACACCAGTGGCGAAGGCGGCTCACTGGCTCGATACTGACGCTGAGGTGCGAAAGTGTGGGGAGCAAACAGGATTAGATACCCTGGTAGTCCACACCGTAAACGATGAATGCCAGTCGTCGGGTAGCATGCTATTCGGTGACACACCTAACGGATTAAGCATTCCGCCTGGGGAGTACGGTCGCAAGATTAAAACTCAAAGGAATTGACGGGGGCCCGCACAAGCGGTGGAGCATGTGGTTTAATTCGAAGCAACGCGCAGAACCTTACCAACCCTTGACATCCTAGGACCGGCCCAGAGATGGGTCTTTCACTTCGGTGACCTAGTGACAGGTGCTGCATGGCTGTCGTCAGCTCGTGTCGTGAGATGTTCGGTTAAGTCCGGCAACGAGCGCAACCCACATCCTTAGTTGCCAGCAGTTCGGCTGGGCACTCTAGGGAAACTGCCCGTGATAAGCGGGAGGAAGGTGTGGATGACGTCAAGTCCTCATGGCCCTTACGGGTTGGGCTACACACGTGCTACAATGGCAGTGACAATGGGTTAATCCCAAAAAACTGTCTCAGTTCGGATTGGGGTCTGCAACTCGACCCCATGAAGTCGGAATCGCTAGTAATCGCGTAACAGCATGACGCGGTGAATACGTTCCCGGGCCTTGTACACACCGCCCGTCACACCATGGGAGTTGGTTCTACCCGACGGCCGTGCGCTAACCTTTTGGGGGCAGCGGACCACGGTAGGATCAGCGACTGGGGTGAAGTCGTAACAAGGTAGCCGTAGGGGAACCTGCGGCTGGATCACCTCCTTTCTAAGGATGTATCTAGTTAGATTTGTTCGCAAATCTCGTGATACACTTAGCAGAAGATCAACAAACAAAGTTGATCAAACTCATGGACCGAGCCGTCCTCATATCTCTTCAGAACACATCAGGCCTGCACGCTGTGAGGTCTGGCCCTCTCGGCAGCTTTTGCGAGCAAAAGCGCCTGTCGGGCAACGTCGATTTTGCAGCTTTTAAAAAGAGCCGAGCAAAATCAACTGGGTCGGTAGCTCAGGTGGTTAGAGCGCACGCCTGATAAGCGTGAGGTCGGAGGTTCAAGTCCTCCTCGACCCACCAAGCCATTTGCGGAGCAAAGGGCGATTTTTATGGGGCCTTAGCTCAGCTGGGAGAGCGCCTGATTTGCATTCAGGAGGTCAGGAGTTCGATCCTCCTAGGCTCCACCATTTACCCGATCAGATCGTTAAGCACCTTTGGGTTCTTAACCGTCCGATTGGACGCAGCTTCTTCGGAGGCTTTGACATCGTATAGAGAGAAATCAATCAACACTGTTTGATCGCGCCGAGTGTGGCGTTGATCTCAGTTGGTCCTCTTCGGAGGAGGTTCGATTTGGGATGTTTCCTCGTCCCTCTTTGAATATCCCGGCTGAAACGAACAGAGTTGTCCAAGTCAAGTACACTAACCCGCATGATCGGCGCCGATAGTCACCCGCAAGGATGACTGGCACCAAAATGATCATGCATTGTCTTCCATTCTCCATGTGGGGCCGACCGACATCGGCAGCATGGGTTCCAGGATGGAAGGCGGGAAAGTATGCTTTTGGTTCAGAAGAAAGATCATCTTTAGTTACCAGCTGGATGATCGCGATTGATTTGATTGCTAGCGCAGCTTCGGTTGTGTGCGGTTAAACGCACTCAAGTAGCCGAATAGGCGGTAGTGCCAATATCAAGTCTTTCTCTTTCTGGATCAAATCAAGCGCGAGAAGGGCGTTTGGTGAATGCCTTGGCAGCAAGAGGCGATGAAAGACGTGATACTCTGCGATAAGCCATGGGGAGCTGAGAATAAGCTTTGATCCATGGATTTCTGAATGGGGCAACCCACCTGAAAGCTTCATATTGTTATCTCTGATAATCAATATGTTGCTTAAACAGGTACTTAAGACCTGAATACATAGGGTTTTAAGAGCAAACCCGGGGAACTGAAACATCTAAGTACCCGGAGGAAAGGAAATCAATTGATACTCCCCTAGTAGCGGCGAGCGAACGGGGACCAGCCGAGCCAGATAAGTGACTAGAACATGTTGGGAAGCATGGCCATAGCGGGTGACAGCCCCGTATAGGAAGCTTTGATGGACGTATTAAGTAGGGCGGAACACGTGAAATTCTGTCTGAAGATCGGAGGACCACCTTCGAAGGCTAAGTACTCCTTGCTGACCGATAGCGAACCAGTACCGTGAGGGAAAGGTGAAAAGCACCCCGACGAGGGGAGTGAAACAGTACCTGAAACCGAACGCCTACAATCAGTCGGAGGCTCCTTGCGAGCTGACGGCGTACCTTTTGTATAATGGGTCATCGACTTGGTCTCACGAGCAAGCTTAAGCCGTTAGGTGTAGGCGTAGCGAAAGCGAGTCTTAATAGGGCGAATGAGTTCGTGGGATCAGACCCGAAACCGAGTGATCTAGGCATGGCCAGGTTGAAGGTAAGGTAACACTTACTGGAGGACCGAACCCACATCCGTTGAAAAGGATCGGGATGAGCTGTGCCTAGGGGTGAAAGGCCAATCAAACTCGGAGATAGCTGGTTCTCTGCGAAATCTATTTAGGTAGAGCGTCATCCGAATACCCCGGGGGGTAGAGCACTGGATGGGTAATGGGGCCCCACAGGCTTACTGATCCTAACCAAACTCCGAATACCCGGGAGTACTAGATGGCAGACACACTGCGGATGCTAACGTCCGTAGTGGAGAGGGAAACAACCCTGACCTACAGCTAAGGCCCCCAATTCATGGCTAAGTGGGAAAGCAGGTGGGACGACCAAAACAACCAGGAGGTTGGCTTAGAAGCAGCCATCCTTTAAAGATAGCGTAACAGCTCACTGGTCTAAATAAGTTGTCCTGCGGCGAAGATGTAACGGGGCTCAAGCCATGAGCCGAAGCTTAGGATGCCGTAAGGCATGGTAGCAGAGCGTAGTGTGACATAGTTCCTATCCTCTTTAGCGTCCTTCGGGGCGCCTTGGAGGATATTTGGAGCTTTCGATGAAGCCGGCCTGTGAGGGATCCGGTGGAGAGATCACTAGTGAGAATGATGACATGAGTAGCGACAAAGAGTGTGAGAGACACTCTCGCCGAAAGTCCAAGGGTTCCTGCTTAAAGCTAATCTGAGCAGGGTAAGCCGGCCCCTAAGCCGAGGCCGAAAGGCGTAGGCGATGGGAACCAGGTTAATATTCCTGGGCCGTGGAGTGGTGACGGATCTCAGGTGTAGTTCAATCTTATCGGATTGATTGGGCTGCTGAGAGGTTCCTGGAAATAGCCCTCCTATCAGACCGTACCCTAAACCGACACAGGTGGACTGGTAGAGAATACCAAGGCGCTTGAGAGAACGATGTTGAAGGAACTCGGCAAAATACCTCCGTAAGTTCGCGAGAAGGAGGCCCGGTTCCTAGGCAACTAGGGGCTGGGGGCACAAACCAGGGGGTGGCGACTGTTTATTAAAAACACAGGGCTCTGCGAAGTCGCAAGACGACGTATAGGGTCTGACGCCTGCCCGGTGCCTGAAGGTTAAAAGGAGAGGTGAGAGCCTTGAATTGAAGCCCAGGTAAACGGCGGCCGTAACTATAACGGTCCTAAGGTAGCGAAATTCCTTGTCGGGTAAGTTCCGACCTGCACGAATGGCGTAACGACTTCCCCGCTGTCTCCAACATCGACTCAGCGAAATTGAATTGCCTGTCAAGATGCAGGCTTCCCGCGGTTAGACGGAAAGACCCCGTGCACCTTTACTACAGCTTCGCACTGGCATCAGGATTGTGATGTGCAGGATAGGTGGTAGGCTTTGAAGCGGAAACGCAAGTATCCGTGGAGCCTCCCTTGAGATACCACCCTTCGCACTCTTGATGTCTAACCGCGGTCCGTTATCCGGATCCGGGACCCTGCGTGGCGGGTAGTTTGACTGGGGCGGTCGCCTCCTAAAGCGTAACGGAGGCGCGCGAAGGTTGGCTCAGAGCGGTCGGAAATCGCTCGTTGAGTGCAATGGCAGAAGCCAGCCTGACTGCGAGACTGACAAGTCGAGCAGAGTCGAAAGACGGCCATAGTGATCCGGTGGTCCCGAGTGGAAGGGCCATCGCTCAACGGATAAAAGGTACGCCGGGGATAACAGGCTGATACTGCCCAAGAGTCCATATCGACGGCAGTGTTTGGCACCTCGATGTCGGCTCATCTCATCCTGGGGCTGGAGCAGGTCCCAAGGGTACGGCTGTTCGCCGTTTAAAGAGGTACGTGAGCTGGGTTTAGAACGTCGTGAGACAGTTCGGTCCCTATCTGCCGTGGGTGTAGGAGACTTGAGAGGAGTTGCCCCTAGTACGAGAGGACCGGGGTGAACGATCCACTGGTGGACCAGTTGTCGTGCCAACGGCAGTGCTGGGTAGCTATGATCGGACAGGATAACCGCTGAAGGCATCTAAGCGGGAAGCCCCCCTCAAAACAAGGTCTCCCTGAGGGCCGTGGAAGACCACCACGTCAATAGGCCGGAGATGTAAGCGCAGTAATGCGTTCAGTTGACCGGTACTAATCGCCCGATAGGCTTGATTTGATCCAGTAACAGAAAGACAAATCAAAACCAAAAGCATACACCGACCTTGAGTTGGACAACGTTGATTGATGTGAAACCCCGTAAGGGGTGACATAACAACCGAGTGGCAACGCGCCTTTGCACGCAAAGACGCTGCCTGCCACCCGTCGCTTTCTTGCTCAGCAAGAATGCAGACATGGGCTTTTCCTCGGTTTGGTGGTCATAGCGCAAGTGAAACACCCGGTCCCATCCCGAACCCGGAAGTTAAGCACTGCCGCGCCAATGGTACTTGGGCTTAAGCCCCGGGAGAGTAGGTCACCGCCAAACCTAGTAAAAGCCCAAAACATCTCTCTAACGATGATACAAATCTGACACTGACGCGGGATGGAGCAGCCCGGTAGCTCGTCAGGCTCATAACCTGAAGGTCGTAGGTTCAAATCCTACTCCCGCAACCA
>NZ_JBQFSR010000017.1:0-4391 GCF_056538105.1 Ruegeria sp. BH6
TTTATTCTGCGGCTTCTTCGTATGCGTCCATTGGTGGGCATGTGCAGACGAGGTTTCGGTCGCCATATGCGTTGTCGACGCGGTTGACGGGGGACCAGTATTTGTCGACGCCCATGGAGCCCGGCGGGAAGCAGGCCTGTTCTCGGGTGTAGGGGCGGTCCCAGTCGCCGACCAGATCGCGCACCGTGTGGGGGGCGTTTTTCAGCGGGTTGTTGTCCGCGTCGATCTTGCCGTCGATGATGTCCTGTGCCTCGGCCCGGATGGACAGCATGGCGTCGCAGAAGCGGTCGAGTTCCGCCATGGGTTCCGATTCCGTGGGCTCGACCATCAGGGTGCCGGCCACCGGCCAGGACATGGTGGGCGCGTGGAAGCCTGAATCGACCAGACGTTTGGCGATGTCGTCGACGCTGACATGGGCCGCCTCGTCCAAGGGACGGGTGTCGAGGATGCATTCATGCGCCACCCGGCCCGTTTCCGAGGTGTAGAGGATCGGATAGGCCTCGCTCAGACGCGCGGCGATGTAGTTGGCGTTCAGGATCGCCACTTTCGTGGCCTGGGTCAGACCCGCGCCACCCATCAGCAGCACATAGGCCCAGCTGACCGGCAGAATGGACGGCGAGCCGAAGGGCGCGGCCGAGACCGGGCCGATGGCACTGCCGTATTCCGGGTGGCCGGGCAGATGCTCTTCCAGATGCGCCTTGACGCCGATCGGGCCCATGCCGGGGCCGCCGCCGCCATGCGGGATGCAGAAGGTCTTGTGCAGGTTCAGGTGGCTGACGTCGCCGCCAATGTCACCGGGACGCGACAGGCCGACCATGGCGTTCATGTTGGCACCGTCGATATAGACCTGACCGCCGTGATCATGGGTGATCTGGCAGACCTCCTGCACGGTGGTCTCGAACACGCCATGGGTGGACGGATAGGTGATCATGCAGGCAGCCAGATGATCGCTGTGCTTTTCCGCCTTGGCGCGGAAATCGGCGACATCGATGTTGCCGTTCTCATCCGCCTGCACCGGCACAACCTGATAGCCCACCATCTGCGCCGAGGCCGGGTTGGTGCCATGCGCCGAGGTCGGGATCAGGCAGACATTGCGGTGCGCCTCACCCCGCGATGCATGATAGTTGCGGATGGTCAGCAGGCCCGCATATTCGCCCTGCGCGCCCGAGTTGGGCTGCTGGGAGATCGCGTCATAGCCGGTGATCTGGCACAGCTTGTCGTTCAGATCCGCAATCATCTCGTGATAACCCTGCGCCTGATCTTCGGGGCAGAACGGGTGTAGGTTACCAAACTCGGGCCAGGTGACCGGGATCATCTCGATCGTGGCGTTCAGCTTCATGGTGCAGGACCCCAGCGGGATCATCGCCCGGTCCAGCGCCAGGTCGCGGTCGGCCAGACGGCGCATATAGCGCGTGATCTCGGCCTCGGCCCGGTTCTGATGGAAGATCGGGTGAGTCAGATAGGCGCTTTCGCGCAGCGCGTAATCCGGCAGGCGGTAGGCCACGTTCGAGCTGTCATCCTTGCGGTCGATGCCGAAGGCGCCCCAGACGGCCTCGATGGTCTCGGGGCGGGTCTGTTCGTCCAGGCTGATGCCCACCTTGGTATCACCGACCTTGCGCAGGTTGACGCCACGGGCCACGGCGGCCTCCATCACGACATTCTGCAGGTGGCCGACCTCGACCGTGATGGTGTCGAAGAACACTTCCGGTTCCACGGCAAAGCCCGCCTCTTCCAGACCGGCGGCCATGCGCGAGGTCTTGCGATGCACCGATTGCGCGATGGCCTTGATGCCGTCGGGGCCGTGGTACACGGCATACATCGAGGCGATGACCGCCAGCAGCGCCTGCGCTGTGCAGACGTTCGAGTTGGCTTTCTCGCGGCGAATGTGTTGCTCGCGGGTTTGCAGCGACAGGCGGTAGGCCTTGTTGCCGCGGCTGTCGATGCTGACACCGATGATCCGGCCGGGCATCGACCGCTTCAGCTTGTCGGTGGTCGCCATATAAGCGGCGTGCGGGCCACCATAGCCCATTGGCACGCCAAAGCGCTGGGTCGAGCCAATGGCGATATCCGCGCCCATCTCGCCGGGCGACTTCAGCAGCGCCAGCGACAGGATGTCGGCGGCGACGATGGCAATGGCCTTGTGTTCGTGCAGCGCCGCAATCTCGGCGGTGAAGTCGCGCACATGGCCGTGGGTTCCCGGATACTGGAAGATCGCGCCAAACACCGCGCCTGCATCCAGCGCATCGGGGTCGCCAACCTGCACGTCTATGCCCAGCGGCTCAGCCCGGGTTTTGATCACCGCGATGGTCTGCGGGTGGCAGTTGCGGTCGACAAAGAAGGCCGCGTTGTTGGCCTTGGAGCGACCGCCGCGCTTGGCCATCGCCATCGCTTCGGCAGCGGCTGTGGCTTCGTCCAGCAGCGAGGCGTTGGCCACGTCCAGCCCGGTCAGATCGCTGACCATGGTCTGGAAGTTCAACAGCGCCTCAAGACGGCCCTGGCTGATCTCGGGCTGATACGGCGTATAGGCGGTATACCAGGCAGGGTTTTCCAGGATGTTGCGCAGGATCGGCGCCGGCGTGGTGGTGCCATAATAGCCCTGACCGATCAGCGAGGTCAGAACCTTGTTCTTGCTCGCCACCTCTTTCATGTGAAAGAGCGCATCGCGTTCCGTCATCGCCGGACCCCAGTCCAGCGGCTCTTTCTGCCGGATCGCAGGCGGCACCGTGGCGTCGATCAGCTGGTCCAGCGTCTTGAAGCCGATCACCTTGAGCATGTCGCGCATCTCGGTGGGCGACGGGCCGATGTGGCGGCGGTTGGCGAAGTCATAGGCTTCGTAATCGGTCAGTTTGAAGGCCATTGCAGCGCTCCTGTCGAAAAGGTCAGGTCCGGCGGAGACTGCGGGAGCCTCCGGCGGAGAGTGAGGGCCGTCCCGGAATCTGTCCGGTGGACAGATTCAGGCCCGAACGGGCGGAGCCCCAGAGACAGGGCTCCGACATAGATTTACCCGATGAAGGACTTGTAGCCGGCTTCGTCCATCAGATCCTCAAGCTGCGCGGCATCCGCGATCTTGATCTTGTAGATCCAGGCCTCGCCCTCGGGGTCTTCGTTCAGCGCGCCGGGGTTGTCGGCCAGCGCCTCGTTGACCTCGGTGATCTCGCCATCGACCGGCGCATAAAGCTCGGACGCGGCCTTGACGGATTCGATCACGCCGATCTCGCCGCCTTTTTCGAACTCGTCGCCCGCTTCCTGCTGCTCGACGAAGACCACTTCGCCCAGCTGCTCAGCCGCGTGTTTGGTGATGCCCAGAGTGGCCGTGTCCCCTTCGACGGTCAGCCATTCATGCTCTTCGGAATAATAGGTTGCCATGTCTCTCTCTCCTGACTTCAACGCTTGTAATTCTGTTTGACGAAGGGCAGCGCCACGATCTGCGCCGGTTGCGCCTTGCCCCGGATGATCAGATTGACCTTCTCGCCCGGCTCGCCATGACCCTTGCTCACATAGCCCATCGCAACGGGACCGCCGACCGTGGGGCCAAAGCTGCCCGAGGTGATCTGGCCGATGGTATTGCCCTCGGCACATTGGACTTCGACGCCCTGACGCGCGGGGGCGCGACCGTCGGGCTTGATGCCCACCAGCTTGCGCGCCGGACCCTCGGCCAGTTCCTTTTGTACGCGGTCCGCACCCGGAAAACCGCCTTCTTCCTTGCGGCGCTTTTGAATGGCCCAGCCAAGGGACGCCTCAATCGGCGAGGTCGTCTGGTCGATGTCATTGCCATAGAGGCACAGACCCGCCTCCAGCCGCAGGCTGTCGCGCGCGCCCAGACCCGCAGGTTCGCAATCCTCATGCGCCAGAAAGGCCTTGGTGACCTCGATCGCCTTGTCTTCGGGGATCGAGATCTCATACCCGTCCTCGCCGGTATAGCCCAGCCGCGAGATGCGGCATTCGACACCGTTGATATCGGCGACGGTGGTTTCCATGAACTTCAGGTCCCGCGCCGCCGGGCACAGTTCGCCCACGACATCCTCGGCCTTGGGGCCCTGAACCGCCACCAGCGCGCGGTCGAAGATCTCGGTCACTTCAACGCCTTCAAGGTTCGCTTTCATATGCGGAATGTCCTGATGCCGCAGCGCCGCGTTCACCACCACAAAGAAATGATCCCCCGCATTCGACACGATTAGATCATCCATGATCCCGCCTTCCGGGTTGGTAAAGAACCCGTACCGCGCCTTGCCTTCCTTCAGCGTCGCATAGGCCTGCGGGCAGATCGCCTCAAGCTTCTCGCCCACATTCTCACCGCGCAGGATCACCTGACCCATATGCGACACATCAAACACCGCCGCCTTCTCACGACACTGCTTATGCTCACCCATAATCCCCAGCGGATACTGAAC
>NZ_JBQFSR010000018.1:0-2987 GCF_056538105.1 Ruegeria sp. BH6
CCAATGAGCTACAAATCCGACATCGAAATTGCCCGTGAGGCGAACAAGAAGCCGATTCAGGAAATCGGTGCGAAAATTGGCATCTCCAGTGACGATCTGCTGCCTTACGGCCACGACAAGGCGAAGGTCAGCCAGGACTTCATCAACTCGGTTCAAGGTCGTGAAGACGGCAAACTGATTCTGGTGACCGCGATCAACCCGACCCCTGCGGGTGAGGGTAAGACCACCACCACCGTCGGTCTGGGCGATGGCCTGAACCGCATCGGCAAAAACGCGATGATCTGTATCCGCGAAGCCTCGCTTGGCCCGAACTTCGGGATGAAGGGTGGTGCTGCGGGTGGCGGTTACGCGCAGGTTGTTCCGATGGAGGAAATGAACCTGCACTTCACAGGTGACTTCCACGCCATCACCTCAGCCCACTCGCTGCTGTCGGCGATGATCGACAACCACATCTACTGGGGCAATGAGTGCGAGATCGACATTCGTCGCGTTGCGTGGCGTCGTGTGGTCGACATGAACGACCGTGCGCTGCGTCAGATCACCGCCAGCTTGGGTGGCGTGTCGAACGGTTTCCCGCGTGAAACCGGCTTTGACATCACCGTGGCGTCCGAGGTCATGGCGATCCTCTGCCTGGCCACCGACCTAAAAGACCTGGAAAAGCGTCTGGGTGACATCATTGTCGCCTATCGCCGCGATAAGACCCCGGTTTACTGTCGCGACATCAAGGCCGAAGGCGCAATGACCGTTCTGCTGAAAGACGCGATGCAGCCGAATCTGGTGCAAACGCTGGAAAACAACCCGGCCTTTGTCCATGGTGGTCCTTTCGCGAACATCGCGCACGGCTGTAACTCGGTCATCGCGACCAAGACCGCGCTGAAAGTGGCCGATTATGTTGTCACCGAAGCGGGTTTTGGTGCTGACTTGGGTGCCGAGAAATTCATGAACATCAAGTGCCGCAAGGCGGGCATCGCGCCGTCGGCAGTTGTTCTGGTCGCCACCGTGCGCGCGATGAAGATGAACGGCGGTGTTGCCAAAGCCGATCTGGGTGCCGAAAACGTCGACGCGGTTCAGTCGGGCTGTGCCAACCTGGGCCGTCACATCGAGAACGTGAAATCCTTCGGCGTGCCCGTTGTTGTCGCCATCAACCATTTTGTCACCGACACCGATGACGAAGTGCAGGCCGTCAAGGATTACTGCGCCGAACATGGTGTCGAAGCAGTTCTGTCGCGTCACTGGGAGCTCGGTTCAGACGGTTCTGCGCCTCTGGCTGAGAAAGTTGTGGAAATCGTCGAAAATGGTGCTGCGAACTTTGCACCGATCTACCCCGACGAAATGCCGTTGTTCGAAAAGATCGAAACCATCGCCAAGCGCATCTACCGCGCTGACGAGGTTCTGGCCGACAACAAGATTCGCAACCAGTTGCGCGAATGGGAAGAGGCCGGATACGGCAATCTGCCGGTCTGCATGGCCAAGACGCAATACAGCTTCTCGACTGATCCGACCCTGCGCGGCGCGCCCACCGGCCACTCGGTTCCGGTGCGTGAGGTTCGCCTGTCGGCAGGTGCCGGGTTCATCGTGGTTGTCTGCGGCGAGATCATGACCATGCCCGGCCTGCCACGCAAACCGGCTGCGGAATCCATCTGCCTCAATGACGCAGGTGAGATCGAGGGCTTGTTCTAAGCGCCCGAATGATACATCTCGTGGTCCGGGGGTATCCCCGGACCGCAGGAGATTGAAATGCCCACTCTGATACCGCCGCAGGACTGCCACTCGATGCGGGAATTGCGGGTTCAGATCGACAAGCTGGATCGCCAATTGATTGAAATGTTGGTGGCGCGCGCAACTTACATAGATCGTGCGTCTCAGTTGAAACCCGGCGAGGGGCTACCCGCCCGAATTCCGGATCGTGTCGAAGATGTGGTGCAGCGCGTGCGCACAAGTTCCGACGAGTTGGGCATGGACCCCGATCTTGCCGAGAAGCTTTGGCGCATCTTGATTGACTGGTCGATTGCCCGCGAAGAACGCGTGCTCGGCCCCGAATGAAGAACCGGGCGCTTTGTGCGCCCGATCCGTTTTTGAAAAGAAGGGATCAAAGGATGGTAGCGCAGGTTATCGACGGTAAGGCCTTTGCCGCAAAAGTACGCGGCCAGGTGGCCGACCAGGTCGCAAAGCTGAAAGAAGAAAACGGCATCACCCCCGGCCTGGCCGTGGTTCTGGTAGGCGAAGACCCAGCAAGCCAGGTTTATGTGCGGTCCAAGGGAAAGATGACCGTCGAGGTCGGCATGAACTCGTACGAGCACAAGCTGGATGTTGACACATCCGAAGAAGATCTGCTGGCGTTGATCGACAAACTGAACAACGACCCAGCCGTGCATGGTATTCTGGTGCAGTTGCCCCTGCCCAAACACCTGAACGAAGATCTGGTGATCAACTCGATTGACCCGGCCAAGGACGTTGATGGTTTCCACATCTCGAACGTGGGACTGCTGGGTACCGGGCAGAAGTCGATGGTGCCCTGCACGCCGCTGGGGTGTTTGATGATGCTGCGCGACTACCATGGCTCGCTCTCGGGTATGGATGCGGTTGTTGTGGGCCGATCGAATATCGTGGGTAAGCCGATGGCGCAGTTGTTGCTGGGTGACAGCTGCACCGTGACCATCGCACACAGTCGCACCAAGGACCTTCCTGATGTTGTGCGCCGCGCAGACATCGTCGTTGCTGCCGTTGGTCGCCCCGAGATGATCCCGGGCGATTGGATCAAGGAAGGTGCCACGGTCATCGATGTGGGCATCAACCGAATTGAACGGGACGGCAAGAACAAGCTGGTTGGTGACGTAGATTACGCCAGCGCGGCCGAACGCGCCGGAGCGATCACACCCGTGCCCGGTGGCGTCGGACCGATGACCATTGCCTGCTTGCTGGCCAACACACTGACGGCCTGCTGTCGCGCCAATGCCTTGCCAGAGCCCGAAGGCCTGACAGCTTGA
>NZ_JBQFSR010000019.1:0-833 GCF_056538105.1 Ruegeria sp. BH6
GGGAATTTGGCGCAGAGGTCTGCGACCTCGGCTTTGACCTTGGCTTCGACGGCGCTGTTGCCGTCTTCGCCATTGGCGGCCAGCCCGTCGACCACTTCGATGATCCAGTCGGCGATCTGGCGGAATTCGACCTCGCCAAAGCCGCGGGTGGTGCCGGCGGGCGAGCCCAGGCGGATGCCGCTGGTGACGGTCGGTTTTTCCGGGTCAAACGGCACGCCGTTCTTGTTGCAGGTGATATGCGCGCGGCCCAGGGCCTTTTCAGTCGCGTTGCCCTTCACGCCTTTGGGGCGCAGGTCGACCAGCACCACATGGGTGTCGGTGCCGTGGGTCACCGTGTCCAGACCGCCCTTGATCAGTTGATCCGACAATGCCTGCGAATTGACGACGACCTGCTTGATATAGTCCTTGAACGCAGGCTGCAGAGCCTCGCCGAAGGCCACGGCCTTGGCCGCGATCACATGCATCAGCGGGCCGCCCTGAATGCCGGGGAAGATCGCCGAATTCACTTTCTTAGCGATATCTTCATCATTGGTCAGGATCATGCCACCACGCGGACCGCGCAGGGTCTTGTGCGTGGTCGTCGTCGCCACATGCGCGTGCGGGAAGGGGCTGGGGTGTTCGCCTGCCGCAACCAGACCGGCGAAATGCGCCATGTCCACGTGCAGATAGGCACCGACCATGTCGGCGATCTCGCGCATGCGGGCAAAGTCGATCACGCGCGGGATGGCCGAGCCTCCGGCGATGATCAGCTTGGGCTGGTGCTCTTTCGCCAGCGCCTCGACCTGATCATAATCCAGCATGTTGTCTTCCTTGCGGACGCCGTACTGCACCGC
>NZ_JBQFSR010000020.1:0-232 GCF_056538105.1 Ruegeria sp. BH6
CCGATCCCCAGCGTTCCGAATCGTGAGGATCTCGTCGCTATGTCGCGAACGACTCGGCAACACTGATCGGGGAAAGGGTCTGGCTAGGACGCAGCACAGCGACACCAAGGTCGGCACCGATCCCCAGCGTTCCGAATCGTGAGGATCTCGTCGCTATGTCGCGAACGACTCGGCAACACTGATCGGGGAAAGGGTCTGGCTAGGACGCAGCACAGCGACACCAAGGTCGGCA